>NZ_JBIFFQ010000001.1:0-756004 GCF_043557285.1 Sulfitobacter sp. 1A13421
TGGCGCGGTTGACGGGGCTCGAACCCGCGACCCCCGGCGTGACAGGCCGGTACTCTAACCAACTGAGCTACAACCGCGCGATGTGGGCGGAATAGGCCACGGGGCGCGGGGCGTCAAGCGCATTCGCGCGAGAAAATGCGCTTTCTCGACAGAAGTTTTTGCGTGGCATTTTAAGGGGATTGGAAACGAAAAAAGGGACCTCAGAGAGGTCCCCTTTTCAGGCAGCGGTGGCGCGGTTGACGGGGCTCGAACCCGCGACCCCCGGCGTGACAGGCCGGTACTCTAACCAACTGAGCTACAACCGCCCGCTGCACTCTCCAGGTCGCCCCGGAGCGTTTGGGTGTTCTATGGTGAGGGCGCTCCGCCGTCAAGCGCGGTTTGCGCGAAAATGCGAAATTTTCGTAAGTTGTTTTTGGGGCGTTTGATGGGCTGGGTTTGAGGTGGGAAACCATGTGGTTTTTACGGAGGGATCGCGGCGCTTTTACTTGGCCGCCCCCATGGTCGGGACTGACGAAGGCTATGGCTTGGAATACTGCTATGCCGCGGAGGCATTGAGCTGCTGGCCCAACATCAATCGCTGAACGAGAGGGAAATGCTGCGTCGTGAGAGGCTCGAACTCCCGACCCAGACTGACCGCGCAGCGGACGGGCGTCGGTCGGGCTCACCACTGGGGAAACCGGTTGATCCAAATAAATAGGTTGGAGGGGGATGGTGGGTCGTGAGAGGCTCGAACTCCCGACATCTTCGGTGTAAACGAAGCGCTCTACCAACTGAGCTAACGACCCGACTTGGACCTGATAGCCCAAGGTGGGGGCGGGCTTCAAGCCTATAATGTCAGCCTTTCTTGCTGGCCGTTCTCAAGGCGGAAAACCACCCCCTGCCCGCCTTGCATCTCCCGCAGCGCGGCGGGCGTGCGGCCCAGTAAAATAAGGCGCAACATGCGCGATGTGATGCCGTGGGTGACCAGCACATGGGGGCCGGACAGGCTGTCCAGAAAGCGCTGGCAGCGCTTATGCAGCGCCGCGAAACCCTCGCCCTCGGGGGCGTGTTCATAAAGATCGTAGGAATCACGCGCGGCGGGGGTTTGGCGCAGCAACGTCTCGCGCGATATTCCGGCCCAAGCGCCGATGCCGATCTCCCCCAAGCGGGGATCAGGCCCAGCCTCCAGCCCCGTCCCCGCCAGCGCGATTTCGGCTGTGACCACCGCCCGCCCCTGCGGGCTGCTCAGCGCCGAGACTCCCGCCAGATCGCAGCGTTTCAGAATCGCATTCTGCGCCGCGGCCTGTTCACGCCCCCGCTCGGTCAGCGGGGAATCGAAATGCCCTTGGAGCCGATTGGCGAGGTTCCACTCCGTCTCCCCATGGCGCAGGATATAGAGCGTCGGGTAACGGCTCATGCGGGGGCTTCCAAGATGCGCTCGGTCCCGTTCTCCAGCAGATAGACGCAGCCTTGCCGGTTGCTGAGCCGACCGGCCTCTGCCGGATCAACGCCGCATACCTCTGCGCGAAGCACCTGCCCCCAGAGCCCGTGGGCGACCAGCACCGTGGGCGTGGTCAAACTGTCGAGCACCGCCCGTATCCGCTTGCGAAAGGCCGCCAGCCCCTCCCCGCCCGGCGCGGCGGCGTAGATCTCCAACGGGGCGGGGTCGCGGGCAGCGAGGTCGGGGTGCGCGGCGAATATCTCATCCCGGGTTGCCCCCTGCCAATCGCCTGCATGGATTTCTTTCAGCCGGGCATCCGTTTGGAAAGCGGCCCCATTCAACGCAATCCGCGCCGTCTGCTGCGCGCGGCCAAGCGGAGAGACGAGGATATCCGGCTTTTGCGCAAGGATCGCTGGCATGATCTGCGCTTGTCGCTCGGCCTCGGCGATACCCTGATCGGTCAGCGGTGAATCGAGATGCCCTTGTAGACGAAACGCGCGATTACACTCGGTCTGCCCGTGGCGCAGGAACCAGATTTTAGGATGTGCCGACATGCTCTCTCCGCCCGTGGTGCCCGTGGTATGGGCCGATAGGGATAAGGATCACTCCGACGCAGAGAAGGCAAGCCATGGGACATGGGCGCAGGCTCTGAGTGGCAAGCCAATCCAACGCGAACTAGGGGGAAAATGGTGGGTGATAAGAGATTTGAATCTTGATTAACTTCAATAAAAACAACTACTTACCATACCATTTGTAACCATGTAACCGGCGTAAAAATGGGCGAAGAATACCCTCCGAAGCCGCGCGATGACGTCAAAGCTGAGCATACGCTCGAAGCCCCAACTACTTGAGGTTGCAATGCTAGCAGGAATCGAGATTGTAGGTATGTAAACTTAGGGAGTTAAAAATGAAGAAATTTGTCATAATGATTGCAGCAATATTAGGGGGCTGCACAGCAGGGCCTACGCCTCAACAGAACGCAAAGGCGTCGGCAGCATACAGTCAGGCCTCCACCGCCTCACTGTGCTATACGAACCGCCTAAGCACCACTCCTGCACTGTCGAAGCTGATGATCGAGGCTGAACTAGCCAGCAGAGGTGTAAAGCACTGCGCTAACGAAAGCTATGGACGCACTTCGGCTTCGATGCTTGGAGCACGGCGTTATTCCCGTGGTTCAGCGACCACAATCAGCGCAAACCTCGACAAAGACTGTAGTGATTTTTCAAGCGGCGCATCTGCACAGAGATACTTTCTCGCCTCTGGAGGTCCGCACAATGACCCACATAACCTTGACGGAGATGGCGATGGGCTTGCTTGTGAGTGGGGAGTAGAAGCCAAAAGACTCGCAAGCTATACCTACAAGGCTCCTCGAGCCACCTATAGGGCTCCCCGAAGGGCACGTGCCTCACAGCGATGCTACACTGGCCCACGGGGCGGCACATACACTATCACCGCCAGCGGCAATAAGAATTACGACGGTTGCTAACCCGAGCCATTCGCATTGCGATCAACAGCCTAGGCTCGACGGTTCCGACTCAATAGATATTGCAAGCCCGCCGGCGTGAACCGGCGGGTGCATGGTAGAAATTGACCGCGGTAAAGGTCAAGGCGATCAGCTGGCAGCGGTGCGCGCCCAATTTTTAAAGGTCTCAGGCCGCTCCAGCCAACCACGCACTTCGTCTTCATTTCCCTGCGCGGCTGCGACAACGATATGTGCAAGCGCGCCGATGGCGGAGTTGTGCGATACCTCCCCTGCGTCCAGCGTCACCAGAATTTTGTCGATAAGGTCTTCAAGTTGCGCATGGTTCTCTGCTGTCAGTTTCATGCTAAGTTCTCCCCTTGATCTGTGAGGCAGGATACAGGCCAAATGCCACCAACCTCGCCCAGCACTTCGACCATCCGGTCCCATAAAGGGTGTGGGTGCGCGGGGTCGCGGTCCAGTGCTGTAAGCGCGGCCACAAGGGCTGCATGGGTTTCGTCGGGCAGGTAAGTGTCATTTAGGGCCATTGTCGGCACTCCAAAGGGGTTGGTCGTGCTGCCAGAATCCCACAAGCGGATTCGCCCCGCAAGATAAAAATGCGTATAAGTAATTGTTTTTAAATAAGTAAATACTGACTTAGGTCGACCCATACAGCGGCTTGCTATCGCTGCATGGGCCTTCCTTGAGTGCAAGGGTGACCAAACCCTTGTGTGATAGTATAACACTTGAGCGACCGGTGTGCTAGACCTTTTGTGTCAGTAGGTCGCCAATTGTGGTGCCAGCCGGTGCAGCGAGCAGATGCTTAGCAATCATTTCGCCAGCGGCGATCACCTGATTAATCGCGCCCACAGCTATGTTGCCGCTCAGCACCTTCGTCTCTCGTCCCTGATCAGCCGAAATAGCCGCTACCGGGTCTTCGCTGCCTACCGTCACTTGCGCGCCGCCTCTTCAAGTTCCTGTTGGGTAAACGCGAAGCGCCCATACACCTTTGCGAAATCATCGCTCACGCTGTCGATATCTTCGAGCGCCAACAAGACGGCCCGCGTCACATTCGCGTCACGATTTCCGCCGATGTCGAGCGTCTCGCCATCCCCGTCTGTCTCCTCGTTGAAAAAGCGCGCCTTGTTGCCGTCAAAATGCCGCTGATCTTCGTCCATCACTTCGCGTCCTTTGCGGCTCTCCTCTCTGCGCGACGTTGTGCTTGACGCTCCATTTTACGTTCGTGGATGCGCTTCGCCTTCTCCTCGGGTGTCTCAGCCGCCAGCACCTCCTTAGGTGTCATTACGTTGGCCTCAGAACGGACACGGCGGCTGGCGTTGCGTTCGTCTTTCCCAGCCGTCAGCTTGTATTCGTCAATACGTTCGCGCTCGCGGTATGTATCATCTATAGCGCGCTCCAGCTCGATCTTGATCCGACGTTTCACCTCGGCAAGTTCCGCCATAACCTCGTGATAACGAGGCTCCTCCGGGGAATGCGTTGGCAGTTCGTTCTCAAGCGCGACCCGCTTCTTAAATTGACGATCATACCGGGATGTATAGTCACGCTCGATCTGGATTGCAGGGTGTTCTGCGCGGATAGCCTCAAGCTCTTCATCATTAAACCTCGGGCCGGGGCGCATGTCGGGGATATCCTCGTCATTTTCGAGGGCGCCCAGCGCGGCAAAAAGCGCGCTCATACCACCATCGCCGCCCATGCTGATCTCACCGCGATCTGTAAGGCTGTGGCGGGTATGCGGGTCAAAGGCGCGCTCCATGCGGTCTTCAAACTCGCGCTGGCGGCGGTTGTTGTAACAGTCGACTTCGGAAGGGTTTGTCATGTCAGGCACTCACTGCGGGGGTTCGCTCCCGTCTGATATTGAGTCGCCGGAATCAGCATGCAAGAGGCATTCGGAGCAGTAGAAAATAAATCCAGAACCGGACAACTTTCGTCTGCATCCCTAGAGTTCCGTGTCTATAACATCTTCCCCGCTTCACGCCTGACCGGGAAATTTTCCGCCCCTCTGGGGTTGTTCTCGGGCTGATTTCCAGCGCCGGAGAGGTGAAGCATTTTGGTCGTATTATGTATGTTTTTAAGAGTGATAACTGTATTTGGTGATAAGTGCTTCTGTGTAGTTCTTCTTGGCGCCCAAAATGCTTCAACACTCCGGCTCGCAACCTATCCCGGTCAGCAGACGCGGCACCCGATACCTTGCTCCGGCTATACGCACGCGGCACGCTGCACCCGATACCCTGCTCCGGTCAGGGCACGGCGCACGCGGCACCACGCACCCGATACCTACCCCGGTTATACGCGGGAAGTGTCCCGCGCTGCACATAAGTTCCCCCACCGCCCCAAAAGCACGGCTCTGCCGCACCAGAGGCGCTGTGAGGAACCTTAGGGCGCGATCTAGGGGTCAGGGGCCACCGTGGTAGACCAAACACAAAACGCGGTTCTAAGGCCGTTTTTCGGCCTTTTCCTACCCAGACGCCACGGCCTGCACTTTCTTGCCCTGCGACCGGAATTTCTTCTGCATCCCTGCGCCGGTCGGTCTATAGGGCATCCAAAAACGCCGAATTTAGAGTGTTGCCTTTATGTCACGTCGCCGGTCAGGTCTCAGCGCTGAAAGACTGCCGCAGCTTCGCGGTGAAGGACCACGGCGCGCCGGATACACCCGACCATTCTTCGCAGGTCCATTTGACCGGCGTGGCATGCCCGTGCGGCTGATACCAGAACGCCTGCCATCCGCCACGCTCGGCAAGGAAGTCGCGGATCATAGCCGCCTGTTCCGGTGTCAGCCCATCCCAGCGCAGGGTGATCACTTGCCGGATGTGGTTCAGCCCAGCCGGTGACGACTGCGTATAGCCGTCGCCAAAGTCAGCCTTGCGCAGGCTAATTTCTGGGTTGTGACCGGTGCCGGGTGATGGTGCGACGGGCGGCGCAAATGTTGGAAGTGCCATGGCCTACCTCTTCCGGCTCAGCAGTGCGCCGGGGCGCATTTGCCGGGAGATTTCAGAGACCACGACGTTGCGCATACTCTGCTCCATCTCCCGCGCCATCTGCTTTGCCAGATCATTGTTCTGCTCCGGGGTGCCGCCAGAGGCGTTGACGGTGACCGGGGCATTGATCTCAATAGAGGGCGCAGCGGCTCCAGAGCGGGCCAAAGGAAGGGCCGACGACACGCGGGCGGCACCTACCAGCCCGCCACCTGAGTAGCCCCTGAGCGCGCTCTGGTGAAGACTGTCGAGGTTCGCCACCCCAAGGGCAGACGTGGCCGCTTTGCTCATGACATATTCGCCTTTGTGGACCACGCCAGCGGGCTGATACTTGCCACCGTGACCGGTGTATCCGCCTTCGGCAAAGCCACCGCCCAGCACCTTCAGGATCGTGCCGAAAACGCTACCACCGGCACCCTCAGCCGCTTCTAGCAACCGTTTCTGAAGGCTCATACGGATTAATTCGAGGATCAACTGCCCTACGGCCTGCTTTGCGGTCATCGCACCTGTCGCCATTTGCTCGAATACCCCGGCGATCCGCTCGGCACCGGCGCGGGATGCGTTTTGCACATCCTGAATTTTAGCGGCGGCAAGCTCAGCAGCTGCACCGGCTTCGACGTATTCGCGGGCCAATGTGTCGATCTGTGCTGTCAGCTGTGGCGTGATCTGCTGACCGGCGCGCTGTGCCGCTGCCAGAAGCTCGGCACGGGTGCGCGCAAACTCGATTGCATCGCCCTGTGCCATCCGCGCGCCAGCCACTTCCGCCAGCGCCTGCGCTTCAAGACGCAGTGCGGCTGTCTCCTGAGCGATACTTTCGATCTCCCGTTGAAGGTCGTTCTGGCGCGCAGTTCCACCACCACCTGCACCTTTACCACCACCACCGGCATCGGGTTCTGGTGATCCGAAACTTGCATCGATAGAGGGTAGCTGTGGGCGGATTGAATTTGTGACTGCCAGCCCCGGCGTAGCTGCGCGGTGACCACGGCGGGACTTCGGACCGGGGTCGTCATAGGTTGCGTCGTCTGTGCTGCCGTCTGCGGAGCCACCGGGAAGGGATGCCCGCAACTCACGGGCTTTAGCTGCGGCTGTGGCGAGTGCGCTCACCAGACGGCCAAGGCCGCCGATCACAAAGTCAAACTTGGTGCCGTTGATTGCGGCCACCTCGCGCATGACTTCATTCGCCGTATCTGCGGCGGCAGCTAAACGGCTCTCAAATTCATCTGCGCTGATCGTGCCAGCTTCAAGTTCGCCGGTCAGGGTGCGCATTCCACCTGCGACGCGGTCGAGCGTGTCGACTGCATCGGTCTGCCCCATCGCGCGCAGTTGCTCAGCTACACGAGCGATCCGATCTGCGTTGCGCTCGGCGTAGTAGCTGGTTTCGTCATAAACGCTTGCCAGCGCTTCAAGGGCGGCGCGGTTGTCTTCCACGGCACGGGCGTCGCGGGACAACGTGCTCGCAATGCTTTCACCCAAAAGAGCGCGGGCCTGATTGGGGTTGCCGTCAAACAGGTTGTCGAGATACGCGCCCAGCTCTAGCACTTTTGGCGCAGCGTCCGCGATCCCGACCACCAAACCCTTCAGGAAGGCATCGGCGCGGGATTTGAGCGCTGCGAAGCGGCGGTCAAGCTCAGCGGCCTTCTCGATCAACTCCTGATCGAGCACCGCCCCGGTGTCGTTTGCCGCGCGGATCGTGTCGCGCAGCTTGGCCTCGCCACGACCCACCAACTCAGCAAAGCGCTCACCTGCGCTGCCCCCAAACAGCTCGTCACTGATCCGGATGCGCGCGGCCTGATCCAAGCCTTCCATGCGCCCGATGATCTCAAGCAAGAGTTCGGAGGGGTCTTTTAGCTTGGTCTTCAGCTCATTTGCGGAGATCCCCAAGCGCTGGAATGCCTCTGCGGCTGGGCCGGTCTTTGTGATGATAAACTCATCGGCGCGCAGGTTCAGCTCTTTAAGGCCGTCCACTACCTGATCAATGCCGATGCGGTTCTGCGCCCCAACAAACTTCCATTCTTGCAGCGCCTGCACCGATACACCCGCGCGCTTAGCTTCATCACCGATGCTCGCGACATCGTTCACGATGCGGCCAAGGTTGCCGCTCAGACCAGACAAGGCACCCACGGTCAGACCACCGACAAGGCCACCTGCAAGACCGGGGCCAAGGCGCTTGAATGTGGCGAGGATGCTGTCACCAGCTTTGCCGTAGGTATCACGAAGGCGGTTCGCGCTCTGCTTGGCGCGCGCTTCCATCTGGTTTGATGCGCGGTTCTGTGCGGCGTTGGCGCGCTTCAAACCCTTTTCGAGTTTGTCGATGCGGGCTTCAACGTCAACGATAAGGCCGGGAAGATCAGACATGTTGCGAGTTCCTAGAAGATGAAGAGTTCGGCGTTTTCGCCGCTATATTGTGATTTGTTGCTCTGACCTGCGCAGGCGCGTGACACCGCCATCGCGGCGGCAATCGCACCGTCGATCCGGTCTGTCTTTTTAGCTTTGTGCATCCTGATCAGGCCGGACGTGGGATTGCGGCTAGCCACCACGCTGTCAAAGTGCTGGCGCAACGCTGCATGACCAGAATGCCGGATAAGTTCGCCATTAACCGTGCGTTCGAGATCGCCAGCGGCCACGCCCATTGAAAGCGGCGCCTGCCTAAACTCGATTGTTGGCAGGCCATCGTCATAGAGCCGCTGCATCGTCGCGCGGGCTAAGTGCGGGTCGAATGCGATCTCTTGCACGTCATAGGTCGCGCATAGCTCCCTGATCTGGTCTTCGATCATGCCGTGGTCGATGATTGGGCCGGGGCAGACAGTGATCAGGCCTTCGTCGCGCCACGTCTCGTAGGGCAGACCGTCACGATCTGCGCGGCCTTTGAGGTCATCACCCGGCACGAACAGCCAAGGCATGATGGTGATCTGCCCGTCGTCGTGCCGCCAAGCTGCGACAACGGCAGTCAGATCGCCACTGATCGACATGTCGACGCCGATGTAGCAGGGCAGTTCTTCGAGGTCCGCAAGATCGATGTCACAGGCGCGACCATCATAAGCGACCATGCTGAAAAGCGGGTCACGGCTGTTGGCCTGCCAGACGTTCAGGTTAAACTGCAGAAACGCAGCCTTGTCTGCGGGCTTGTTCTCAGCTTCTTTTGCCAGCCCGCGCAGGCCTTCCAAACTCGGAAAGCCATGGGCAAGGCCGGGGTTTGCTTTGTGCCAGACCGCTTCATCCTGCCAGTCGTCATCCGGTTCAGCTTGGAAAAGAACCGGCAGGTATGCGGGGTTGTCGATCTCACCAAGGGCGACACGGCGGGCGTAGTTGTATTGCTCTGCGGCCAGCGTCTCGGCACCGCGTCCGGCGGTAGTGGCGATCACGGTCAGGCTATCGTCTATCTTGGCGGCACCTGATCTAAGCGCTTCCCATAGGTCGCGCCCCTTCCACACGTGGAGTTCATCTACAAAAGTCATTGCCGGGGTTTGGCCATGGGCGGCGGCGGCGTCGCTCGATAATGTCTTCAGCGTGATATCCTGCGCTTTGAAAACCAGCTTTTTCGGGGCGTTGTGGGCGTCGTAAATCTTTGTCGCCGCGATTAGGTTGCGATCTTCGCGGATGATGTTTGCGGCTTCCCGGAATAGGATGCCCGCTTGATCCCTGTCAGCCGCCGCCGCGACCACCTGACCAGCCGGGCGGCGTTCTGGGCCTATGGTGTGCAACAGTGCCAGCCCAGCTGCCAAGCTGGTCTTGCGACCACCCCTGCCAATGAGCATAAACACCGTCTGCACGATCCTGCGGCCATCGGGGTGGCGCGGGCCATAAATCCGGCGAATTATTCTTTCCTGCCATGGTGCGAGCTGAAAGGCACGGCCCGGTGCATCGGATGCCGGGTGTCTTAAGGCGCGCAAGAATTGCACGGCGCGTTCACCGTGGCCCAATGGGTCAGGGATAGGCGATGCGTCGAATACCCACGCCGGATAGGTCGAGGGCAATTCGACGGAATCCGCCTGTGTCGTTTCTATGATCCCTAAGCCGTCCATATCACCGGATCGTCAGCGGGTTGACGTAGCCAATGTCGGTGTCGTCGGATGCTATGCCCATGCGCGCACGGCTGACCGGAGATAAGCCCAGCTCAGCCGCCAGCTGTCTTGCTGTCTGAGCCGCGCGGTTCTGGACCCCAAACAGCTTGGGGTCGATCTCGCCGCCATTCAGGGCGCGGTTGGTCTCGATCTCGCGCACGACGCCACGCATGAGGCAGTATTCCTCTACCCCGCCAAGGTCGCCTTTCGTCAGGATGCGCGCGGCGATCAGACCGGGCATAATGCGTTTCCACTCAGCCGCGGCGTATGGGCTGAAATACTCCGGCACCCGCGGCGCTTTAGTGAGGGCGTCTTTCGATGTGGATACTTGCGGCTTCACGCCGCGCAGATGCTTGCTCACTGTGTCACCGCCCTGATCTCCAGCCCGCGACCATTGGCGATCTCCAGCACGCCGGTCACTGCATAGGTCGCACCGTTGTAGGTGATCCGGTCAGCGGTCGAGACGTTCGGCACATACCAGAGCCGGAAAGCGATCGTGCCGGTCGTGCCTTCACCAACGCCGGACAGATAGTCCGTAAGCTCTTGCTGCACGATCTCTGCGCGCGGTGTGACGTAGCTAGCCCATGTCTGAGACACGGCACCGGAGGGTTGCACCGTCTCTGTCATCCGCTCCAGTGTGATCTGGTGGCGCATTGCGCCTGCCTTGATCATGGTCAATCCCTCCACCGGATTACGGCTTCGATCTCGATCACGCCGTGGGTGTAACTCAGCTCGGGCTGGACATCCCTGAGCCATATGGTGCGGGGCTGGTCGAGATGATCAATGTCGACGCCGTCCTGAGCATCCGGCATGGCGATGACGGCACGGCTCACTGCAAAGCCAATAGCCTTGGCAGTGTCGGGGCCATCTTCTACTGCCCAGACGTGCAGGTCGAGGTTCACGCGGGCAAGGTGCTGACCACCAGAAGCGCGGCCCAGATATTCAGTGGTGGCACCGGACATGATCACGCAAGGAAAGCGGTCAGCACGGCCTGCGCGGATATGCTCAGGCTGCACCAGCGCGGTAACTGCCGGGTCTGCGATCAGGGCCGCGCGCAGGGCTGTTTGAAGGCTTACACTAGGTTCGATCATCATGTGCCACCGTTGTTCTTGATTGCCTTCGTGATAGCGCTCTGGATACGGCGCAGCACTTTGGCCTTCTTGAGCCGGAACGCGGGGCGCATGAAGGGCTGCGCCTCATGGTTCACTGTGCCAAATTCCTGAAGATGGCCGTGGCGCATGTCCGGCGATCCAACCGTCACCGCCGCGACATTTTTGGGAAGGGTCACACTGCCACCGCTTGAAGAATAAGCAGGCGTAGTTCCACCGGGGCCGGTGACTGTGATTGTGTTCACAAGGTCGCCTGTATCCTCTGGGGCAAGCTGCTCCATAGCGTCTGCGATGTCCTGCGCGCCTTTGACCAGCGCGGGGCGCAGTTCTGCCAATACCTCACGGGGTATCGCCAGCAGGCGCTCTTCCAGCGCGGCTGACTGTGCCGCAAGGCTCTTACGCTTTGACATGGCCGGTCACACTCTCGCGGTAAGGGCTGATCAGTTCCAACACGCCAAACGGCACGGCGGTCAGGCGTATGTCGCTGGCTCCTTCGCGCTGGGCATACCAATAGGCGGCAAGCTGCAACGCCGCCTCGGTCAGGGATGCTGGCACCGGCTCATGTGCGGCAAAAGGCTTGCCGATAAAGTTGCTGATCCAGTCTTCGGCCACCGCCAGCTTGTGGCTCAGCAGTGTGTCGTCGAGATCGTGTTCGAGGTTCAGTTGCGCCTTCAGCAAAGGCAGACTGGTCGTCGTCATGTCGTCTGATCCTGAAAAGTTATATTCGAGGTCTCTTGTGCGGCTGTCCCCCCGCCGGTCCTCAAAAAGTTCGCTAAATTAAACACCTCCCCCTCCAATGACCTTGCCAATTGCGGGACAGTGCGCTTGCTTGCGGTTATTCTTTTGCCGATAGGCAATAAATTTTATTGAGGGAGATACGATCAATGGCCGCAAAACCAAGAACGAACGCATACAAACGGCAGTATCGTGAGGCGATTGTCGGATGGCATCGCCAGTCGAATTCACCAAAGGTGATTTATATCCAAAATGATGGTGGGATGAGCGGAGATAACTTGACGCATCATCCCATTGGCGGACGAAGCGCAGAAGGTGAAGCTGTGGTGGTATTTCACCTTTCTCAGGTTCGGACCTTTGGCATTCAAGATGAAACCGGCAGAAACGAGTATATAGCGGAGCTGCGCAGAGAGAACTCCTCCGAGTAACTGCCAGACCAGAACCGAGAGTAGTCAACTTCTGTGCTCCAACCGCTGCTTGTGCCTATTGTGACAGGGTGCACAAAGGCTCTGCCAGTTGCTTTTGTCCCAGAACAGCACCATGTCGCCTTTGTGCGGGATGATGTGATCCACCACCGCAGCCAGGGCGTTGCAGCCAGGGTGTGCGCAGAGCGGGTTGAATTGCAGCCATTCAGCACGAGCCTTACGCCACGCGCCGTTATAGCCGCGCTGTGCTGCTGTAGGGCGGTTGGCGTCGTGGCGCTTGTTCCGAGCGCGAGTGCTAGCGATCTGACAGGTGCAACGCACACCGTGCGCAACGATCTGACCACAGGTGCAGATATGTGGTGGGCGGGTCATGCGGCGCGCACCTTCGAGTGACGTGCTTTCAGCGCGCGCAAGCCTTCCCGGTCGAACTCGGGATCAAGCCCAGCGTCGATGTTTGCTTGCCGCTGCTCAGCTGACATCGCCGGGGTGGCGTTCGTGTCATCTTCAGCGGCGCCATGAACAGCTTTCAACTGGTCGATGTGACCGTCGAACGCTTGCAGGATTTCGGGCAAGGTAGCGTTCCATGCCGTCTCTGGTGTCCAGCCCAGCCAGCCTGTCGCAATCTTGTAGAGGCTGGCATAGAGGTCGCCCCAAGCCATAGGCTTGCTGGTCGGTGCCTTCGCGGCCTCGCCCTGATCCTTGCGGGTCTCAGGGGTCATCAGCGCTTCGATGAGAGCGAAGGCAGGACCGGTCAACGCCTGCTGAACACTGGCAAGCGTGGCACCGGCCATAGCGTTCAGCAGGTCATCTGCTGCGCCGCGATCTGTTGCGGCGTAGGTGACGATCTTACGTAGGGTTGTGGTATCGCCTTGCTGGACTTTCACCAGCAGCTCGGGGAAGCCGTTGTGCATCGCCTCAAGCTGTATTCCGGCCCGCAAAGATGGCCTCAGCCATACCTTGCTGCCAAGCCCGTATGTCAAAGGGACATCGTATGCGGGCCGGAAACTCATGTTACACCGCGCACTTCAGCTTAATGAAGCGGTCGGGGTGCGTTACGTCAGCGCCGACGCGCTTGCGGGCATGGAAGCGCACCTGACCATTGGTGGCCAAGCTATAAGGGTCGCGCAGCGTTGTCAGGCCAACGCGGTCGATGATCCGGTAGCCTGACATATCACCAAACAGAACCGGGCAAAGGCCTGCGCCGATGTCATCCATATCTGGCATCTCTACCACAGGGCGGCCCAGCAGTGTCGAGGGTGCGCCAGCGGTGATCGGGTCGAGAACCAGATAGCGGCCATTGCCATCTTTCCACGTGCGCACGATGGCCAAAGTGTTGCGGTTCATCATCCAGACGCCGGACTGAGCGTAAGTCGTGGCGATCTTGTGATACATGGCGATCAGCACGTCAGCAGGGTTCGACGCAGGGAAGTTTGCCGCCACACCGGTTTTCAGCTCAGCGATGCCGGTTGCCGCCATGATGCCGTAGGGCTGCCCAGCGCCTGTGCCTTTGACGAACGCCATCCCTTCGGTCTTTGCGAAAGACTCGGCGAAGTCGGCCAGCAACTCGCCTTCGAGATTGTAGGCATTGTCTTCGAGCAATGCGTTCGAGACATCAGTGAACGTCGCCAGCTCGTGCGGCATCATAGTGACCTGCTCAAAGGTCATGCCGGACGCGGTGCGGTTCGCGATCTCAGCAACCCAAGTTGCAGCCGTGCCGGTGACGCGGCGCGGATAGGTAATTGACGGGGCGCTGATCGTAATAACCTTGGCGTAGGACCGGATCGGGCTGAACTCGCGCAGTAGCTTGATCAGTTCATTGCCAAACTCTTGCGGGGCGAGGTAGCCCGCGCTGGCGTCATTGGCGACGGTCAGGGCTTTGACTTCCTCGGGCGCAATGCGTTCGACGCCACGGCGCAGGAAGTTGCCAAATGCCTTTGTCTCAGCATCAGCGACGGGGCCGGTGATGTGAACACCTTGGGGCCGGTTGGCTTTGGCTTCGATCTTATCCAGACGCGCGACAATAGCCTCGAAAGCCTTCGTGTCGATCTGAGGCGCGTTGGCCGGGGTCTTGGGGTCGGGCTGATCGTTGATCAGGTCTTCGTTTTCCATGTGGGTTTCCTTGTGCATTGCTGTGGTGTCATCGGACTTTATTGACGTGATCTGCGCGCCCGGATGACACGGCACGGCGACAACAGAGATTTCATGAAGGGTCAGGGCGGTGATGGTGCGGCCCTTGGCGCGGGGTGTGGCCTTGGTGGTGACAAAGCCGATGGACAGGCCGGTGACGGCCTTGCTGCGGATCATGGCGCGCACTTCCCGCGCACGCTCCACGTCATCCACCAGCAGGCGCCCTTTGACGGTCAGGCCGGTGTCAGACTCTGTGATGGTGTCCCAGACGCCGATGACCTGACCCTGATCGTGTGCGAACAGCATCGGCAGGGTCGCGGGTGTTGTGATCGCGCCCTTTTCGATCATGTCGCCTACGCGGTCTGGCGTGCCGTAGGGCCATGCTGTGCCGGTGATCTCGCCGGTGTCTGTGACGGACAATGCCGCCTTAATCTCAATGCGGCCTGTCATTCTGTGGTGTCTCCGGTTGCCGGGGCAGCGGTGCCGCTCCACCGGGCGTCGAGAATGTCAAGCGCCAGCGGAAATGTCTCGGCCATGGGGCGGTTGCGCGCGTAGGTATTAACTAAGTGCATAGCCTCTTGCGGGTGCATACCAGCGCCGATCAGGCCAAGCCGGATGATCTCGGTAACGTCAGCGGCATTGAATTGCATGGCGACCACGCGCTGATAGAATGCGCCGATGCCCGTGTCGGCCAGTCGTTCAAGCTCGGTGATCATGTCGTCGGTCAGGGTGAAACTGTGTTCGGCGGTGCCGAAAAACGCGCGGTGCGTGATCATGCTGCGTCTGCCTCTGGGGCCGGGGCAGAAGCGCCGGACGTTGTGTAGGGGTTGGCCAAGCTGTCACCGTCCGGCAAGGGTGCGAGGTTCAAGCCGCTGCGCACCTCATTGGCTGTCATCGCGCCCATGCTGCGGTATTGCCCATAGGCACCGGCACGGGCTGCAGCATTGGTGGTCAGCAGATCGTCGGTGACAAATTCCACATAGAATGCCTCGCGCTCCTCTGGCGTGAACAGGACGCGCGCATAAGCCCAAGCCCAGCTTGTCAGCCACGGCTTGAGCGTGATGGCGTAGAACTGGCGCGCCATCTCCTCAGTGTTGGACCATGTGCCACGGGTCAGCTCAAAAAGCATTGTTGGCGGCACCCGGAACACGCGGGCAATCTCGCGAATTTGTTCAAGGCGGTTCTCGGCAAACTGAGCATCGGCAAGGGTCATGCTCAGCTGGTCATAGCTCATACCTTCATCGAGAATGGCAGTGCCGCCAGCGTTGCGCCCCGCGTGGGTGTTGAACCACGATGCCGCGATCTTCTTCTTGGCTTCGACATCCAGCACCTTGTCGCTCTTGATAATGCCGGACGGGCGCGCGCCATTGGCGAACAGGGACGCGACGTGCTGTTCAAATGCCAATGACAGGGCAATGGCTTCACGGCCCAGAGTGATCGGCGAAACGCCACCAAAGGGCTGCACATGAAGAATGTCGCGATAGCTGAAGCGGCGCTGACCCTGATCGGCGGTCTGCACAATGTAGAAGGGTTCGCCGTCCAGCTCATAGTCCAAACGAACGCTCGCCGGGTCCAGCCGGTGCAGCTCGAAGGGTGTATCGTCGCTCAGCCGCACGACATGGGCGTAGCCATTGCCGGTCAGTAGGGCGTCGATGGTGAGCGCTTCACGCAACTGGCCAGCGCTTGTCCACTCGTTTGCCTCATCATGCACCAGCTTATACGCGGCACTGTCCTTGGCGGCTTCTTTGGTGGCGCTCAAATGCACCTTGGCGGGCATGGCACCGATGGTCTCAGCGATCAGCGCCACCGCGCATGCAACGGCAGGAACACGCAAGGCAGAGTTGCCACTTACGTGGATACCAGTCGCGGTAGGTGTCATGCCGAACAACCCAAATGCCTCTAAATCGGTCAGAGTCAGGGCTTTGGCTTCGGGCTTTCCGAACAGGCGGTCGAGGAAGGGCATGGGTGTTCCACAAGCTGGCAGGTGGTATATAGATACCACACACTCAGCCTTCTGTGAATCCCATAAATGTAATAGTATTACAATTCTGGTTCACCCGAGTATTGCTATCGGGAACCTTGTTTAACCACTCAGATTGCACCTATGATACAACTGGATATGGGCAGGCAGAGAGCGTCATAATGGCCACTCAAGAGATCTCTGACATCGTTGACCGAGCTGAACTAGTTCTAAGAACTGCTTACGCCGGTTTGGATATGATGAGGTTGTCGAGTGGCGCGAAGAAGGACCTCGGACTTCGCAACGTCCTTACCTTCGGCCGAAGCGTGACGTTCGTGATACAAAACCTGAGCAGTAAGTCCGAGCGATTTGAGGAATGGTATAAACCGCATCAGGATAGGCTGAAGGCTGACCCTGTATTTAGCTTTTTCAGAGACGCGCGAAATAACTTGGAGAAACAGGGGCGCTTAGAGATCGCGACGTCCGCCCATATAGTATCATTTGGCGACGAAGAAATGAAGGCTCTCTCGGCAGATAAACCGCCGGGTGCAATAGCCTTCTTCATAGGTGACCAGCTTGGCGGGTCAGGTTGGGAAGTGCCGCTGCCGAATGGAGAGAAGCTTAAATACTACGTGGAGATGCCAAGTGACATTGCAGTTGTCGAGCAATCATTTGTGGGCAGTCTCGCCGAGAAATATTTGAGCGATAATAAGCAGACTACTTTAGAACTCTGCGAACAATACTTAGCCGCGCTATCAGACATCGTCGATAGCGCGAGAGAGTATTTTCTAGCTCAGCCTGCTGCTCAGCTATACCGCGGAACCCGCCTACCTCCATATATAAAGGTTATCAAATAAGACCCTCCACGCCTCTAGATACCGTAAGAAGGAAGTTTTGCGATTGCGTCGGCCTTGGTCTTCAGGGTCACGTCGCCATAGTCATCAGCTGCGGTCCTACCCGCGTGCCCCTGTATCGCATCAGCCACGCGATCTGAGACGCCAAGTTCCCGGCACTGTGTTTTGAAGCGGTGTCGCCATGCGTGGTTGGGCTGAACTCCATCCGGCACTAGACCATCCCGGCGAAGCCATTCCGCAAGCTGGCTGGATATTCTGACCGCTTTCGTGGCGTATCGCGCAGGCTCTTTTCCACCGTGGAACAGCGGGCCGCTTCCCGCCTGCTCAAGGAAGCGCTCGAACCCCTCATCAATAAGTTGCTGGTGCAGCGGCACGTCCCGATACTCACTTGTCTTGACCGATCCAGCGTCCGGCGTGATCCGCATACCCCAATGCCCGCCCTCCTTACGCAGGTCTTCTTTACGAAGCTGCGTCAGCTCAGTGACCCGCGCGCCCGAAAACGCTGCCAACATTGGCACCCAACGTTTTGCCGCTATCAGCTCAGGCTTCTCGCGCACCCTGCCTCGTTCGTCTTCGTGGGGTGTATATTCCCGAGATGCCTTCAATAGCTTCAACGCCTCAGCGTCGGTGAAACCTTTCTCGCGACTGCGCCTTTGCCGGGGCTTCGGCTGCTTCACGGTCGCAGCCACGTTCTGCGTCAGGCGCTCGTTATCCACCGCCCAGTTCAGCAGTGACCGGATCGTTGACAGGTATTTGTCGCTGACAGTCTTTGCCGCTAAATCTTTCAACAGATGATCCCGCCATTCCACAATGTCTTTCTTGGTAAGCCGCGCGGCGTCATCGTGCTTCACGAATTTGCGCAGCCTCTCGACCGTCAGCCCAAGCTGACGCCCGTTGTCCCTCATAAAGCCTGCCTGCTTGCGGGCGGTCACATAGTCCGCCCAAAGGCGTTTGAGACTGACCGGCTCAGGGGCGTCAGAAGGGGGCTGGGCGTTCACAATGATGGGCACGGTAGGGGTGCCAGTGAAGTCACCCTCGTCACGCTCAGCGACCCGCGCCAGTGCCTCTAGCTCTGCGCTGCATAGAGCGCGAGCGATCACGCGCCACTCGTCACTCCCCTGCCCAGCGCTGACATTGCCGACGGCCCGGAACCTTTCAAGTTGATCGCCGATAAGTGCTTGCAGTTCGTCGTCGCTGCTACGTCCCGCAACCGCCTTCCGCAGCCTGTTCACATAGAGGTCGTCAATACCGCTGTCCGCGTATCCCGGCTCATTTCTGAGAAGATCGTCAAAGGCTAGCCGCTGATTGTAGTGGCTCAGCGCGATCTGATCAGCTGCCAGCGGATAGCGTCCGGCACCGGCCTGTGCATGCCCCTGCCCCGCCTTACGCTCTGCTTGCGCAATCTGGTGCTGGAGTCGTGCCACAGCACCGGGCAACAGCTTGAGCGCCTGACGGTAGTCCCCACCCAATGGGCTGCGCAGCTCAGTCTTCCCTACGACATCGCGGAGGTCTTTCGGCACCACGAGTCGCGCGTGATACCTACCTGAGCGGTTGATTAGATGCCTGACCTTGCCAGCCATGGTGCGTTCCTGATTGTAACCAGAGTTGTAACATCAGAACGGCCAGCGGGCCTTATTTGCAAGGGTTTTCTTTGTTATCAAAGGGGTAGGATGGTGGGTGATAAGAGATTTGAACTCCTGACATCTTCGATGTGAACGAAGCGCTCTACCACTGAGCTAATCACCCTTGCGGGGCGAAGTAGCCAATTGCGGCGCGGCTTGCAAGAGGGTTTAGCGCAAAAACTGTCGCGAGATGCGGCGGGCCCTGCCCCACGGTGGATACGAAAACGCGCGCCCCGGAAGGCGCGCGCTGATGGCATTCTAACTGGCCGTTCGCCTTAATGCGTGGTCGTGGCGTCCACGCCTGCGGCACGGGCCTTCATCGCGGCGGCCTCGGCGGCCTCTTGGGCGGCTTCGTCCCAATCGATCGCTTTTGGCTTGCTCACCAGCGCATGCTCCAGAACTTCCGAAACATGGCCCACCGGGATGATGGTCAGCCCCTCTTTGACGTTGTCGGGGATGTCCGGCAGGTCTTTCTCGTTCTCCTTGGGGATCAGCACCGTGGTGATGCCGCCGCGCAGGGCCGCGAGAAGTTTCTCCTTCAATCCGCCGATTGGCATGGCGTTACCGCGCAAGCTGACCTCACCGGTCATGGCGATGTCGCGCCGCACCGGAATCTGCGTCAACACCGAGACGATCGAGGTCACCATCGCCAGACCGGCCGAGGGGCCGTCCTTGGGGGTGGCGCCGTCGGGCACGTGCACGTGGATGTCCAGCGTGTCGAACTTCGGCGGCTTGACCCCGATCTGCGGAGAGATTGACCGGACGTAGGAACTGGCCGCGTCGATGCTTTCCTTCATCACGTCGCCAAGCTTGCCGGTGGTCTTCATCCGACCTTTACCCGGCAGGCGCAGCGCTTCGATCGACAGAAGCTCGCCGCCGACTGAGGTATAGGCCAGCCCGGTCACGACACCGATCTGGTCCTTCTCCTCGGCCAGACCAAAGCGGTGCTTGCGCACGCCAAGGAAGTCTTCGAGGTTGTCGCCGGTGACGGTGACGCTCTCGGCCTCTTTCTTGACGATCTTGGTCAGCGACTTGCGCGCCACCTTGGCGATCTCACGCTCGAGGTTCCGCACACCGGCCTCGCGGGTGTAATAGCGGATCATGCCGGTCAGAGCGGAATCCTCGATTTTGAATTCCTTCTCCTTCAAACCGTGGTTCTTGATCTGCTTCTGCACCAGATGCTGCTTGGCGATCTCGCGCTTTTCGTCCTCGGTGTAGCCGGAAAGCGGAATGATCTCCATCCGGTCAAGCAACGGCCCGGGCATGTTGTAGCTGTTCGACGTGGTCAGGAACATGACGTTCGACAGGTCGTATTCCACCTCCAAGTAGTGGTCCACGAAAGTGCCGTTCTGTTCCGGATCAAGCACTTCGAGCATGGCCGAGGCCGGGTCGCCACGGAAGTCCTGACCCATCTTGTCGATTTCGTCGAGCAGGATGAGCGGGTTCGTGGTCTTGGCCTTCTTCAGCGCCTGAATGATCTTGCCGGGCATGGAACCGATGTAGGTCCGGCGGTGGCCGCGGATCTCGGATTCGTCGCGCACGCCACCGAGCGAGATGCGAATGAATTCGCGCCCCGTGGCCTTGGCGACGGATTTGCCCAAGGATGTCTTACCGACGCCCGGAGGGCCGACAAGGCACATGATCGGGCCCTTCATCTTGGTCGAGCGCTGCTGCACGGCGAGATATTCGACGATGCGTTCCTTGACCTTCTCGAGACCATAGTGATCGTCGTCGAGGATCTTCTGGGCACGACCCAGATCCTTCTTCACGCGCGACTTCACGCCCCACGGGATCGACAGCATCCAGTCAAGGTAGTTGCGCACCACGGTGGCTTCGGCCGACATGGGCGACATGTTCTTAAGCTTCTTCAGCTCGGCCTCGGCCTTTTCGCGGGCTTCCTTGCTCAGCTTGGTCTCGGCGATCTTGGCTTCGAGTTCGGCCACTTCATTCTTGCCGTCCTCGCCGTCACCCAGCTCCTGCTGGATCGCCTTCATCTGTTCGTTCAGATAGTATTCGCGCTGCGTGCGCTCCATCTGCGACTTCACGCGGGTCTTGATCTTCTTCTCGACCTGCAGCACCGACATTTCGCCCTGCATCAGGCCATAGACCTTCTCAAGCCGCTCGGAGATGCTCAGCGTCTCCAGCAAGTCCTGCTTCTGCTCGACTTCGATGCCGAGGTGACCGGCCACGAGATCGGCCAGACGCGCAGGCTCGGCGCTTTCGCCAACGGCTGCGAGCGCTTCCTCGGGGACGTTTTTCTTGACCTTGGCGTAGCGCTCGAACTCATCGGCCACGGTGCGCAAGAGCGCCTGCGTGGTGGCCGCGTCGCCCGGCATCTCGGTCAGATACTCGGCGCGCGCCTCGAAGAAGTTGTCGTTCTCAAGGTATTCGGTGATGCGCACCCGCGCTTGGCCTTCGACCAGCACTTTCACGGTGCCATCGGGCAGTTTCAGCAGTTGCAGCACATTGGCCAGCACACCAGCCTTGTAGATGCCGGATGTGTCGGGATCATCCTCGGCAGGGTCGATCTGGCTCGACAGCAGGATTTGTTTATCGTCTGCCATCACCTCTTCAAGGGCGCGGACGGATTTCTCGCGGCCAACGAAAAGCGGCACGATCATGTGGGGAAACACGACGATGTCGCGCAGCGGAAGCACCGGGTAGGATGCGTTCAGTGGCTCTAACATGCTCAATTCCTTATCTTAGCAAGACATCCGGGCCCCTGTCATAGGCGGCCTCTGACATCCCCTCTTCTGGACAGGACATGTGTGCATCCCATCCGCCTGTTTCAATCCCTTGCGGGCTATTCGACCGCCATCATCGCGCTTCGGCGGGATGGAGGCAAGCGCGCGATGGGGTGATTTCGCCCCAATTGCACGCGTCGTAAGAAAGGGGCGCCGCGCGGGCGCCCCTGATCGGTCAGGCTTCGGCCTGTTCCAGCGTCGGATAGTCGGTAAAGCCCTCGCGCCCACCGCCATAGTAGGTATCGGTATCGCCCTCGTTCAGCGGCCCGTTCATCTGCCAGCGGCGCGGCAGATCGGGATTGGCGATGAAGGGGCGACCCACGGCGATCAGATCGGCCTTATCCTCGGCCACGGCCTTGATCGCCATCTCGCGGTCATAGCCATTGTTGGCCATGTAAGGCCCGTCAAAGAGCGCCCGCAGCGCGGCGATGCTTTCACCTTCGTCCAACTCGCGCGAGCCGCCTGTCGCGCCTTCGACAAGATGCAGATAGGAGAGGTTGTAGCGGTTCAGCCCCTTCACGACATACTCAAAGGTCTCTTGGGGATTGGCGTCTTCGATCCCGTTGGCGGGCGAAAAGGGCGAGAGGCGCAGCCCCACACGTTCGCCGCCCCAGACTTCCGTCACCGCATCCAGCACCTCGAACAGCAGACGTGCGCGGTTTTCCACGCTGCCGCCATAGGCGTCCTCGCGTTTGTTGCCGCCGGTTTTGAGGAATTGGTCCAGCAGATAGCCATTGGCCCCGTGAACCTCGACCCCGTCGAAGCCTGCTTTCTTGGCCATCTCGGCGGCATGGGCATAGTCGGCGACCAGACGCGGCATCTCATCCAATTCAAGCGCGCGTGGCTCGGAGGTATCCTCGAACCCGTTGGCGGTGAAGGTTTTCACGCCAGCGCCGATAGCAGAAGGCGCGACAGGCTTGCCGCCATCGGGCTGTAGAGAGGTGTGGCTGATCCGGCCCACATGCCAAAGCTGGATGACGATCCGCCCACCTTCGGCATGCACCGCGTCGGTCACCTTGCGCCACGCGGCGACTTGGCCCTCGCTATGAATGCCGGGGGTCTGGAAATAGCCCTTGCCCTCGGGGCTGATCTGGGTGGCCTCGGTAATGATGATGCCCGCGCCCGCCCGCTGGCGGTAATAGTCGACATGCATGTCCGAGACTTCGCCGGTCTCATTATCCGCGCGGTTGCGCGTCAGGGGGGCCATCACCAAACGGTTCTCGGCCGCGATCTCACCGGCGGTGAAAGGGGTAAAAAGCTTCTCGGTCATATTCGGGCCTTTCCTTGCAATAGAATGTGCAAGGCACCTAAGACCCCGCCACCTTGCAGCAAGGACCGTCAGCACAAATTCGCGTGAGGGCGAAACGCCCCGCCGCTACAGCGGGTCGATGTCGCCCTGCTCGCGCCCTGCGTGGAAATCGGCCTGCCACTGGGTGAACCGCCCCGCCGCAATGGCCTCGCGCATGCCGGCCATGATGTCTTGGTAGTATTGCAGGTTGTGCCATGTCAGCAGCATCGACGAGATGATCTCTTGGCTGCGGAAGACATGGTGTAGATAGGCGCGCGAATAGTTGCGGCAGGCCGGGCAGCTGCAATTCTCATCCAGCGGGCGCGGATCATCCTGATGCCGCGCGTTCTTGATGTTGAGCACGCCCCTCCGGGTAAAGACTTGCCCCGTGCGACCAGAGCGTGAGGGCAGGACACAGTCCATCATGTCGATCCCCCGCGCCACGGCACCGACGATATCGTCGGGCTTGCCCACGCCCATCAGATAGCGCGGCCTGTCCTCGGGCAGCATGTCGGTCGAGAAATCCAAGGTAGAGAACATCGCCTGCTGCCCCTCCCCCACGGCCAGACCGCCGACGGCATAGCCGTCAAAGCCGATCTCGCGCAGCGCCTCGGCGCTTTCTTGGCGGAAGTCTTCTTCCAACCCGCCTTGCTGGATGCCGAACAGCATGTGACCGGGGCGGTCGCCAAAGGCCTCCCGGCTGCGCTTGGCCCAGCGCATCGACAGACGCATGCTTTCGGCGATGCGGTCCCGGTCGGCGGGCAGCGCCGGGCATTCGTCGAAACACATGACGATGTCCGAGCCCAGAAGCTCCTGAATCTCCATCGAGCGCTCCGGCGTGATCTCATGCTTGGAGCCGTCGATGTGGCTTTTGAAAGTCACGCCGCGTTCGGTCAGCTTGCGCAGGCCAGCAAGGCTCATCACCTGAAAACCGCCACTGTCGGTCAGGATCGGCTTGTCCCAATTCATGAACTTATGCAGCCCGCCTAAGGCGGCCACACGCTCTGCCGTGGGGCGCAGCATCAGGTGGTAGGTATTGCCCAACAGGATATCCGCGCCCGTCGACGCCACGCTTTCAGGCATCATCGCCTTGACGGTCGCCGCCGTGCCGACCGGCATGAAGGCAGGCGTGCGGATCTCGCCGCGTGGGGTCTGGATCACGCCACTGCGTGCCTTGCCGTCCTGCGCGTGTTTGGTGAATCCGGTGCTGGTCATACGATGCCCTCTCTGCCTGCGACTGGCGCGATAAACCAGTGGCGGGAAACATGCAATAAAGCTAAAATAGCCAAGATTGCTTGAAAATGATATTGCTCAAAGGATTACGGCCTTGACCCTCGAAGATATGCTGCTCGGCTTGTTGGAGAACAACCTTGCTTGGCTTTTGCTGGCCCTGCTGGTCGTGATCCTGATCCTGAAATCGGTCAAGATCGTCCCGCAGTCCGAACAACATGTGATTGAACGCTTTGGCCGGTTGCGCGCGGTCTTGGGGCCGGGGATCAATATGATCGTGCCCTTTATCGACAGTGTGGCGCATAAAATCTCGATCCTCGAACGACAATTGCCCACGGCCAGCCAAGACGCCATCACCCGCGACAACGTGTTGGTGCAGGTGGACACGTCTGTCTTTTACCGCATCACCGAGCCTGAAAAGACCGTCTACCGCATCCGCAACGTGGACAGCGCGATCTCGACCACCGTGGCGGGGATCGTACGGGCCGAGATCGGCAAGATGGATCTGGACGAGGTGCAGGCCAACCGCAGCCAGTTAATCACCACCATCAAGGCCAGCGTCGAAGACGCCGTGGACTCTTGGGGGATCGAAGTGACCCGGGCCGAGATACTGGACGTAAACCTAGATGCCGCCACCCGCGCCGCGATGATGCAGCAACTCAATGCCGAACGCGCCCGCCGCGCGCAGGTGACCGAGGCCGAGGGCAAGAAACGCGCCGTGGAACTGGCCGCCGAGGCCGAGCTCTATGCCTCCGAGCAGACCGCCAAGGCCCGCCGCATTCTGGCCGATGCCGAAGCCTATGCGACCCAAGTCGTCGCCACGGCGATCAACGAAAACGGGCTGGATGCCGCACATTACCAGATCGCGCTGAAACAGGTCGATGCGCTGAATGCCATGGGCAAAGGCGCGGGCAGCCAGACCATCCTTGTCCCTGCACAGGCCCTCGAAGCCTTTGGAGACGCTTTCAAATTGCTCAAAGGGAAAAGCTGATGGCGGCTTGGTGGACGCTTTGGTGGGTTTGGGTCTGCGCGGCGCTGGCGCTCGGCGTGGTTGAGCTTTTGTTGCCCGGTTCGATCTTCTTGGGCTTTGCCCTCGGCGCGCTTGGCACGGCCTTGATCGTCGCCCTCTGGTCGCCCGCCAATGTGGCTCTGCTGCTGGCCCTCTTTGCCGTGCTGTCCTTGATCGCTTGGCTGGCCCTGCGGGCGCTTTTCAAACGGCAGTCCAGCGGCGCACGAATCGTGACCCGTGACATTAACGAAAACTAAACGCCCGCAAATGGCATGAAGAGGCGCCGCGCAGCCTTGAATTGCCCGAACCCCCGCTACATTGCGCTATCCATGCAGCGGCTTGCCTTACTCTCACGCGCTTTCGCGACTGTGTTTCCTCGTTTTCTGGGGGCCTTCGTGCTGGCGATTGCGCTGCTGACGGGGGCCGCCACCGGGCAGGCGCAGGAAAAATGGTTTGAAACGACCGAGCTGAACCCCGGCCTGCCGCCCCCGCCTGAGACGCTGGACCGCGGCACACCGATGGCCGCGTTAGAAAGCTTCATCTACCTCACCGACAATGGGCACTATTCGGACGCGGCCCATATCCTTGACCTGTCGGACCTGCCGCAAGGGGATCAGGCGGTTATTGGGGCCGAGCGCGCTTTTCAACTTTCCGTTCTGATGGAGCGCAAGGTCGTCGTGCCATGGCGCAGGCTGGCGGACCGGCCCGACGGCTGGCTCTCAGGCTCGGCCGAGGACAATGACACCGGGCGCGTGCGCCGCTCGCTCTTGATCGACCGGTTGGAACTGGGCGGCCATGACGTGCCGCTGCGGCTCAACCGGATCAAACCTGGTGAGGATGCCGAGCCAGTCTGGGTCTTCTCGCGCCAGAGCATCGATAACATTCCGCATCTTCACGCGCAGTATGGGCCGACGGACCTTGAGACGATGCTGCCCGACTGGCTGCGCATTCGCGCCTTTTGGGGCATGTACCTGTGGGAGGTGCTGTTCCTGCCCCTGCTGGTCGTCGTCGCGCTAACAGCCGGTTGGTTCGCCTTTAGCATCATGCGCCGCCTCGGGCAGGCCGCCAAACGCCGCTGGATGCGCTTTTTGCTGCGCTCCTTCCGCTGGCCCGCCGCCATCGTGCTTTGCGCCGCGATCATCGGCACGGCCACCAGTCGGGTCTTGGTCGTGTCGGGCTTTATCGACGCGGTGCTGAGCCCGATTTTGCTGATCGCCTATGTTACCGCCGCCGCCCTTGCCATTGTCTTTACCTTTGACGAGATCTTTGACCGGATCAGCCCCAACAACGCCTATGAGCTTGCCGATCCGATGAATGCCCATATGCGCTCCATCGCCACGACAATCGCGGCGGCGCGCAAAGGGGTGATCGTGATCGCCGTGCTGGTGGCCTCGGGGGTGATCCTCGTTTCCAGCAACGCGGACAACACCATTGGCCTGTCGCTGCTGGCCTCTGCCGGTGCGGTGACCATCGTCTTGGGTTTCGCCGCCCGTGAGGTTCTGGGCAATATCCTCGCCTCTATCCAGATTGCGCTGAACCGCTCTGCACGGATCGGGGACCAACTGATCTTCGAAGGGCATTTCTGCACGGTCGAGCAAATTCACTTTACTTACGTGCAACTGCTCAACTGGAACGGCACCCGGCTGATCGTGCCGGTCAGCTATTTCGTCTCCGACGCCTTTGAAAACTGGTCGATCGAGGATCACGCCATGGTGCGCCCCATCATCCTGACCCTGTCGCAAAACGCTGATGTGGCAGCCCTGCGCCGTGTGTTCTTTGACCTCTTGGCCCGCGAAGACCCCGATGATGTCAAACCGATGGACAAGGCCAAGGTGCATGTGCTCGACCAAGATGCCTTTGGCATCAAGGTGCGCTTCGAGTTGCCCACCGACAATGCCGCGACCTTTTGGGATATCGAATGCCGCGTGCGTGAGGAACTTCTTGCCGCCGCCGCACGGATGGAGAAAGAAGACGACGTCCGCATGTTGCCCCCCGCCCCTGCGGATATGGGCACCCCCTGACATCGCGCCGCTTGATGCAGCCCCTGCCGCAGGTTAGGCAGGCAGACCAATGACCCAAGGAGCAGGCAATGGAAAAACTCACATTTGGTTGGGAAGAATGGGTTGCCCTGCCCGATCTTGGCCTGCCCGCGATCAAAGCCAAAGTCGACACCGGCGCGCGCACCTCGGCGCTGCATGCCCATGACATCGAAGTCTTCGGCCCCGCCTCCAAGCCCAAGGTGCGGTTCAACGTGCATCCCATCGCCGGGCGCGAAGATATCTCGATCACCTGTTCCGCCCCAATCATCGACCGGCGCGAGGTGACTTCTTCCAACGGCGAATCCGAACAGCGCTTCGTCATCGCCACCACGCTTGAGGTCGGCGGCCAAAGCTGGCCCATCGACGTGACCTTGACGAACCGGGGCACCATGACCAGCCGCATGTTGCTGGGCCGTCAGGCGCTGACCGAACATATCAACATCTCGGCAACCGAACGGCGGCTGCAACCTGATCTGAATTACGACGTCTACCACACCGCCAGCCTGCGCCACAAAGCGCCGCAGCGCGCCCTGCGCATCGCGGTGCTGAGCCGGGAAGACAACTATTCCACCCGCCGTCTGGTCGAAGTGGGCGAAGCGCGCGGCCATGTGGTCGAAGTCATCGACACCACGCGCTGCTATATGGCGATCAACCAACTGGCCCCCGAGGTGCATTACGACGGCAAGCGCCTGCCGCGCTACGACGCGGTGATCCCGCGCATCGGCGCATCGATCACCTCCTACGGCACCGCCGTGATCCGCCAGTTCGAGACCATCGGCACCTTTTGCGTCAACGGCTCTGCCGGGATCACCGCTAGCCGCGACAAACTGCACGCGCATCAGGTCTTGGCCGCCAAGCGCATTGGCATGCCGACCACGGCCTTCGCCGCCTCGCCCAAAGACACCAGCAACCTGATGGCGTTGGTGGGCACCGCGCCGCTGATTGTGAAGCTGCTGGAGTCGACCCAAGGCAAGGGCGTCGTGCTGGCAGAAACCAAGAAGGCCGCCGAAAGTGTGATCGACGCCTTCCGTGGCCTGCGCGCCAACTTCCTCGTGCAGGATTTCGTCAAGGAGGCCGCCGGTGAAGACATCCGCTGCCTCGTGGTGGCGGGCAAGGTCGTGGCCTCTATGAAACGCACGGGCGCGGAGGGGGACTTCCGCTCGAACCTGCACCGGGGCGGCTCGGCCAAGGTCGTGCGCATCTCGAAAGAGGAACGCGATACCGCCGTGCGTGCCGCCCGGGCCTTTGGCCTCGGCATCGCCGGGGTCGATCTGCTGCGGTCGGAAAGCGGGCCAAAGGTGCTTGAGGTCAACTCCTCCCCCGGGTTCGAGGGGATTGAGAATGCCACCAAGAAAGACATCGTCGGCAAGGTCTATGATGAGATCGAAGCCCGGGTGAAGCCACAGCCCGCGCGGCGTCGCAAAGGCGGCTAGCGGGGGCGACAGCAGCCCCACCCGGCTTGGGGCCACTTTACGCCCCTGCCCGCAATCCCTATATAAAACGTCGAGAATGATGCGAGGCAAGAGATGACCGAACAGACCCAACCGCTCGAAGGGACACCGCTGATTGCGCCCTCCTCCACCGATCACCCGCTTTACGAGCAGGTCGTTGAGGCTTGTCGCACGGTCTATGACCCTGAGATCCCGGTGAATATCTATGAACTGGGGCTGATCTACACCATCGACATCAACGACGAGAATGAAGTCGACATCAAGATGTCGCTGACCGCGCCCGGCTGCCCCGTTGCCGGTGAGATGCCCGGTTGGGTTGCCGATGCGGTTGAGCCGATTGCCGGGGTCAAGCAGGTCAATGTGGCACTGGTCTGGGAGCCGCCTTGGGGCATGGACATGATGTCGGACGAAGCCCGCCTTGAACTGGGCTTCATGTAAGCGACAGCTTTACAAAGCGAAGAACAGACGCCGTCGATGCAGGGCATTGGCGGCGTTTTCTTTTGGCCGCATCCCGCCGAGCGGGGCTGCCGTGGATTGTTCATTTGACTGACATGATCCGGTCGTGAAACCGTTACATCGGGCACCCATAGAAGCCCCAGAACTTCATTCACGAACGGATAACATTATGCGAACACTTGTTTCTCTCGCCGCTCTGGCCCTCGCGCCCGGCATGGCGCTGGCCGAGACCCATGCCGCCGCGACACCGGTGGAGTACGGCCCCCGCCCGGCCTATCTGGTGGACAAGCTGCCCGAGGGCGCATTGAAGGACAAGCTGGCTTCCTGCATGGGCCAAGAGGCCGCCAAGACCGATTTCTCCATCGGCCACCGTGGCGCGCCGCTGATGTTTCCTGAGCATACCGTGCAATCCAACGTCGCCGCCGCGCGTATGGGCGCGGGCATTCTGGAATGCGACGTGACCTTTACCACCGATCACGAGTTGGTCTGCCGCCACGCCCAGAACGATCTGCACACTACGACGAACATCCTCGTCTCCGATCTGGCCGAGAAATGCACCACCGGCTTCACCGCCGCGTCGGGTGACACGCCCGCCAGCGCCGAATGCCGCACCTCCGACATCACCTTGGCCGAATTCCGCACCCTGACGCCCAAGATGGACAGCGCTGACAAGACCGCCACCACCGCCGAAGACTATCAGGGCGGCGTCGCGACTTGGCGCACCGAGCTTTACAGCGACAAGGCCGATCTGATGACCCATGCGGAATCGATCGAACTGTTCAAATCCCTCGGTGCCAAATTCACGCCCGAGCTGAAATCCCCCTCCGTCGAGATGCCGCACGAGGGTTTCTCTCAGGAAGACTACGCGCAGAAACTGGTGGATGAATATGTCGCCGCAGGCATCCCCGCCTCCGACGTCTGGCCGCAGTCCTTCAACCTCGAAGACGTGCTCTACTGGGTCGACAACACACCCGAATTCGGCAAGCAGGCCGTCTATCTGGTGCAGTGGTCCGACGGTTTCGATGAGCAAAACCCCGAGACTTGGGCCGAAGATTTCGCCGATCTGAAAGCCAAGGGCGTGAACTACCTCGCCCCCTCGCTCAACATGATGCTGACCAACAAGGACGGCGCCATCGCCGCATCCGAATACGCCATGGCCGCGAAAGAAGCAGGGCTGACCCTGATCGCATGGACGCTGGAGCGCTCCGGCCCGCTCGCCTCCGGTGGCGGTTGGTACTTCCAGTCGGTCAATGACATTGTGAAAGACGACAGCGACTATCTGGTGGCGCTGGATGTGTTGGCCCAAGACGTGGGCGTGGCCGGTGTCTTCTCTGACTGGCCCGCGACCGTGACCTATTATGCGAACTGCATGGGCCTCTGATCGGTCCTAGCCGTTAGAACGCCATCAGGGCCGCCCCCTTTCGGGCGGCCCTTTTCCGTGGCCGGGCTTGCATGGATTCCGCCTTCCTGCGACATTGCGGGAAACAAGGGGCAAGCCATGGAAACTTGGGCAATTTTTACCGGCGATATCGTGAAATCCTCCGCGATGAGCCGGGCGGAGTTGGATGCCATCTTCGCGCGCCTTGACGACGCCGCCGAGGCGCTGACTGCTTGGCAAGGCCAGCCCGCCCGGATGACCCGTTTTCGTGGAGATGGCTGGCAGATGGCCGTGGCGCCCGCCTTCACCTTCCGCGCAGCCCTCGTGCTACGCGCCACCGTGCGCCGCTGCGGCAAGACCGCCGACACCCGCTTTGGTATCGGGATCGGCCCCGCGCATTTCGCAGGGGACGACCTATCCCGCGCGGACGGAGTGGCACTGGTCAGCTCCGGCCACGCGCTCGACAACATGCCCCGCGCGCGCCGCATGCACGCGCCCGACGCCCCCCTCGCCCTGCGCACGGCCCTGCCCCTCGCCGACCGGATCGCGGGCGGCTGGACCAAGCGCCAAGCCGAGGTCGCCTACTACATGCTGACCCCCGAACCACCCCTGCAGGCGGAGCTTGCGCGGGAGTTCGACCTGACGCAGCAGAGCGTACAGGGCCATGTGGACGCGGCGGGGATAGATGAGTTGCGGGAGGTCTGCGAGGTTCTCGAGGCGCGCAAAACAGCCCTTTAAGCCTGTTTTATCAAATTACAGCCAAATTAGACTGTTAAACACCATAAGAAAACACTTGTCCCGGCTCGCCATGGCTTTTCAAATGGACGCCATCACCAACTACCGGAATTTCTATGACCGAACAGGCCATCGCCACCGCTCTCGCTTGCCTGATCGCTCACTTGCTGGCGGATTTCGTGTTTCAAACCAATGCCATGGTCGCCGCCAAGCGCAAGCCGCAAGTGCTACTGCTCCACGGCGCCATCGTCTTTGCCCTGACCGCATTGGCCCTCGGCGGCAATTTGATCCCCGCCGCCCTCCTCGCGCTTGCCCATACCGCAATTGATGCGCTCAAGACCTACGCCGTGCCGGCGCACCAGCGCGACCGGCTTTGGTCCTACCTTACCGATCAACTCGCCCATCTCATCACCATCGTAGCCCTTGTCCACTATGCCCCCGACGCCTTTGCCCGCGGCATCTGGGCCGACCACAGCAGCATGCTCATCCCGCCCGCCCTGTTTATCGCGGGGCTGATCACCGCGACGCTCGCAGGCGGTCCCGCCGTGGGTGGTTTGATGCTGCCGCACAAGGCGCAGGCCCAACCGGATGGGTTGGAGAATGCGGGCCGGATGATCGGCCTGCTGGAACGCGCGTTGATCTTTCTAATGGTCATGATCGGCGAGCCTGCGGGCATCGGTTTTCTCATCGCGGCAAAGTCGATTCTGCGCTTTGACACCGTGAAAAAGAATCAGAAGATAAGCGAATACGTGATTATCGGCACGCTAGCCTCATTCGGCTGGGCGCTCATCGCCGCCTTCGCCACCAAGGCCGCAATGAATTCCTTCTGACGGCTTGAGATCGCCGCGCCGCACCCCTATCTTGGCGGCATAGGAGATTTGTGATGTTTGGCATTCCCGGCAAGCAAGCCGTTACCATGACCCCCAAAGCCGCTGGCCAGATTGCGAAGTTGATGCAATCAGCGGGCCACGCCGGGCTGCGCATTGGCGTCAAGAAAGGCGGCTGTGCGGGCATGGAATACACCATGGAATACGTCGAAGCGACCGACCCCAATGATGAGGTGGTCGAACAAGACGGCGCGCGGGTGATGATCGCCCCCATGGCGCAGATGTTCCTCTTCGGCACCGAGATCGACTATGAGACAACGTTGCTGGAGTCCGGTTTCAAGTTCCGCAATCCCAATGTGACCGAAGCCTGCGGTTGCGGCGAATCGATCAAATTCGACGAAAGCCTCGGCGCGAAGTAAGCGCGCCGATCTGCCCCGGCCTTGACGAAAGGCCACGGGCCTGCGAACTGATCTGGTAACATTAACAGATCAGGACGGAACCGATGCGCCCCAAAATCGCCGCCGGCAACTGGAAAATGAACGGCACCGCCGCCGCGCTGACAGAGCTTCACAGCCTTGCCACCGGCCTGCCCGAAAACCCGCCGCAGGTCGTGATCTGCCCACCCAGCACCCTCCTCTTTCGCGCGACCGACGCCACCCATGGCAGCCCGATCCAGATCGGTGCACAGGATTGCCATGCCGAAGAAGCGGGCGCCTACACCGGCGATATCTCTGCCGCGATGGTTGCCGACAGCGGGGCCAGCCATGTGATCCTCGGCCATTCCGAGCGCCGCGATGCCCACCGCGAGACCGATGCCGATGTGCAAGCCAAGGCGCGGGCCGCATGGGGTGCCGGTCTCACCGCCATCATCTGCATCGGCGAAAGCGAGGCTGAGCGGGAGGCAGGCCAGACCCTCGACATTATCGGCGCGCAGCTCGACGGCTCCCTCCCCGATGCCGTGGAGGCCGGGAACACCGTCATCGCTTATGAGCCGATTTGGGCCATCGGCACCGGCAAGGTCCCTAGCATTGCGCAGATCAAAGAGGTGCATGACTTCATCCGCACCCGCCTGATCGACCGTTTCGGCGCGGAGATCGGCAATGCGCTCCCCCTGCTCTACGGCGGTTCGGTAAAGGCTGCCAATGCGGTCGAAATCTTTGCCGTCGAAAACGTCGATGGCGCGTTGGTCGGCGGGGCCAGCCTCAAGGCCGAGGATTTCGCGCCCATCGTGACGGCCCTCGCCCAGTCCTAAGCCAATGCGGGGCGGCGAAGACACCCGCCGCCCCGCCCTCTTACAGCGGCAGCATCGTCGTCGATTTGATCTCTTCCATCGACAAAAGCGCCGTGACGTTATGCACCTTCACCTCTGAAATCAGCGCCTGATAAAAGACATCATAGGCCCGCGCGTTCTTGACCCGCACCTTCAGGATATAGTCGATATCCCCCGCCAGACGGTGCGCCTCCTGCACCTCTGGCCGGTCTTTCAACGCCTGCAAAAATGCCGCCTGCCAAGCCGCCTCATGCTCTGACGTGCGGATCAGGACAAAGAAACAGGCCTCGAACCCAAGCGCTTCGGAATCCAGCACCACGGTCTGCTGGCCGATGACCCCGGCCTCGCGCAGTTTGCGTATCCGATTCCACACCGGCGTTTTCGAAGACCCCACTTCACGGGCAATATCGTCCAGCGATTGGCTCGCATCCCGTTGCAGCTGCGCCAAAATCTTCCGGTCAGTCTCATCAATTCGGACAGTCATTCTCTTCTCTCTCGTCCTGGCAGGACGTTCACACTCAACCTGCGGCCAAAGCGAACGCATGTTCTTATCTGCGCCAGCATATAGCCAATTATCGGGAATATTTCCTATATAGGAGGTCACGTCAAACAGAATACAGGGCGCATCATGGATCACTTTCCCATCTTCCTCGCCACCCGCGGGCAAAAGATCCTCCTCTCCGGCGGCGGCGAAGCTGCTCTGGCCAAGCTGCGTCTGCTGATGAAAACCGAAGCGGCGCTGCATGTCTTCGCCCCCGACCCGGCGGCAGAGATCGTAGATTGGCAAGCGGCGGGCAAGCTCACCCTGCACCGTCGCCCCCTCACCGCCGCCGATCTGCCCGGCGCGCGGCTGTTCTACGCGGCGGACGAAGATGACGCGCTGGATGCCGAGAATGCCGCGCTTGCCCATGCCGCGGGCGTGCTGGTCAACATCGTCGACAACCTGCATGACAGCGAATTCATCACCCCCGCCATCGTCGACCGCGATCCCGTGACCGTGGCCATCGGCACCGAAGGCGCCGCCCCGGTGCTGGCCCGCGCCATCAAGGCCGATTTGGAAGAGCGTCTGCCCGTCACCCTCGGCCCGCTAGCGCGGATCGGCAAAGGCTTTCGCAAGCTGGCCGATGCCCTGCCCATGGGCCGCGCGCGCCGTGATTTCTGGCGGGAGTATTATTTTGCAACCGGCCCCCGCGCCATGGCTGAGGGCAATGATACCGTGCGCCCGGCGCTGAAAACCCTGCTGCACACCCACCTCACCCGCAAAGCCCGCGCAGGCCATGTGGCCTTTGTCGGCGGCGGCCCGGGCGACCCGGAACTGCTGACGCTCAAGGCCCGCCGCGCGCTGGATGAGGCCGATGTGGTGATCTACGACCGGCTGATCAGCCCCGAGATCCTCGAACTCGCCCGCCGCGAGGCGCTGATGATCGACGTGGGCAAAGAGGGCTTTGGCCCCTCCACAGCCCAAGAGCATATCAATGCCCTGCTGGTCGAACATGCCCAGAGCGGTGCGCAGGTGGTGCGGTTGAAATCTGGCGATGCCACGGTCTTTGGCCGGCTCGACGAAGAGATCGACGCGGTCGACGCCCATGGCATCGGCTGGCACATCGTGCCCGGCATCACCGCCGCCTCCGCCGCCGTGGCGGGCATCGGGCAGAGCCTGACCAAACGGGGCCGCAATGCCTCGGTCCGCTTCCTCACCGGGCACGACATGAAAGGTTTCGCCGATCACGACTGGGCTGCCCTCGCGCGCCCGAATGAAGTCGCCGCGATCTATATGGGCAAGAAATCCGCCCGTTTCGTCCAAGGCCGCCTGCTGATGCATGGCGCCGACCGCGCCACATCCGTCACCGTGATCGAAAACGCCTCGCGCGCCGATCAGCGGGTGCTGTCGACCACGCTGAACGATCTGCCGCGCGATCTGGCCGATGCCGAAATGACCGGCCCCGCGCTCACCTTCTACGGCCTCGCCCCGCGCGCCGCCGTCCAAGTTGCCACCGAAACCCCGCTAGAGGAGCTGGCCTAACATGCCCAAGCCTTTCACCCCCAAGGTCGTGACCGCCAATGCGCTGCTCGAAGGCGATGTCGTCTATCAAACCGCCACCGGCTGGACCCGTAAACTCGCTGAAGCCGAAGTCCTGACCGATGAAGCCGACGCGGACCTGCGCATGATCGACGCACTAAGCCAGCAGGATCAGGTCGTCGGCGTCTACCTCGCCGATGTGGCCCCCGAAGCGGGCGGCCCCAAGCCCACACACTTCCGCGAAGAGTTCCGCGCCACAGGCCCGTCGAACTACGCCCACGGCAAACAGGAGACCGTCTGATGTACAGCTACACCGAATTCGACGACAAATTCCTCGCCGAGCGCAACGCCCAGTTCCGCGCCCAAGTCGAGCGCCGCATCGACGGCTCGCTCACCGAGGATGAGTTCAAACCCCTACGCCTGATGAACGGCCTCTACCTGCAACTGCACGCCTATATGCTGCGGGTGGCGATCCCCTATGGCACGCTGAACAGCGCCCAGATGGATCAACTCGCCTATATCGCCGAGCGGTGGGACAAGGGCTACGGCCATTTCACCACCCGTCAGAACATCCAGTACAACTGGCCCGAGCTGCGCGACGTGCCCGACATGCTCGACGCGCTGGCCGAGGTGAAACTGCATGCGATCCAGACCTCCGGCAACACGATCCGCAACGTGACGGCAGACCATTTCGCCGGCGCCGCCGCCGATGAGGTCGCCGATCCCCGCCCCGTGGCCGAGTTGATCCGCCAGTGGTCCACCGACCACCCGGAATTCCAGTTCCTGCCGCGCAAGTTCAAGGTCGCCGTCACCGGCGCCGCCGCCGACCGGGCGGTGATCAAAGCCCATGACATCGGCCTGCGCATAGTCGAACGCGATGGCGAGCAGGGTTTTGAAGTTATCGTCGGCGGCGGTCTTGGCCGCACCCCGATGATCGGCAAGGTGCTCTATGAATTTGTCAGCGCCGACGATCTGCTGCCCACGCTCGAAGCCATCGTCAGCGTCTACAACGTGCTCGGTCGCCGCGACAACAAGTATAAGGCGCGCATCAAGATCACCGTGCACGAGAACGGCATCGAAGACATCCGCGCCCGGGTCGATGCGCAATATGCGCTGATCCGCGACCAGTTCACCGGCGTCGACCAGCAAATGCTGTCGCGCATCGAAGCCGATTTCGCAGCACCCGCGTTCAAAACAGCCTCCCTCGGGGCTTACGAATCCGCCTATACCAACGATCCGGTCTTCCGCGCCTGGGCCGATACCAACCTCGCTGCGCACCGCGTGCCGGGCTATGCCATCGTCTCGATCAGCCTCAAGGCCCATGGCGCCACGCCCGGCGACGCGACGGCAGACCAGATGCGCGTGATGGCCGACCTCGCCCGCCGCTTCGGCCATGACGAGCTACGCATCAGCCATGAGCAGAACGTCATCCTGCCCCATGTGCACCGCAGCGACCTGCCCGAACTGCACGCCGCGCTGAAAGAGGCGAAACTTGCCACCGCCAACATCGGCCTGATCTCGGACATCATCGCCTGCCCCGGGATGGATTACTGCGCACTGGCCACCGCGCGTTCCATCCCGATCGCGCAGGAAATCGCCACCCGTTTCGACGAGCTGAAGCTCGAACACGACGTGGGCCCGCTGAAGATCAAAATCTCCGGCTGCATCAACGCCTGCGGCCACCACCACGTGGGCCATATCGGCATCCTCGGCCTCGACCGCGCGGGCGTGGAGAACTACCAGATCACGCTCGGCGGCGACGGCACCGAGGACGCAAGCCTCGGCACCCGCACCGGCCCCGGCTTCTCGGCAGAGGAGATCATCCCCGCCATCGAACGCCTCGTGCGGGGCTATCTCGACCTGCGCAACGATCCCGGCGAGACCTTCCTGCAAGCCTACCGCCGCCTCGGCCTCGCGCCATTCAAAGCCGTGCTCTACCCCGAAGCGGCAGAGAAGGATCGGGCCAATGCCGCTTGACACCCCTGAACTTCATCCTTTCTCAAATACCGATGCGCCGCCCCCCGTGGGGCAGCGCGCGGTCGAGGAAAAGGTGGCACGGCTCAACGCCGACCTGCGCCACCACGGGGCAACGGATGTGATCCGCCGCGCCGATGCAGAGATCGAGAACCTCACCCTCGTCTCCAGCTTCGGCGCGGAATCGGTGGCGCTGTTGCACCTCGCCTCCATGGTCTCGCGGGACATCCCGGTGCTCTTCATCGACACCGAGATGCTCTTTGCCGAAACCCTCGTCTACCAACAGGAACTGAGCGAGCGCCTCGGTCTGCGCAATGTCACCACCCTGCGCAGCGCAGAAATCGCAGCACAGGATCCCGATGGCACGCTGCATCAGTATGACACCGACGCCTGCTGCGCCCTGCGCAAGACCCGGCCCCTGCAAAGCGCACTGGCGGGCTATGACGGCTGGATCACCGGGCGCAAACGTTTTCAATCGGGCAGCCGCGCGACCTTGGAGTTTTTCGAGACCGAGGTCCCCGAAGACGGTGCAGCGCCCCGCATCAAAGTGAACCCGCTGGCCTATTGGGCTAATTCCGATGTGAGCGATTACATCACCGAAAACCGCCTGCCCCGGCATCCGCTGGTGGCCAGGGGCTACCCATCGATCGGCTGCGCGCCCTGCACCTCGCCCGTGGCCCCGGGCGAAGACCCGCGCGCCGGGCGCTGGCGTGATCAGAACAAAGAAGAATGCGGCATCCATTTTGTGAACGGCAAAGTGGTCCGAACAGGAGACAAACCATGAGCGTACTCGTCACCGACACAGGCTTCACCGCCGACGACTGGACCCAAGGCTATTGCGAGGATGGCGCCGCGAACGATTGCCGCGCCGTCGATCTAGCGTCTGACGCCGATGCCCATGCCGTCACCCTGACCCCGGCGCTTGAAATGATCCGCGTGGACTTCCCCTCATTCGCGGATGGGCGCGGCTTTACCATCGCGCGCGTTCTGCGCCTGCGCGGCTACACGGGCCGCCTGCGCGCCCGCGGGCATCTGCTGGCCGATCAATATGCCATGGCCCGCCGCGCCGGGTTCGATGAGGTCGAGATCGACGAGGATCTGGCCGCCCGCCAGCCTGAGGACCAATGGCTGGCCCGCGCCGATTGGCAGGCCCATGACTATCAGTCCCGCCTGCGCGGTGCCGCATCCGGACCGGCGACCGCGGCCAAATAGGCCGCTTCATTGCCCTCCCCCCTTCCTTGCCATAAGTAGAGGCCGCAACCCGATTTGCGGAAACCATGATGACCGAGCAGAGCACAGTGAACCAAACCGCCGCCAAGCCCGTCCCGACATTGCCCGATGCCCAGACCGTGACCTCGGTCACCCACTGGACCGATCAGCTGTTCTCGTTCCGGGTAACCCGGCCCGCTTCCCTGCGCTTTCGCTCGGGTGAGTTCGTGATGATCGGCCTGATGGGCGACCCGCATCCCGAAACCGGCAAGCAAAAACCACTACTGCGCGCCTATTCCATCGCCTCGCCCGCGTGGGACGATGAGTTGGAGTTCTACTCGATCAAGGTGCAAGACGGCCCGCTGACCTCCAAGCTGCAACACATCCAGCCCGGCGATCAGATCATTCTGCGGCCCAAACCCGTGGGCACGCTGGTCCATGACGCGTTGCTGCCCGGCGTCCGGTTGTGGATGTTCGCCACCGGCACCGGCTTTGCCCCCTTCGCAAGCCTGCTGCGCGAGCCTGAGACCTATGAGAAATTCGACGAGGTCATCGTCACCCACACCTGCCGCGACGTGGCAGAGCTTGAGTATGGCCGGCAGTTGATCGAAGGACTGAAGGCTGACGAGCTGATGCAGGAACTCATCGGCCCGGAAAACCTTGCCAAGATTCGCTATTACCCGACCACCACCCGCGAAGAGAGCCCCAAGATGGGCCGGATCACCAACCTTTTGCAGGATGGCACGGTGTTCGAAGATCTGGGCGTGCCCCAAATCAATGCCGCCCATGACCGCGCCATGGTCTGCGGCAGCCTTGGCTTCAACAAGGATATTATGGAGATTCTCGAAGGCTTTGGCCTGACCGAGGGCGCCAATTCCGACCCCCAGCATTTCGTCGTTGAAAAGGCTTTCGTCGGCTGAGCCGAATTAAGCCTTACGAAAGGTCGCAGCGTTACAACCAAGGTGTCGGCGCAGCTTTGCCGACGCTTTGGCAGAACCCTGCGCATCCCGAAAACGCCCCCTTCCGCTGCACTGCGGCAGGGCTTAGCTGACGCCTTGCGAGCGCGGGGGACTGCCGCGCGAAACGCAACCACAGGCGAAAGGCATATCAATGGCGAGCAATGGGACCCCGACCCCAAAGAAAGTCTCCGATCTGGCAACTCAAAAAGCCGACCTGTCCAGCACGGCGCTGATCGGCATCTTCGGCAGCGACAGCACGCCCGGCGCGCTGATCCGCGAAGGTGGCGGTAAAATCTCGCGCGTCGAAGTGGGCGATCAGGTCGCAGGCGGCATCGTCTCCGCCATCGGGCAAGGGACGTTGGTGCTCTCCAGCCGCCGCGGCAATCAAGTGCTGCGCCTGCCGCAGAGCTGAAACCTTGAGGGAGGCGCGGCGCGCGCCTCTTGACCTGCCGCGCGGGGCAGTGCACATCCCGCGCATGAGCAAGACAGCATTGATCACCGGCGCATCGCGCGGCCTTGGGGCCGCATTGGCAGAAGCCTTGGCCCCCACCCATCACATCATCGCGGTCGGTCGCACGACCGGCGCGCTCGAAGAGTTGGACGACCGTATCCAAGCCAAGGGCGGCAGCGCCACCTTGGCGCCGATGGACGTCACCAACGCCGATGCCATGGCCGTGCTGTGCCGGGGCATCCATGACCGCTGGGGCGGGCTTGACCTTTGGCTGCACTGCGCCGTCCATGCCGCCCCGCTGACGCCCACCGATCACATCGACGCCAAGGATATGGAGAAATCCATCGCCGGAAACGTCACCGCCACCGCGCGGCTGATCACCTTTGTCTCGCCGCTTTTGGGGGCGAATGGCACAGCTGTCTTCTTTGACGATCCGCGTGCGGGCACGAAATTCTTCGGCAGCTACGGCGCCACGAAGGCCGCGCAGATCGCGCTGGCGACCTCTTGGCAGGTCGAGACCGCGCAGATCGGCCCCCGTGTCCATATCCTCACGCCCGAGCCGATGCCCACCGCCACCCGCGCCCGCTTCTTCCCAGGCGAAGACCGCGCGGCGCTGAGCGACACCGCCACGCAGGCCGCTGCGGTATTGGCGCAACTGTCGGAAAACTCCGCCTCCTGAACCGCGCGGCACCGGCGCGCTGCGCTTGCCGCCGGTCCGCCCCTCGCCTATCAAGGCAAAAAGGGGCCATTCATGCGTATTTTGATTACAAACGATGACGGCATCAACGCGCCCGGTCTGGCCGTGCTGCGCGCCATTGCCGAGGAACTGGCCGGACCTACGGGCGAGGTCTGGACCGTGGCACCGGCGTTCGAGCAATCCGGCGTGGGCCATTGCATCAGCTACACCAAGCCGATGATGATCACGCGATTGGACGAACGCGTCTTCGCCACCGAAGGCTCCCCCGCCGATTGCGTGCTTGCCGCGATCCACGACACGATGACCGCCGCCCCCCCCGATCTGGTGCTCTCCGGCGTGAACCGGGGCAATAACGCGGCTGAAAACGCGCTCTATTCCGGCACGCTTGGCGGCGCGATCGAGGCGGCGTTGCAAGGTTTGCCCGCCATCGCCCTGTCGCAATACTACGGCCCCGCCAACCGCGATCTCGCCGATCCATTTGAGGCCGCCGCCCAGCACGGCGCCGAGACCTGCCGCCGCATTTTGGACCACAGCCCCAAGGAAGACGCGGCCTATGGGCTTTTCTACAACGTGAACTTCCCGCCCGTAGCGGGCGCTGATGTGCGTGGCATCCGGCTGGCCCCTCAGGGCCGCCGCCCCGGCACCGGGTTTTCGACCGAAGCACATCTGTCGCCCTCGGGCCGCCGCTTTTTGTGGATCAAGGGCGGCGATCAGCGCGTGCAAACGGCACCGGGCAGCGATGCCTGCGTCAACCTTGACGGCTATGTCTCAGTCACCCCGATGCGCTGCGACCTGACGGATCACGCAGCCCTCGAAACGCTGGCGGGCATCAACGGATGAATGAGCCACCCATCTCTGAAGCGGAACGCAAGATGCAGTTCCTCTACGCGCTGCGCTCCAAGGGCGTGACCGATGCGCGTGTGCTCACAGCGATGGAAGCGATCGATCGCGGCCCCTTCATTCGCGGCCTCTTTGCCAGCCGCGCCTATGAGGACATGCCCCTGCCCATCGCCTGCGGCCAGACCATCAGCCAGCCCTCTGTCGTGGGGCTCATGAGCCAAGCTTTGCAGGTGTCGTCGCGCGATAAGGTGCTCGAAATCGGCACCGGCTCGGGCTATCAGGCCGCGATCCTCAGCAAGCTTGCCCGGCGGGTCTATACCATCGACCGGCACCGCCGTCTGGTGCAAGAGGCGCGCGGCGTCTTCGAGGCGATGGATCTGACCAATATCACCGCGATCACCGCCGATGGCAGCTTTGGCCTTGCCGAACAGGCCCCCTTTGACCGGATCATCGTGACCGCCGCCGCCGAAGACCCGCCCGGCCCCCTGCTGGCGCAGTTGAAGGAAGGCGGCATCATGGTACTGCCCGTCGGCCAATCCGACACGGTCCAACACCTCATCCGCGTGCGAAAGACCGCTGATGGGCTGGAATACGACGAATTGCGTGCCGTGCGCTTTGTCCCCCTGCTGGAAGGCTTGGGCAAGGACGGCTAATAGGTTACAGAGACACGGACAACGCCCCATACCGTCTGGGGGCGAAGATGAGGACTTGCAGATGCGCCAAACACGCTTGCGCCGCCCCATGCGGCTGACCCTAATGGCCGGGACCAGTGCGATACTGCTGGCAGGTTGCGAAAATCAGCCCTTGGATTACGACATGCGCAGCACCTTTGGCGATGGGTTCTCCACCGCCGAAGCCGCGCGCGGGCCTTTGGCAGACCGGCCCAAGCCCGACGCCCGGGGCGTGATCTCTTATCCCAACTACCAAGTCGTCGTCGCCCGCCGGGGCGATACGCTGAAAGACGTGGCCGCGCGTGTGGGCGCCGACAGCGGCGAATTGGCCCGCTACAACGGGATCGATCAGGGCGTCCCGCTCCGCCAGGGTGAGATCATCGCCCTGCCCCGCCGCGTCTCTGAGCCTGCGCCCGGCACCAATGGCGCCGTGGACATTACCACCCTTGCCGGCAGCGCCATCGACCGCGCCCCGGCGACCCCCAGCGTGCAGACCCAAAGCCTGCCGCCCGCAGGCACCACCAGCACGCCCGCGCCGCAGCCCGCAGCACCGCAGGCGAAAGAGCCTGTGCGCCACCGGGTCGAGCGGGGCGAGACCGCCTATACCGTGGCGCGTCTTTACAACGTGCCGGTCAAGGCACTGGCCGAGTGGAACGGCCTCGGCCCAGATTTCGCGATCCGCGAGGGCCAATTCCTGCTGATCCCGGTCGAGAAACAGGCGCCCCCGCGTCAGGCGACCAACACCGCGTCGAGCGCCGCCGCCTCACGCCCCGTGCAGCCGGTCACCAGCGCGCCCGGCGCAGGCACCCCCACGCCGACGCCGCCCTCTGCCGCCAAACCGCTGCCGCAGGATGAGACCGCACAGCCCCTGCCGCCCAAGGTCGAGCCGAAAGAGCCTGTGGCCGATGTGGGCAAGCCCACCGCCCCGGCAAAGGCCACCAAGATGACACCCCCGGTCCAAGGCTCCATCATCCGCGCCTATTCCAAGGGCAAGAACGAGGGCATTAACATCAAAGGCAGCCCCGGCGGGCCGGTGAAAGCCGCCGAGGCGGGCACCGTCGCCGCGATCACCAAGAGCGCCGAGGGCATCCCGATCGTCGTGGTGCGCCATGCCAACAACCTGCTCACGGTCTATGCGAATGTCGACGGCGTGAATGTCGCCAAGGGCGATAGTGTCAGCCGGGGTCAGCAGATCGCCAAACTGCGCGGCGGATCGGAATCGCATGTGCATTTCGAGGTGCGCAAAGGCTTTGAGAGCGTCGATCCGACGCCCTATATTCAGTAACCAAACGACAAAGGGCCCGCAGAATATGCGGGCCCTTTCGCCAATACCGTCCGGCGCTCAACCGCCCGAAACGGGAACGCCTTTTCGGCCCGCCAAATCCACGAAATACTGCCAGGCCACCCGGCCCGAGCGGGCGCCGCGTGTGGCCTGCCATTCGACAGCCTCGGCGCGCAATGTGTCGTCGTCGATCTCCACGCCGAAGGCATCGCAATAGCCGCGGATCATCGCCAGATATTGGTCCTGATCGCAGGGATGGAACCCCAGCCAGAGCCCGAACCGGTCAGAGAGAGAGACCTTTTCCTCGACCGCTTCGGAAGGATTGATCGCGCTGCCGCGCTCGTTCTCGATCATGTCGCGCGGCATCAAGTGGCGGCGGTTCGATGTGGCATAGAGCACGACATTCTCGGGCCGCCCTTCGATGCCCCCATCCAACACGGCCTTCAGCGATTTGTAATGCGCGTCGTCATGGCCAAAGCTGAGGTCGTCGCAAAACAGGATGAACCGCTGCGAGGCCCCGCGCAGGAGGGACAGAAGCCGCCCGACCGACGGCAGGTCTTCGCGCTGCAATTCAACGATGCGCAATGCTTCATGTGATGCTTGAACGTCCGCGTGTATCGCTTTGACAAGGCTGGATTTCCCCATGCCTCGAGCGCCCCAAAGAAGCGCGTTGTTCGCAGGCAACCCCGCTGCAAATTGGCGGGTGTTGGCCAAGAGCGTATCCCGCGCCCGATCCACACCCACCAAAAGCGGCAGGTCGATCCGCGCGACCTGCGGCACGGGCATCAGACGGTCGGGGTCGGTGTGCCAGACGAAGGCAGTGGCCGCATCGAAGTCCGGCGCGGCGAGCGGCGCGGGAGACATACGCTCCAGCGCCGCCGCGATACGGTCCATCGGATCATTGATCACAGCAGGTCTTCCTCGTCTTCGTCGTCAAAGTAGCCCTCTTCGCGCAGCTTTTCGTTGCGCTTTGTCTCGACCCGGCGCACGAGGAAGATCGAGATTTCGTAAAGGCCATAAACCACCACGAAAAGGATCACCTGCGTAATCACATCCGGCGGGGTGACCAGCGCGGCCAGCACGAGGATCGCCACCACCGCATATTTGCGCACATTGGCCAGACCTTCGGAACTGACCAGCCCCGCCTTGCCCATCAGCGTCAGCAGAACCGGGAGCTGGAAACACAGGCCAAAGGCCACGATGAATTTGATCGTGAGCGACAGATACTCCTGCGCCGAGCCTTGGAAGGCGATGGCGGCAATGCCGTTTTCACCATCCGGCCCACCGACCAGCGTGCCGGCCTGTTGGAAGCCAAGGAAGAAGTCGAAGGCCAGCGGCGTGACGACGTAAAAGGCGAAAGCCGCGCCAAGGAAGAACATCACTGGCGAGGAAATCAGGAAGGGCAGAAAGGCCCCCTTCTCGTTCTTGTAAAGCCCCGGCGCCACGAAGCGCCACAGCTGGTAGCTGATGAAGGGGAAGCCCAGCACCAGACCGCCCAGAAGCGAGATCGAGATGGCGACGAAGAACCCCTCTTGCAGCTTGATCAGGATCAGCCCGCAATCTTCCTGCCCCCGTTCCGCCATGGCCGAGCAAAGCGGTTCGGTCAGGAAGTTGAAGATCGGGTTCCAGACGGTAAAGCAGATCACCATCCCGATGATGAAGGCGATGACCGAATGGATGAGCCGCGTGCGCAGCTCGGCCAGATGCTCGATCAACGGGGCGGAACTGTCGTCGATCTCGTCATAATCGTCGGTGGCGCTCATTCAACTCACTCTTTCTTGGCGGCAGCTTTGGGTGCCGTTGAGGTCTTGGCGGCGGCATCGTCCGATGCCGCTTGGGCCTGACCTGCGTCTTTTTCGATCACAGGCCGCGCCGGGGCTTCCTTGGCGGGGGCGGCGTCCGAAAGCTTCGCCTCTGCCGCTTCGGCCTCGGCCATGGCTTCCGCCGCTTCGCGTTGCTTGCGTTCGGCGGCGGCCCGCGCGGTGCTGGCTCGGATCTTCTTCACATCCTCGGCCTTTTGCGCCGCCAGTTTGCCAGTCTCGCTCTCAGGGTCGAAATTGGTCAGTGACCGGGTCGCGTCCTTGACCTCATCCATGGCGCTGCCCAGCGGGTTGCTGGCCGTTTTGAGCGATTTGTTCAGCGACGATGACATCTCGCGCATGCCGCTTTCATCGGCGGCATCGTTCATCGCTTGACTGAATTCACGCGCCATGCCTTTGGCCTTGCCCACGAATTGCCCGACGCGCCGAAACAGCACGGGCAAGTCCTTGGGGCCGACCACGATCAGGGCCACCACGCCGATGACTAAAAGTTCCGTCCAACCCAGATCGAACATCGGGTTACACCCGGTCCTTGTCGGCCTTCAGGTCGGTCTTGGGATGGGTGCCCTGATCGGCATGTTCCGGCAGGTCAGCATGGTGCACGTCTTCGACATGTTTGATCTCGTCGCGCTTGTTTTCTTCTTCGCCTTCGCTGATGCCCTTTTTGAAGCTGGTGATGCCCTTGCCGACTTCGCCCATGAGCGAGGAAATCTTGCCACGGCCAAAAAGCACCAGCACGACAACCGCGATCAGCAGCAGGCCCGGCAGTCCGATATTGTTCAACATGTCTGTTCTCCCATCAGGTTTGGCGCGGTCTGGTCGCGCCGGTCTGGACTGTGATAGCGGGCGGCGCCGGGACCATGAAGGGGCAATGCGGCGGATGGGCGGTGCGGCGGGCGAAGGACTGCCGATTTTCGGGCGTGCAATTCCAGTTGTGACATGTTTTTGTCAGGAGCGTCAGGAGGCAGCATGGTATCAGCGAAAACCGAAGATCGGCTTGTCCGGCTGATCGACAGGCTGCGGGATGGGCGGCTGCACCGGGCCGAGGATCTGGCCCGGCAGTTCGGCGTCTCCCCCCGCACGATCTACCGCGATATGGGCAAGCTCAGCGCGGCGGGCCTGTCCATCGCTGGGACGCGGGGCGAAGGCTATCGGATCATCCCTGCGATCACCCTGCCCCCGCTGACCCTGACGGCGGCGGAGGTGGAGGCGCTGAACCTCGGCCTTGCCGTGGCAGCAGAGGTGGGCGACCCCGCCCTGCAAGCCGCGGCAGAGGCATTGGCCGCCAAATTCGACGCGGTGCTGCCGACCGAGACCATTGCCGAGGGCGCCGCATGGGCGCAGGCGCTGAGGTCGCAGGGCAAAGCCACGCGGGTTTTCACCCATCTGCCGGTGCTGCGCGCGGCCGTGCAGGCCCGTCAAAAGCTGCGGATTGCGGTGATCGGCGAAGCTCCGCAGGTGGTACGCCCGCTTGAGGTGCGCAATTGGGGGCGGTTCTGGCTGCTGACGGCCTGGAGCGAGGGGGCGGCGGATTTCGTGACCCTGCCGCTTGATCAGATTGAGAGCGCTGAGCCGCTACCGGAGTTGTTCGTGGACGAGCCGGGCAGAACGCTCGCGGACCATCGCCCCTAACCCCAGATCAACGCCGCCTCAGCCCTTCAATCGCCAGCCGGTTTGCGGGGGCAAAAACGCCTCGACACTGGCCTGCGCGATCACGATGGTATCCTGTTCCGTGGCTACATTCAGCCCGCCCTTTACCGCGTGCACCTCGGCGCGACCGCGCGGCAGTTTGGCCACCAGCGCGTCGACATCCACCTTCTCAGGCTCTTGCACCGCGACGGTGACCTGCACGCGCATCTGATCTGGCGTCACCTCCAGCGCGCCGAACAGCGGTAGGGAAGAATGGCGCAGGGCATCCTCGATCGCGCGGGCGGCGGCCTTGGTATAGTCCATCCCATGCAGATCGTTGCCCATGCCCATTTCGATGATGATCCGCTGCTCAGCCATCGGCACGCTCCATCTCGAAGCCGACGGAAAGCGCCACATTGGCCATGACCGTTGGGTTCCCTTCCCCTTCGGGGCGCGGCACGTCGAGACCACCGTGATGCAGCTTCACCGTCACCTCGCCATAGGGAAAGACCGCGCGCAGCGCCTCGGCATCCACCAAATCGGGGCGCTGCACGCCCACGTCGAGGGTGATGCGCATGGCCGATTTATCGAAACCGAAAAGCTCGGCCAGATTGATCGAATTGTGCCACAGCGCATCCTGCACCGCACGTTTCGCGGCCTGCGTATAGTCACCGCGGCGCAGGGAGGAGCCCATGCCGAATTCTACCAACAGCGGCTTCATGAGGTCACCGGAAAGACAAAGCAACGGTCGCGGCGCACGGTCAGCCACATGACGGCGCCGGGTTGCGGCAGAAAGACATTGGGCACCGTGGCCTTGAGCCGCGATCCGTCCTCTTCCAACATAAACTCCACGAGGCTTTCGTTGCCCATGAAACGCGCGCGTTCCACCACCGCCCGGGCCGGTGTGCCATCGGACGCCGTCGGGCGCGGCCCCTTGCCCGCCCGGTCAAAATCGATGCGCAGGTGTTGCGGGCGAAAGACGATATTTACGGGCGTGCCGTCGGGCACCCCGGGGGCAAGGAATTGGCCAAAGACCGTATCGGCCAATGCCCCGGTCACCGTGGCCTCAAGCACATTGGCATCGCTGAAAAAGGCGACGGAGGCACGGTCCACGGGCCGCGTATAGACGTTGTAGGGCGCGCCTTGCTGCACGATCTTGCCGTCGCGCATCAGGGCGATCTCATCGGCCATGCGCATCGCCTCGTCCGGCTCATGGGTGACCAGCAAAACGGCGGTGTCCTCTTCCTTGAGGATGCTCAGCGTCTCGTCGCGGATGCCATCGCGCAGGCGGTTGTCGAGGCCGGAAAACGGCTCATCCATCAGCATGATACGCGGCTGCGGCGCCAGCGCGCGGGCCAGCGCCACGCGCTGCTGCTCCCCGCCCGAAAGCTGGTGCGGATAGCCGTCGATATAGCGCAGCAGGTCCACCCGTTCGAGCAGTTCTTCGATCCGCGCGCGTTTCTCCTCGCGCGTGCCTTTCTTGAGGCCAAAGCCCACGTTGTCGGCCACGCTTAGATGCGGGAACAGGGCGAAATCCTGAAACATCAAGCCGATCTCGCGCCGCTCGGGCGGGACGCGGAACATGGTGTCGCAGATCAGTTTGCCGTCGACATGGATCGTGCCGCTGTCTTGCATCTCAACGCCCGCGATCATGCGCAACGTGGTGGATTTGCCGCAGCCCGAGGGGCCAAGCAGGCAGGTCACCTGCCCCGGCAAGATCTGCAAAGATACGTCATCGACCACCTGCCGCCCGCCATAGGCGCGGCGCAGGTTGCGAATTTCCAGACGGGGGGTGGGGTCACTCATGGCGGCTGCGGTATCCGATCAAATCGCTCGGAAACCCAGCTATCAGCCCCGCCGCGCCCCCGCAAGCACCGCCGCGAACCCGGCCAGCAGCACGAAGATGCAGATCACCAACAATTGCTCATATTTATGCCCCTCGGGTAGAAGTGCCGCGACCCATCCCCAGCCCCGCGCGAAATAAGCCGCAGCCCCCAGCATCGCGGCGGCAAAGGCGGCAAGGTAGCTCCAGACCGGGATCGCGCGCCCCGCCACCAGCCCCACCAGCAGCACCGGGGTAAGGAACATCGACGCGGTGCCGCTCACCGCCACGGCATCAAAGAGGGTGGCGTTGCCCCAAAGCGTCAGCAGCGCGCCAAGCGCCATGAACCCCGCCATCACCAGCCGCCCGCCCTTCAAGCTGCGCGGCGCAATGCGCCATTCCTCAACCATCAGCCGCGCGGCAGAGGCGAGCGCCGAGTCGAGCGTCGACAGCGCCGAGACCAGCAGCGACAGCATCAGCGCCACGAAAATCCAGCCCGGGAACATTTGCCCCCATGTGCCGATCAACTCACCCTCATAGGCCGCGCCGGTCAGGCTGGCTTGGACGCCAAAAAAGCCAAAGCCGATGATGCAAAGCGTCGAAATCCAGAACGCATGAAGGAAGGACGCCCGCGTGGTCGCCTTATCCGCCAGAAAGCCGCGGTCCATCATCACCGGGTCATGCGCCGGGTAGGAAAAGACCTGCAACAGCGCCACGACCAAGAGCACCCAGCCGTTGTAGGGGCCAGAGACGCCCGGCGCGCTTAGCACCGGGCCAAGCTCGAACCCCGGGCTCAGCAGCAGCGCTCCGAGCGCAAGGCCGAAGACAACGAGAAAGACCAGCATCTGCACCACATCCGTGCGCAGCGCGGCGGAAAGCCCGCCCCACGCCGAATAGCCAAAGCCAAGGGCGGCGACGATCAGAACAGCCAGCGTACCCGACCCGGGCCAGACGGCCTCGAAAATCAGCGCGACGACCAAGAGATTGGCAAAAACCTCGGAGAGCAGCCGCAGCCCGATCACGAGGTTATAGGCCGCCGTGCCCGCGCTCCCGAAATGCCCCGCCAGCCAGTCCTGCACCGACCGCGCGCCGCCGCGCCGCAGGTGGCCGACGATGAAACCGCCCGTCAGGAAAGACCCGTAATAGGCCGCATAGGCCAGCGTGCCCGCGATGCCGTAGAAATAGCCCAAGATCGCCGCGTTCATCAGGCTGCGGGCGAAAATCCATGTGGTGACTTGGCTCAGCACCAGCACCCAAAGCCCCGGTGCGCGGCCCGCCGCATTGGCCCCGCCAAAAAAGCCCTCGACCGTCGCGCGGCGCGGTGCCACCAAGAGACTGGCAAGGATCACGGCTGCGAAAAGAAGGACAAGAACAGTGGTTTGCATGGGCGGCGGACCTTTTGCGAGAAGCTAATCCACAAGGGTTAGCCGCCGCTTGCAATCCGGGCCAGCACTGAAACCGCTGCTGTCAGGAATGTGATCCGCCGCGACGGGTCATGGCCGGGACGCGCGCCCCGGCCATGGAGGGTTTACATGGTCAGATTGGTGCCGCCGCCATCCAACAGCAGGTTCTGCCCCACGATGAAGCCCGCGTGCTGCGAACAAAGGAAGGCACAGGTCGCGCCGAACTCCTCACGGGTGCCATAGCGCCCCGCGGGGATGCCCGCCTGCCGCTCCGCGCGGGCTTCGTCCAGCGTGATGCCCTTTTGCTTAACCACATTGGCGTCGAGCGAATCTGCCCGGTCGGTCGCATGAATGCCCGGCAGAAGGTTGTTAATCGTAACCCCCTTGCCCGCGACCTGCCGCGCGGTGCCCGCGACATAGCCGGTAAGCCCGGTGCGGGCGGAGTTGCTGAGCCCCAGAACGGGGATCGGCGCGCGCACCGACTGGCTGGTGATGTTCACGACCCGGCCCCAGCCTCGCTCCATCATTCCAGGCACTAGGGCTTTGATCAGCGCGATGGGGGCCAGCATATTGGCGTCGAGCGCCTTGATGAAATCCTCGCGGTCCCAATCCTGCCACATGCCGGGAGGGGGGCCACCCGCGTTATTGACCAGAATGTCACAGCCCTCTGCCGCCTTGATGACCAGCGCCTGACCCTCTTCCGTGGCCACATCCGCCGCGACGGTGGTGACCTCGACGCCGTGTTCCTGACGGATGCGCTCGGCCGAGGCCTCAAGCGCCTCTGCGCCGCGGGCGTTCATCACAAGGTTCACCCCTGCCGCCGCCAGCGCCTCGGCGCAGCCAAGGCCGAGCCCCTTGGACGAAGCACAGACCAGCGCCTTCTTCCCTTTGATTCCCAAATCCATTTTGATTCCTCCTATGCATTTGCATATGCCTACCACGCCGCGCCGCCAATGCCAGCAAATCACCCGAGCCTTGACCCATCCGGGCCACAATTCTAGCCTATCTCACTGGCGAAAGCCCCAGAACCAAAGGCCCGTCATGTCCCCCAGCCGCACCGCCCCCGCACAGAACCTCGCCGTCTACCGCGCCGGGCAATTCCGCGCGAGCGATGGGGCAAACATGGGCGATGCGCTGTCCTTTGCCGCCGAATTGGTCCTCGATGATGTCTATGAGTTGGACCGCACGGCAGAGCCGCAGCGCCTGTCTCTGCTAACCCTGCCCGGCGATCAATTCCGCCTTACTGAGGATACCGGCGTGGGCCGCCCCGGGGGCGATCTGCATCTCGACAGCCTGCTGACGCTGATGTCGCCCGACGGGCAGACCCAAGAGGCGCTGCTGCTGGTGGAGGTCGATCAACACGGGCACGCGGCAGAGGTTTACCTTTTGCCGTTTGGCCCGCTGACACCGCAGACGGGCTACCGGATCGTGGGCATCGACACCCAGACCGCGCGGCAAAAATTCGGTCAGCTGGCCTGCGTCTCTTTCACGCGCGGCACCCATATCTCGCTCAGCACGGGTGAATTGCGGCCTATCGAAGACCTGCGCGTGGGGGACCGTATCCTGACCCGCGACGACGGGGTGCAAACCCTGCGCTGGATCGGGCAAAGCACCCTGCGCGCGGTCGGCGAATTTGCCCCGATCCGCATCCGCGCAGGCACGCTCAACAACGAACACGACCTGATCGTCAGCCCCGATCACCGGCTGTTCTTCTATCAACGCAGCGATGAGATGGGCGCGGGCCGGTCCGAATTGCTGGTCAAGGCGCGGCATCTGGTCAACGGCGACAGCGTGACGGTGCAGGACGGTGGATTCGTCGACTACTTCCAACTGCTCTTTGACGGGCATCAGATCATCTATGCCGAAGGCATCGCCGCCGAATCCATGTTGGTCGACAGCCGCACCCGGTCGGTCCTGCCGCCGGAAATGTCCGAAGCCTTGGGCGAGGTGATCCCCGGCCATTCCGATCTGCCCCATGCCGGGCTCGATCTGGCAGAGGCACTGCTTGACCGCCCCGACGCGGCGGCGCTGCTGCGCAAAGCCTCAACCCGTTAAGGCGCCTCGACGGCGTAGTGGAACTCCTCCCGGACGATCTTGCCGTCTTTGACGTGGTAAACGCCGATCTCTTCCATCTGGAACCGCTCACCGCTTTGCTTGTCGGTGGCATCGACCTTGAACATCGCGCTGAACTGGCTGTCGCCAAAGTAGAACGGGCCGATCACCTCGGTGCTATGTTCCTCCATCGCGTTCTCCCACCAATCGTGCTTGCCATGGATTGCCTTGACCCCATGGGTCTCTCGCCCCTGCCCGCCCATATCGGCCGCCTCGACCGAGACGGCATCGTCGGCATAGAGCCGATCAAGGTTCGCACGCACTTGGGCGTTCCCCGCACGGCAGCCCGCGACCAATTCGCGGGCAATCTCTTTCAGTTCCATCGCATCCCCTCCATGTACCCCTTATGTTCTCACCCTACGCCACCCAGCGATTCGCAGCAATGGCCAGATTGCGCCCGGTCGCGGCGCGGCCTATATGGGTCGGATGTTGGACACGCCGCAAAACCGCCCCGCCTTGCCGCCCGAGATCGCGCGCCGTCGCACCTTTGCGATCATCAGCCACCCTGACGCGGGCAAAACCACGCTGACTGAAAAGTTCCTGCTGTTCGGCGGGGCCATTCAGATGGCCGGCCAAGTGCGCGCCAAGGGCGAGGCGCGGCGCACGCGCTCGGACTTCATGGCGATGGAAAAGGACCGGGGTATCTCAGTCTCGGCCTCGGCCATGTCCTTTGACTTCCATAGCGGTGACACCAACTACCGGTTCAACCTCGTCGACACGCCCGGCCACTCGGATTTCTCCGAAGACACCTACCGCACCCTGACGGCAGTGGACGCCGCCGTGATGGTGATCGACGGCGCGAAAGGCGTGGAAAGCCAGACGCAAAAGCTCTTCGAAGTCTGCCGGATGCGCGACCTGCCGATCCTGACCTTCTGTAATAAGATGGACCGGGAAAGCCGCGATACCTTTGAAATCATTGACGAGATTCAGGAAAACCTCGCCATCGACGTGACGCCCGCAAGCTGGCCCATCGGCGTGGGCCGCGATTTCGTGGGCTGCTATGACATGCTGCGCGACCGGCTGGAACTGATGGACCGCGCCGACCGGAACCGCGTCGCCGACAGCATCAAGATCGAAGGGCTTGACGACCCAAAGCTGGCCGAACACGTTCCCGCCGCGCTGCTGGAGAAACTGCGCGAAGACCTTGAAATGGCGCGCGAACTGCTGCCACCGCTGGACCTCAAGGCGATGCACGAAGGCACGCTGACCCCGATCTGGTTCGGCTCGGCGATCAACTCCTTCGGGGTGCGTGAATTGATGGAAGGCATCGCCAAATACGGGCCAGAGCCGCAAATCCAAGCCGCCACCCCACGCCAGATCCTGCCCGAAGAGAAAAAAGTCGCGGGCTTTGTCTTCAAGGTGCAGGCCAATATGGACCCCAAGCACCGCGACCGCGTGGCCTTTGTCCGCCTCGCCTCGGGGCATTTCGAGCGTGGCATGAAAATGACCCATGTGCGCACGAAAAAGCCGATGACGGTGTCCAACCCGGTCATGTTCCTCGCCTCCGACCGCGAGTTGGCCGAGGAGGCTTGGGCCGGCGACATCATCGGCATCCCCAACCACGGGCAGCTGCGCATCGGTGACACGCTGACCCAAGGCGAAGCGCTCCGCGTGAGCGGCATCCCCTCCTTCGCGCCCGAATTGCTGCAATCGGTCCGCGCGGGCGACCCGCTGAAGGCGAAACACCTTGAAAAAGCGCTGATGCAATTCGCCGAAGAAGGTGCTGCAAAAGTGTTCAAACCCTCGATCGGTTCGGGGTTTGTCGTGGGCGTCGTCGGCCAGTTGCAATTCGAAGTGCTCGCCAGCCGGATCGAGTTGGAATATGGCCTGCCGGTTCGGTTTGAGCCGTCTCAGTTCACCTCGGCCCGTTGGGTGAACGGCACGAAGCAAGCCGTTGATAAGTTTATCGATAGCAACAAACAGCACATCGCGCATGACCACGATGGCGACATCGTTTACCTGACCCGCCTGCAATGGGACATCGACCGCGTCGAGCGCGATTACCCGGATGTGAAGCTGACCGCGACCAAGGAAATGATGGTGTAAAACGGCCCGCCCCCGGGGGCAGAAAACCTTGATTTCGGGGCCGATCATGGCATTCTAACCCCAACTGGGGAGACGCGATGCCGACGACGACGAAATGGGGGCTGGTGGCCACGATCCTGGCCCCCGCAGAGGAGATACGACGCTTTGCCGCCTACCATTTGGAGGCGGGCGCGCATCGCCTCTACCTATACCTCGATGCCGAAAACCCAGAGGCTTTCCAAAGCCTGAAGGCCCATCCGAAAATCCGTGTCACCACCTGCGATGAGGCCTATTGGCAAAGGCTCTGCGGCAAACGTCCGCAAAAGCACCAAGTCCGTCAAAGCCAGAACGCGACCCGCGCCTATAGCCGGGCGGATGATGTGGATTGGTTGATCCATATGGATGTGGACGAATTCCTCGTCTCTGACCGCCCGGTGCACGAGGTGCTCGCCACCCTGCCCCCGGCACAAAAAATCACCCGCATCCGCCCGATGGAGGCTTTGGCTGGGGATGGCACGGCCTTCAAAGCCTTCATTCCGAACGGCCCCGAGCGCGCCCAGATCGTCTCGGCGCTTTACCCGACCTATGGTGATTACGTCAAAGGTGGCTTTCTGAGCCATCTGGCCGGGAAAGTTTTCGTTCGCACCGGGATGGCGGAGGTGCGGCTCCAGATCCACAACGCTTTTCAGCACGATACGATGATCGACGGGCCAGAGCAGCAGCCCGGCATTGATCTTGCGCATCTTCACGCGAAAAGCTGGCCGGAGTGGCTCGCCGCCTATCGCTACCGGCTGGAAAAAGGCTCCTACCGCGCCGATCTGGCCCCGAACCGCCCCCGCGATCGCGGCGGATTGTCGATGCATGAACTCTTTTCCATGATCGAATCCGAAGGGGGTGAGCCGGGATTGCGCGCCTTTTTTGATGAGGTCTGCGCCGATACGCCTGAACTGCGCGAAACGTTAAATGCCCACGGTCTGCTGCGTCTCGCTGATCTCGACCTTGATGCAAAGGTGTCGCGCCATTTCCCAAGTTAAGCGCCTGAGAGGGCAAGTGTTTGACGGCTGGGCCGCAACTTGCTATGCGCTTTCGCAACATGCCGCGGCAAATGCCGCCCCTTGGGCCATTCGGGCCGGCTTGTATTGCTGCCGCGGGCCAAGTCAGTGTCCGCTCAACTCGGACGCACATGACAAAATTTACCGATCTGAACCTGAATGCCAAGGTCCTCAAAGCTATTGATGAGGCTGGCTACGAATCGCCCACACCTATTCAGGCGGGCGCCATTCCCCCCGCTCTTGAAGGTCGTGACGTTTTGGGCATCGCCCAGACCGGCACCGGCAAGACAGCCAGCTTCACGCTGCCGATGCTGTCACTTCTCGCCCGTGGCCGGGCGCGCGCGCGGATGCCGCGGAGCCTCGTGCTCTGCCCCACGCGGGAACTCGCCGCTCAGGTGGCCGAGAACTTTGACACCTATTCCAAGCATCTGAAACTGACCAAGGCGCTGCTCATCGGCGGAGTCTCGTTCAAGGAGCAGGACAAGCTGATCGACAAGGGCGTCGACGTGCTGATCGCCACACCGGGCCGCTTGCTTGATCATTTCGAGCGTGGCAAGCTGATCCTGTCGGACGTCAAGGTCATGGTCGTGGACGAAGCTGACCGGATGCTCGACATGGGCTTTATCCCTGACATTGAGCGGATCTTTGGCCTCACGCCCTTCACCCGGCAAACGCTGTTCTTCTCGGCCACCATGGCGCCCGAGATCGAGCGGATCACCAACACCTTCCTCAGCAACCCTGAGCGGATCGAAGTGGCGCGTCAGGCGACCACGAGCGAGAATATCGAACAAGGCGTCGTCATGTTCAAAGGCTCGCGCAAGGACCGCGAGGCGAGCGAGAAGCGCAAACTGCTCCGCCTGCTGATCGATGCCGAAGGCGAGAAATGCACCAATGCGATCATCTTCTGCAACCGCAAGATGGACGTGGATATCGTCGCGAAATCGCTGAAGAAATACGGATATGACGCGGCCCCGATCCACGGCGATCTGGACCAGAGCCAGCGAACCCGCACGCTCGAAGGGTTCCGGGGTGGCGAGCTGCGCTTCCTTGTGGCTTCCGACGTTGCCGCGCGTGGCCTTGATGTGCCAAGCGTGAGCCATGTCTTCAACTTCGACGTGCCGAGCCATGCCGAAGACTACGTTCACCGCATTGGCCGCACCGGCCGCGCGGGCCGCGATGGCAAGGCGATCATGATCTGCCAGCCGCGCGACGAAAAGAACTTCGAGGATGTCGAGCGTTTGGTGCAAAAGGAAATCCCGCGCATCGAAAACCCGCTTGGCAAAGCCAAACCCGCCGAGGAGACCTCCGACGCACCGGCCAAGTCCGATGACAAGCCCAAGCGGACCCGCTCTCGCAGCCGCAAGGCCGACAAGCCCGTTGAGGCACCCGCCGAGGACAAGCAACCGCAGGCCGAGAAGGCTGAGGCCAAGGTCGACGCTAAAACCGACGACAAAGCGCAGCCCGAAAAGGCAGAGGCCGCGCAGGGCGAGCGCAAGTCGGGCCGCGGCAACAAGGACGAGAAGAAGTCGCGCGGCGGACGTGGCCGGGGCGACAAACGTGGCGGCAACGACAACCGTGTCGTCGGTCTGGGCGATCACACGCCAGACTTCATCGGTTTAAGCTTCCGCGAACGCATCTGAACCGCACCACAGCGGGCATGAATTCGCCGCCGATCCTCGCCGGGATTGGCGGCTTTTTCGTCTGTGCTATGTGAGGGGAAACCACTCACATAGGACCATCATGCTGCGCCCCGCCCTCTTCGCCCTCGCCCTTGCCCTGACCGCCCTTACAGCCGCCCCCGCCAGCGCCGAACGCTGCCGGGCCGAGGTCAATGGCGCCGAAGTTGTGGTGGAGGCCGAAAATTTCGCCAATTTCGCCGAAGAGGTCGGCACCCGCGAGCGTCTGATGAATTGGCCCGCGCGGAAGTGGAGCAAGCTTTGGGGCACGCCGCCCGCCTGCGACAGCGGAGTGCTGTTCGACTACCTCGCCACCACTGTGCCGCTGGATCAGATCGACGGCTATTGCCTGACCGCCACGCCCGAAGACGGGCATTTCCTGATCCCCGGCGCGCGGAACTATCGCGGCTATTGCAAGAAGACCTTCTGCGAGCGGGTGAACACCACCAAGGAAGAGACCGTCGAGATCAGCAAGAACATCGCGCGCTCCGCCGTGGACAGGCTCAGCCAGCCGGAGAACCTCCGCGCCGTGGCACATAAATCGGGGGCGTTCATTTTGACGGGAGGGGCCTCTGCCCTCAGCGCCAATTTGGCGACGACAGGCAGCACGCTGGCCACTGCCCTGTCGACCCCCGCCGCCCTTGCGGCCACGGGGGTAAGCGTGGTCGCGGTGGGCGGCGCGGTCTATATGTGCAGCGGTGACGCGGAGGTCAGCTCAGACGGCTGACCACCACGGTGACTTCGGGCTTCTTGCCGATTTCGTCATAGGACGACTGCCGCGCGACCTTTTTCAAACCGTCATTCAGCTTGTCGTCATCCCGCAGGGTGGCGGCTTTCTGGCGGTTCAGCCATTGGCTGAGGTCTTGTTCCAGCACATCCACGAGCGGCGCGTTGGAGCGGCCCGTTTCCGGCAGCCCCATCAGATCGACCCAAGGCTCGCCCAAAGGCTCGTCATCGGTATCGAGGATCAGCGTCACCGTGGCATGGCCGTTCAGCGCCATGCGGATACGGTCGCGGATCACACCATCCAGCGCACCAACCTGAACCGAACCGTCCAGATACATGCGGCCTGTGTCGACATGTTCGACCACCTTGGGCTGGTTGCCCGACAGGTCCACCATCATGCCGTTCACCGCCAGAACGCCGGTGATGCCCTTGGTATCGGCGATCTTGACGTGTTCGCGCAGGTGGCGATGCTCCCCATGCATGGGGATCAGAACCTGAGGTTTCACGATGGCATGCAGCGTTTCAAGATCGGGGCGGTTGGCATGGCCTGAGACGTGATAGAGGCCCGAGGAGTCGTCGACGACATCGACGCCCTTTTCCGAGAACTGGTTGATGATGCCGATCACGCCACGCTCATTGCCCGGAATGGTTTTCGACGAAAAGAGGAAGAGATCGCCCTCTTTCAACTCGATCCCCTGATACTTGCCCCGGGCCAGTTGCGCAGAGGCCGCGCGGCGCTCCCCTTGGCTGCCGGTGACCAGCAACATCAGGTTCTCGCGCGGGATCGCGCGGGCATTCTCGGGCGAAATGACGGGCGGGAAGTCTTTCATCACACCGGTCTGGATCGAGGCTTCGACCATGCGGTTCATCGCACGGCCCAAGAGCACGATCGACCGCCCTGCCCGCGCACCGGCTTCGGCCAGGGTTTTGACCCGCGCCACGTTGGAGGCGAAGGTGGTGGCGACGACCATACCCTCGGCGCTGCTCACCAGCTTTTCGATCTCCGGGCCCACAGTGGCTTCGGAGCGACCGGGATGGGCGGAGAAAACATTCGTGCTGTCGCAGATCAGCGCCTTCACGCCATCCTTGCAAACCTCGGCCCAAAGCGCGTCGTCAAAGGCTTCGCCGACGCCCGGCGTGCGGTCGATCTTGAAATCGCCCGAATGGATCGTGCGCCCCTCGGGCGTGTCGATGACCATGGCGGAGGATTCGGGGATCGAATGCGAGATCGGCAGGAAGCCAACTTTGAACGGGCCTGCGGTGATCTGCTCGGGCCATGCGCTGACGGTGGTGACCGCATCCTCGGGGTGGCCGTGTTCGGACATCTTCCGGCGGGCGATATTGGCAGTAAAGGCGCGCGCATAGATCGGCGCCTTCAGCACCTCATAGGAATGCGCGATGGCGCCGATATGGTCTTCGTGGGCGTGGGTGATAAAGATCGCCTCGATCTGGTCGCGGCGTTCTTTCAGCCAAGTGATGTCGGGCAGGATCAGGTCCACGCCCGGCGTGCTGTCCATATCCGGGAAGGCCACACCGATGTCGACGACGATCAGCCGCTCTTTCCCGGGCTTGCCGTAGCCATAGACATAGGCGTTCATGCCAATTTCACCCGCCCCACCGAGGGGCAGATAGATAAATCGTTCGCTGCTCATATTATTCAGCTTTGTCCTTATTATAATCGTGGATCACGGTCAGCCCGTGCATCGTGAGTTCATCTTGATAATCATCGAACAGGTCGACTGCCTGCTGAAACAGCGGTGCCAGACCCCCCGTGGCGACAACGCGCATGCGTCTTGCACGTTCCGCCCTTATCCGCTCACATATCTCACGAACCAGCCCGACATAACCCCAAAAGACACCGGACTGCATGCAGGCCACCGTATTGGTGCCAATCACCGACGGCGGTTTCGAGATGTCGACATGCGGCAGGGCGGCGGCCGCGTTGTGCAGCGCCTCTAGGCTGAGGTTCACCCCCGGAGCGATCACACCCCCGATATAGGCCCCGTCATCGGCCACCACGTCAAAGGTCGTGGCCGTGCCGAAATCCACCACGATCAGGTCGCCGCCATAGAGATCATAGCCTGCCACGGTGTTCACCAACCGGTCCGGGCCGACCTGCGTCCCCTCGTCCACACGCACGTCGATGGGCAGTGCACAGCCCGGTTTCCCGACAACGAAGGGCCGCGTGTTAAAGTAGCGATCCGCCAGAACGCGCAGGTTGAACACCACCCGCGGCACCGTCGAGCTGATGATCATATCGGTGATGTCGGCGTCGATATTCTGAAGCCGCATCAGTGTGTTGAGCCAAACGTAATATTGGTCTGCGGTCCGTTTCCATTCGGTCGACGTGCGCCATGTGGCGATGAACGCATCCCCATCCCAGATAGAGAACACGGTGTTGGTATTGCCGCAGTCGATTGCCAGAAGCATGGTGCCTCCCCTCCCCCCGATTTTAGAAAAACACGTCCGCCGCGGTGATGGGCACCGCGCCGTCGCGGGTGCGCAGGATCAGATTGCCTGCGCCGTCTACATCTTCGAAAACGCCGGTCATCTCGTCGCGCATGGTGCGCGCGGTGATGACCTCTCCGAGCCGCGCGGCATGGGCGAGCCACGCCGTGCGGATCGTGCTGAACCCATAGGTCGTGAACTGCTCTTCCAGACCGGCGTATTCCCGCGCAAGCACGTCGAGGAACTCTTCTGCGCCCACATTGCCCCCCGCTTCTCGCAAGGTCACCGCAGGTAAGGCGCGCGCTTCAAGGCTGTCCGCCACCGGTCCATGCGCAAGATTCACGCCGATGCCGATGGCCAGATGCTCACCCACGCTTTCCAACAGAATGCCAGCGACCTTGCCGCCGCGCAGAAGGACGTCATTCGGCCACTTGAGCGCAAAAGCGTCCTCCCGCCCCGTCACAGCCACGAATGCACGGTAAAGCGCGAGCGAGGCCACGAAAGAGCGCAGCGCGGCGACGCCCGGCGCCTCTTTGCGCGGCATCATCAGGGTGGCCGCGAAATTGCCGCGGGGAGTGGCCCAGCTCCGCCCCCGACGCCCGCGCGCCGCCGTCTGCTCCAGCGCCAAGATCCAAGTCGGCGCGGTCAGCTCTTGCTGTAACCGCGCCGCCTCTGAGAGGGTGGAATCGAGCGTGTCATAGACGCGCCGGCCATAGCCTTCCGGCCAAGGGGTCATGCGCGTCCCTGGTCGATCTCGTGCCGCACCGCTCAGTTCACCAGCGATGCCGCTGCCGATGCCGCCAAGCCTTCGACGCCGAACATATTGGCAATACCGACGATCATGATGACGGCAGAGGCCATCAGCACCACGGTCAGCACGCCGCCGTTCTGGTGATCGAGCGTGTCCGAACGCTCTTCGCCGAAGTACATGTAGAAGACGATGCGCAGGTAGTAATAGGCACCGATCACACTGGCGATCACGCCCGCGATGGCCAGCCATGTCATATTGGCGTCATAGGCCGCGCGCAGCACATAGAACTTCCCGAAGAAGCCCAGCATCGGCGGCACGCCCGCAAGGCTGAACAGCAGCACCAGCATCGCCAGCGCCCGGCCCGGGTTGGTCTTGGCATACATGTTGAGCAGGGTAATATCGGTCACCGGCGCGCCGTCTTTCTGCATCAACAGGATAAAGGCGAAGGTGCCGAGGTTCATGGTCACATAGATCGCCATATAGACCAGCATTGCCTGCACGCCAAAAGCGGTGCCCGCGGCTAGCCCCATGAGCGCATAGCCAATATGCGCGATGGAGGAAAAGGCCATCAGACGTTTAATATTGGTCTGACCGATCGCGGCGACCGAGCCAAAGAACATCGACAGAACCGACAGCAGCGCGACGATCTGGGTCCAATCGCCGACGATCTGGCCAAAGGCGTCATGCATCACCCGCGCGAAGAGACCCATCGCCGCAACCTTGGGGGCCGTGGCAAAGAAGGCCGCGATCGGCGTGGGCGCGCCCTCGTAAACGTCCGGTGTCCACATATGGAAGGGCACAGCGGAGACTTTGAAGGCCAGACCGGAGATCAGGAAGACCAGACCAAAGAGCAGGCCAAGCGATGTGCCGCCCGTTTGCGCCGTGGTGATGATGCCCGCGAACAGCGTGGTCCCGGCGTAGCCATAGACCAGCGATGCGCCATAGAGAAGCAAGCCCGAGCTGAGTGCGCCGAGCACGAAATACTTCAAACCCGCTTCCGTGGATTTAACCGAGTCGCGGCGCAGGGAGGCTACAACATAAAGCGCCAGCGATTGCAGCTCGAGGCCCATGTAGAGCGCCATCAGGTCGCCTGCGGAGACCATCATCATCATGCCAACGACGGCCAAGGCCACGAGCATCGGATACTCGAACCGCAGCAAGCCGCGCAGTTTCATATAGTTTTCCGACATGACCAAGACGACAGCGGCCGAAAGCAAGATCGTCACCTTGGCGAAACGCGCGAAAGTGTCGTCGATGAACATGCCGTGGAAGGCGATATTGGTGGTGCCGTCGCCAGACATGGCCACCCAACCGGCCAGCAGCACCATCACCACCGCGGTCACCCAGACGAGCACCCCGGCGGCCTTGTCTTTCGACGTATAGACCGCGCCAAGAAGGCCAAGCAGGGCAAACCCCGCAAGGACGATCTCGGGCAGAATGATGTTCAGATCAGCGGATATCATGCGCCAAGTCCTTCTTAATGCGAGGCATCGGCGGTCTGCACGGCGGTGTCAGCCGCCTCCAGCGCCATGTCGTAATTTTCAATCAGGGCAGCCACGGAGGGCCCGATCATGTCCAGCACCAGCGCCGGGTAGACGCCCAGGATCAGGGTCATCGCCACCAGAGGGGCAATGATCCATTTCTCACGCGCAGTCATATCGGTGATCGCCTTGAGGCTTTCCTTGATCAGGTCACCCATCACCACGCGGCGATAGAGCCACAGCGCATAGGCCGCCGAGAAGATCACGCCCGTCGTGGCCACGGCCGCCACCCAAGTGTTCACTTGGAAGGTCGCCATCAGCGTCAGGAATTCCCCCACGAAGCCCGAGGTGCCCGGCAGGCCCACATTGGCCATGGTGAAGAACATGAAGACCAGCGCATAGGCGGGCATCCGGTTCACCAGACCGCCATAGGCGTCGATCTCACGGGTGTGCATCCGGTCATAGATCACGCCCACGCTGAGGAAGAGCGCGCCGGAGATGAAACCGTGGCTGATCATCTGGAAGATCGCCCCATCGACGCCCTGCTGGTTGGCCGCAAAGATGCCCATGGTCACGAAACCCATGTGGGCCACCGAGGAATAGGCGATCAGCTTTTTCATGTCCTGCTGCACCAGCGCCACCAGCGAGGTGTAGACGATGGCAATGGCCGACATCCACAGTATCAGCGGCGTCATCACCTCGGCCCCCACTGGGAACATCGGCAAGGAGAAGCGCAAGAAGCCGTAACCGCCCATCTTGAGCAGGATCGCCGCCAGCACCACGGAGCCTGCCGTCGGCGCCTGAACGTGGGCGTCGGGCAGCCAAGTGTGCACTGGCCACATCGGCATTTTCACCGCGAAGCTGGCGAAGAAGGCAAGGAACATCAGCGTTTGCATGCCGCCGACGATCTGGATGCCCAGAACCTCAAAGCTTTCGGAGCCGAAGTTATGCGTGAGCAGGCTGATCTCACAGCCGCCGATGCAGGTGGTGCCTGCTTCGGTAAACATCGCCACCATGGCCACCAGCATCAGCACCGAGCCGAGGAAGGTATAGAGGAAGAATTTGAAGCTCGCGTAGATCCGCTCTTTCCCGCCCCAGATGCCGATGATCAGGAACATCGGAATGAGCCCCGCTTCGAAGAAGAGGTAGAAGAGCACCAGATCCAGCGCCATGAAGACGCCCAGCATCAGGGTCTCCAACAGCAGGAAGGCGATCATATATTCCTTCACGCGATGCTCGACGTTCCAGCTTGCCGCGATGACCAGCGGCATCATGAAGGTCGTGAGCATCACGAAAAGGATCGAAATCCCGTCCACACCAAGGCGGTATTTCAGGCCCAAAAGCCAGTCGGCCTCATCCACGAATTGGAAATCGGTGTTCGACGGGTCGAACTCGAACAGCACAAAAAGCGAGATCAGGAAGGTGACCGTCGTGGTGATGAAGGCCAACCATTTCGCATTGCGCCCGGCGGCGGCATCATCGCCCCGCAGGAAGACCGCAAGGATCAAGGCTGCGAATGCCGGAATGAATGTGATGATTGAAAGCAGATGCGTATCCATCAGTTCGCTCCTCCGCTCATCGTCATCCATGTCACCAGAACGGCGATGCCGATAACCATGGCGAAGGCATAGGTGAAGATATAGCCCGTCTGTGCCTTACCTGCGAGGCGGGTGAAGAAGGGGATGATCCCCATGGCGATGCCATTAAGCGTGCCGTCGATCACAGTGCCATCGCCGCGTTTCCACAGGAACCGGCCGATCGTTTTGGCAGGACGCACGAAAATCACGTCGTAAACCTCATCAAAGTACCATTTGTTTTTCAGGAACAGGTAAAGCGGGCGTTGGTTTGCCGCCAGCCGTCCCGGGACGGTCGGGCTCCAGATGTAGAACCACAGGGCCATGACCAGACCGGCCAGCATCGCGATGAAGGGCGAGACCTTGACCCATTTCGGCGCGGCATGGGCATCTTCCAGCACATGGTTTTCAGGTGCGAAGTAAAGCGCCCCCTCGCCCGGTGCACCGCCGAAGGCTTCGTGATGCGTGCCTGCGTCTTGGTGGCCTTCAACCAGCGCATCCGCGCCATGGTCGCCATCGACCGGACCAGTTGCGCCGTGGTCATCCTCGGCCCCTTCGACATGTTCGTCGCCGTGGCCTGCCATCTCGGCCATCGGGATGCCGTAGAACTTGCCGACTTGATCCGCGTGACCAAAGAAGCTGCCGTACCAGATCATCCCGGCAAAGACCGAGCCAAGCGCCAGAACGCCAAGCGGGATCAGCATGACCATCGGGCTTTCATGCGCATGCTCATGCGTGTGCTTGTTGCCGCGCGGCTTGCCAAAGAAGGTCAAGAAGATTAGGCGCCAGCTGTAGAAGCTCGTCATCGCCGCGGCGATCACAAGAAGCCAGAAGCCATACATCGACCCACCGCCCCAAGCGCTCTCGATAATCGCGTCCTTCGACAGGAAGCCCGCGAAACCAATATGCGTGAGCGGAATCCCGACGCCGGTGATGGCCAGCGTGCCGATCATCATTGCCCAGAAGGTATAGGGGATCTTTTTGCGCAGACCGCCGTAGTTGGTCATGTCCTGCTCATGGTGCATCGCATGGATGACCGAGCCCGCGCCCAAGAAGAGCATCGCCTTGAAGAAGGCGTGCGTGAAAAGGTGGAACATCGCCGCCGAATACATGCCAACGCCCGCGGCCACGAACATATAGCCAAGCTGCGACATGGTCGAATAGGCGATGACGCGTTTGATGTCGGTCTGCACAAGGCCGATGGTCGCGGCAACAAAGGCAGTGGTGGCGCCGATCACGGTGACGAAACCCATCGCCTCGGGCGCGAATTCCATCACGGGCGACATGCGGCAGACCAGGAAGACCCCCGCGGTCACCATGGTCGCGGCGTGGATCAGCGCCGACACAGGCGTCGGGCCCTCCATCGCGTCAGGCAGCCATGTGTGCAGGAACAGTTGCGCCGATTTACCCATCGCGCCGAGGAACAGCAGGAAGGCGATCAGGTTCGCCGCATTCCAGTCGTTCCACAGGAAGGTGACAGACTGTTCGGCCAAATCGGGTGCGGCGGCAAAGATATCGTCAAAGCGGATCGAGTCCGTCAGCATGTAAAGGCCAAAGATGCCCAGCAGGAACGCAAAGTCGCCCACCCGGTTGACCACAAAGGCTTTCATCGCCGCAGCATTGGCCGACGGCTTGCGGAAGTAGAAGCCGATCAGCAGGTAGGAGGCCACGCCCACGCCTTCCCAACCAAAGAACATCTGCACGAGGTTGTCGGCTGTCACCAGCATCAACATCGCGAAGGTGAAGAAAGACAGATAGGCGAAGAACCGAGGGCGATAGCTTTCGTTATCACGGAAGTTCTCGTCATGGGCCATGTAGCCGAAGGAATAGAGATGTACGAGGCTCGACACCGTAGTGATGACGATCAGCATGATCGCGGTCAGACGGTCGAGCCGGATCGCCCAATCGGTGCTCAGCGTGCCGCTTTCAATAAAGCGCAGGATCTGAATTTGCTCGGCTGGGCCGTCCAGCGTCAAGAAAACCACCCAAGACAGGAAGGCGGCAAGGAACAGCAGCCCGGTGGCGACCCACTGGGCGGCCTTCTCACCTATGATCTTCCAGCCGAAACCGCAGAGGATGGCACCCACCAGCGGGGCGAATAGGATCGTGGTTTCCATTGCCTCAGCCCTTCATCACGTTGACATCTTCCACCGCGATCGAGCCACGGTTGCGGAAGAAACAGACCAAAATGGCGAGGCCGATGGCGGCCTCGGCGGCGGCGACGGTGAGCACGAAAAGCGTGAAGACCTGCCCCGTCAGATCACCAAGGAAGCTGGAAAAGGCGACGAGGTTGATGTTCACCGCGAGCAGCATCAATTCGATGCTCATCAGCAGAATGATCACGTTCTTGCGGTTCAGGAATAGCCCGAAGATGCCGATGACAAACAGCGTCGCCGCCACTGTCAGGTAATGCTCAAGTCCGATCATGTCGTCCCTTACGTTCCCGCCCCTTGATGGGCTTTGGTCGCGCCCCATCTGAGGGGGCTTTTAGTATCACTTTGCCCCGGCTGCCACCGGGATTGCCGATGCTTTAGCCGATAAAGCTGTAGCCGCCGAAAAACACGACGATCAACACCACGACCAGTACCACGATTGTTGTTCTCGACATTTCGACGTCCCTTCTCTCTCTTGGTTCGGCCGTTCTCTTTCAAAGAGAACGGCCCCGGAATTATCAAAAAATTCCGTCTGTTACAGGCCCTGCCCTGACTTCACGTCGCGTAGTTCCATCGCCTTGGCCGGGTCGCGCATCATCTGCGCCACCACGTCTTGGCGCTTCACGTCCTTACGGTGACGCAGTGTCAGCACGATCGCCCCGATCATCGCCACCAGCAGGATCAGACCCGCCAGTTGGAACAGCAGGAAGTAACGATCATAAAGCAGCAGGCCGAGCGCTTCGGTGTTGAACCGTGCCGGGTCAATCGCATTGGCCCGCAGGCTCTCCGCCGCCGCACTCTGTTCCCATGCGCCGAAGGCCATGACGAATTGCATCAAAATCACCAGCCCGATCAGCAAGGCCAAAGGCATGTAGCGCGCCATCTCGGCCTTGAGTTCGGCAAAGTCCACGTCGAGCATCATGACGACGAAGAGGAAGAGCACCGCCACCGCGCCCACATAGACGATGACCAGCAGCATCGCCACGAACTCCGCGCCGAGCAGAACAAAGAGCCCCGCCGCCGAGAGGAAGGACAGGATCAGCCAGAGCACCGAATGCACCGGGTTGCGGCTGATCACCGTGAACAGCCCGCCGGTGATGACGCTGATCGCGAAGAGGTAAAATGAAAAGACCGTCATGCGCCGTCTTCCTTCTTGGTATCTTTTTCTTCGTCTAGGACCGATTGCGCCAGTTCCAGGGCCCGGGTCATCGCGGGAAGCCCGGCAAAGACCGACATCTGGCTGATCGTCTCGACGATATGTTGTTTCGTGGCCCCCGCCTCGCGCGCGTGGCGCACGGTTTGGCGAAGGGCCATGTCATTCTGCGCGCCCTGCATGGTCAGCCCGGCAAGGGTCAGAAGGAGCCGCGTCCGCGCGTCCAGCCCGCCTTTGTTGACCGTGTCGCCGAACCAGAAATCCATCATTTCCTTCGGCATGGTGCCCATCATCGCCTCGAACCCTTTGGGCGAAAAAGCATCCATCGCTGGAAAGGCTTTCGCCATCTCCTGCGCTTGCTTCATCATCGCATCAAAAGGGTTCTTGGGGTCGCTCATCTGTAAGGCGCGTCCATTTCGAGGTTGCGGGCAATCTCGGCTTCCCAGCGTTCGCCGTTGTCCAAAAGCTTGGCCTTGTCGTAGTAAAGCTCTTCGCGGGTCTCGGTCGAGAACTCGAAGTTCGGACCTTCGACAATGGCATCCACCGGGCAGGCTTCCTGGCAGAAACCGCAGTAGATGCATTTGGTCATGTCGATGTCATAGCGCGTGGTGCGGCGGCTGCCGTCTTCGCGGGCTTCGGCGTCGATGGTGATCGCCTGCGCGGGGCAGATCGCTTCGCAAAGCTTACAGGCAATGCAGCGTTCCTCCCCATTGGGATAACGGCGCAGGGCATGTTCCCCGCGAAAACGGGGCGACAGCGGCCCCTTCTCATGCGGGTAGTTCAGCGTGGTTTTCGGCGCAAAGAAATAGCGCATCCCCAGCATGAACGCCTTGGCGTAATCTGCCAGCAGGAAATATTTCGCGGCGCGGGTGTAATCAGTCGCAGCCATATCAGCCCCCTACGGTCCAGCGGGCGTAGATGCCCCAGAACCAATCGAATTTTGCAGCGAATGCCACGAAGACCACCCAGAAGAGCGAGAAGGGAAGGAATACTTTCCAACCCAGCCGCATCAGCTGGTCATAGCGGTAGCGCGGCGTGATTGCCTTCACCATGGCGAACATGAAGAAGACCATCAGCATCTTGATGAACATCCAGAAGAAGCCATCGGGCAGGAACGGCACCGGCGACAGCCAGCCACCGAAGAACATCAGCGACACCAGCGCGCACATCAGCACCACCGCCACCAGCTCGCCAATCATGAAGAGCAGGAAGGGCGTCGAGGAATATTCCACCTGATAGCCCGCCACCAGTTCCGATTCTGCTTCCGGAAGGTCGAACGGTGGACGGTTGGTTTCCGCCAGCGCCGAGATGAAGAACAGGATCAACATCGGGAAATGCGGCAGGAAGTACCAGTTCAGCAGACCCCAGTCGCCGTCCTGCGCCGCTACGATGGAGGAGAAGTTCATCGATCCGGTCGAGAGGATCACGCCGATGATGATCAGACCAATCGACACTTCATAAGAGATCATCTGCGCGGCGGAGCGCAAGGAACCCAAGAAGGGATATTTCGAGTTCGACGCCCAACCGCCCATGATCACGCCGTAAACCTCGAGCGAGGAGACGGCGAAGACATAGAGGATCGCCACGTTGATGTCCGACAGGATCCAACCGTCGTTAAACGGGATCACCGCCCAAGCAATCATTGCCATGACGAAAGAAATCATCGGCGCAAGGAAGAAGACCCCCTTGTCTGCGCCCGCCGGAACCACCACTTCCTTAACGATATATTTGAGGAAGTCGGCAAAACTCTGCAGCAGGCCGAAGACGCCCACAACGTTGGGGCCGCGGCGCATCATCACGGCGGCCCAGATCTTGCGGTCGGCATACATGAGGAAGGCCAGCGCCAGCAGCAACGGCACCACCAGCAGCAACACCTGCCCAACCGTCAGCAGGGCAATGCCAAGCCCGGTCGTGTAAAAGAAATCAGCCATAAGTCCTCACACCGTCGGAATGCCGCGTTCCGCGCATTGAAACGCGGTCACTTCGGCATCAATTGTCTTCAAGCCTTTGGGCAGGCTCGGCGAGATTGTGTAAACAGCATCTGCCCGCCATATGCCACCCTCTTCGCTCACATTTGTCCGCACATGACGCGCAAATCCGTAGCCCCGGATCAGCGTGTATTGCGCGGCGGCACATTCGGCGTAGTCCGACACGTCTTGCGCTGAAAGCGCCTTGGTCATCGCCACGTTGAATTGCACCAAATCACCGTCCAAAAGCTGGGTTTCGACCCCCTTGTAATCGGGGATAAAATCCTCGGCCACCGGCACCTGCGGTTCGCAGGCGGCCAGTAGCATCAAGGGGGCCAGCGCCATTGTTCTCACTCCGCCGCCATCGGCTCGGCCCGGCGCGCGGCGGCCAGTGCCGACAGTTCCGCCATCAACTGGCTGGCCCGCGCGATCGGGTTGGAGAGATAGAAGTCACGCACCGCAGGCGCGAAAGACGCATCGCCCAGCTTGCCCTCAGGCAGCGCGTTCCATTCGTTTTCCGGCACCTCATCGACATTCGCCAGATGCGGCACGGCCTCGGTCAGCTTGCGGCGCAGCTCGGCAATGGAATCATAGCCCAGTTGGGCGCCCATCTCAGCCGAAAGCGCCCGGAGAATCGCCCAGTTCTCTTTCGCCTGCCCCGGCGCAAAGCCTGCGCGCAGCGCCAGCTGCGGACGGCCTTCGGTATTGACGAACAGCCCCGGCTCCTCGGTATAGGCAGCACCCGGCAAGATGATGTCGGCACGGTGTGCGCCGCGGTCGCCATGGCTGCCTTGGTAGATCACGAAGGGGCCTTCGCCGATCTCGATCTCGTCGGCACCGAGGTTGTAGATCACCTCTGCCGCGTTCACGTCGTCCATGCCGTTTTCGGCCACGGCACCGATGTCCATGGCACCGACGCGCGAGGCGGCGGTGTGCAGGACCATCAGCTTGCTCTTGGTCTTCTCGGCCAGTTCCATCGCTTTCGCCAGAACCGCCGAACCATCGGCTTCGCGCAGCGCGCCCTGGCCCACGACGATCACCGAAGGCTGTTCCAGCACTTCGTCGAAGTCGCTGCCCATCAGCTTGTCGAGCGTGGCGCGGTCGTTGCCCAGATGGTGATGCGGATAGGTCAGGTCAGCCGCCTCGCCGATCAGGCCGATCTCGGCGCCATTGCTCCATGCCTTGCGGATACGCGCGTTCAGCACCGGCGCCTCGACGGCGGGGTTCGTGCCGATGAGCTGGATCATCTTGGCATCATCCAGATCCTCGATCCGCGCGTTGCCAACATAGCCGAAACGGTTGCCCGCGGGCAGTTTCGCGCCATCGGTGCGGCATTCGACAACACCGCCCTGCCCTTCGATCAACTGCTTCAGCGCGAAGCTCGCCTCCACCGGGGCCAGATCGCCAATGAGACCGGCCAGATTCTTGCCCTTCATCGCGGCGGCGGCGGCATTCAGCGCCTCGGGCCAGCTGGCTTTGCGCAGCTTGCCGTTCTCCCGGATGTAAGGTGTGTCAAGACGCTGGCGGCGCAGACCGTCCCAAACGAAGCGGGTCTTGTCGGAAATCCACTCCTCGTTCACGCCGTCATGGTTGCGCGGCAGGAAGCGCATCACTTCGCGGCCCTTGGTGTCGACGCGGATGTTGGAGCCGAGCGCATCCATCACGTCGATGCTCTCGGTCTTGCTGAGTTCCCACGGACGCGCGGTGAAGGCGTAGGGTTTGGACACCAGCGCGCCCACCGGGCAAAGATCGATGATATTACCCGACAGGTTGCTGTCGATCAGCGCGCCGAGATAGGTCGTGATCTCCGCATCCTCGCCGCGGCCTGTCTGGCCCATGACGTGCTGGCCCGCGACCTCGGTCGTGAAGCGCACGCAGCGGGTGCAGGAGATGCAGCGCGTCATATGGGTTTCCACCAGCGGGCCGAGATCGAGATCTTCGGTCGCGCGCTTGGGCTCGCGGTAGCGCGAGAAGTCGACGCCGTAGGCCATCGCCTGGTCCTGCAGGTCGCACTCACCGCCCTGGTCGCAGATCGGGCAATCGAGCGGGTGGTTGATGAGCAGGAATTCCATCACGCCTTCGCGGGCCTTCTTGACCATGGGCGAGTTGGTTTTCACGACCGGCGGCTGGCCCTCGGGACCGGGGCGCAGGTCGCGCACCTGCATGGCGCAGGAGGCGGCGGGCTTGGGCGGCCCGCCGACGACTTCCACAAGACACATGCGGCAGTTGCCCGCGATCGACAGACGCTCGTGGTAACAGAAGCGCGGCACTTCGATGCCGACCTGCTCGCAGGCCTGAATGAGCGTCATCGCCCCTTCGACTTCGACTTCCTTACCGTCGATGATGATCTTGCGGATATCGCTCATAAGCTCACTTTGCCTTCAGTAACGAACCGATCCGGCTCGATTTTTGAATCTCTTCGCGTCCGAGCGCACAATAGCTTTGCGGGTCCGAAGTATCGACCCCCTTCGCCTTGAAAAACGCGGCGCCCCGCGCTCTCATGCGCGCTTTTTCAGCGTCACTATCAATATAGGCGTCGATCTCGGCGTCGGAGTAACCCAGATCGGTTGCCTTGCCTTTCAAGTCCCAAGCCATCTTGACCGCGCGCAGCATCCGCGCGCTGATGTCGGGGCAGTTCTTGCGGATGATGTCGGCGACGCCCATGTCCAAGAGCGCATCGTCGATGGCGGCCACCTCGCGCAGCGGCGGTTTGGCGGCGACCGGTGTCACGCTGGCGGCGGTGAGGCTCAGGCCCATCACGGCGATCATCAGGGTGCGCATATCAATTCTCCTTCATGCAGCGGGCCGGAACGGCCCGTCTGACAGATGGAGATTGCAGGCCGTGATATTCAATATCACCGCCCCCAAGACCCACAGGCCCGCGATATGTCGCCGATGCGATCACTGGGGGCAGCGCCCCTGAAAGGTCAGCGCCCCGCCATCGAACCGCAGCGCGCTTGCCGGGGCATCGGGGCCAAAGGTCCAGTCGATTTTCGAGTTGCCGTAGTTGCCGACACAGTATTTCACCGCCTCATAGCGCGCCGCTGCACGGGCGCCGTCGATGGATTTGCCGGCGTCCTTGACCGTCACCTGAAAGACATCCCGCTGGCCGTCGATCTTGCGCAGTTTGGTGTTGAAATACTGCCCGTCAAAGGCAATTCGCTCGCCATCATTGGCGCAGCCCGCCAGCAGGGCGCTGAGCGTCAGAACCGTCAAAGCATATTTCATAGACCTACTCCGCTGCGCCATGGCCCGGCCTTGCCGATCGCCCCGCGCCTATTGTGGACGGACGCGCCTGGCGCGCGCCCGCTATCGCCGCTCCTGCGTCACGCGTCAAGCCGGTGAGGCCCGCCGCCGCGCAGGGTTTCACTCTGCCGCGACCGCGCTGACGCGGCCCGTGCGCTTGTGTTTGATCCGATCTTCGATCTCATCACGGAAGTGGCGGATCAGACCTTGGATCGGCCAAGCCGCCGCATCGCCAAGCGCGCAGATCGTGTGGCCTTCGACCTGTTTGGTCACGTCGAGCAGCATGTCGATCTCTTCCGGCTCGGCATCGCCCGAGACCAGACGGTCCATCACCCGCATCATCCAACCGGTGCCTTCGCGGCAGGGCGTGCACTGGCCGCAGCTTTCGTGTTTGTAGAACTTCGACAGCCGCCAGATCGCTTTGATCACGTCCGTCGAGTTGTCCATCACGATCACCGCCGCGGTGCCGAGGCCCGAACGCTGCTCACGCAGGTAGTCGAAGTCCATGATCGCGTCGCGCATATCCTTGCCGGGGATCAGCGGCACCGACGACCCGCCGGGGATCACCGCCTTGAGGTTGTCCCAGCCGCCGCGGATGCCGCCGCAATGGGTCTCGATCAGCTCTTCAAAGGAGATCGACATCGCCTCTTCAACGACGCAGGGGTTGTTCACGTGACCTGAGATCGCGAACAGCTTGGTGCCCGCGTTATTGGCGCGGCCAAAGCCCGCGAACCACTCAGGGCCACGGCGCAGAATGGTCGGCACCACGGCGATGGATTCGACGTTGTTCACCGTGGTCGGGCAACCGTAAAGGCCCGCGCCCGCCGGGAACGGCGGTTTCATCCGGGGCATGCCCTTCTTGCCTTCGAGGCTTTCCAGCAGCGCGGTTTCTTCGCCACAAATGTAAGCCCCTGCCCCGTGGTGCAGGTAGATATCGAAATCCCAGCCCGATTTGCTGGCGTTCTTGCCCACCAGACCGGCCTCATAGGCCTCATCAATCGCGGCCTGCAGGGCTTCGCGCTCGCGGATATACTCGCCGCGCAGGTAGATGTAGCAGGTATGCGCGTTCATCGCGAAAGAGGCGATCAGGCAGCCTTCGATCAACGTATGCGGATCGTGGCGCATGATCTCGCGGTCTTTGCAGGTGCCCGGCTCGGATTCGTCGGCGTTGACCACAAGGTATGCCGGGCGGCCATCGCTTTCCTTCGGCATGAAGGACCACTTAAGCCCCGTCGGGAAGCCCGCCCCACCCCGGCCCCGCAGGCCAGAGGCTTTCATCTGGTCGACGATCCAATCGCGCCCCTTTTGAATGATCCCGGCAGTCCCATCCCAATGGCCGCGCGCCTGCGCGCCTTTCAGGGTGCGGTCATGCATGCCGTAGATGTTGGTGAAAATGCGGTCTTTGTCCTGAAGCATGATGCCTACCTTTGGTTCTCACGGCTGGCCCGGCGGGCCTGCCACATTTGATATATCACGACCATCGCCCAGAAAAGCGCGGCCAGTGCAGCAAAGTCGAAGAGCAGCGCATAACGTCCCGGCAGGCCAAGCGCCGGGCCGGCCCATTGCATGGCCAGCCACAAGCACATGGTCACGGCAATGACCAGCCCTGCGGTGCGGCCCTTGCGGGCAAGCGCTCTGTCTTCGGCTTCGCTCATGTCTCTCTCTTACCCCGATCAGCCCTCGGCCTTGCCGTCACTGGCAAAAGCCTTGGCCTGACCGATCCAATCGTCGCGCCGGATGCGGCCCTTGAAACGCAGACGGGAATCGACCCAGTCGATTTCCTCCCCCTCAAGGGCCGCGATCTGATCGAAATGAAAGATGCCCAATTCATTCAGCGTCTGTTCCAGCTTCCGCCCGATGCCACCAATGCGCTTGAGGTCATCCGCCCCGCCCGCACGCGGCGCGTCGAGCAGCGTGGGTTTGCCATCGGTCGATGTGCCACCTGTCGCCCCCTTGGGCGCGGTCTCAACGGTCTCTTCGGGGGGGGTCACCACCGCGGGCGCTTCTTCGGCTTCGACAACCTGTTCCGGGGCGGCTTCTACGGCGGCTGTGTCGGCCACGGGCGGCGTCGGCGTTGTTTCCTCGGAGGTTCCGGCGGGTTCTTCCTCGCCCGCCACATCGACCTCGGCAACATCATCCGGCGCGGCCTCAACGGCAGCCGTATCGGCGACGGGCGCGGTCGGCGGTGTCTCTGCCACAGGCTCAACCGGCGCGCTGGCCTTTCGCGCAGCCCCGATGCCCGCGTCACCGGCAGGGACCGTGCCCACCGCTGGCGAGACGCTGTCCGATGCTGTCGGCGCCGCCGCAACCGATGCTGCCGCCGCGCTGCGGGTGTTGTCGTGCGGTGCGGCGGCTGGCACGTCTTTGCACAGCAGGGTCATTGCCAGATAGCCCATGATCACCGCCACCAGCACACCGGCCAAAATACACATCAACAGACCCCAGATGCCGAAAGCCAGCAACAGGAATGCCACGAGCAAACCGACACCGGCACCCAGCCACCAGCAGCGCTTGGTGCAGGCTTCTCGTTCCGAAATATCCGTCATGACTGTCCTTCTCTCCCTTGATGCGGGCGATGCGGCTTATGGCTCTGCGGGGTGGTGTGGGTGCCGTCCTTGGCCCGTTGTTAATCTCCGTCTTATTCTTCTGCGAGGCGCGCGGCCTGCTCTACCCAATTGTCGCGGCTGACGCGGCCTTTGAACCCTTCGAGGTTCTGGTCGACCCAAGCGACCTCCTCAGGGCCCCATTGGGCGATCTGGTCAAAGTGGTAAAAACCCATGCCGTTGAGCATCTGCTCCAGCTTCGGACCGACGCCTTTGATCTTTTTCAGATCATCCGCCCCGCCCTCACGCGGGCCGTCCAACTGTGCGGGCTTTTGGCCGGGCGTCGCGGGGGTGTCGGTCTCGGCCTCGGCGGCATCGACGGTTTCACCCGCGGGGTCGCGCTTGGAACGCGGCTTGCTTTTCGAGGCGGCCTCGGCCTCCTGCTCGGTGATGCCGGTCTTGTCGGCGCTTTCGCCCTCGGCGGGACGCGGCTCTTCGGCTTCGACCTCTTCCACGGTTTCAGGCTGCGGCGCGTCGGGCTTGCGCTGCCAAGGTGTCAGCAGCGGCACCTCGGTGCCGTCGATGCGCTTGACCGTATCGCCGATATCGACCGCGGCCTGAGCGCTGGCGTTATACTGCGTGCGCCCGCTTTCGTGATCCGTGAGGCTGGTCAACCCGCCTAGAGGCTCAGAGGCATAGCGCCCGTTCTGAGGCCCGGGCACGGGCACGCGCCCCTCGCTCAACTCATCAAGGATTTCGTTCAGCCGCGCGGTGGTCAGGTCTTCATAATAGTCCTTGCCGATCTGCGCCATGGGGGCGTTGGAACAGGCACCGAGGCATTCGACCTCTTCCCAAGAAAAACGCCCATCCGCCGACAACTCATGCGGCTTGGCGGCGATACGCTCTTTGCAGACGGCGACCAGATCCTCGGCCCCGCAAATCATGCAGGAGGTGGTGCCGCAAACTTGGATATGTGCCACGGAACCAACGGGTTGCAGTTGGAACATGAAGTAGAAGGTCGCCACTTCGAGGCCCCGGATATAGGCCATGCCCAGCATTTCCGACACATGTTCAATCGCCGGGCGGGTCAACCAGCCCTCTTGCTCCTGCGCGCGCCACAAAAGCGGGATGATCGCGCTGGCCTGACGGCCTTCGGGGTATTTGGTGATCTGCGCTTCGGCCCATTCTTGGTTGGCGGGCGTGAAGGCAAAACTGTCGGGCTGGTCAGGGTGTAGACGGCGGAGCATTAGTTCGAACCTATGGTCAGGCGGAGGCCAATGAAGCCCCCGGCGTAAATTTCTTCAAAACGGGGTGACGCCAGCGGCATCACCGGTCAATCTCTCCAAAGACGACGTCCATGGTGCCGATGATCGCGGCCACATCGGCAAGCTGGTGGCCGCTGGCCACATGGTCCATCGCCTGCAAGTGCAAGAAGCCCGGCGCGCGGATTTTGGAGCGATAGGGTTTGTTGGAGCCATCGGCCACAAGGTAGACGCCAAACTCGCCCTTGGGCGCTTCGACGGCGCAGTAAACCTCGCCCTTCGGAACGTGGAACCCTTCGGTGTAAAGCTTGAAGTGGTGGATCAGGCTTTCCATGTCGGTCTTCATCGCGGTGCGCGACGGCGGGGTGATCTTGCCCCGGGCCAGTACATCGCCCTGCCCTTCGGGGGCGCGCAGCTTCTCGATCGCCTGCTGGATGATGTAGGTCGACTGGCGCATCTCTTCCATCCGGCAGAGGTAGCGGTCAAAGCAGTCGCCGTTCTTGCCCACGGGGATCTGGAAGTCGAATTCGTCGTAGCATTCATAGGGCTGCGCGCGGCGCAGGTCCCAAGCAAAGCCCGACCCGCGCACCATCACACCGCTGAAGCCGTAGTTGAGGATATCCTCCTCGGTGACGACGCCGATGTCGACGTTGCGCTGTTTGAAGATGCGGTTCTCGGTCAGCAGCTCGTCGATGTCGACCATGAATTTTTTGAGGAACTGTTCGCACCAAGCTTCGATATCGTCCAGCAGCGCGGGCGGCAGGTCTTGGTGGACGCCGCCGGGGCGGAAGTACGCCGCGTGCAGACGCGCGCCGCAGGCCCGCTCGTAAAAGATCATCAGGCTCTCACGCTCTTCAAAGCCCCAGAGCGGCGGCGTCAGCGCGCCCACGTCCAGCGCCTGCGTGGTGATGTTAAGAAGGTGGTTCAGAATGCGCCCGATTTCCGAGAACAGCACCCGGATCAGCGAGGCACGGCGCGGCACCACCGTGTCGGTCAGCTTTTCGATGGCCAGACACCAAGCGTGCTCTTGGTTCATCGGGGCCACGTAATCCAGCCGGTCGAAATACGGCAGGTTTTGCAGATAGGTGCGGCTTTCCATCAGCTTTTCGGTGCCACGGTGCAGCAGGCCGATATGGGGGTCGCAACGCTCTACCACCTCACCGTCAAGCTCAAGCACCAGACGCAAAACCCCGTGTGCGGCAGGGTGTTGCGGGCCGAAGTTGATGTTGAAGTTGCGAATCTTCTGCTCGCCGGACTCAAAGTCGGTCGACCCGTCGTCAAAGGCTTTTGTGCGAATGTCGCCGTCCATTACCGTTTCTCCAGTTCTTGCAGCTTCATGCCCATCCACCACAGCAGGGCGATCGTGCCCAGCGGGATCAGACAGGCCACCGCCCAGTATTTGTTGATGCCGAAGAACGGCAGCAGTTTGACCATCGGAATGGCGGTCAGCGCCGAGAGGATCAGCCAGCCGAACCCGCCCATTACTTCGCGTCCTTGCTCACATGACCGTCGGGTGCCGACTTGTCGTCGCCGGGCAGGATGTAATCGGCCCCTTCCCATGGCGACATGAAGTCGAACTGGCGGTATTCCTGAACGAGGCTCACAGGCTCATAGACCACGCGTTTGGCGCCTTCGTCATAGCGCACCTCGGTATAGCCCGTGGTCGGAAAATCCTTGCGCAGCGGGTGCCCGCGGAAACCATAGTCCGTGAGGATGCGGCGCAGATCCGGGTGACCGGAAAAGAGGATGCCGAACATGTCAAAGACTTCACGTTCGAACCAATCAGCACTGGGGTGCACGCCGGTGATCGAGGGCACCATGTCCTTCTCCCGCGCGGCGGCGCGCAGGCGGATGCGCTGGTTCTGATACATCGACAGGAAGTGGTAAACCACGTCAAAGCGCTTGGCCCGGCCCGGATAATCCACTGCCGTAATGTCCACCAAAGTCGAGAAACGGCAGGTCGGGTCACCTTTGAGGAACTCGACAAGCCCGGCGACATTGGCCAGCGCCACATCCATGTTCAATTCACCCTTGGTGACATCCCATCCGAGCACGCAATCGGGGCGTTTGGCTTCGATATAGGCCCCAAGTTCCTGCAGTTGTTCGCTCATCGCAAATCTTCCTTCCACGCGCCGATCAACGCCATCTCACTGTCCCGCGCCTTTAGCGCTTTGTCCTTCTGCCTGCCCCGCTTGCGGCGCAGGCGGTTGCCTTAGCGCACGATCGTCCCGGTGCGACGAATTTTGCGCTGCAGCTGGAGGATACCATAAAGCAGTGCTTCCGCCGTCGGCGGGCAGCCGGGCACATAGACATCGACCGGCACGATGCGGTCACAGCCGCGCACGACCGAATAGCTGTAGTGATAGTAACCGCCGCCATTGGCGCAGGACCCCATCGAGATCACATAGCGCGGTTCTGGCATCTGGTCATAGACCTTGCGCAGCGCCGGGGCCATCTTGTTGGTCAGCGTGCCCGCGACGATCATCAGGTCCGACTGGCGCGGAGAGGCGCGTGGTGCTGTGCCGAAACGCTCAAGGTCATAGCGCGGCATGGAGCTGTGCATCATTTCTACCGCGCAGCAGGCCAAACCGAAGGTCATCCAGTGCAAGCTGCCGGTGCGCGCCCAGTTGATGATGTCTTCGGTCGAAGTCAGCAGGAACCCCTTGTCCTGCAACTCGGCATTCAGGCTTTGGGTGGCGAACTCAGGGTCCGGCCCCGCGCCATATTGACCGTAGGCCGCAGGGGCGGAGGCACCGGATTTCACCCGTGGGCTTTGGTGGCCATCGCCCATCACCGGGGTGACGAGTGCGTCATCTTTTACTGCCATTCCAGCGCTCCCTTCTTCCATTCATAGGCGAAGCCCGCCGTCAGCACGCCCAAGAACACCATCATTGACCAAAAGCCCACCATGCTCACCTCTTTGAAGGCCACGGCCCATGGGAAGAGGAAGGCGATTTCGAGGTCGAAGATGATGAAGAGGATCGAAACCAGATAAAAACGCACGTCAAACTTCATCCGCGCATCGTCGAATGCGTTGAACCCGCATTCATAGGCCGAGACCTTCTCCGGGTCAGGATTGCGCACGGCCACGACCACAGCGGCGAGGATCAGCACGAGGCCAAGGCCAATCGCCACAGCCAGAAAAACGAGGATGGGCAGGTATTCCCGCAGCATGTCGTCCAAGGGGATGCTCCTTTCGCGGTGCGCGGCATGAGGCAAAGGCCAAAAGCCCGCGCAGACAAACTTGGAACGGGTTTAACTCTGCCCGTGGGTAGGGTCAACGGGCCAAGCCCGGTTAATGCCGCCCACGGGCCCGCAATAGAGCCATTTCGCCAAAGCCTTGAGCTAGACCACCCAAGCGGCTTTGCGCTTGTCGAAGAAGGCACCGATTCCCTCGGCGGCCTCATCGGTTTCCCAACGCGCCGCGAGGGCGTTGATAGACATTTCCACCGCCTCGGGCGTGGCGATTCCACCCAAGTCCTGCGCCAGCTTCTTGGCCGCCGCCACCGCCCCGGGCGCGCAGGAGAGGTAAGGCTCGACCTCGGCCTCGACGGCCGCGTCAAGTTCATCCGCCGGAACGGCGCGGGCCAACAGCCCCAGATCGACAGCCTCCGCCGCATCGAACAGACGCGCCGACATGAAGACCCGCCGCGCGCGCCCCTCCCCCATCCGCGCCAGCACATAAGGTCCGATGGTGGCCGGGATGATGCCCAGACGGGTCTCGGTGAAGCCCATCTTTAGCGTATCGACCCCCACGGCCACATCACAGACCGAGGCCATGCCGACGCCGCCGCCGAAGGCATTGCCCTGCAGCTTGCCGATCACCGGCTTCGGCAGCGCGTTAAGCGCGCCCAGCATCGTCGCCAGCTTACCCGCCTCCGCCGAGCGTGTTTCGGCATCCATATCGCGCTGGTCGCGCATCCAGCCCAGATCGCCGCCCGCGCAGAAGGATTTGCCCGCCCCGGTCAAAACTACGACGCGCACCGCGTCATCCTCGGCCAGCCTGCCTGCCGCCGCGGTCAGGTCGGCCAGCATCTGCGCGGACATCGCATTGTGCTTCTCCGGCCGGTTCAGGGTGAGCGTGGCCACCCCGCGTGCGTCGGTTTCGATCGTCAAAGTCTCGTACATGTCAGCCTCGCATTGCCCGTGCCATTTCGGCGGCCTCTTCGACCACCGCCTGATCGACGCCGGTGTCATAGCCAAGCGCCGTCAGATGTTTGTTCACCGCCTCGGTGGCGACATTGCCCGCCGCCCCCGGCGCATAGGGACAGCCGCCCAAGCCGCCCACGGCGGCATCGAAGACCCGCAGGCCCATCGACAATGAGGCGTCGATATTGGCGATCGCCCGGCCATGGGTGTCGTGGTAATGCCCCGCAAGCCGCCCTGCGGGCACCACGTCGCGCACCGACAGCAGCATCCGCGCGATACTGTCGGGCGTGCCCGCGCCGATGGTGTCGCCGAGAGAGATCTCGTAGCAGCCCAAGGCGAAGAGCTTGTCGGCCACGCGGGCCACGGCCCCGGGATCAACCTTGCCGTCATAGGGGCATTCCACCACGCAGGAGACATAGCCGCGCACCGGCATGTCCACGTGTCGGGCCTCTTCGAGGATCGGGGCGAAGCGCTCGAAAGCCTCGTCGATGCTGGCGTTGATGTTCTTCTGGCTAAACCCTTCGGAGGCGGAGGCGAAAATGGCGATCTCGTCGGCCTTCGCGGCCAGCGCATCTTCATAGCCGCGCAAGTTGGGTGTCAGCGCCGCGTAGCGCACGCCCTCGGCACGCGTGATACCGGAGAGCACCTCGCCCGAACCGGCCATCTGCGGCACCCACTTGGGGCTGACGAAACTGGCGCATTCGATGCGGGCAAAGCCCGCGGCGCTCAGCTTGTCCACCAGCGCCACCTTCTCGGCCACGGGGATCTCGCGTTTCTCGTTCTGCAGCCCGTCGCGGGGGCCGACCTCGAAAATCTCACATGGTCCAAGGCTCATTGGCCGCACTCCTTCCCTGTGTGGGCCATGGTCATTCAATCGGCCATGGCGCGTAGAAATCCTTCTCGTAGAGCTTCGCCCCCTCGGGCAGCGCCTGTGCGAAGCTCTCGCGCTCCGTGATCCGTTCATACCACGCCGCGACCGAGGGGTGGTCATCCAATTTCACGAAATGCCGCGCCATGTAGACCGCTTGCCCGACCGAGATGTCGGCGGCAGAAAAGCCGGAGGTCAGCAGGTAGTCGCGGTTCTCCAATGGCGTCGAGAGCCGCGCCTCGAGCGCGTCGTAGCACTTGCCAATCCGCGCCGCTTCGAGCTTCATCACGATGGGGCTGCGCATGTGATCCTCGCGCAGGGCGATATGCTGTTGGGTGAGTGCTGCGGTGTGCTGGCTGATGGTCTCGGCGAAATGCACCCAGACCAGCCATGCCATGCGGTCCGGGCTGCCGACCGAGCGGCCCATGCGGTCGGGGCTGTAGCGCTCGCAGAGGTACTGGGTGATCGCCCCGGTCTCGAACATGCGCTCGCCGTCGATCTCCAGCGCCGGCACCCGGCCCGCGGGCGACAATACGAGGTATTCCGGATCGCGTAGGCTGCGGTCGAAGGCATGCATCTTGACCTGAAACTCCACGTCGTCGAGTTCATGAAGCAGCCAAAGAGTGCGCATCGAACGTGTCTGCGGACAGTGGTGCAGCGTGATCATGCGCCCTCCTCGGCTTCCAGACGAACCAGCGCGGCCCCGGCCTCGACCTGATCGCCCGCTTGTGCGAGCACCTCGGCCACCACGCCATCGCGCGCGGCGAGCAGCGAATGCTCCATCTTCATCGCCTCGAGCACCGCCAGACGGTCGCCCTTGGTAACGCTCTGACCGACCTCGGCGTCGATGGCGCGGACAAGGCCCGGCATCGGGGCCTCGACGATGTTGCCGTCGCCATGCGCTGCCGCGGCACGCGCCAGCGGATCGATCACGTCAAAGGCAATGCCATAGGCGTCGAAGACCGTGACCACTTCACCGGCAACCGAGACCGGGGGCGCGACATGGCCGTCGATTATCCAACGTCCGGCAATCCGTTCGGCGCGGACTTCGCTGTCCCCCACGGACCAGAGTTGCACGTCCTCCGAGAGCACACGCACCTTCAGCAGATGCTCTTCGCCGTCACGGCCCAGCATCACCTGATGCCGCAGCGGCCGCCAGAGGTTGAAGCCCGCCTCCGGCTGCGGCTCCAGCAAGCCAAGCGCTGCCATCCCGGCCAGAGCGAAATGCCGCCCCGGCACATCGGGCTGCGCCGTCAGCGCCTCGATGTCCCGCGCGATCAGGCCCGTATCCACGTCGCCCTTGGCGAAACCCTCGTGCTCGGCCAGCGCACCGAGGAAGGCGAGGTTGGTGACCGTACCGCCAACTTCACACCCCTTCAGTGCCGCGCGCAAGCGCGACAGCGCCACGTCCCGCGTGGGCCCGTGCACGATGACCTTGGCGATCATCGGATCGTAAAATGGGCTGATCGTGTCGCCCGCACGCACGCCGCTGTCGGCGCGGGTCTGGGGCGTGAAGGACAGATGCGTCAGCGTCCCGGTGGCGGGCAGGAAACCCTTCGGCACGTCCTCGGCGTAGAGCCGCGCCTCGAAGGCATGGCCACTGAGGCTCAGTTCATTCTGCGCTTTCGGCAGCGCCTCGCCCGCCGCCACGCGCAGCTGCCATTCCACCAGATCGACCCCGGTGACCAGTTCGGTCACCGGATGCTCCACCTGAAGCCGCGTGTTCATCTCCATGAAGAAGAACCCGTCGGTCGAAAGCCCGCCCGAGCCGTCGACAATGAATTCTACCGTCCCGGCACCGGCATAGCCGATGGCCTCTGCTGCGCGCACCGCCGCTTGGCCCATGGCCTCGCGCATCTCTTCCGTCATGCCCGGCGCGGGCGCTTCCTCGATCACCTTCTGGTGGCGGCGCTGGAGCGAGCAGTCGCGCTCGAAGAGATGCACCGCATGGGTGCCGTCGCCAAAGACCTGCACCTCGATGTGGCGCGGCTTGGTGACGAATTTCTCGACCAGCACGTCCGGGTTGCCGAAGGCGGTTTTGGCCTCGGAGCGCGCAGACTCCAACGCCGCCTGAAACCCCTTGGCCTCCTCGACCAGCCGCATGCCCTTGCCGCCGCCGCCTGCCACGGCCTTGATCAGCACCGGGTAACCGATCTTCTCGGCCTCGCGGGCCAGCAGCGCATCGTCCTGATCGGCGCCGTGATAGCCCGGCACCACGGGCACGCCCGCCTCGACCATCAGCGCCTTGGCGGCGTCCTTGAGGCCCATGGCCCGGATCGCCTTGGCCGAGGGGCCGATAAAAGTCAGCCCTGCGGCCTCCACCGCCTCCACGAAATCGGGGTTCTCGCTGAGAAACCCGTAGCCCGGATGGATCGCCTGCGCGCCGGTATCGAGCGCGGCTTGGATGATCACATCGCCCTTCAGATAACTTTCCGCCGGCGTCGAGCCGCCGATATGCACCGCGGCATCCGCCATGGCGACATGTTTCGCGCCCGCATCCGCGTCCGAGTACACCGCCACGCAGCGCACCCCCATGGCCTGCGCCGTTTCCATCACCCGGCAAGCAATCTCACCCCGGTTCGCAATCAGGATCGTGTCAAACATGCCCTACCCTTTTCATCTCTTTCTGCTCCAAATATTTCGGGGGGTCCGGGGGGCTGCCCCCCCGGTTCCCTCGGCCCGATCACATCCGGAACAATCCAAATTTCGTCGGCTCGATCGGCGCGTTCAGGCTGGCCGAGAGGCTCAGGTAGAGCACGTCGCGGCTCTTGCGCGGATCGATGATCCCGTCGTCCCACAGACGCGCGGAGGCATAGAGTGGGTGGCTCTGCTCCTCGAACATATCGATCGTGGGCTGTTTGAAGGCGGTCTCTTCCTCTTCGGTCCAAGTCTCGCCCGCGCGTTCCATCGCGTCGCGCTTGACGGTGGCCAAGACGCCCGCCGCCTGCGCGCCGCCCATGACGGAGATGCGGCTGTTGGGCCAAGTCCAGAGGAAGCGCGGCCGGTAGGCCCGGCCCGACATGCCGTAGTTGCCCGCGCCAAAGGAGCCGCCGACGAGCATGGTGATCTTGGGCACGTTGGTGGTGGCCACCGCGGTCACCATCTTGGCGCCGTGACGCGCGATGCCTTCGTTTTCATATTTACGGCCCACCATGAAGCCGGTGATGTTCTGCAAGAAGACCAGCGGGATGTTGCGCTGGCTGCAAAGCTCCACGAAATGCGCGCCCTTCTGGGCCGCTTCTGAGAAGAGTACGCCGTTGTTGGCGATGATGCCGATGGGACAGCCTTTGACATGGGCAAAGCCGCAGACCAGCGTCTCGCCGAAGCGGGACTTGAACTCGTCGAAACGGCTGCCGTCGACGAGCCGCATGATCACCTCCCGGATATCATAGGGCGTGCGCAGGTCGGCAGGCACGACGCCCAGCATCTCGGCAGGGTCATAGGCGGGCTCTTCGGGGCTGGCCCAATCGACGGTCTTTGGCTTGGTCTTGTTGAGCTGCCCCACCGCGCGGCGCGCCAGTGCCAGTGCATGGGCGTCGTCCTCGGCGAGGTAATCCGCCACGCCCGAAAGCCGCGTGTGCACGTCGCCGCCGCCGAGGTCTTCGGCCGAGACCACCTCGCCCGTCGCGGCCTTCACCAAGGGCGGGCCGGCAAGGAAGATCGTGCCCTGCTCTTTCACAATGATGGTGACGTCCGACATCGCAGGCACATAGGCGCCGCCTGCGGTACAAGACCCCATCACCACGGCGATCTGCGCGATGCCCTTGGCGCTCATCCGGGCCTGGTTGTAGAAGATCGCGCCGAAATGGTCGCGGTCGGGGAAGACTTCGTCTTGGTTCGGCAGGTTCGCGCCGCCACTGTCGACCAGATAGATGCAGGGCAGACGGTTGGCCTCGGCGATCTCCTGCGCGCGGAGGTGTTTTTTCACCGTCATCGGATAGTAGGTGCCGCCCTTCACGGTGGCGTCGTTACAGACCACCATGACTTCATGCCCCTGCACCCGACCGATGCCCGCGATCACACCCGCGCAGGGCGCCGCGCCACCATAGAGCCCATGCGCCGCGGTGGCGCCGATCTCAAGAAACGGGCTGCCGGGGTCCAGAAGGTTCGCCACCCGCTCGCGCGGCAGCATCTTGCCACGGCTTTCATGCCGCGCACGGCTCTTTTCGCCCCCGCCCAAAGCGGCAGCTTCGGCGGCCTCTCGAACCTCGCTCAGGGCTTTGAGATGCGCCATCTCGTTGGCCTTATAGGCATCCGAGGATGGCAGGGCTTGCGATGTCAGTTTCATGTTACGTCCTCATTCTCTCGCGCCGCCAGACGCTTCAATTCCTTGCGGATCACCTTGCCGGTGACGGTCATCGGCAGGTCTTTCACAAATGCGATCTCGCGCGGGTAGGAATAGCTGGCGAGCCGTTCCTTCACCCAGTCCTGCAGTTCCTTTGCTTCGACCTCCGCATCCGGTTTCAGCACCACGTAGGCCTTCACGATCTCGGTGCGGAGCGCATCGGGTTTGCCGACCACGCCGCAGGTCGCCACGGCCGCGTGCGTGAGCAGGCAATCCTCAATCTCTGCCGGGCCGATGCGGTAGCCCGCGGAGGTGATTACGTCGTCCTCGCGCCCCACGAAACGCAGGTAGTCGCCCTCCCAGATGCCGCGGTCGCCGGTCAGCAGCCAGTCGCCGTGGAACTTCGCCGCCGTCTCCTCGGGCCGGTTCCAGTAGCGCAGCATCATCGACGGCGCGCCTTTGCGCACCGCCACGTCGCCCTCCGCATCGGTGGGCTCACCGTTTTCGTCCAGCACGGCCAGTTCGAAGCCGGGCACTGGCTTGCCGATGCAGCCGGGCTGGGCAGGGAAATCCACGCCGCAGCTCGAGGCGACCATGTTGCATTCGGTCTGGCCGTAGAACTCGTTGATCTCGAGCCCAAACGCCTCGCGGCCCCAAGCCAGCATCTCGGCCCCCAGAGGCTCGCCGCCGCTGGCGACCGAACGCAGGCCCGGCAGCGCGACATCCGCCGCTTTCAGCATCCGCAACGCGGTCGGCGGGAAGAACACGTTGCGCACCTCGCCTTTCGCGATCACCTCGGCGCAGCCCTCGACGGTGAACTTGGGCATCCGGGCGGCCACCACTGGCACGCCAAGCGCCAGTGCGGGCATCGCCACGTCGAAAAGCCCACCGATCCACGCCCAATCCGCCGGGGTCCAAAGGCAATCGCCCGCCTGCCCCAGATGGTCATGGCTGACCGACACGCCCGGCAGATGGCCCGAGAGCACCCGGTGCCCGTGCAGCGCACCTTTCGGCGTGCCGGTGGTGCCGGAGGTGTAAATCAGCACGGCGGGATCTTCGGGGCCGACCTCGGCGAATTCCACCGCCTCACCGTCCACGCCAGCCTCCGCCGCGATCCACGGGGTGGCCAGATCGCCGAGCAGTTCCGCGCCTTCCGCATCGGTCAGCACGATTTCGCAACCCGCGTCACCCACCCGGCTGGCCAGCGCGTCCCGTTTGAACAGTTTGAACAGCGGCACCGAGATCGCGCCGATCTTCCAGATCGCCAGATGCGCCGCCGCGCACCACGGCGACTGGCTGAGCAGCACGCCCACCCGGTCGCCGCGCGCGACCTGCGTTTTCAGCGCGCGGGCCAGACCGTCGACCATCTCGTGCAGCGCGCCGTAGCTCACGTCGCGCCGTTCTGTAGCGGTCAGGTCGATGATCGCCAGTGCACCGTCGGGCTGGGCGAGGCATTGCGCCGCCATGTTGCCCTGCCAGATGGGCCAGTCGCCTTCGTTCTTCATATCAGCTTCGGTACTCCGGATTTTCGAAATCGAACCGCGCGCCCGCGTCCCAGGCGTTGCGGTCGTTGCCCTCGCGCGGGTAGCCGCCCGCGTCCTTCAGCATCCGTGCCAGATGCAGGGCGTTCCATGTCATGATCGTGGTGTTGCGCTGCGTGAATTCGTTGTCGAAGCCCGCGCGCTTGCCCTCGACATCGTCGCCGTAAGACGGCCCCGGCCCGGCCTCGCCGATCCAGCCGCAATCGGCCTGCGGCGGGATCGTGTAGCCCAGATGGTTCATCGCGAAACCGGTGGTCATGGCGACATGTTTGATGCCGTCTTCGTTGCCCGTCACCACGGTGCCGCCGACCTTGCCGTAAAAGACCGACTGGCCCTTGTCGTTGAGCTCGCCCGACATCGCATAGAGCCGCTCGATCAGCACGCGGCAGACACTGCTCTCCTCGCCCAGCCACAAAGGCGTACCGATGACCAGAATGTCGGCGGCCAAGACCTTTTGCCAGATCGCGGGCCAGTCGTCGCGGTCCCAGCCGTGTTCGGTCATGTCCGGATAGACGCCCGGCGGCACTTGGTGGTCCAGCAGGTAGAGGTGTTCGACACCCACCCCCTGCGCCTCCATGATGCCGGCGCTGGCGTTCATCAGAAGCTGGGTGTGGCTGTCGCCCGGGGTCTTCTTGAGCGAGCAGTTGACGTAGAGCGCCTTGAGATCGGAATAGTCAGTCACGGCCAAGTTCCTTCTTCAGTTGCTCCAACTCCCGATCAAGGAAGAAAGAGGTGATGGAGCGGATGACGACCAGCATCAGCAGGAACAGCAAGTCCGCAAACCGCAGGCTGATCGCGGTGTGGATCACGTCCGAGACGATGAAAAGCTCCAGCCCCGCGAGGATGTAGCGCCCCAGTTCGATCCGCTCGCGGTTGGTGCGGCGCACGCGCTCTGGCCCCTTCTGGGCGATCTCGGCGATCGTCACCCCGGTCAGGAAACGTGCCGCACCGATCAGCAGCAGAATGATGGCCGCGATGTCGATGACCGCGGCGAGGATCTCGAAACCCTCGATCAGCCAAGGCAGAAAGTGGTGCAGGATACCGCCTTCTGTCTCCAGTTCTATCAGGTTTTCCATCCTGATCCCTCCGTCCTGTTTGGCCGACACAGCGAGATGCGGTTAATAGGCCGCCCCCAAACGCAGCGCCTGTTCCCCCGTCATCTGCATCAAGCAGGCCAAGGTTGCAGGCCCGCCGCCTGTGCCACCGCCCCATTGGCTGCGTTCATAATCGCAGGCGGCATCGCGGAAGGTAATCCACGCGCGCTGCATGTCACGCAGCGCCTCGGCCTGCGAAGGCAGCTGCGGCTGGTAGAGGGCATTCTCCTCATCGGCGGATTTCGCCTGCACCATGCGGGCGCGGTAATTCTCGTTCAGCAGGCCGTCCCAAAAGGTCAACTCAGCATCAAGACACCCGCCCATGCCGACGGTCGAATAGCCGCCCGGCCCTTCCATGCAGAGGTTGGCGGAAAGACCGATACAGGCGCGCTGATCGGCAAACTCTTCGGCCCCGGCCAGACAGTCCGCCGTGGCGGCATCGGAATAGGTGATGTCCTGCGCGGATACCGGCCCCGCCAGAAACGGGCAGGCCAGCAGGAGGGCGCGCATCACATCGCCCCCATCATCTCACGGCCGACCAGCATGCGGCGGATCTCGGACGTGCCCGCGCCGATCTCCATCAGCTTGGCGTCGCGGAAGATGCGGCCCACCGGGTTGTCGCTGAGGTACCCCGCGCCGCCCATCGCCTGCACCGCTTGATGCGCCTGCACCATGGCTTGCTCGGAGGCATAAAGACAGCAGGCCGCCGCGTCTTGACGGGTCACGTCGCCCCGATCACAAGCCTGCGCCACGCTGTAGACATAGGCCCGCGCCGAGTTCATCGCGGTGTACATATCCGCCATCTTGCCCTGCATCAGTTGGAAGTCCCCGATGCGCTGGCCGAACTGCTTGCGCTCGGCCATATAGGGCATGATCTCATCCAGACAGGCGGCCATGATGCCAAGGCCGATGCCCGCCAGCACCACGCGCTCGTAGTCGAGACCCGACATCAGCACCCGCACGCCCTTGCCCTCTTCGCCGAGGATGTTCTCGAACGGCACTTCGCAGTCTTCGAAGATCAACTCCGCGGTGTTTGAACCGCGCATGCCAAGCTTGTCGAAATGCTTGGAGGTCGAGAACCCCTTCATCGACTTCTCGATCAAAAAGGCGGTGATGCCCTTGGAGCCCGCCTCGGGGTCGGTCTTGGCATAGACCACCAGCGTCTCCGCGTCGGGGCCGTTGGTGATCCAATACTTGTTGCCGTTCAGACGGAAGTGGTCGTTCCGCTTCTCGGCATGCAGTTTCATGCTGACCACGTCACTGCCCGCGCCCACTTCGGACATGGCCAGCGCGCCGACATGCTCGCCCGAGCAGAGTTTGGGCAGGAACTGCGCCTTCTGCTCCGGGGTGCCGTTCAGCTTGATCTGGTTCACACAGAGGTTGGAATGCGCGCCGTAGGAAAGCGAGACCGAGGCGGAGGCGCGGGCGATCTCTTCGACGGCGACCGTGTGGGCGACGTAGCCAAGACCGGAGCCGCCGAACTCTTCCTCGACGGTCATGCCCAGAAGGCCCAACTCGCCCATTTCCTGCCAAAGCTCGGCGGGGAATTCGTTCTTGCTGTCGATCTCGGCGGCCATTGGCTTGACGCGCTCCTGCGCCCAGCGATGCACCATCTCCCGCATGGCCGCGACGTCTTCTCCCAGATCAAACTGCATACTTGCGTTGAACACGGCTTCTCCCCCCGATTTATTGAACGCTTGTTCATTACCTACCGCCCCGCCCGCTTTGCGTCAAGCGGCGCGATATGGAACCGCCCCGCGCCGCGGCGGGTTGGCCCTGCGACCAAGCGAACACTACAACAAAGCGAGATGCAAATGAGCGATGATCTGAAAAAAGAGTTCTGGGACCGTCTGGACGACACCCGCGCCGGGATGCTGATGACCAAGACCGCCCGCGCGATCCCAATGACACACTACATCGACGAAGACGACCGCGCCGCCGTTCTGTGGTTCATCACCGCCAAAGGCACCGATCTGGCGCAATCCGCCGAAGGACGCGCCGCCGCCGAATACCTGATCGCCAGCAAGGACGAATCCCTCTGGGCGCGGATCGACGGTCATGTTTCCGCCGTGACCAACCCGACCGAGTTGGACAAGATTTGGAACGCCATCGCGGGCGCATGGTTCGAAGACGGCAAGCAGGACCCGGATGTGCAATTGATCCGCTTCGACCTCACCGAAGCCGAGGTTTGGGCCACCGATGGTGGGTTCAAGTTCCTCTATGAGATCGGCAAGGCGCAGATGACCGGCCAAAAGCCCGACATGGGCAAACACGGCACCATCCGCTTCTAAGCCGAGCCCCCCTGAAAAACGGCGCTGACCTCGGCCCGGATGATCCGCGCGATCAGGGCGCAATCCTCCAGCGAAAAGGTCAGCGGCACGCGCATGTCGATCAACCCCGCCAGCACCGCATCGCTGGCGGGCATTTTCTCAGCCCGCGCATAGCGCCATGTGTCGTAGCGGCTGGTGAAGCCCGTAGGCTCGGCCCTGCCGAACCATTTCAACTCCACCCCGCGCGCAGCGCAGCGCGCCAACACCGCCTCGACATCCTCCGCCGACCAACCTTTCAGCAGGAATTGGATCGACGAGCCAACGATGCTCTCCGCCTCGGGCCGGTCGATGACCGTGAGCCCCGGCGTGTCGCGTAGCCCCGCCTCGATCACCCGATAACGCTCATTCCAGCGGGCCACCTGTTCCGGCAGCCGCCGCAATTGCGGGCGCAGGACCGCGGCGCGCAGGTTGTCCATCCGGCCCGAGATATTGGGCGTCTCATAGCGGATCGTCTCAAAAGCCTCCGGCCCCGGCGCGGCGGCGTGGCGGTCATAGAGCATGTAAGACCCCGACAGCATGATCGCCCGCGCCGCGACCTCGGCATCATCGGTGATCAGCAGCCCACCCTCACCCGCGTTCACATGTTTATAGGTCTGGCAGGAAAAACACCCGATCTTTCCCTGTGTGCCCGATGGTTTGCCGTTCCACGCCGCCCCCATCGTATGGGCGCAGTCTTCGATCACCGTGATGCCGCGCGCATCGCAAAGCGCCATCAGAGCGTCCATGTCCACCAGATGGCCGCGCATATGGCTGAGCAGCAGCACATCGGCCTGATCCGCCTTGGCGGCGAGGTCATCAAGGTCGATCACCAGCTGCTCCGTCACGCCGACGAAAACCGGGACCGCCCCCAGCGACGCAATCGCCCCCGGCACCGGGGCGAGTGTGAAGGCATTGGTCAGCACCCGGTCGCCCGGTTTCACCCCCACTGCGCGCAGCGCCGTGGCCATGGCATAGCCGCCCGAGGCCACGGCGAGACAATATTTCGCCCCCGTCATCGCGGCGAATTCCTGCTCCAGCAGGGCAACCTCGGCCACCTCCCCCGGGGCTGTGTTGTAGCGGTGCAACCGTCCGTGACGCATCACCGCCACTGCCGCCTCGATCGCATCTTCGGGGATCGGCTCTTGCTGCGTGAAACTACCGGTAAACCGTTCGGCCATCAGGCGGCTTTGCCGATCAAACGTTCGATGACCTCCGGCAGGTCGGCGAAATCGCCCAACAGCGCTTCGGGCTCCAGCGCAGCCATGTCTTCGCCCGAGGGGCCGAAGGTCACCAGCACGCAAGGAACCCCTGCGGCTTTGGCGGTCTTGCGGTCGGTGTCGCTGTCGCCGATCAACACGCATTGCGCCGGATCGCCCCCGGCACGCCGGGCGGTTTCGAACAGGTGTTCGGGGTCAGGTTTGCGCACGGCCAGCGTATCAGCCCCCAACATCGCGCCGAATGCATCGCGCACGCCGAGACGGGTCAGCAGCAACTCCGCCAAAGCCTCGGGTTTGTTGGTGCAGATCGCCACGCGGTAGCCCGCGGCTTTGAGCGCGGCCACAGCCTCCATCGCGCCGGGGTAGATGATGGTATGGGTGTCGATGTCGCGCCCATAGGCTTCGAGCAGCATCGGGTAATAGCGGTCGATCGTCGCCGCGTCATCGGCACGGCCCAGCTTTTGCATCCCCAAGGTCAGCATCGCCCGCCCGCCGCGCAGCGCGGTGCCCGCATCCTCGGCATGGACCAGCACATCGCCCTCGCCCATGTCACGGAAACAGGCATTGGCGGCGGCGATCAAATCGCCCGAGGTATCGGCCAAGGTGCCGTCGAGATCGAAAACCACTGTCTTCACTGGATACTCCTTGGGCGGAACCCCGCCTTGCAAAATGGCATCGTGTTGCAGTCCGCAACCTAGTTTGATGGGCCGCAACCTTGCGCCTTTGTGCGAAGCGCGTAAAGAGAATGCAAGCTGAAGGACAAAGAGATTTACATGGAAACTGCATTGATCATCCTCGCCGCGGGCAAGGGGACACGGATGAACTCGGACCTGCCAAAGGTACTGCACCGCGTGGCCTCTGCCCCCATGCTGGAACACGCGATGGCCGCGGGCGCCATGCTCGGCCCCCGCCATACAGTCGTGGTGGCAGGCCACGGCGCCGATCAGGTCCGCGCCGCCGCCACGCTTTTTGACGAAGACGCGCTGGTCGTCGAACAGACCGAGCAATTGGGCACGGCCCATGCGGTGGCGCAGGCCCGCCCGGCGCTGGACGGGTTCGAGGGCATGGCACTGGTGCTCTACGGTGACACGCCCTTCGTCCAGCCCGAGACGCTTGAGAAGATGCAAGAGGCGCTGGCGACACATGACGTGGTGGTTCTGGGGTTCGAGGCCGCCGATCCCGCCCGATATGGCCGTTTGGTGATGCAGGGCGACGCCTTGGAGCGGATCGTCGAATTCAAAGACGCCTCCGCCGAAGAGCGCGCGATTACCTTGTGCAACTCCGGCGTGGTGGCCTGTAAATCCGAACTGCTCTTCGATTTGATCGACAAGGTCGGCAACGACAACGCCTCGGAAGAATACTACCTCACCGACATTATCGGCATCGCCCGCGCCGAAGGCCGCAGCGCCACGGTTGTTACCTGCGACGAGGCCGAGACCATGGGCGTGAACTCCCGCGCCGATCTGGCGAGGGCCGAGGCCGCGTTCCAATCCCGCGCCCGCGATCTGTTGATGGAAGACGGCGTGACCTTGGTCGCCCCCGAAACCGTCTTCCTGTCGCGCGACACTTTCATCGGGCGCGATACGGTGGTGGAGCCGAATGTCGTCTTCGGTCCGAATGTCACCGTGGAATCCGGCAGCACCATCCGCGCCTTCTCGCATCTCGAAGGCTGCCATGTCTCACGCGGCGGGGTCGTCGGCCCCTATGCCCGGTTGCGCCCCGGCGCGGAACTGGCCGAAGACGTGCGCATCGGCAATTTCGTCGAGGTAAAGAACGCGCAGATCGCCGAAGGGGCCAAGGTCAACCACCTGAGCTATATCGGCGACGCCACTGTCGGCGCGCGCAGCAACATCGGCGCGGGCACGATCACCTGCAATTATGACGGGGTGATGAAACATCATACCACCATCGGCGCGGGGGCTTTCATCGGGTCGAACACCATGCTCGTGGCCCCGGTGACCATTGGCGAGGGCGCGATGACCGGCTCGGGCTCGGTCATCACCTCGGACGTAGAACCCGAGGCGCTGGCCCTGTCGCGCGCCCCGCAGGTTGAGAAACCCGGGATGGCGCGCAAAATGTTCGAAATTTTGAAGGCCAAGAAGGCAAAATTGCAGAGAGGCAGCTAATTATGTGTGGAATTGTCGGGGTGCTCGGCACCCATGAAGTCGCGCCGATCTTGGTCGAGTCCCTCAAACGGCTGGAATATCGCGGCTATGACAGCGCCGGCATCGCGACTCTGAACGAAGGCAAGCTTGAGCGGCGTCGCGCCTTGGGCAAGCTGGTAAACCTCTCGGACGCGCTGGTGCATGAGCCGCTGGCGGGCAAGTCCGGCATCGGCCACACCCGCTGGGCCACCCATGGCGCGCCGAGCGTCACCAACGCCCACCCGCATCAGGCCGGCCCCGTGGCCGTGGTGCATAACGGCATCATCGAAAACTTCCGCGAGCTGCGGGCCGAATTGGCCCAACATGGCGCGCAATTCGTCACCGAGACCGATACCGAGACTGTGGCCCTGCTGACCCAGTATCACATGGCGCAGGGCGCAGGCCCGGTAGAGGCTGCCAAACAGACCCTCGCACGCCTCGAAGGCGCTTTTGCGTTGGCTTTCCTCTTTGACGGTCACGACGATCTGATGATCGCCGCCCGCAAAGGCTCCCCCTTGGCCATAGGCTATGGCGAGGGTGAGATGTATGTGGGCAGCGACGCCATCGCGCTGGCTCCGTTGACCAATCAAATCGCCTATCTTGAAGAGGGTGATTGCGCCGTCATCACCCGCACCTCGGTTGAGGTCACCGACCGCAATGGGGCGCTCGCCAACCGGGCGATCAAATCCGTGCAGATCGACAATACCCGCATCGACAAGGCGGGCCACAAACACTTCATGGCAAAAGAAATTGCCGAGCAACCCGGCGTGATCGGCGCGGCCATCGGCCATTACCTCACCCCCGAGGGCGAGATCAACATCAGCGCACAAGACATTGATTTCACGCAGTTCGACCGCATCCTCATGGTCGCCTGCGGCACCGCGTCCTATGCCTGTTTCACCGCGAAATACTGGTTCGAGCAGATCGCCCGCCTGCCTGTCGAGATCGATGTCGCCTCGGAATTCCGCTACCGTGAGCCGCCGATCCCGCCGCGCACGCTGGCGGTTTTCGTCAGCCAATCGGGTGAGACCGCCGACACGCTCGCAGCCCTGCGCTATTGCGAGGGCAAGGCCGCGCGCATCCTTTCGGTCGTCAACGTGCCGGAAAGCTCCATCGCCCGCGAAAGCGATCTGGCGCTGCCGATTTACGCCGGGGTCGAAGTCGGGGTGGCCTCGACCAAAGCCTTTACCTGCCAGTTGGTCGTGCTCTTCGCGCTGGTGCTCAAAGCCGCGCGGGACCGCGATGTGATCAGCACAGAGAGCTTCGCCGATCACATCTCCGCACTTCGTGGACTGCCCGCGATCATCAGCACGGCGCTTGAACAAAACGACGCGATGCAAGAAGCCGCGCTCAAACTCGCCCATGCCCGCGATGTGTTGTTCCTTGGCCGGGGCCAGATGTACCCCCTCGCCCTTGAAGGCGCGTTGAAACTGAAAGAAATCAGCTACATCCACGCCGAAGCTTATGCATCGGGTGAGCTGAAACATGGCCCCATCGCACTGGTGGATGAGCATGTGCCGGTAGTCGTCATGGCACCACGCGACGCGCTCTTCGACAAGACCGTCAGCAACATGCAAGAGGTCATGGCGCGCAAGGGCAAGGTGATCCTGATCTCCGACGCCAAAGGTCAGGCCGAGGCCAATGACGGCGTCTGGTTCAGCATCGAGATGCCCCCGGTGCCGGATGCTTTGGCCCCGATCCTCTATGCGGTTCCGGCGCAGTTGCTGGCCTATCACACCGCCGTGGCGAAAGGCACGGATGTGGACCAGCCACGCAATCTCGCAAAATCGGTGACGGTGGAATGACCCCCGAAACCGCCCTTGAGGAACTTCAAGCGCAGGCCAACCCGGCCCGCGCGGAAGAGATGCGCGCCTATCACAAAGCCAACCGAGGCAATCTTGGCCTGACCAACCCGCAAATTGCGGAGCTCGCCCAATCGTGGCGCGCGGCGCTGGACGTCGAGGGCCGTGTCGCGCTTGCCGATGCCCTTTGGCAGTCCGACATTTTCGAAGCACGCGTCGCCGCGGCAAAACTGCTCACCCAAGCGCGGCTGCGCCCGGAAGATCAAGCCGCATGGGCGCTAATCGCAAGCTGGACTCCCGATTTCGACAGTTGGGCAATTGCCGATCATGCCAGCATGGCGGCGCAGAAACGTCTGGTGGCCGATCCGACGCGCTTGGACGAAGTGGAGAACTGGGTCGCTTCGGATCACCTCTGGACCCGGCGCGCCGCGCTGGTGTCGACCCTGCCGTGGACCAAGCAGAACAATCCGAAACCTGAGGAGCTTGAAGCCCGCGACCGTATCCTCGGCTGGGCCGCGACGATGGTGCCGGATCACCGCTGGTTCATTCAAAAAGCAATTGGCTGGTGGCTGCGCGACCTGTCAAAACACGACGCTGACCGCACCCGCGCTTTCATCGCCGCCCATGGAGAGGCAATGAAACCTTTCGCGGTGAAAGAAGCCCTGCGCCTGCTGAAAAAAGCAGAAGGCGCAGGCTGATCCTTAGCCTTCGGTCGAGACCTCGACCGTTGTGAGGTCGGTCAGCGACGCGCCGATCAAACGCAAGGCAGGCAGCGACATGCGGCTGCCTGCGGTTGCGGGCCCCTCCAGCGGGATCAGCGTCACCGCGGCGGATTTGCCCGTTGCGGGGTTGGTCACCCGCCCCGGCTGTTCGGCGTCGATCAGAGGTGTTTTCAACCACAGCCCCGGCTCCGTCGCGCTGCCCAAGCTGACCACGGTCGACTCCAAGGCGGCACCAGTACTGGCGGGTGCGCGGGTGGCCGCTTCGCGCTCTGCCGCCGTGGTGGTATCCAGCGCCTCGGCGCTGCTGCCCGCGGTGGCGATGGGAGAGGCGGCGGGCCGCGTTGCAGGGGCCGGTCCGCTCGGCGTTGCAACCTCAGCCGTGGCGTCGACCGATGCGGATGCGGATGCGGGCGCAGGCTCAGGCTGGCTGGCATCCATCCCGAGGCGTTCCGTCAGGTTGCTGCAACCGGCGGTGGCGGCGGCGATGAAAAGCGGTAAGATTATACGTGTCATCCGCGCAGCCTAACCGCGCCCTGTCCCCTTATCAATCGCCCAAATGGCGCTTGCCCCGGGTTGGGCGGGGCATTACCTATAAAGCATGACAGCACCCCTCATTGACCCTTTCATGCGCGCGATCACCTATCTGCGCGTCTCCGTCACCGACCGCTGCGATTTCCGCTGCGTCTACTGCATGCCGGAGAACATGACCTTCCTGCCCAAGAAGGAATTGCTGACGCTGGAGGAGCTCGACCGCCTGTGCAGCAATTTCATCGACCTCGGCGTCGAGAAGCTGCGCATCACCGGGGGCGAGCCGCTGGTCCGGCGCGGCATCATGACCTTCTTCGACGGCATGAAACGGCATCTCGACAGCGGCAAGCTGAAAGAGCTGACGCTGACCACCAACGGCAGCCAGTTGGAGCGTTTCGCTGACGATCTCTATGCCGCCGGGGTGCGCCGGGTGAATGTCTCGCTCGACACGCTGGACGAGCAGAAATTCGCGGATATCACCCGCTGGGGTCGCCTGCCGCAGTTGCTGCGCGGGATCGACGCGGCGCAGCGGGCGGGGCTTAAGATCAAGATCAACGCCGTGGCGCTCAAGGGCTTCAACGAGCCGGAATTGCTGCATATCACCGAATGGTGCGCCGCGCGGGGCATAGATCTCACGTGGATCGAGGTCATGCCGATGGGTGACTTGGGCAACGAGGATCGTTTCGGCCAATACTGGTCGCTGCGCGACGTGCGCGCGCGATACACCGAACATTACACCGTCACCGATTTGGCCGAGCGTACGGGGGGCCCTGCGCGCTATGTGCGGCTGGAGGAAACCGGGCAGAAGATCGGCTTCATCACCCCGCTGAGCCATAACTTCTGCGAAAGCTGCAACCGCGTGCGGGTCACCTGCACCGGCGAGATTTTCATGTGTCTGGGCCAAGAGGATGTGGCCGATCTGCGCAAACCCCTGCGCGATCACCCGGACACGGACCTGCCGCTGCAGGAGGCGATCCGCGCGGCCATAGACCGCAAGCCCAAGGGGCATGACTTCGACTATTCGCGGCAGCGTGTTGACGGGCAGATGCCCCGCCACATGAGCCACACGGGCGGCTGAGCCCTTGGCGGTGCCGTTTCTCTACCGGGCATGGGTCGCGGCAAGCCGTGTGATCTTGCCCGTGGCCGGGCGGCGCTCCATGGCCAAACTGCGCCGCGCCGAGGTCGCACCGGAACGCGCGCGCGAAAAGCTGGGCCATGCCAGCCAACCCCGCCCCGAGGGGCAGTTGATCTGGTTTCACGCAGCCTCGGTTGGGGAGAGCCTGTCGGTTCTGGCGCTGATCGACCGGATGGGGCGCGCCCTGCCGCAGGCGCATTTCCTCATCACTTCCGGCACCGCCACCTCGGCCCGTTTGGTGGGCGGCCGCCTGCCCCCGCGAACGCGGCATCAGTTCGCCCCGCTCGACGCCCCCGGCCCGCTGAAGCGGTTCCTTGACCATTGGCGCCCCGATGCGGCGCTCTTCGTGGAAAGCGAGCTTTGGCCGCAGATGTTGCGGCGGACCCATGCGCGGGGCACGGCGATGGCGCTGATCAACGCCCGCCTCTCGCAACGCTCAATCGAAAGCTGGCAGAAACGGCCCGCGCTGGCGGGGTTCCTCTTTGGCGTGTTCGACCTGATCCTGACGCAGAATGACGCGATGGCCCGGGCCATGACCACGATCAACGCCCCGGCTGACCGGGTCACGCCGGGGATCAACCTCAAGTCCATGGCAGGCCCCTTGCCGCAGGACGACGGGACCATCGCCGAGGCGGGAAAGGCCTTGGAGGGCCGCCCTGTCTGGATCGGCTCCTCAACCCACCCGGGCGAGGAGAAGGCGGTGTTGGAAGCGCATCGCCAAGTGCTGGAGCATATCCCCGAGTTGTGCTTGATCCTTGCCCCCCGCCACCCCGAGCGCGGTGACGAGGTCGCCGGTCTCATCGCCAGCTACGGCCTGACGCATGGGCGTCGAACACGGGGCGACATGCCGCGCGAACAGGTCTATCTGGCCGACACTCTGGGCGAGTTGGGCACATGGTACGCGCTATCCGACATCGTCTTTCTGGGCGGGTCGCTGCATCCCATCGGGGGGCACAACCCCTATGAGGTCGCGCAGGCCGGGGCGATGGTGCTCTCGGGCACCCATGTCGCCAATTTTGCCGAGACCTATGCCGAGATGGAAGCCGCAGGTGCAGCGCGACTGGTGGCGGGCACGCAGGATTTGGCGGACCGTGTGGGGGCTCTGCTGCGCAACGATATCGCCCGCGCCTCTGGCGTGGCCGCGGCCAAGGCCTATGCCGCCGGGCAGACCGACAAGCTTGACAGTATTGCCGAGCGTCTGATCACGGCCCTGCACCTGCGAGGGGACAGCGATGCCTGAGCTTTTCGTCACCAACTACAACCGCAATTTCACCGGGGTGTCGGCCACGGCGGCCAATGTGATCCGGCAACAGGTCGACCGGCATGATTTGGCGCTGGTGGGCCAGCCCCTGCCCGGCTGTCCGCTGCCACTGACCCGCGTCGCGGCGGGGCGGATCACCCGCAAACATCCCCCCCAAGACCGCCCCTTCGCCATTTGGCATGTGCGCCGCAACACCGAAATGCGCAGCGCGCTTTGGCTGCGCGATGTGCGTGGGGCAAATATCCGGATCGTCTTTACCTCTGCCGCGCAGCGGCTGCATTCGGCCTATCCCCGCTGGCTGATCCGGCAGATGGACGCGGTAATCGCCACGACCGAACGCGCAGCGGAGTTCGTGCCCCATGTCCGCGCCGTGGTGCCGCATGGGGTGGATACCGATGTCTTCTCCCCCGCCACCAGCCGGGCGAACGCTTGGGAGCAGTTGGGCTTTGGCGGCACCCATGGCATCGCCACCGTGGGGCGCATCCGGCCCGAGAAAGGCACCGACCTTTTCGTCGAGGCCATGCTGCGCCTGCTGCCCCAACGCCCCGGCGCGGTGGCGCTGGTGATTGGCCGGGCGGGCGGCAAACATGAGGCGTTTTTGACCAAGCTCAAGGCGCAGGTCGAGGCCGCGGGCCTTGCCAATCGGCTGCTTTTCATCGGCGAATATCCCGCCGCCGATCTGCCCAAACTGATGCGCGCCCTGTCGCTGGTGGTGCAACTGCCGCGCTACGAGGGCTATGGCATGGTCCCGCTCGAAGCGCTGGCCTCGGGCGTGCCTTTCGTCGGCAGTGACGCGGGCTATTACGGCGCTTTCTCGAACGGGGGCCGCGTGGGCAAGGTCGTGCCACTGGGTGCGGCAGAGGCTGCGGCCCAAGCCGCGCTGTCCCTGCTAGAGCGCGAGGATCAAGCCGCCCTCTCCGAGGCCGCGCGCCACTGGGCCGAACAGCGTTTCAGCGCCCGGGCCGAGGCCGATGGGATCGAAGCCGTCTACAACGCGCTTTGGGAGCGCGGCTAGCCCCCAAAGCAAAACGCGCCCCCCAAGGGAGGCGCGCTCTAGTCATTACTGAAGGTAGGATCAGGCCGCAGGCATCCGTTGCTCGACGATGCCTGCCCACCAGCTACACCCCGCCGGAATGGCTTCGTCGTTGAAATTATACTCCGGGTGGTGCACCGCCGCCGTGTCGCCGTTGCCGACAAGGATATAGGCGCCCGGGCGTTCCTCCAGCATGAAGGCGAAGTCTTCGCCACCCATCACGAGCGGCGCTTCCTCGCATTGGCCCGAGATCGAGCGCGCCACGTCGGCGGCGAACTCGGTCTGCTCCTCGTGGTTCACCATGACCGGGTAGCCGCGGTGATAGGTCACGTCTGCCGTCCCGCCGAAGGTGCTCGCGATGCCGTTGCAAATCTCGTTGATCCGCTTCTCGGCCAGTTCCCGCATCTCGGCGGACATGGTGCGCACGGTGCCTTTGATCTGCACCTTCTGCGGGATCACGTTGAAGGCTTTCGAGGAGGTCTCGAAAGAGGTGACGGAGACCACGATCTGCTCCACCGGGTCGGCATTGCGCGCGGTGATGGTCTGCAGCGCCAGCACGGCCTGCGCGGACATCACGGTGGTGTCGACGGTCTCATGCGGCTTGGCGGCATGGCCGCCGCGGCCTTCGAAGGTGATGTCGAACTGATCGGTCGCGGCAAAGAACGAACCTGCGCGGATGCCGAAGGAGCCCGTGGGCATGCCCGGCCAGTTGTGCATGCCGTAGACTTCCTGAATGCCCCAACGCTCCATCATGCCGTCTTCGCACATCTCGCGACCACCGCCGCCGCCCTCTTCGGCGGGCTGGAAGATCACCACGACAGTGCCGTCAAAGTTGCGGGTCTCGGCGAGGTATTGCGCAGCACCAAGCAGCATGGCGGTGTGGCCGTCATGACCACAAGCATGCATCGCGCCATCGGTCTTGGAGGCGTACTCCAACCCGGTCTGTTCGTGGATCGGCAGCGCGTCCATGTCGGCGCGCAACCCGATGACCTTGCCCGAGCCGGTCTCCTTACCCTTGATCACGCCGACGACACCGGTGCGGCCGATGCCCTCGACCACCTCGTCGCAGCCGAAGCTGCGCAGCTTTTCGGCCACGGTGGCCGAGGTGCGGTGGGTCTCGAACAGGATCTCGGGGTTTTCGTGCAGGTCGCGGCGCCATGCGGTGATGTCGGCGTGCAGCTCGGCAAATCGGTTCTTAACGGGCATTTAGGAAGTATCCTCCGGAGTTGGGTTGGGCGCTGTTTTCATGCAGTCGCATTTATCTGCCACATGCTTACGCCCTTGCCAGCCGGTCCTCAACCACCTGCGCGAACCATGAGCAGCCCGCCGGGATCGCGGCATCGTCGAAGTCATATTCCGGGTGATGGACCGTCGCCCCTTCGCCGTTGCCGATCATAATATAGGCACCCGGTCGCGCATTGAGCATATAGGAAAAATCCTCTCCGGCCATGATCGGCGGCGTGTCCCGGTCGGTGCCGGGAGTGACCTTGTCGGCGGCCTCAGCGGCAAAGCGGGTTTGATCGGCGTGGTTGCGGGTGACCGGGTAACCGCGCTGGTAGTCGATCTCGGCCCGGCATTGATGTGCCTCCGCCGTCAGGCGGGTGAGGTCGTGTAGACGACGCTCGGCCAAATCCTGAACCTCCGGATCCAGCGTGCGCACCGTCCCGCGCAACAGCACCTGATGCGGCAGGACGTTGTGACTGTCGGTGTCGCTGCGCAGGGTGCAGACCGAGACGACGACCTGTTTCAGCGGATCGGTGTTGCGGCTGGCGATGGATTGCAGCGCGATCATCACATGGGCGGCGGCGAGGTTCGTGTCCACCGCCTCATGCGGGGCCGCGGCATGGCCGCCTTGGCCCGTCAGCGTGATGGCAAACTCGTCCGCCGCCGCCAGCAGCGCGCCCTCGCGGATGGCGAACTGCCCGGTCGGGTGGCCGGGCATGTTGTGCATGCCGTAAACCTCATCGATGCCCCAGCGGTCCATCAACCCTTCCTGCACCATGACGTTGCCGCCGCCGCCGCCCTCCTCGGCGGGCTGGAAGATCAGTACCACGCGCCCGTTGAAATTGCGCGTCTCTGCGAGGTATTGCGCGGCCCCCAGCAGCATCGCCGTATGACCGTCGTGGCCGCAGGCATGCATTTTGCCGGGGTTCTTTGAAGCATGCGGCAGGCCCGTCGCCTCGGTGATCGGCAGCGCGTCCATGTCGGCGCGCAGGCCGATGGTGCGGCCCGACGTGTTGCTCTGCCCTTCGATCACCGCGACCACGCCGGTCTGGGCGATGCCGGTGGTGATGTCGGTGATGCCGAAGCTGCGCAGCTTGTCTTCGACGAAGCGCGCGGTCTCGGGCAGGTCGAACATCAGCTCCGGATGCTGGTGCAGATGGCGGCGCCAGGCGGTGATCTCGGCGTGGGTCTCGGCAAAGCGGTTTTTGATCGGCATGGAATGTCCTTTTCGAAATATGCTCAGAGCGTCGGGCCAAGGCGGATGGCACTGCCATCGCTGAAACGGTCGGCGCGGAATCTGCGCAGATCATGGCCCGGCGCGTCGCCCATGACCAGAGCCGCCAGCACCCGCCCCATGGCCGGCCCGATGCCGAAGCCGTGGCCCGACATGCCGGTGCCGATGACAAGGCCGGGGATCTGCGCGCAGGTGTCCACTACCGGCACGATATCCGGCATCGTGTCGATCATCCCGGCCCATGAGGCGCGGGCGATGATGGGCGGCAGATCGGGATAAAGCGCGGCAAAACGTTTGCGCGCCCGGCGCAGCGCGCGGTGGTCCGGCATGGGGTCGAGGATGCGCATCGCCTCAAAGGGGCTGTGCGCGTCAGCCGCCCAGTTGCGCGGCGTGCGCCACGCATCGGGAAAGCCGCGCGGGGCCGCGGCGCGCAGACGCTGACCGAAGGGGCTTTGGCGCAGTTGCGGCAGGTAGTGCCGCAGGGCGCGAAAGGCATCGGGGCCGACATAGAGATCGGGACGCCCGCCGGGCGCCAGCGTATAGCCACCATCGGCGCGGCGGCGGAAGGCAAGACCCGCCTCGGCGGCAGCCCCGGCGTGAACCTCGGGCAGCACATTGGTGGCCAGCACGCTCTCGCGCACCGAAAGCTGCGGCAGGCTGACGCCATGGGCGCGCAGGAACAGCGCCGACCACGCCCCGCCCGCCAGCACGACCGAGGAACAGCGGATCGCGCCCGCCTCGCTCACCACGCCCGCCACGCGACCAGCGGCGAGGTCAAGGCGCCGCACCGCGCAATTCTCGATGATCTTCACGCCCTCGCGCGCCGCCAGCGCCGCCAAGGCGGGCACGGCGACCCAAGGCTCTGCGCGCATGTCCGAGGGGGTGGTGAGCGCCCCGGCATAAGTCCCGGCCAGCCCCGGGAAAGCCTTGGCGACTTCGCCCGCGTCCATCAACCGGCTGTCGACGCCATGGGTCTTGGCATGCGGCAGCCAGTCGGCATAGCCCTGCATCTTGGCCTCGGTCTGCGCCAGATAGGTGACGCCGGTCTGCTGCAAGCCGATGTCGCGGTCGAGTTCAGGCGCCAGTTCACGCCAAAGCCGCGCGGCCTCGACCATAATCGGCAACTCGTCTGAGTCGCGCCCCTGTTGGCGTATCCAGCCCCAGTTGCGGCTGGATTGTTCCGCGGCGATGCGGCCCTTTTCCAAGAGCGTGACCTGTTTGCCTGCCCGGGCCAGAAACAAAGCGGTACAGACGCCGATTACCCCGCCGCCGATGACGACGACCTCGCTCTCGCGCGGCGGGGTGCGCGGATAGCTGGCGGGCGTGGCGAGGGTGATGGGAAAAGCGGACATGCGGACCCCGGTGGCTGACGCCGCGCGGCTGCACCGGGCGGCCGTGAAAAGGACTGGCCCCGCGCGGGGCCAGCCACAGGTCTGTCAGGGAAAGCTCAGCCCTGCAAGCGGGTCAGCAGACGGCGCATGAAGTCGTGGCCGGCCTCGAATTGCGCCACCTCGATAAACTCGTTGGGCTGATGCGCCTGCGCGATATCGCCCGGGCCGCAGATCACGGCGGAATAGCCCGCCTCCTGAAACTGCCCGGCCTCGGTGCCGTAGCTCACTTTGTGGCTGGCGTTGTCGCCGGTGATTTGGCGCACGATCTGCTCGGCCTCGCCGTCCTTCTCGGGCTGCAGGGCGGGCACGTCGAAACGGGTCGAGGTCTCGATATAGGTCTCGGGCACCACGTCCTGCATCTGCTTTTCGACCTCACGCACCTTCTTGAGGTAGGCGGTGCCCCATTTGTCCTTGTCCTCGCCGGGGACGACGCGGAAATCCATCGCGAACTTGCAGTCCTTGGCGGTGATGTTGTGGGCCGTGCCGCCCTCGATCACGCCGACATGGGCGGTGGTGAAGGGCGGGTCGAACATCGCCGCGATCTCGGTCGGCTTGGCGGCCATGTTGTCGCTGTTCACGTCATTGGCCCATTCGATAAGCTTCGCACCCGCCATGATCGCGTTGACCCCGGTGTGCAGCAGCGAGGAATGCACCTCGAAACCCACCAGATGGGTGTTGAAGCCGATGCCGCCCTTGTGCCCGGTCACCGCCTGCATGGTCGAGGGCTCGCCCACGATCACCGCCGAGCCCTTGGGCACCACGCCCTGCATCGCTTGGATCATCGGCGGCGCGCCGGTGCAGCCGATCTCCTCATCGAAGCTGAGTGCGATCTGTAGGGGGCGATTGACTTCTGCATAATGCGCCTCGACCAGCGCCCAGATCGCCAGCGCGTCGAAGCCCTTCATGTCGCAGGTGCCGCGCCCGTAGTAGCGGCCATCCTTCTCGGTCACGGTGAAAGGGTCGGTGTCCCAAGCCTGCCCGTCGACCGGCACCACGTCCGTGTGCCCCGAAAGGACCACGGCCCCCTCCTCCCACGGGCCCGCATGGGCAAAAAGCGCGTGTTTGGGCTGTTCAGGGTCGATGTAGCGGTGGCTCTCGATCCCATGGGAGGCGAGATAGTCGGCCACCCAGTCGATCAGCGGGATATTGGTGTCGCGCGACACGGTGGGAAAGCTGATGAGCTTGGTCATCAACTCGAGCGGGGTCAGGCGTTCGGTCATGGGTCTTCTTTCAATAGCCGCTGTCGGTGGTCAGCACATGGTGCCCCGGCTCCACCTCGCGGTAGACCGAAGGTTCGGGCCGGTAACTGACCGGGTGGATTGGCGAGGGGATCGGCTTGAAGTTCAAATCCTTCTCGGACTTGCGGCGGCGCGGATCGGCGATCGGCACGGCCTTCATCAGCGCCTGCGTATAGGGGTGTTGCGGGTTCTCGAAGACCCGCTGACGCGAGCCCATCTCGACGATGCGGCCCAGATACATGACGCCGACATAGTGGCTCACGCGTTCGACCACGGCCATGTCGTGGCTGATGAACAAAAACGACAGTTCCATCTCGGCCTGAAGCTCCATCATCAGGTTCAGCACCTGCGCCTGCACGCTAACGTCCAGCGCCGAGACCGCTTCGTCCGCGATGATCAGCTTGGGGTTCAGCGCAAGTGCGCGGGCGATGGCGACGCGCTGGCGCTGGCCGCCCGACAGCTCATGCGGGAAGCGGCGCATGAAGCTGCGCGGCAGTTCCACGCGGTCGAAGAGCATCTCGATCCGCTTGTTGATCTCCCCCCCCTTGAGGGTGCCGAAGTTGTGGATCGGCTCGGCCACCTGATCGGCCAACTGCATCTGCGGGTTGAGCGAGGCGAAGGGGTCTTGGAAGATCATCTGCATGTCGAGCCGCGCGGTGCGCAGCGCCGATTGGTCCAGCGACATGATGTCGACGCCGTCGAGCTTTACCTCCCCCGACATCGGCTCCACCAGCCGCAGGATCGAGCGCCCTGCGGTGGATTTGCCGCAGCCCGATTCGCCGACGAGGCTGAGCGTCTGGCCCTTGTTGAGCGAGAACGACAGGTCCTCGACCGCATGAACATTGGCGACGGTGCGGCGCAGGAAACCGCCCTGCACCGGGAAGCGTGTGGTCAGGTTCTTGACCGACAGAAGCACTTCTTCGCGGCCCTTGATCGGCACGATCTCCTTGTCGGGCGTGCCCAGCAGTTTCATCGGCTCGGGGTATGGCTTGCCCGTCATCTCGCCGAGCTTCGGCACCGCGGCCAGAAGCGCCTTGGTATAGGGGTGCTGCGGGTTCTCGAAGATCTCCTCGACGGTGCCTTCTTCGACCTTCTTGCCGCGGAACATGACGACCACGCGGTCGGCCATCTGCGCCACCACGGCCATGTCGTGGGTGATAAACATCACCGCCGTCCCGGTCTCGCGCTTCAGCCGATCCATCAGGGCGAGGATCTCGGCCTGAATGGTCACGTCGAGCGCGGTTGTGGGCTCATCGGCGATCAAGAGACGCGGCTCACAGGCCAGCGCCATAGCGATCACCACACGCTGGCGCATGCCGCCCGAAAGTTCGTGGGGGTATTGCTTGAGGCGGCGCTCCGGCTCGGGGATGCGGACCTGTTTCATCAGCTCCAGCGCGCGGGCCTCGGCCTCTTTGCGGGTCATGTTCAGATGCAGGCGCAGACCTTCGGTCATCTGCTTGCCGATGGTGAACACGGGGTTCAGCGCGGTCATCGGCTCTTGGAAGATCATGCCGATCTCATTGCCGCGAATCTTGCGCATCAGATTGCCGCCGCTGGCCGCGAGATCGACTTGGCCTTCTTCACCGCGCTCAAAAAGCAGGCGACCGCCTGCAATTTCACCGCCGCCATACTCGACCAGTCGCATCAGCGACAGGGAGGACACCGATTTGCCCGATCCTGATTCTCCGACCACGCAAACCGTCTCACCGGGATTGATGTCGAAACTGACATCCTCAACACCGACCACGGGGCCATCTTTGGTTTGAAATTCGACGCGCAGGCCCTGAATTTGGGCGATTGGCGCCCCATTGGTGTGATCCAGCATCTGTTTCCCTGTTGTTTTTATTGGCGCAGATTTTGCCCGACGCTACGGCGAATGTCACGAGACTGTCAAACCTGACGCGCAGAGTTCGGGCTTTGTCATAATCGCGCCACGTCCGCCCTTGCAATTTCCGGCAAACCTGTTTCGATATAGCCCATGCGGTTTGGAAAGAGCGCTTCGAGCACAGGTTGAATATTACTTGTTTTGTTATGTTTAGCTGGCGAAGCTCATGTTCTTTCCGGGGCGACAACAACAAGGCGGGGAACATCCCGTCGACAATAAGCGGCACGCCCACGTGTCCAACATGGAGTAAGATATGAAATTGAAGACCCTATTGATGGGGGCTGTCGCATCGACGGCGCTTGCCCCTATGGCCTTTGCCGAAGCCCATGAGGGCGAGCGGGGCCGCGACGGCGAAGTCAAAATCATCTATTGGCAGGCGCCTTCGATCCTGAACCCCTATCTGTCCAGCGGCACAAAAGACGTCGAAGCCTCCTCGCTGGTTCTCGAACCGCTAGGCCGCTACGACCAGAACGGCGCGCTGGTGCCCTATCTGGCGACCGAGATTCCGACGCTGGAAAACGGCGGCGTGAGCGAAGACCTCAAGACCATCACATGGAAGCTGAAAGACGGGCTGATGTGGTCCGACGGCACCCCCGTCACCGCCAATGACGTCAAGTTCACCGCCGATTACTGCATGAACCCCGAAGGCGGCTGTGCGCAGCTGGCCAAATTCGAAGGTGTCTCCTCGGTCGACGTGGTCGATGACCAGACAGTCAAAGTTACCTTCTCCGAGCCGATGCCGAACCCCTACGGCCCCTTCATGGGCGGCCAATCCCCGATCATTCAGGCGGCACAGTTTGCCGATTGTACCGGCGCCAAAGCGCCTGAGTGCACCGAGGCCAACTTCAACCCCATCGGCACCGGCCCCTTCACCGTCACCGAGTTCCGCCCGAACGACGTGATCACCATGGCCGCGAACGAGAACTACCGCGACCCGAGCAAGCCTGCCTTCGCCACGCTGACCTTCAAAGGCGGCGGTGACGCGACAGCGGCGGGCCGTGCCGTGATGGAAACGGGTGAGTTCGACTACGCCTGGAACCTGCAACTGGCCCCCGATGTCATCGCCAAGATGGCCGAAGGCGGCAAAGGCAAGCCCATGTCGGCTTTCGGCACGCTGGTTGAGCGTCTTGAACTGAACATGACCGATGCCTCCCCCGATCTGCCGGAGGGTGAGCGCGCCACGGCCAAACACCCGCACCCGATCCTGAGCGATGAGAAAGTCCGCCGGGCGCTCTCCATGGCGATCGACCGCGAACTGCTGGTCGAGGTCGGCTACGGCCAAGCGGGCCGCGCCACCTGCAACATGGTGCCTGCGCCTGAGCTTTACGCCTCTGACAACACCGACTGTCTGACCCAAGACATCGAAGGCGCCAAGGCGCTGTTGGACGAAGCGGGCTGGGTTGACAGCGATGGCGACGGTGTGCGTGAGAAGGACGGCGAGAAACTGTCGCTCCTTTACCAGACCTCGACCAACGCCGTGCGTCAGGACTTCCAAGCGCTGATCAAAGATTGGTGGAGCCAGATCGGTGTCGAAACCGAATTGCGCAACATCGACTCTTCGGTCTTCTTCGGTGGCGACCCCGGTTCGACCGACACGTTCCAGCGTTTCTATGCAGACGTTGAAATGTACGCCAACAACTTCGACGGCACCGACCCGCAGAGCTACCTTGCCCAGCGGACCTGCGCCAAGTTCCCAAGCCCGGAAACACAGTGGCAGGGTGAGAACATCAACCGCTTCTGCAACGAAGAGTATGATGCGATGGTGGCCGAACTGGGCCGCACCGGCGAAATGGAAAAGCGTGGCGAACTGGCCAAAAAGCTGAACGACATGCTGACCAAAGACAGCTACTCGATCCTGCCGCTGGTGGACCGTGGCCGCGTCTCGGCTGCTTCCAACACCCTTGGTGGCGTTGTTCTGAACACATGGGACTCCGAACTGTGGAATGCCGCCGATTGGTACCGCATGGAAGAGTGATCTAGGACGGAGGCGCGGCAGGCCCGCGCCTCCCTTCACCGACCTTCGGGGGAGTGCGTCATCCGCGCGCCCCCGTCTCGCCCCCACCCCCTCACAGACTGACCTACAAAGGCGACGCCCATGTTGACCTTCACCATCCGACGACTTCTTTTGTCGATCCCGACGCTTTTGTTTATCAGCCTGGTGATTTTCCTGCTGCTGCAACTCGCCCCCGGCGACCCGATGGCCCAAGTGCCGCTGACGGTCCCGCCCGAGGTAAAAGAGAAGATGCGCGAAGCGCTCGGCCTCGGCCAGCCGATCTATATCCAATATTGGAAATGGCTCGTGCAGGTCTTTTGGATCGAGCCGCAGGTCTTCATCGACTATCTGACCAACCGCTCCGCCCTGTTTAGCTGGCTGCCCGATACGGCGCTTTCCGAAGGCAAGCTGCGCGTGATCTCTTGGCAGACCCGTTCGCCGGTGATGGACATCGTGATCCAGCGCATGCCACAGACCCTTTGGGTCGTGGGGCTGGCCTATATCGTCGGCATCGTCATCGCGATCCCGATCGGCATCTACTCGGCCTACCGTCACTATTCGGTCTTCGATCAGGCCGGGACGTTCATTACCATGATCGGCTTTTCGATCCCGCCCTTCTTCACCGGTCCGCTGCTCATCGTAATCTTCTCGGTCTCTCTGGGCTGGCTGCCGTCGATCTATGACACGACCCATGTCGTGAACGATTGGGAGAGCTTCAAGGTGCAGTTCTTCCAGATGATCATGCCGGTGATGGTGCTGGCGCTGCAAACCACGGCGCAGATCAGCCGCTACATGCGCGGTGCCATGCTCGACAACCTCAATCAAGACTACGTGCGCACCGCCCGCGCCAAGGGTCTGAAGGAAAGCGTCGTGGTCATGGTCCATGTGCTGCGCAACTCGATGATCCCGGTGGTCACCGTCATCGCGCTTGGCATGCCCGCGATCTTTGGCGGCGCCATCATCACCGAGAACGTCTTTAAGGTGAACGGCATCGGCCAACTGCTGCTGACCGCGCTACGCGCCAACGACCTGCCGATGGTGATGACCCTAACCTTCATCTTCGCGGTGCTGATCGTGCTGTTCAACCTGATCGCAGATATCCTCTACGGCCTGCTTGACCCAAGGATCCGTTATGACTGAGCAACCCATTCCCGCAAGCCCGGTCGAAGCCGACCTCGAGTTCATGAAGGCCCTGCAAGACAAGGGCCCGCAAAAACCGCCGCGCAGCCAATGGCGCGATGTTTGGGACCAGTTCCGCAAGCACAAAGGCGCGCTTTTTGGCGGAGGTTTCCTGATCTTCATCACGCTGGCGGTGATCTTTGGCCCCTATCTGTGGGACATCGACGCCAAGAAGCTGGACATCCGTAACAAGAACTGGCGGCCGATCTATACGCTGCTCTGGAACGGCGATGCGAAGGCGGGCTGGGCCCATCCCTTCGGCACCGACCAGCTGGGCCGCGACATCCTTGCGCAGATGCTCTTTGGCGGGCGGGTGTCGATGGCCGTCGGCTGGATGGCGATGGCGCTGGCGTTGATCATCGGCACCGCCGTCGGCGTGCTCTCGGGCTTTTTCAAGCGTATGGATTTCTGGCTGATGCGGTTCACCGACCTGATCCTCAGCCTGCCGATCCTGCCTCTGGTCCTGCTCGCCGTGACGCTCTTTGGCCAACCGCTGCGGGCGCAGTTCGGGCCGGAGGGCGGCATGTTCATCCTCATCGTCTCGGTCATCAGCCTGACCTCATGGATGCAGACGGCGCGGATTGTGCGCGGCGACATTCTGGCGCTGAAAGAGCGTGAATTCATCCTCGCCGCGCGCTCCATCGGCACCACCCCGGGCAAGATCATCCGCCGCCACCTGCTGCCCAACGTGATCTCGCCCATCATGGTCTCGGCGACCTTGGGCCTCGCCACGGCAATCATCACCGAAAGCGCGCTGAGCTTCCTTGGCGTCGGCTTCCCGTCGGACTTCCCCACATGGGGCAAGCAACTGGCCGATGCCGTGGACCGGATGCAGGAGTTCCCTGAGCGGGTGATGCTGCCGGGCATCGCCATCTCGCTGACGGTGCTGGCGGTGAACTACCTCGGCGACGGTCTGCGCGACGCGCTCGACCCGCGCATTCGCGGACGCTGAGCAAAATAAGAACCGACCGGCCCCTGCCCCCTTGTGGCAGGGGCCGATTGTTTCACGCCCCTTGACGCAGGGTGAACAGCGTCGCCCCTTTTCCCATCAATACGGAATTTAATTCACCCCTCTGAAGATCAGCCCTGTGCGCTTTCACTTGATTGTGACCCGCGCCCGCTCCAAATGGGAAATAATTCCGCTTTCGAGGGTTTTCGCGATGTTTGAGTCTTTCGGCTTTGAAGAGACGACAGCAAAAGAGGCGTCCGTTCTGCTGGCGGCCCTCATCGGGCTGGCGTTCGGCGTGCTGGCGCAGCGCACGCGGTTTTGCTTTCGCCGCAGCCTCGTGGGCGAAGATCGACGCCAAGCGCTTGGCATCTGGCTGACCGCACTGGCGCTGGCCGTGATCGGCACGCAGGCCGCCGTGGCCGCCGGATGGATCAATTTTGACGCGCATCGCTTCATGGCCAGCGACGTGCCGCTTTTGGCGATTGCCCTGGGCGGGCTGCTCTTTGGCGCGGGCATGGTGCTGACACGCGGCTGCATCTCGCGCCTCACAGTGCTGACAGGGGGCGGCAACCTGCGTGCGGCGCTGGTGGTGCTGGTCTTTGCCGTGGTGGCCCATGCGACGCTGAAAGGCGTCTTAGCACCGCTGCGCGTGGCGCTCGGCTCCGTCACCGTGAATATGGGAGAGAACGTGAGCCTCGCCGCCCTGCCCGGCGGTGCGCTGCTCTGGGCCGGTGTGATCGCGGTGGCGGCGCTGGCCTATGCGCTGCGCTCGGGCAACCGTCCGGGGCAACTGGCGATGGCGGCGCTGATCGGTCTCTTGGTCCCCGCCGCATGGGTGGGCACCGGGTTCATCCTGTTCGATGAATTCGACCCGATCGCGATGGAGAGCCTCAGCTTCACCTCCCCCTCCGCCGATACGCTGTTCTGGACCATCGCCAGCAGTTCGATCCCCGCAGGCTTCGGCACCGGGCTATTGGGCGGCGTCTTTGTCGGTGCGCTGATCGCCAGCCTTTTCGCGCGGGAGTTCCGGTGGCAGAGCTTTGACGCCCCCCGCCAGACCGGGCGCTACCTGACCGGGGCTGCCATGATGGGCGTGGGCGGCGTGTTGGCCGGGGGCTGCACCTTGGGCGCGGGGCTCTCCGGCGTGCCGACGCTTTCGGTCGCAGCCATCGAGGCCATCGTGATGATCGCTTTGGGCGGCTTGGCCATGCAGGCGCTGCTCAACCGATCTTCCGCCGCAGACGGCGCAGCGTCCACCACACGCCAAGCACAACCGGCAGAGTGACAGCGGCGGTCAGCAGCCCCTTGCTGCCCCCCAGTGGCGCAGCAAGCGGGTAGAGCAGATAGCCCGCCAGCGACACCGCGTAATAGCTGATCGCCACGACCGACAGCCCCTCTACGGTGTGTTGCAGGCGCAGTTGTAGATCGGCGCGGCGGTCCATACTGGCAAGGATCGCTTGGTTCTGGGCCGAGCGTTCCACATCCACCCGCGTCCGCAAAAGATCCGCTGCCCGCAGTGCCCGCGCGGCGAGGGTCTGCAAGCGCGTCTCGGTCGATTTCACCGTGCGCATCGCGGGCGCATAGCGGCGCATCATGAACTCGCCAAAGCCCTGCCGCCCCAGAAAACGCGCCTCACGCAGGGCTGAGATGCGTTCATAGACGATGGCCTCATAGGCCCCCGTGGCGGCGAAACGATAGGCGGTCTCTGCCGTCAGCGCCTCCAGTGCGATCGACACGTCCAAGAGCGCGTGCAGCGTTTCCTCAGCCGCCGTACCCGCCCCGCTGCGCATCGCCCCCATGAGCGTCGATAGCTGCCCGTCCAGATCGTTCAGCGCCCCGGCCATATCGCGCGCCTGCATGAACCCCAGCATCGACATCGCCTTATAGGTCTCGATCTCGCAGAGCCGCTGCACGATCCGCCCAATCCGCCGCTGGCCGGTCGTCGCATCGGTGAAGAGCGCGAGGCGCAGATGGCCTGCGGGATCAATCCGAAAGTCGCTGGCCACCACCGCCGCCCCGTCCAGCACCTCTGCCGCGGCGAGGCTTTCGGGCACGAACCAGTCCTGCAAATGCGCCGCGATCTCATCGTCGGCTTCCGGCTTCGGCAGCACCGCAAGCAGGGCCGAGGTGATCCGCTCCCCCTGCACTTCGGCCAGCCAATCCTCTGGGAAGGCGTCGAAATCCGTGGCGGCGAAAGGTAGGCTCCGGCCTGAGGGGGCGATGACCGTATAGGTGACGAACTCGGTATGCTGCTCCCATTTCAGGGTGAAGCGGCCCATCTCTCCGTAATAATGCGTGGCCGCCGCATCGGCGCGCGGGGCGCCGTAATGGGCCAGCAGCGCGTTTAACTCGGCCTGCGGCACGGCATCGGGCGCAGGTTTCACCGCGAGAAAGGCAACCCGAGAGGGCGCGGCAAGCTGCGGAAACGGGCGCGCGTGCATTTCGCCGGTAAGGGCAAGCCGCTGCGGGTGGTCTTTGATCGGGGCCATGACGGGGTCCGCTGTTGGGTGTATCCCGTCAAGAATAGCGTCATTGCCGCCGATGAACAGTGAAAAATCACGTCTTTTCAGAGGGTTGATGCATACCGAAGTATACCGCAAGGCCATAACGGCAAACGCCCCACCGTTTCCGGCGGGGCGCTCATGGGGTGGGCCGGGAATTTTTCAAAAATTCCCAGCCGTTTTCTTTAAAAGAAAACGTTAGTCGATCAGCGGCAGCAACTTGTCGAGGCTAGCCTTCGCGTCACCGTAGAACATCCGCGTGTTGTCCTTGAAGAACAGCGGGTTCTCGATGCCCGAATAGCCCGTGCCCTGCCCGCGCTTGGAGACGAAGACAGTCTTGGCCTTCCAGCATTCCAGCACTGGCATACCGGCGATGGGGCTGTTGGGGTCTTCCTGTGCCGCGGGGTTCACGATGTCGTTGGAGCCGATGACGATGGCCACATCCGTATCCGGGAAATCGTCGTTGATCTCGTCCATTTCCATCACGATGTCATAGGGCACCTTGGCCTCGGCCAGAAGCACGTTCATGTGCCCGGGCAGACGGCCCGCCACCGGGTGGATGGCGAAACGCACGTTCTTGCCCTTGGCGCGCAGCTTCTTGACCAGATCGCTGACAGCACCCTGCGCCTGCGCCACCGCCATGCCGTAGCCGGGGATGATGATGACACTGTCGGCCTCATTGAGCGCCTGTGCGACACCGTCGGCCTCGATCGCCACCTGCTCACCCTCGACCTCCATCGCGGGGCCCGAGGTGCCGCCGAAGCCGCCGAGGATGACGCTGATGAACGAGCGGTTCATCGCCTTGCACATGATGTAGCTGAGGATCGCACCCGAGGAGCCGACCAGTGCGCCGACCACGATCAGAAGATCGTTCCCGAGCGAGAAGCCAATCGCCGCTGCGGCCCAGCCGGAGTAGCTGTTCAGCATGGAGACAACCACCGGCATGTCAGCGCCGCCGATCCCCATGATTAGGTGATACCCGATGAACAGCGCCGCTAGCGTCATGACAAACAGCGGCAGGAAGCCCCCGGTGTTGAAGTACCAGATCAGGCACAGAAGCGAGATCAGCGCGGCACCGGCATTGAGCAGGTGACCGCCCGGCAGTTTCGTCGCCGCAGAGCTGACGCGACCCGCGAGCTTGCCATAGGCGATGACGGAGCCGGTGAAGGTGACCGCACCGATGAAGACGCCGAGAAACAGCTCAACCCGCAGGATCGCAATCTCGACGCTGTCCTTCTTGGCCAGCAGCGCGGCAAAGCCCTCGGTCGCCTTGCGCGCCACATCGTCCATCGCCAGCACGTTGCCCAGTTCGATATGGGCGTTGTAGCCCACGAAGACGGCGGCGAGGCCCACGAGGCTGTGCATCGCCGCGACCAGCTCGGGCATCTGCGTCATCTGCACGCGGGTGGCCAGTTGGTAGCCGATGGCGCCGCCCGCGGCGATCAGGATCAGCGAGAGGAGCCACAGCCCCGCCCCCGGCCCGATCAGCGTGGCGATGACCGCCAGCGCCATGCCTGCAATGCCGTACCATACCGCGCGCTTCGCGCTTTCCTGCCCCGACAGACCGCCGAGCGACAGGATGAAGAGAACCGCTGCGACCACATAGGCCGCTGTCGTGAATCCGTATTCCATGATGCTCGCTCCTTCAGGATTTCTGGAACATGGCGAGCATGCGCCGTGTCACGAGGAAGCCGCCGAAAATGTTGATCCCACACATAAAGACCGACAGGGCAGCAAGAAGGATCACCAACCACGAGCCCGAGCCGATCTGCATCAGCGCGCCCAGAATGATGATCGAAGAGATCGCGTTGGTCACCGCCATCAGCGGCGTGTGCAGGCTGTGCGCCACGCCCCAGATCACTTGGAAACCGACGAAGACCGCCAGAACGAAGACGATGAAGTGCTGCATGAAGCTGGCGGGGGCCACGAGGCCCACACCCAGCAGCAGCGCCGCCCCCACGGCCAGCAACGTGACCTGGTTCTTGGTCTGCTGCTTGAAGGCCGCCAGTTCCTCGGCGCGTTTCTCTTCCGCCGTCTTCTCCTTCGGCTTTTCCTTCTTCGGCGCCGCCGCGATGGCCGCGACCTTGGGCGGTGGCGGCGGGAAGGTCACTTCCTTCTCGTGGGTGATGGTGGCGCCGCGGATGACATCATCTTCCATGTCGTGGTTGATGACCCCGTCCTTCTCGGGCGTGAGGTCCGCCATCAGGTGACGGATGTTGGTGGCGTAAAGCGTCGAGGCCTGCGTCGCCATGCGCGAGGGGAAGTCGGTGTAGCCGATGATCGTGACACCGTTGTCGGTAACGACCTTCTCGTCCATCTTGGTGAGCTTGCAGTTGCCGCCCTTCTCGGCGGCGAGGTCGACGATCACGGAGCCCGGCTTCATCGCCTGCACCATGTCCTCGGTCCAAAGCTCGGGAGCCTCCCGGTTGGGGATCAGCGCGGTGGTGATGACGATGTCCACATCGGGCGCCAGCTCGCGGAACTTGGCAAGCTGCGCTTCGCGGAATTCGGGAGAGGAAACAGAGGCATAGCCGCCCGAAGCCGACCCATCGGCCTGTTCTTCTTCAAAGTCGAGATAGACAAACTCAGCGCCCATCGATTCGACCTGTTCGGCCACTTCGGGGCGCACGTCGAAGGCCAGCGTGATCGCACCGAGCGAGGTTGACGTGCCGATGGCGGCAAGGCCCGCAACGCCCGCGCCGACGACCAGCACCTTGGCCGGGGGCACCTTGCCCGCCGCCGTGATCTGACCGGTGAAGAAACGACCGAAGTTGTTGCCCGCCTCGATCACCGCGCGGTAGCCTGCGATGTTCGCCATGGACGACAGCGCGTCCATCTTCTGCGCGCGGCTGATGCGCGGCACCATGTCCATCGCCATGACGGTCGCGCCCTTCTCGGCAGCGGCCTCCATCAGCTCGGTATTGCCGGCGGGGTTGAACATGGAGATCAGCGTCTGGCCTGCGCGCAGGTGCTTGACCTCATCCTCAGAGGGCGGGCGCACCTTGGCGACCACATCGGCGGCCTCGTAAAGCGCGGCGGCGGATTGCACCACCTCGACATCCGCGGCTTCATAGGCGGCATCGTCAAAGCCCGCAGCCGCCCCGGCGCCCGTCTCGATGACGCAGCTATGCCCGAGTTTTTGCAGTTGCAGCGCGCTTTCCGGGGTCATCGCGACCCGGTTCTCGCCCTCAAATATTTCTTTTGGTGTCCCGATCTTCAAACCAAGAGTCCCCCTTTGCTGGCCCGTCGCGCCGCTCTGGCGCAACTTTGTTAGTCAGAGCGATAGCGCGCGCGCAGCAATAGTACAAGCAAACCGCGGGGTGAAACGGTGCAAAATTGCTGCACCGCGACATCGGAAGAACGGTTTGCTGTTTTTGGCGCAGAGATAGAACAGCCGTTCCACCCTGCGCCAGTAGCATGGCCCGAGGGCCATGCCGAAGTGTCAAACGACGGCTAAGTCGCGATCAAAGACCGGGGATCAGACGCGCCAAGCCGCGCTGGTCAAAGGTGGTGCCACGATCCGCGCCGAAGTTGATCTCACCGCCCAGACCGACGAAGGGTTCGGAACCGCTGATGCCGCCGCCCTCGACTTTGGCCGAGCCAACCTCAAGGAACAGGTTGGTGTTGACCGATACGTCGCGATCAAGACGGATAGCGAAACGCGACAGATCGCCGGTGTCATCGTCGGCAACATCATAAGAGCCCGTCAAGCCAAAGCCCTCCTGCATCTCATAACGGGCTTTGACCCCGCCGAGAGTGCCGTCGCCCAGATCGGTGTCGACATTGGCGATATAGCCCTCGAACTCCCATTCCTGAACTTCGTAGCCAACCTCGATCCCGACGATGTCAGCTTCGGCGCCCTCAACGTCTTCAAAGGTGTAGAATGCCCCCAAGGATGTCGCGTCGTTCAGGTGATAGATACCGTGCAGGCCCAGCAGCGTGCTGTCGATATCGGTGAAGTCGAAATCGTGGTAGGCGGCATCGATCTGCAAGCTGAAATCGCGGCTGAACCCCAGTTCCATCGCACCTTCAAGGCCCCAATGGCTAAAATCAGTATCCTCCGCGAATGCGGAATAAGACAGCCCGACCGAACCGCCGGTGACTTCTACGGCACCCGCCGTTGTCGCGCCCAATGCGAAAGAGGCGGCCAGCGCCAGAGAGGAAATTTGCGGAAAATTCATGATACTGCTCCAATACAAAACAGGGCCCTGTGATCAGGTCGCCCGCTGCAACCTGTGAGGGAATATTTAACCAGCTACAAGGGCGGTGGCAGGGGGTTGGCCCAACTGTGGCCGCACCGCAACGCCGCCCCTCCAGCCGCCCCGAAAATAACGCCCCGTCATCAAAAGCTGCCTATTGTACTGCCGCCCCCGCCGCGCCACCCTGCCCGCAAAGGGGAGGCATTATGACACTAAAAGACAAACACGCATTCATCACCGGCGGCGGCACTGGCATCGGCCTTGCCATCGCGCAGGACTTGGCCGCCAAGGGCGCAAAGGTTACCATCACCGGGCGGCGGCAGGAGGTGCTCGACGCCGTGTCAGGCGATGGCATCAGCGGCATGGCGATGGACGTGCGCGACGAGGCGCAGGTCACCGAGACCATCGCCCGCGCGGTTGAGGCCAATGGCCCGGTGCAAATCTGCGTGGCCAATGCGGGGGTGGCCGAAGGCCGGTCACTGCATAAAACCGATCTCGATTTCTGGCGCGACATGATGGCGACCAATCTCGACGGGGCCTTTCTCACCATCCGCGAGAGCTTGAAATCCATGCGCCAGACCGATTGGGGCCGGGTCATCGCCGTGTCCTCCATGGCCGGGCTGCGCGGCCTGCCGGGGGCGGCCTGCTACTCGGCCTCGAAACACGGGATGATCGGGCTGATCCGCTCGCTCAGCGAAGATTACATGGGCCAACCCTTTACCTTCAACGCGCTCTGCCCCGGTTACGTCGACACCGAGATCATCGCGCGCAACACGCAGGCGATCTCCAAACGCGCCGGGCTCTCCGAGGAAAAGGCTCGCGATGTCATGGTTAATGCCAACCGCCACAAACGCCTGATCGCGCCCTCGGAAGTGGCTGCCGCGGCGGCATGGCTGGTCGGCGAAGGCTCCGAAAGCATCAACGGCCAGTCGATCGAAATCGCTGGCGGGCAAATGTAGCGGCGTTAAGGTTGCTTTAACCAAGCTGCGCCAAGCTCAGGGCCATGAGAGACAGCCCTTCATCCCATGGCCCGAACAGCTATTTCTTTACCCTGCGCCTCGCGCGGCGCGATGATGATGCGCTGCTGCGGCATATCACGGCCCTGCGCCAAGCGATGCGGGAGACTTTGGCGCGTAAACCGTTCCGGATCGATGCCATCGCCATCTTGCCGGATGTGCTCCATACGGTCTGGACCCTGCCGCCCGACGATAACGATTACGGCAACCGGATCGGCATGTGGAAGGGGCGGTTTTCCCGCCATCTCCCCCCGGCCCCGCATCGCAGTCTCCGGCAGATCAAACGGGGCGAGAAAGGGATTTGGCAGCGGCGATTTTGGGAGCATCGGATCCGCGACCCCGCGGATTTTGAACGGCATTGCAGCTTGGTGCACCTCAGCCCCGTGCATGCAGGCTATTGTGACCGTCCTGAGGCTTGGCCTTACAGCTCCTATCGCCGCGCCTGTTCACGTCCGGCAGCGCCTCAGGGCGCGAAAGCGGGGCCGCTAGAGGAGGACGCGGTTTTGGATGATGATGTAACGCCGCTGAACCACGCGGCCCCAGCTGTTGCGCCATTGAGCGGGCTGCACAGTTGAAAGGCGTCGAGGCAAGGCACCCGTTAGCGGTGCGATCGGGGTCGCGGGGGATCGACAGAACGACTGCGTCGCGATGCAGGCTGCCGCGCCCCGAGAAGCGCGGCGCGCGTTTATTGAGAGTGCAACGCGCGCGCCCTGCGCCCCGCCTTACTGCGCGGCGGTCATCACCGGCATGGCCGATCCATCTGCCGCCCAAGCCCGCACCGCCGCGCCGAAATGTTCGAACAGCGGGCGCGAAACGGGGTCATTGGCCGCGTTCCACTCGGGATGCCATTGCACGGCGAGGGTAAAGCCCGGCGCGTCTTTGATATAGATCGCCTCGGGCGTGCCATCATCCGCGTGGCCGTCGATCACCACGCGCGGGCCGGGTTCCTTGATCCCCTGCCCGTGCAGCGTGTTGGTCAGCACCTTGGACGCGCCCATCACACGGTGGAACACGCCGCCTTCGGTAAAGCTCACGTCATGGCGCAGTTCAAATTTCTCTTCGATGGTGCCATCGGGGGGCATCCGGTGGTTCATTCGCCCCGGCAGATCGCGAATCTCAGGATAGAGCGACCCACCCATGGCGACGTTCACTTCCTGAAACCCGCGGCAGAGGCCGAGGAAGGGTTGGCCCCGCGCCACACAGGCCCGTACCAGCGCCAGCGCGACGGCGTCGCGCGCGCGGTCAAAGGCACCGTGGGCCTCCGTCTCAGGCTCACCATATTCTTCGGGATGCACATTCGGGCGCCCGCCGGTCAGCAGGAAACCGTCGCAGACCTCCAGCAATTCCTCGACCGAGACAAATCGCGGATCGCTCGGCACGATAAGCGGCAGACAGCCCGAAACCTCGGCAATCGCTTCGGTGTTCATCTGCCCGCCCGCGTGGACGGGGTATTGATCGTTCAGCAGGTAGGAATTGCCAATGATACCAACGACAGGTCGGGCCATGAGTTACCTCTTATTCACCATGGCCCGAACATAGGCGCTTCGCGCCGCGGTCTCAACCTCAGCTCTGCGCCTTCAGCTCCAACCGGCGCGCGTGCAGCACCGGTTCGGTATAGCCCGAGGGCTGTTCGCGCCCCTTCAGCACCAGATCGCAGGCGGCCTGAAAGGCCACCCTGTCAAAGCCCGGGGCCATGGGGCGATAGCTGGGATCGTCGGCGTTTTGACGGTCCACCACGGCTGCCATTTTTTTAAGCGCTGCCTCGACTTCCTCGCGGCTGATGACGCCGTGATGCAGCCAATTCGCCAGCGCTTGGGCCGAGATGCGGCAGGTCGCGCGGTCTTCCATCAGGCCCACATCGTTGATGTCTGGCACTTTGGAGCAGCCGACGCCCTGATCGATCCAGCGGACGACATAGCCCAGAATGCCCTGCGCGTTATTCTCGATCTCGCGGGTGATTTCCTCGGTGCTGAGGTTGCGACCTTCCATCACCGGGATGGTCAGCAGCGCGTCAAGCGTGGCGCGTGCGCCGCCCTCTTTAATCTCCTCCTGCCGCGCCAAGACGTTAACCTTGTGGTAATGTGTAGCGTGCAGGGTAGCCGCGGTGGGCGATGGCACCCAGGCGCAATTGGCCCCGGATTGGGGATGGCCGATCTTGGCCTCCAGCATCTCGGCCATACGGTCGGGCATGGCCCACATGCCCTTGCCGATCTGCGCCCGGCCCTGCAAGCCGCAGGCGAGGCCGATATCGACGTTGCGATCCTCATAGGCGGCGATCCAAGCGCTGTTCTTCATCTCACCCTTGGGCACCATCGGACCGGCTTCCATACTGGTATGAATCTCGTCCCCCGTGCGGTCGAGGAAACCGGTATTGATAAAGGCCACCCGGTGTTTCGCTGCGCGGATACATTCCATGAGGTTGGCGCTGGTGCGGCGCTCTTCGTCCATGATGCCGAGCTTCACGGTATATTGCGGCAGGCCGAGTGTCTCTTCCACATGGGTAAAAATCTCATCGGCAAAGGCCACTTCCTCGGGCCCGTGCATCTTGGGCTTCACCACATAGACGCTGCCGGTGACCGAGTTGCCGCCCGCGCGTTTGAGGTCATGAATGGCGATCAGCGTGGTCACCATGGCATCCATCAGCCCTTCGCCAATCTCGCGCCCCTCACGGTCGAGCACGGCGGGGTTGGTCATCAGATGGCCGACATTGCGCACCAGCATCAGAGAGCGGCCCTTCAGCGTGACCTCCCCCTCCCCATCGGGCGCGGTATAGCGACGGTCCTCGGCCATGCGGCGGGTGACGGTCTGGCCGCCTTTTTCAAAGGTCTCGGCAAGGTCCCCTTTCATCAGGCCCAGCCAATTGCCATAGGCCAGCACCTTGTCTTCGGCATCGACCGCCGCGACGCTGTCTTCGCAATCCATGATGGTCGAAAGCGCGGATTCGATGATCACATCCGCAACGCTGGCGGGGTCGTCCTTGCCGATGGCATGCTCGGGGTCGATCTTGATCTCGATATGCAACCCGTTGTTGCGCAGAAGCACCGCGTCGGGCGCCTCCGCCGCGCCTTGGTAGCCCGCGAACTGCGCCGGATCGGCCAAGCCACAGGGCCCGGCATCCTGCGCCATTACAGCTTCAAGGTGCCCGTCCACAACGCGATACCCCGCCAAATCTGCATGGCTGCCCGCCGAAAGCGGCACGGCGTCATCCAAAAAGGCTTTTGCCCGCGCCACCACCCGCGCGCCGCGCGCGGCGTCATAGCCCTTGCCCACCGGCAGATCGCCCAGCGCATCGGTGCCGTAGAATGCGTCATAAAGGCTGCCCCAGCGCGCATTGGCCGCGTTGAGCGCGAAGCGTGCGTTGGTGATCGGGACCACAAGCTGCGGCCCGGGCACCTGCGCGATTTCGGGGTCTACGTTTTGCGTCTCAATCTGGAACGCCGGCCCTTCGGGCAGAAGATAGCCAATCTCACGCAGGAAGGCGGTGTAGCTCTCCGCGTCATGGGGCTGGCCTGCGCGCGCGCGATGCCACTCATCAATCTTGGCCTGAATTTCGGCCCGCTTTTCAAGAAGCGCACGGTTCTTCGGCCCGAGGTCATGCACTAGGTCCGACAGCCCCGCCCAAAAGACATCCGCGTCTACACCGGTGCTCGGCAGCGCCGATCCTTCGATGAAGTCGACCAGCGCGGGCTCTACCTGCAAACCGTTCTTGTCAATTCTACCCGTCATTCTCCGCCCTCTCCCGCGCTGGATACCTTTGTGAAAGGTCTAGCAGAAAGGCAAAGCGGCGCAAGCGCGGGCAGGCAGGCGATAGCGCCGCTAGTCGGCAACCGGCTCCGGGGTGGCGATCGCCGGCTCGGCGTCCGCCGGGCCATCGACGGGTTGCACCTCACCTTCCGGCGAGGGGTCGGTGGCCTGCAACACCGCGTAGACGATGCCGGCGATCATCAAGAGCGCCCCTGCGATGATCGCGGTTTTGATACCGATCAAAGCGGGACGATGACGTTTCTTCTGCGTTTCGGTATCGGTGTCGGGGGCGGACATGGATACACCTCATTGCTCGAAGTTGGGGCAGCTCGGCTTGCAGGCCGCCTTCTGGAGACATAACATTTCCCAGACCAATTACGTTCCCGCGACTGGAGGCCCAATGCGCGACGCCACCCCCCAAACGATCTATCTCAGTGACTACCAGCCCTTCGGCTTTCTGGTGGATGAGGTGGCCCTGACCTTTGACCTCGATCCTTATAAGACACGGGTTAGAAGCCGCATCGCCTTTCGCCCCAACCCGGCGGCGCAGGAGGCAGAGTTTTTCCTGCATGGCGAGCAGCTCAAGCTCATTTCTGCGCAGATTGACGGCAAACTGGTCACCCCGAAGGTGACAGAACGCGGTCTGACCTGCGATGTGCCCGACGGCCCCTTCATCTGGGAGGCCGAGGTTGAAATTGACCCCAAGGGCAACACCGCCCTCGAAGGGCTTTATATGTCGGGCGGCATGTATTGCACCCAATGCGAGGCAGAAGGCTTTCGCAAGATCACATATTACCCCGACCGCCCCGATGTGATGAGCGTCTTCACCGTTACCATCAACGGCCCGCATCCCGTTCTGTTGTCCAACGGCAATCCCGTGGCGCAGGGGCAGAACCATGCCGAGTGGCATGACCCATGGCCCAAGCCTGCCTATCTTTTCGCGCTGGTGGCGGGCGATCTGGTCGCCCATTCCGACCGTTTCACCACCATGTCGGGTCGCGAGGTCGATCTGAACCTCTATGTACGCCCCGGCGACGAAGGCAAATGCGCCTTTGGGATGGAGGCGCTCAAAGCCTCGATGAAATGGGACGAAGAGGTTTACGGTCGTGAATACGACCTCGACATCTTCAACATCGTTGCGGTCGATGATTTCAACATGGGCGCGATGGAGAACAAGGGGCTGAACATCTTCAACTCCGCCGCCGTTCTTGCCTCCCCCGAAACCTCGACGGATGATAATTTCGAGCGGATCGAAGCGATTATCGCCCATGAGTATTTCCACAATTGGACCGGCAACCGCATCACTTGCCGGGATTGGTTCCAGCTTTGCCTGAAGGAGGGGCTGACCGTCTACCGCGACAGCCAGTTCACCTCCGACATGCGCTCTCCGGCAGTGAAACGCATCGGCGATGTGATCGACCTGCGCGCACGCCAATTCGCCGAGGATCAAGGCCCGCTGGCCCATCCGGTGCGGCCCGAAAGCTTTCAAGAGATCAACAACTTCTACACCGCCACCGTCTATGAGAAGGGCGCCGAGGTGATCGGCATGCTCAAGACCTTGGTGGGCAATGACGCCTATGCCAAGGCGCTGGACTTTTATTTCGAGCGTCACGACGGCGATGCGGCGACGATCGAAGATTGGCTGAAGGTGTTTGAAGACACCACGGGCCGCGACTTGACCCAGTTCAAACGCTGGTATTCGCAGGCGGGCACGCCGCGCCTTTCGGTGGTGGAGGCTTGGGACGCAGGCAAGGGCATCTTTACCCTCACTTTCACACAGCACACGCCCCCCAGCACCGCCACACCTGAGCCTAAACCGCAGGTTCTGCCCATCACCGTGGGGCTGATCGGCGCGGATGGGGCCGAAGTGGCCCCCTCTCGCGTGTTGGAGATGACCGAGGCCGAACAGAGCTTTACCTTCGACGGGTTGGATGCGCGCCCCGTGGCCTCGGTGCTGCGCGGCTTCTCCGCCCCGGTGGTGCTGAAGCAAGACCTCTCGAAAGAAGAGCGGCTGCTGCTGCTCGCCCATGACAGCGATCCCTTCAACCGGTGGGAGGCCGGGCGCACCTTGGCGCGGCAATCCTTGCTGGCCGCGATCACCGAAGGCAGCGCGCCGGATGACGCATGGCTCGAAGCCCTGCGGGCCGTGTTGGAGGATGAGACCCTTGAGCCTGCCTACCGCGCGTTGATGCTGGGGCTGCCCAGCCATGCCGATCTGGCCAGCACCCTGCATGACGCAGGCAAAACGCCGGATCCGGCGGCGATCCATCAGGCGGTGGAGGCCACCCGCGATGCCATGGCCGAGCGTTTTGCCGCGCTCCTGGGCGATCTCTATGAACGCCACAGGGTCGACGCCCCCTATCAGCCCAATGCGGCGCAATCGGGCAAACGCGCCTTGACCAATGCAGCACTTGCCCTGCTGACCCGCGTTGAGGGACCGGCGCGCGCGCAGGCGCAGTTCGACGATGCCGACAATATGACCCAACAACTCAGCGCCCTCGCCGCCCTGCTGCGTGCGGGCCAAGGTGACAAGGCGCTGGCCGCCTTTGAGGCGCAGTGGCGGGAGGACCGTCTGGTGATGGACAAATGGTTCGGGCTGCAAGTCAGCCAAGCCGCGCCGGAAGAGGCGGCCGAAGTGGCGCGCCGGCTTACCGAGCATGCCGATTTCAACTGGAAGAACCCCAACCGTTTCCGCGCGGTCTTTGGCAGCCTTGCCATGCATCACGCCGGGTTCCACCATGAGAGCGGCAAGGGCTACGCCCTGCTGGCCGACTGGCTGATCAAGCTCGACCCGGTCAACCCGCAGACCACGGCGCGGATGTGCTCGGCCTTCCAGACATGGCGGCGCTATGACATAGCGCGGCAAGATATGATCGAGACCCAACTTGACCGCATCCTCGCCAGCCCCGATCTCAGCCGGGACACCTCCGAGATGCTCAGCCGCATTCGCGGTGCCTGACACGCCTATTCAGACAGAGGGCATGGCGGCCTATACCTACCGCCGCCATGCCCGCAGCCGAACGGCCCTGTTCCTGTTGCCCGTGATCTGGCTGGCCCTCGCGGCGGCGTGGCTCTGGCTTGACGCCTCGGGCTGGATCATCGGGCTGCTGGGGCTCTTTACCCTGCCCGCGCTATGGGAGGTTTTTAGCAATCCGGCCAGCGGCTTGACGCTCGATCAGAATAGCCTGTCGTGGTTCACCGGCAAACGGGACGCGAAAATCGCGCTGGCGCAGATCGACCGCGTTCGGCTTGATACGCGGCTGGATATGTCCGTGCGCGCCACGGTCATTCTCCGCACGGGGCGCAAGATCAAACTGCCCTTTGAGGCCACCCCACCGCACCGCGCATTGGAAGCCGCGCTTCAGGCGCGCGGCATCACGACGGAACGGCATCACTTCACGCTGATCCAGTAATCTAGGGACGGCTGCGGGGTCGAGTCGCGTTCAACGGTTTGCAATAGGACTGCCGCCGCAGCCAGCGGGACATATCCGCCCGTTTTGACGCGCTGCGCATCGGCCCCCAATCGGCCCCGACGCCGCGCCGCCCGTTTCCGGCGATCACCCCGTCGCGCGGCACGGTCGTCGCCATGATCCGCACAGCACAACTCAGGTTCGCGGCGCCGTTCTTGAGCGCATCACCGCTGCCGACATTGCATTTGTAGCCCCGCGCGGTGCCCGGCAGGATTTGCAACAACCCATACCAGCGGCCACCCCCGCCCACGGCCCAAGACCGATAGGTGCTCTCATGTTTGGCCAGCGCCGACATGAAGCCGACCCAAAAGGCCCGGCGCTGGCTGTCGGATGCCGTGGGATAGGCCGGGCACCACTCTGCCACATCACCGGGCACCATATCCACCAAGGGCTTGCCGTGGGACTTCAGCGCCGAGATCGCGGCGCGGGTCCAAAGCGAATGCCCCCGCATATGCTGCCAGCGCGTGCGCGGCAGGTTGCCCGGACGCGCGGGCGGGCGCAGCGTTGTGGTGAAGGGCGCAGTCTCAAGCGCGGGCGGTTCGTCCTCGGCCTCGACCTCATCGGGGAAGGACAAAGACGTGGCGGCGGTCTGCACCACATTATCCACCTCCACCACCGGGGCGGGCTGTTTGGGCAGTTCGGCCCAAATCATGGTGGGGCTGGCGCAGAGCAAGAGGGCAATCATGGCAGGTTTCATGGCGCGTATAAGACCGCCCCAAAACGCGCTTGGCAAGCGCGGCGGGGGCGCGGGATCGGCAGATTTCCTCTGATCGGGAAACAGCGCCCGCCGCGCCGCCGGATTGTCGCGAAGGATCGCCCCCGCCTGCCCGACTGCGCTGCAGAATTTTCCCGAAAGCTCCGCACGCCGGACACGGTTCCGCCCCATTGCCCGGTCAAACCTAAATCATCGACAAACAGCAGGCAGGACCGGCCCCAGATGAAGAAACTCTCGCATATGATCCCGTCCGCCTTGAAAGGGTTCTTTGCCAAGCCCGCACCGCAAGCGCCCGAGTTCGAGCCGCTGGAAATGCCGCTCCTGCGCCGCCGTGCGCCGCGCGACGCGCTGCTGCGCATTTCCTGCCCCGACCCCACCGCCGAAGAGATGCAGCGCGACCGTCACCAGTACCGCGCGCAATGGTTGGTGCGCCAAGAACGCTGGGAGGAGATGGCAGAGCTTTTGCAAGAAGCCGACGATAACCGCGAGATGACACCGGGCGCCATGCCGGTGGCCGAGCTGATGGCCTTTGGCGCACGGGCGGATGTGATTCTCGCTGCGGAACACGCGCTTTACGACGGCAAACCGGCCAGCGACGCGCCCCTGATGGCCGGGATCGAAGCGCTGGAACATGTGCTGGCCGATCACGCTCAGAACGCCATGATCGCCGCCATCGTGGCACAGGCGCATATGGACATCGGCTGGGCCTGGCGCGGCACGGGCTGGGACAGCGACGTGCCCGCCCGCAACCATGCGGCCTTCGCCGCGCATTTTGAACGCGCCGAGCAAATCCTCGCGCCATTCGACAAGGACACAGCCGCCTCGCCCCTGCTCGCGGCGACGCACTGTGCCCTACTTGGGGGAACCGGCGGTGACGCCCGCGCCGTGGCAGACCGCTACGCCCGGCTCATCGACCTGAACCCCGCAAACCCGCGCCCCATGCGGGCCATGGGCAACCACCTTCTGCCGCGGTGGCATGGCTCATATGACCAGTTGGAACTTGAGGCCCGCCGCACCGCCGCGCGGACCCAAGAGACATGGGGCGCGGGCGGCTACACTTGGGTGCAATTCGACGCGATCAGCTGCGATGCGCAGGCCTGTGCCAACCTAGATGTGCCGTTTTTCATCGAAGGGCTGCACGACATCCTCGCCCGCCGCCCCGATCCGCATACCGCCAACCTGCTGGCGGCCTATTGCGCCAGCGCCATCGGTCAGGCGGCGGAGACAGAGGATGCCGCCGGGGCCGTCCGGGCCGAGATTGCCGATTGCGCGCGTTGGATCGTGCGCGATCACATGACCGAACTGCACCCGATGCTTTGGGCCCATGCCGCACGCGGCTTTGACAACAACCTGCGCGTCCGCTCCGCCCGGCGTTTTGCTGCTTCGGGGCGGGATGAAGCTATGCGCATCATCACCGGCCTGTTCCAACGAGAGATCGAAGCGGGCAAACGGGTCATTTTCACCGAAGGCCGCCGCCAGATTGCCGTGCCGGGCTAAGCCTGCCTCTTGAAGCGCGTGGTGCGCTCCAGTATGACCGGCCAAGTTCCAATTGACCGAAGGCGGCCGCGATGCTTGATCTGAGTTACGACACCCCGAAACCGCGCGTGATTGCCGGTGCCAAACATGACTGGGAACTGGTCATCGGGATGGAGGTGCACGCGCAGGTCGCGTCGAACGCCAAGCTCTTCTCGGGCGCCTCGACCAAGTTCGGCGCCGAGCCCAACAGCAACGTGGCCTTCGTCGATGCGGCGATGCCCGGCATGCTGCCGGTGATCAACGAATATTGCGTCGAACAGGCGGTGCGCACCGGTCTGGGCCTGAAGGCCGAGATCAACCTGAAATCCGCCTTCGACCGCAAAAACTACTTCTACCCCGACCTGCCGCAGGGCTACCAGATCAGCCAGCTTTACGAGCCCATCGTGGGCGAAGGCGAAGTGCTGGTGGAACTGGGCGACGGCACCGCGCGGCTGGTGCGGATCGAGCGCATCCACATGGAACAGGACGCGGGCAAGTCGATCCACGACATGGACCCGAACATGTCCTTCGTCGACCTGAACCGCACCGGCGTCTGCCTGATGGAGATCGTCTCTCGCCCCGACATTCGCGGGCCGGAAGAGGCCGCCGCCTATCTCGCCAAACTGCGCCAGATCATGCGCTACCTTGGCACCTGCAACGGCGACATGCAGTCGGGCGCCATGCGCGCGGACGTCAACGTCTCGGTCTGCCGTGTGGGTCAATATGAGAAGTATCAGGAAACGCAGGACTTCTCGCATCTCGGCACCCGCTGCGAGATCAAGAACATGAACTCCATGCGCTTCATCCAGCAGGCCATCGAAGTCGAAGCCAAACGCCAGATCGCGATTGTCGAAGCTGGTGGCGAGGTTGTGCAAGAAACCCGCCTCTTCGACCCCGACAAGCAGGAAACACGCTCCATGCGCTCCAAGGAAGAGGCGCATGACTACCGCTATTTCCCCGACCCCGACCTGCTGCCGCTGGAGATCGAACAGGCGTGGGTGGACGACATCAAAGCCAACCTGCCGGAATTGCCGGACGAGAAGAAATCCCGCTTCATCAAAGACTTCGGCCTGTCAGACTATGACGCTTCCGTGCTGACCGCCGATCTCGACAGCGCGGGCTATTTTGAGGCCGTGGCGAAGGGCCGCGATGGCAAGATGGCCGCGAATTGGGTCATCAACGAGCTTTTCGGCCGCCTCAAGAAAGACGACAAGGGCATCACCGAAAGCCCCGTCACCCCGGCGCAGCTTGGCAGCATCGTGGATCTGATCGCCTCGGACGCGATTTCGGGCAAGATCGCCAAGGAAGTCTTTGAAATCGCCTATACAACCGGCCGCGAGCCAGAAGAGATTGTGGAGACCGAAGGCCTCAAGCAGGTCACCGACACCGGCGCGATTGAAACGGCGGTGGATGAGATCATCGCCGCCAACCCCGCGCAGGTCGAGAAGGCCCAGCAGAACCCGAAGCTGGCGGGCTGGTTCGTCGGTCAAGTGATGAAAGCCACGGGCGGCAAGGCCAACCCCAAGGCCGTCAACGAAATCGTGTCGCGCAAGCTCGCCCAGCAATGAGCGACGCCCCGGCCCCCTTCCGTTCGGGCGAGATGACGGTTCTCCCCGAATGGATCGATTTCAACGGCCATCTGAACATGGCCTATTACAACGTCCTGTTCGATCAGGGCGTTGACCAAGCCTATGGCGAAATCGGTCTGGGGCCGGAGTATCAACGCACGGGTTGCACCACCTATGTGGCTGAATTCCACGTCTGCTACCTGCGCGAACTGCATGAGGGTGACCGCGTCTATACCACCTTCCAATTGCTTGACCATGACGAGAAGCGGTTTCACAGCTTTCAGGAACTATGGCACGTCGACGGCTGGCTTGCCGCCACCGCCGAGGGGCTGACGCTGCATGTGGACCAGTCCGGCCCGCGTGTGGCCCCCATGCCGGACCATATCCTGACCCGTCTTGACGCGATGCGCCGCAGCCATGCCAAACTGCCCAAACCGGCGCAGGCCGGTCGCAGCATCGGCATCCGCCGCAAATCCGTCTAAAACTCACCTGACGCGGCTTATGTCGCCAACCCAGCCGAGGCCCCTATGCGCTACGAATACAAGATCCTTCCCGCCCCCAGCAAAGGGCAGAAAGCCAAAGGTCTGAAAGCCCCCGAAGCGCGTTTCGCCAAAACCTTGGAAGAATGCCTGAACGAACAGGCCGCCGAGGGCTGGGAATACCAGCGGGCCGAGACTTTGCCTTCGCAAGAGCGTTCGGGCCTGACCTCGACCACCACGGAATGGCGCAATGTGCTGGTGTTCCGCCGCTTGGCGACTGCTGCGGGTCCGCAGGAGGATGGCGATCTGCTGCCGCCCGCCACTGCTGCCGCAACGCCCGTCTTGGCCGCCACGATCGAAGGCGAAGACACCGCGCTCCAGGCCGATGCACCCGCCTCCATCACGCCCGAGGATGACGCGCCCGCGAAAGAGAACCCCGCCAAAGCGGCGACGCCGCCTGCGTTTCTGTCCGGCCCCTCGGCGGATGGAGCTTCGCCGCGGGGCAGCGACGAAGACGACGATAACACAAAGCCCTAAACGCAGCGCTTATTCGTCCAGATCGAGCGCCAGCGCGTGAATGCGCCCCATCAGGTCCGGCCCCAAAGCGCTGTGCACCGCCCGGTGCCGCGCCAGCCGGTTCTGGCCCTTGAAACGCTCTGACCGGATGCGCACGTTAAAGTGGCTTTCGCCCCCCTCCTGAAATCCGGCATGACCGCGATGGCTTTCGCTGTCATCCATCACTTCCAGTTCACGCGGCGCAAAAGCGGCTTCCAGCCGATCCGAAATCTCTTGTGTTGTGGACATGTTTTTACCCCCGGCCCCCTTCAATCCTGCGACGCAGGGTATATGGTGACCGGCCTGAGTCGGAAAGGTCTATCCACATGCCAAAACCTGATCCCTTCGGATTCGACATGTCCGTGTCGTCCTCCAAAAAGAAAAACCCCCGCGGCCGCCGCGGCATGTCCGGTGCGTCGGAAACCTCGACCCGGATTTGCGACCACGAAGGCTGCGACGAGCCGGGCAAGTTCCGCGCGCCCAAAGCGCCCGATGTGCTGGATGACTACTTCTGGTTCTGCCAGAAACACGTGCGCGAATATAACGCGAAGTGGAGCTTCTTTGACGGCACCACCGAGGCCGAGATGAACGCGCAGATGTCCAAGGACAAGGTCTGGGAGCGCACCACCAAACCACTGGGCGACCCCGAGCAGCGCGCATGGGCCCGTCTTGGCATCGAAGACCCGCATCAGGTCTTGGGCAAGAACGCGACCCAGAACCCCGGCAAGGGCCAGCAAGCGGGCCGCCGCCTGCCGCCCACCGAACGCCGCGCGATCGAGATTCTCGAGGCCAAAGACACTTGGACAAAACCCGAGGTCCGCAAAGCCTACAAAGCGCTGATCAAGGTGCTGCACCCCGATATGAACGGCGGTGACCGCAGTCAGGAAGAGCAGTTGCAACTGGTCGTATGGGCATGGGACCAGATCAAGGGCAGCCGCAACTTCAAGGACTGATCCCACAACCGGACCAGCGGCCGGTTGCGGATAATGCCAGTTGCCCCTTCCCCTTGCGGATATGCACGATATGTTGCACCAGATACGCGTGCGGCCCCGACCGCGCGCCTAAGGAAAAGGATGACGAGCGATGGCCGACGGTGCACTGGAACATGACATGAAACCCACCGAAGAGGTCTCGGTGCGCGATGTCTTTGGCATCGACACCGATATGGTCGTCAAGGGTTTCCCGCAGCGCACCTCTCGCGTGCCGGACATCGACAGCACCTATAAGTTCGATCCCGACACCACGCTGGCGATCCTTGCAGGCTTTAGCCACAACCGCCGCGTCATGATTCAAGGCTATCACGGCACGGGCAAATCGACCCATATCGAACAGGTCGCCGCCCTGCTGAACTGGCCCACCGTGCGCGTCAACCTCGACAGCCACATCAGCCGGATCGACCTCATTGGCAAAGACGCGATCAAGCTGCGCGACGGCAAACAGGTCACCGAATTCCACGAGGGCATCCTGCCTTGGGCCCTGCGCAACCCGACCGCGATTGTCTTTGACGAATACGACGCGGGCCGCGCCGATGTGATGTTCGTGATCCAGCGCGTGCTGGAGCATGACGGCAAGCTCACGCTGATGGATCAGAACGAGATCATCACCCCGCACCCCTATTTCCGCCTCTTCGCCACGGCCAACACCGTGGGCCTGGGCGACACCACCGGCCTTTACCACGGCACCCAGCAGATCAACCAAGCGCAGATGGACCGTTGGTCGCTTGTTGCCACGCTGAACTACCTCAGCATCGACGCCGAGACCGCGATCGTGCTGGCGAAAAACCCGCATTACAACACTGAAAAGGGCCGCAAGACCCTCAAGCAGATGGTCACCGTGGCCGACCTCACCCGCACCGCCTTCATGAATGGCGAGCTGTCGACCGTGATGAGCCCGCGCACCGTGATCGCTTGGGCGCAGAACGCCGAGATCTTCCGCAATGTCGGCTATGCCTTCCGGCTGTCCTTCCTCAACAAATGCGACGAGCTTGAGCGTCAGACCGTGGCCGAGTTCTATCAGCGTTTGTTCGATGAGGAACTGCCCGAAAGCGCGGCCAGCCTGAGCTTGGGCTAAGCCGCCCCGGCGGGTTCGCCCGCCGCCCTGCAGGACGCGTTTCGGCACGCAAAGGCGCCCTGCCCTTCCCAGACGCGCGCCTGCCAGACAGACAAGGGGACCGGCATGAGTAAACAAAGCGACAACCCCGCTGACGCGTTCAAAAAGGCGCTGGCCGAGGCGACCAAGGTCATGGCCGATGACGCCGAGCTGACGGTCAGCTACTCGGTCGACCCTTCGGGGCTTTCGGGCGATGCGATGCGCCTGCCGCAAGTGAGCCGCCGGATGACCCGCGAAGAGGTGCTACTGGCGCGCGGCACCGCCGACGCACTGGCGCTGAACCGCCGCTACCATGATGCCGCTACCCACGCCCGCTATGCGCCCCAAGGCGACATGGCGCGCGAGCTTTACGAGGCGATGGAGACCGCGCGCTGTGAGGCGATGGGCGCGCGCGACATGCCCGGCACCGCCGGCAACATCGACGTCAAGATCAAGCATGAAGCCCTGCGCCGTGGTTACGATCAGGCCAAACAGGCCAGCGACGTGCCGCTCTCGGTCGCGGCGGGCTATATGGTACGCCATCTGGCCACCGGACGGGACCTGCCCGCGGGGGCCGAGAACGCCATGGAACTCTGGCGCGGCTTTATCGAAGATCAGGCGGGCGGCACGCTCGAAGGGATCGACGGCAGCCTTGCCGATCAGGCGGATTTCGCGCGGCTGGCCCGCAAGATGATCTCGGACCTCGGCTATGGCGATCAGTTGGGCGACGATCCCGACAGCCAAGACGACGACCAAGAGGATCAAGCCGAAGAAGGCACCGAAGAGGAGCAGGATCCCGACAGCACCGGCCAAGACGATCAGGACGAGGAAGAGGCCGAAGGCACGCCCGAAAACAGCCAAGAGCAGCAGCAGGACGAAAGTCAGGCGCAGGTCTCTATGGACGACGAGGCCGATCAGGAGCTGGGCGACGAAGCGGATATGCCCGAGGGCGACGCCCCCATGGCCCCGCCGCCCCCGCCGCCCGTCTCTGACGCCGACCCGGAATACCGTGTCTATCTGGGTGACCATGACGAGGTGATCGGGGCCGAGGAACTGGCCGAGCCAATCGAATTGGAACGCCTGCGCGCTTATTTGGATCAGCAGCTCGAGCCGCTGAAAGGCGCTGTGGGCCGTCTGGCAAACAAGTTGCAGCGCCGCTTGCAAGCGCAGCAAAACCGCTCGTGGGAATTCGACCTTGAAGAGGGCACGTTGGACGCGGGACGTCTGGCGCGGGTGGTGGCCAACCCCACGACTCCTCTCAGCTTCAAGATCGAAAAGGACACCGAGTTCCGCGACACCGTGGTGACGCTGCTCTTGGACAACTCCGGCTCGATGCGAGGCCGCCCGATCTCCATCGCCGCGATCTGCGCCGATGTGCTCGCCCGCACGCTGGAGCGCTGCAACGTCAAGGTCGAGATCCTCGGCTTTACCACCCGCGCGTGGAAGGGTGGGCAGGCGCGTGAGGCTTGGCTCAACGATGGCCGCCCCGCGCAGCCCGGACGGCTGAACGACCTGCGCCACATCATCTACAAAAGCGCCGACGCCCCGTGGCGCCGGACGCGCGACCACTTGGGTCTGATGATGAAAGAGGGTCTGCTGAAAGAGAACATCGACGGTGAGGCGCTGGAATGGGCCCACCGGCGGATGCTGGCACGGCATGAGGCGCGCAAGATCCTCATGGTGATTTCCGACGGCGCACCGGTGGATGACAGCACCCTGTCGGTAAACCCGGCCAACTATCTGGAAAAACACCTGCGCGACGTGATCGCCATGGTCGAAAAACGCCGCGCGGTCGAGCTTTTGGCGATCGGGATTGGCCATGATGTGACGCGTTATTACGACCGCGCCGTCACGATCACGGATGTGGATCAGCTTGCCGGGGCGATGACAGAACAGCTTGCAGCGCTGTTTGACAGCGATCCGCGGAAACGGGCGCGTGTCATGGGCATGCGCCGCGTGGGCTGAACCGTCGGATCGGTATTTGAAAAAGGATGAAGGAGGGGCCGCGTGTTCCAGAGTTTCGAGGTCACCGCGCGTCCGGAACAGGGTCCCCCGCGTTTGGCGGCGCTGCGGGCGGAGTTGCAGGCGGCGGGCTTGGACGGGTTTCTCGTGCCCCGCGCCGATGCGCATCAGGGTGAGTATGTTGCCCCGCGGGATGATCGGCTGGCTTGGCTGACGGGGTTCACCGGCTCTGCCGGGTTCTGTGCGGCGCTGCGCGATGTGGCCGGGGTTTTCATCGACGGGCGCTATCGCACGCAGGTCAAAGCGCAGGTGGCGGATGTCTTTACCCCGGTGCCTTGGCCCGAGGTGTCTTTGGCCGATTGGCTGAAGGATCAATTGCCCGAGGGCGGTGTGGTTGGTTTCGATCCGATGTTGCATACGCCCGCGCAGATGGATCTTTTGTTCGAGGCCTTGGCGGGGTCTGGCATCGAGATGCGGCGCGTCTCGAATATGGTCGACCGTATTTGGGAAGACCAACCCGATGCCCCGATGGGCCAGGTGGCGGCGCATCCTGAACGTTTTGCAGGGGAAAGCCATGAGGCCAAGCGCCGGCGTTTGGCCGCGGATTTGCGCGCGGCGGGGCAGAAGGCGGCATTGATCACCCTGCCCGACAGCCACAACTGGTTGCTGAACATTCGCGGGCAGGACATTCCGCGCAACCCGGTGGCCCATGGTTTTGCCGTGTTGCATGACGATGCGCGGGTCGATCTGTTCATGGCGGCTGAGAAACTGGTAGATGTGGAAGAGCATCTGGGGCCAGAGGTGGTGCAGCGGGATCCTGAGGGGCTGCCCGATTACCTGCGCGCGCTCGAGGGGCCGGTGCGGCTTGATCGGCAGTCGGCCCCGCTGTTGTTCGCGGATTTGCTGGGGGATCGGGCGCAGGCCGGTGAAGACCCCTGTGCTTTGCCCAAAGCCTGCAAGAATGACGCCGAGATTGCCGGGGCGGCTGAGGCGCATTTGCGCGATGGTGCCGCGATGGTCGAACTGCTCGCTTGGCTAGATGCGCAGACGCCCGGCACGGTTACCGAGACGCAGGTGGTGGAGCAGTTGGAAGGACTGCGCCGCCGGGATCCTGCCCTGCGTGACATCAGTTTCGAGACGATTTCGGGCACCGGGCCAAACGGGGCGATCATCCATTACCGGGTGAATGAAGAGACCGACAGCGTGTTGCAGGACGGGCATCTTCTGGTGCTCGACAGCGGGGGTCAGTATCTGGACGGCACCACCGATATCACCCGCACCATCGCCATCGGCAGCCCCGATCACGAGGCGCGCGCGGCTTTCACGCGGGTGCTTTCGGGGATGATCGCCATGAGCCGTTTGCGCTGGCCGCGCGGGCTTGCGGGGCGAGATATCGAGATGCTGGGCCGTTTGCCGCTTTGGATGGCGGGGCAGGATTTCGATCACGGTTTGGGCCATGGGGTGGGCGCCTATCTCTCGGTCCATGAGGGGCCGCAGCGGTTGAGCCGGATGAGCCACGTGCCGCTGGCGCCGGGTATGATCCTCAGCAACGAGCCGGGTTATTACCGCGAGGGGGCCTTTGGCATTCGGATCGAGAACCTATTGGTGGTGCAAGAGGCCCCCGCCCTGCCGGGCGGTGATGCCCATCGCAAGATGCTCGATTGGCGCACGCTGACGCTGGTGCCGATTGATCGGCGTTTGATCGACACCAACGCGCTCAGCCCCGAGGCGCGGGACTGGCTAAACGCCTATCACCGCGACGTGGCGGAAAAGATCGGGCCGCGGGTATCACCTGTTACAAAACTGTGGTTGGATGCGGCAACGGCGCCCCTGTGAGCGTCCGATTTAAGTAAAGGGGGGTACGGCATGGCCGACCATATCAAGATTACTCCGGCTGAGGGCACATGGGTTGTCCGCGCTGGCGGGGCCGTATTGGGCGAGTCCACGGGCGCGCTGGAACTGCACGAGGGGGGCTATCCGCCGGTGATCTATTTCCCGCGTAGCGACATCGCCATGGCTTTCCTTGATGGCACGGATAAGACCACGCATTGTCCGCATAAGGGCGATGCGACCTATTTCTCGGTGGTGACCAAGAGCCGGACCTTGCAAGACGCCGTCTGGTCTTATGAAGACCCGAAGGCCGATGTGGCCGCGATCAAGGGCTATTTGGCTTTCGACCCGATGGAAGAGATCGCCATCGAACGGATCTGAGCGCGGCTCAGGAATGCTCCTCTGCCGCCGTGGCGGCGAGGGCGCGGTTATAGGCTTTCAGCGCATCGACATGGAACAGCGCGCCCAGCAGTTCGGGCGGCGCATCCGCGCTAAGGGTGACCACCGGGATAAAGTTGGAATGGGTCTGGTCGAACAGCGGCAAGGCGGCCTCTAGCGTGGCGCTGCCGTCGATATAGGTTCCCTTGTCGATCAGATCCCAACAGGCGTCTTCCGCCGCCGCGTCTTCATCATCAGGGCGGCGCATGATGCGGCCCACCATGAACATCGAGAGCAGATAGGCCTGCGGACCTGCGGCCAGATGAATGCCGCGCCGCTCCATCTGGGTAAGGAAGAAGGACCGGTCGACCAGACGGGAGGCCAGTGCGGTCGACATACTGACGGCGACCATCACCGCCAGACCGGTCTGCCAGTCGCCTGTCATCTCGAACACGATTAATGTGGTTGAAATCGGCGCGCCCAGCACGGCGGCGGCCACCGCGCCCATCCCCGCCAGAGCATAGAGCGAGGAAGAGCCCGAAATCTCTGGGAAGACACCGGTGGCGATGATCCCGAAGCCAAGCCCGGTCAAAGCGCCCAGCATCAGCGAGGGCGAGAACACCCCGCCGCCCATCCGCCCGCCAAGCGTGATCGCCACGGCGGCGACCTTGAGCACGGCAAAGATGATCGCCTCATGCAGCACCAGTTCGCCGACCAGCGCACGGGAAGTCGTCTCATAGCCCACGCCGATGATATGCGGGAACCAGAGCGCGATGACGCCAAGGATCGCCCCCGCCACCGCCGGGCGCAGCCAGCAGGCAAGGCCGGTGCGGGCTTGCAGGTAGTTGCCGAAATCTTCGGCCCAGAAGATCGCGCGCATCAGCACGACCGAGACCAGACCGCAGGTCAGCCCCAAAAGCAGAAAGGCGGGCAGTTCGACGTAGAATTGCACGTCGCCAAGGCCGGGCAGGACGAATTCCGTGAGCCCGCCGAACTCTAGCCGGTTGATGACCGTGCCTGCGGCGGAGGCGATGACGATGGGGGCAAAGGCATGGACGGCGAAATGGCGCAGCACCACTTCGAGGGCGAAGAGCGCGCCAGCGATGGGGGCGTTGAAGCTGGCCGAGACCGCCGCCGCCACGGCGCAGCCCAAAAGATCCCGCCCGGTGATCCCATCGGCCTTGATGAAGCGGCTGACCTTGGTCGAGATCACGGCGGCCAGATGCACCACCGGCCCTTCGCGCCCCGATGAGCCGCCCGTGGACAGGGTGATGAGCGAGGCCAGGGCCGAGGCCACCCCGGCCCGCGTCTCGACCCGGCCGTCGTGCATGGCGGCGCCGAGGATCACATCACCCACACTGCGCGCGCGCCCGTCGCGGGTGAAACGGTGCAAGATCAACCCCACAAGCAACCCGCCCAAGGTCGGAATCAGCACCACCCAATACCACGGCAGCCCGGCAAGGAAGCTGTGCAGGAATTGCACATCGTCCGTGCCGTAAAGCGTGGCCTGCAACCAGTTGATCCCCTTGCGGAAGAACAGGGCGGCAAAGCCCGCAGCGATGCCCACCAGCAGCGCGATAAACCAGAATGTGACCTTCCCCGGCCCGCGGGTGCGCAGCACCGTCCAGCCCTGTTTGCAGTCGCCAAGCGCCTGCTGAAGTTGTTGGGAAAAGAAAGCGTTATCTTGCGAAGGCATGGGACTAAGACCAGTTGAACCCTTTCTGTCTAGGGCAAGCTGACCTTGGGTAAAACCGCCATTTAAGAAGTCGTCGCGCCCTGTTGCCCGTTAAGCAGTGCCTCCGCCGCCGCGCGGGCCGCATCGGTGATGGTATCGCCTGCGAGCATTCGGGCGACCTCGTCCACCCGCTCTTCGGCGGCAAGGGGGGTGACGGTGGAGGTGGTCATGCCCTTAGTCACCGATTTCGCCACACGCCAGTGATGCGCGCCAAGGGCTGCGACCTGCGGCGAATGGGTGACGACCAAGACCTGCCCCTCGGCGGCCAATGCCTTCAGGCGGCGGCCCACGGCATCGGCGGTGGCGCCCCCTACCCCACGGTCGATCTCGTCAAAGATCAGGGTGAGGCCGGATTGCGTCTGGGTAAGGCAAACCTTCAGCGCCAAGAGGAACCGGCTGAGTTCCCCGCCCGAGGCGATCTTGCCCAAGGGACCGGCAGGTGCGCCCGGGTTCGTGGCGACGGTGAAAGAGACCGCATCGCGCCCCTCGGGGCCTGCGGGTTCTTCGGTCAATTGCGTCTGGAACACTGCGCGTTCCATCTTGAGCGGGGCAAGCTCTGCCGCCACGGATTTGTCGAGCTTGGCCGCGGCTTTGCGCCGCTTCTCGGTCAGCGCGGTGGCCCGTTCGTCGTAAAGCGCCTGCGCATCGCGAACGGCTTTCTCCAGCCCCTCCTGCGCCGCTTCGCCCGCATCGAGCGCGTCGAGCTTGGCGCGCAGCGTGTCGGCGAAACCGGCAAGTTCATCGGGCTGCACGTCATGTTTGCGTGCAAGGCCGCGGATTGCAAAAAGCCGCTCTTCGCAGGCTTCCAACTCATAGGGGTCGAACGACATGCCGTCGATCGCATCGGCCACACCGGACATCGCCTCATCCAATTCCACCATGGCGCGGCTGAGCGCGGCGAGCGGGCCCTCCAGCGCGCCTTCGGCCTTGTCGGCCACCCCGTCGAGCCAGCGCAGCGCGTCGCTCATGGCCGTTTCTGCCCCGCCTTGGCCCAACAACTCATAAGCGTTGACCACATCACGGCGGATTTTCTCGGCCCCCTGCATCTGGCGGCGGCGGGTGTCGAGGGTGGCCTCCTCCCCCGCTTCGGGGTCGAGCTTGTTCAACTCGGCCACGGCGTGGCGCAGGAACTCTTCCTCGGCGGCGATGGCCTCGCGTTCGGCGGCAGCGGCGGCGGCGGCTTTGCGGGCGGCCCCGAGGGCGTTCCACGCCTCGCGCAGCTTGGCAATCGCCCGGGCATTCCCGGCGTAGTCGTCCAAAATGGCACGGTGTCCCCGCGGGTTGAGCAGGCCGCGGTCATCATGCTGGCCGTGCAGTTCCACCAATGTCTCGGACAGGCGGCGCAGCACCTCACCCGAACAGCGGCGGTCATTGACCCAAGCGGTCTTGCGCCCGTCGGAGGTGTTGATGCGGCGCAGGATCAATTCGTCGCCGGCAGGCAATCCCGCCTCTTCCAGCACCGCATGGGCCGGGTGGCCGGGCGGCAGATCGAACCACGCGGTCACCTCACCCTGTTCTGCCCCTTGGCGCACCAGATCGGCACGCCCGCGCCAGCCCAGAACGAAGCCGAGCGAATCCAATAGGATCGACTTGCCCGCGCCCGTCTCACCGGTCAGCACGTTCAGCCCCGGCTGGAAGCCAAGCTCCAGCCGGTCGATGATCAGCATGTCTGAAATATCAAGTCCGCGCAGCATCTAGAACCGTCGGGTGGGCGATCCCACCCCCCTTAAAGCCACTCGCCCTTGATGGTCTGGCGATAGGCTGCACCCAGCCAATTGTCTTTGTAGAAGGCAGGCTCAAGGCCGCGCCCGGTCAGCAGTTTGTAGCTGTCCTCATACCACTCGGAGCCCCGGTAGTTGTGGCCAAGGATGGCCCCCGCCGTCTGCGCCTCATGGTTCAGGCCGAGCGAAAGATAGGCTTCGACCAGACGGTGCAGCGCTTCGGCGGTGTGGGTGGTGGTCTGGAAATCCTCGACCACGACGCGGAAGCGATTGATCGCGGCGGTATAGTGATCGCGGCGCAGGTAGTAACGACCAATCTCCATCTCCTTGCCCGCCAGATGGTCGAAGGCGAGATCGAATTTCAGGATCGCGGAGCGGGCATATTCGCTGTCCGGGTAGCCTTCGATCACGGCGCGCAGGGATTGCAGCGCTTGGAAGGTCAGCCCTTGGTCGCGGCCCACTTCGTCGATCTGATCGTAATAGCTCAGCGCCAAGAGGTACTGCGCATAGGCGGCGTCGTCATCGGCGGGATAGAAATCAATGAAGCGCTGCGCGGCGGAGCGGCTGTTGGGATAGTCCTGATCCTTGTGATAGGCGAAAGCCTGCATGATCAGGGCGCGTTTGGCCCATTCGGAATAGGGATAGAGCCGCTCGATCTCAGCGAAATAGAATGCCGCTTCGCCGGGGTTGTTGTTGGTCAGCTCATATTCGCCACGCTCGAAAATCTGCTCAGCCGAATAGGTTTCAAGCGGGATTTCCTGCGGGTTGAAGAAGTTCCCGTCAGAGCGTCCATCACCACCGCCGCAGGCTGCCAATGTCGCGACCAGAAGCACCGCACTGATCGTCCGCTTGCGCGATCCCGCTACCGTCATGCCCGCACCCCTTGCATCGTCCAACCCATGGTCTTTGACCCTCTTGCGCATGTGACTAGCACAATAAACTGCGTTGCAAAACGCCCATTCCGCCCCCGTCCGCAGGCGGCTGCGCGGTGGCGCATCGCTGGGTCAGGCTTGTCACTTCGGCTTAGTGAATACAAGGCATTGGCAGGGCGTTCAATGGCACTTCGCCGCCTAAGCGCCCTGCGCTTCGCGGTGCTGTTCCCCTGTCCCGTGATCAGGCAACCTGCGGGATTTCGTCCCAGATCAGGCCGGAGCCGGGCAGCCGCGCCGTTTGCGCCGCATCGCAGGCCACCAGACGCACGGCATCCGGTGTCGCAAAGAGCGCGCGCAGCAGCGTGTTGGTCAGCGAATGGCCCGCGCGTTTGCCTTCGTAATGGCCCAAAAGCGGTGCCCCGGCCAACGCCAGATCGCCGAGCGCGTCGAGCATCTTGTGGCGCACAGGCTCATCCGCGTGGCGCAGGCCGCCGGGGCTGACGACGGCATCGCCGTCGAAAACCACCGCGTTCTCACCCGCTTCGCCACCAAGCGCCAGACCATTGGCCTGCATCGCCTCGACATCCGCCTGACGGCAGAAGGTGCGGCTGTCGCAGAGTTCACGCGCGAAAGAGCCGTTGTTCATCACCAGCGACTTGCGCTGCTGGCCGATGGCGGCATCGGCAAAGTCGATCTCAAAGTCGATGCGCAGCGTATCGGCGGGCGAGATCGTCGCAACCGCGTCGCCATCCTGCACGGTAACGGTTTTCAGCACTTCGAAGGCCATCACGGGGGCTGCAAGCTGGCGCAGACCGCGCTGCATGATACCGCGCACGAAAGGCACGGAGGAGCCATCGAGGATCGGCACTTCGGGGCCGTCGATCTCAATCAAAAGGTTGTGGATGCCACAGCCCGCCACGGCGGCCATCAGATGCTCGACGGTCGAGATCGACAGGCCGGTGGGGTTTTCCAGCTTGGTGCAGAGCGGCGAGCGGTTCACCGCGTCCCAGCGGGCGGGGATCAGACGGTCACCGACCGCCACATCGCTGCGCGAGAACCAGATGCCGTGATGGGCCGACGCCGGGCGCAGTGTCACCGTCGCAGGCAGACCGGAGTGCAGGCCTGTGCCAGTAAAACTTACCGCTGATTTGATCGTTGTCTGCACCGGGTCATCCTCAAGCTTCGAACATCTTCTTGTGTGTTGAACTCTGGATTAAGGGGCGGGTTCGTTTTGCTCAACTCAATCTTTGCAACGGTCTGAAACATCACTGCAACATTTGAGCACGGCTACGCTTACCCGGGGGCAAGGCGTTGTTCTAAAAAGAAAAAGGGCCGCCCTAAGGCAGCCCTTTCGTCATCTATCGTGATCAGTTCAGTTGGCCTGACGGCGCAGGAACGCGGGGATTTCGATGCGTTCTTGATCGGGATCGTTGTTTTCCTGCGGCTGCGGCGCGGCGGCAGAGGCGCGGGTTTGCACCGGCGGTTGCTGACGCGCGGGGCGGGCTTGCGCCTCGCCTTCGGCGTGGCCGGTCATCCGGTTGATCAGGGAGTTGATGCCGAAACGGCCCTTGTCGCCCTGCTCACCCTGCTGCTGCTGGGCCTGACGGTGCTGCTCGGGCGCGGCCTTCTGAGCGGCGGCGCGCAGGCGGGCCAGCGCTTCGGGGGACGGTGTGCCGGGGGTCGGCGCGCGCGGTGCGACGAAGGCTTCGGGTTCAGCTTCGATGTTCTCTTCCTGACGCGGCTCAAATGCGGCGACCTCAGGCTGGTAGGCCGGTGCGGGCAGACCGTCGTCGTCTTCGACAACGTTCTCGTCCTCATACTGATCCTGCTCGCGCTGTGTCGGCTGGAGGTCTTGGAACAGAGCGGCCTGCTCAACTTCCTGCGGCGCTTCGGCGGCCACGGAGGCAGCGACCGGCGCCTGCGCGGCGGAAACCTGCGCCACATCGTCAACCGATACGTTCTGACGCAAAGGCTGGCTCATGGAGCGGCGCGGGACCGGGATTTCGGTGTTCACATCGGTGGCGTCGATGCCGGTGGCGACAACGCTGACGCGCATCAGGCCACCAAGGCTTTCGTCCAGCGTGGAGCCGACGATGATGTTCGCTTCGGGGTCCACTTCCTCGCGAATGCGGTTGGCCGCTTCGTCGAGTTCGAACAGGGTAAGGTCCTGACCGCCGGTGATGTTGATGAGCACGCCCTTGGCACCGCGCAGGCTGATTTCGTCCAGCAGCGGGTTGGCGATGGCTTTTTCGGCGGCTTGGATGGCGCGATCTTCGCCCTCGGCCTCGCCTGTTCCCATCATCGCCTTGCCCATCTCGTCCATCACGGCGCGGACATCGGCGAAATCGAGGTTGATGAGACCCGGACGGACCATCAGGTCGGTCACGCCCTTCACACCTTGGTACAGCACGTCATCGGCAAGCGAGAAGGCCTCGGTGAAGGTGGTCTTTTCGTTCGCCAGACGGAAGAGGTTCTGGTTCGGAATGATGATCAGCGTGTCGACGACCTTTTGCAGCGTCTCAACACCGTCTTCGGCCTGACGCATGCGCTTGGCGCCTTCGAATTGGAAGGGCTTGGTCACGACGCCGACGGTCAGCACGCCCAGTTCACGCGCGGCCTGCGCAATGATCGGAGCCGCCCCGGTGCCGGTGCCGCCGCCCATGCCAGCGGTGATGAAGCACATATGCGCGCCAGCAAGGTGGTCGACGATCTGCTCAATGCTCTCTTCGGCAGCGGCAGCACCCACAGAGGCACGCGCGCCCGCACCCAGACCTTCGGTCACTTTGATGCCCAGTTGCACGCGGTTCTCGGCCTGCGCCTGCTGCAACGCCTGTGCGTCGGTGTTGGCCACGACGAAATCAACACCGTCAAGTTGCTTTTCGATCATGTTATTGACCGCGTTGCCGCCTGCCCCGCCAACACCGAAGACGGTGATACGGGGTTTCAGATCATCATGTCCTGGCATTGAAAGGTTGAGTGTCATGTGCTGTCCGCCTGTCCAGTTATCCGCGTTCTGCGGGAGTTTTTCGACCAAATTTACCCGACCCTACCGGGCTAGGGCCGCATCGTCACCTAAAAAACATCGTTTTGACGCTAAATATGGGCAGAAACTTGCCAGTTTCCGCCTCATCTCGGGCTTCTCACCCGATATTGGGGTCACCAGTTGTCTCTAAACCATTTCACCGCGCGTTTGAGCGAGCGGGACGGGTAGCGATCGGCGGGAATGTCGAAATCCCACCATTCGTCCTGCGGATGCGCCGCGAAAAGCGCCAGCCCCACGGCAGAGGCGAAGCCCGGCCCGGTCGCGGCCTGCGGCAGCCCATGCACGCGCAGCGGACGCCCCAGACGGACCTGTTGGCCAAGGATCTTGCTGGCCAACCCGTCAAGGCCCGGTATCTGACTGCCCGCCCCGGTAAGCACAATCTGTTGGCTTGGCAAGTGGTCGAAACCGGCGGCATCCAGCCGAACGCGGACCTCTTCGAGGATCTCTTCGACACGGGGGCGCATGATGCCGATCAACTCCGCCCGGCTGGCGGTGCGACGGTCGTGTTCGTAATCACCGGTCTCGCCGCCGATCTCGATCATGTCGCGGTCGTCCATGCCGGTGGCATGCACCCCGCCGTAGAAGGTCTTGATCCGCTCGGCATTGGCCATCGGCACTTGCAGACCCATCGAGATGTCGGAGGTGACGTGATCCCCGCCCATCCGCACCGTATCGGCATAGATCATATGTTTTTTGATAAAGATCGACAGGCCGGTGGTGCCACCGCCAAAGTCGATACAGGCGGCACCGAGCTCCTGCTCATCCTCGACCAGCGCCGAGATGCCCGAGGCATAGGAAGATGAGGCGATCCCGGCCAGTTCCAGATCACAGCGTTTGATGCAATGGGCCAGATGCTGCACCGTATCTGCGTCGACGGTCAGCATATGCATGTCCACCGAGAGGCTGTTCCCCAACTGGCCGCGCGGGTCGGCCAGACCGCTGCGGTGATCCAGCGCGAAGTTCACCGGCTGGGCGTGCAGCACCTCGCGGCCCTCGCCATATTCCGGCACGTCGCAGCCCGCCAGCACCCGCGCCACGTCTTGCTCCGAGACCGATTGCCCCTCCAACTCGACCGAGGCGTCGAGCCCATAGCTGCGCGGCTCCCCGCCCGAGAAACAGGCGATGACGTGATCGACGCGGATGCCAGCCATTTTCTGTGCGGCCTGAAGCGCGGTGCGGATCGCGCGCTCGGTCTCGCCCATGGCGCAAATTTCACCAAAACGGACCCCGCGTGAGCGGGTGGTCGCCGCCCCGATGACCCGGAACCCAGATTGCCCGGCCAAGGACCCGATGTCGCCGCTGTCGCTATCAAGCCCCGCACCGTCAAAGCGCAGCACCAGACAGGCGATCTTAGAGCTGCCCACATCCAAAATGGCGACCACCCCACGCTGGATCGCCAATTTGCGCATGTGCCGCATCGAACGCTGACTGTCGTATAGGTCCATCATTTCGTTACTGTCCCGATTCCAATGGCCATCTTACTGGCCGGAAAGCTGCCTGATGTGCCACCATTCGCGGGTGGCATCTTCGTTCATTCTAAGGGTCGGTCTTGCCGCCAACCGCATGTCCACACGCGCCACGTCCCGCGTGAGAACCTCCTGTGCGCCTTCCAGCGCGATCACCCGTTCCAGCGCTTGCAGCGCGTTTTCTTCGGGCAACATGATCGTTTGATCGCGGTCCAGCACCACGTCCCAGCGGCGCTGGCCGACGCGGACCAAGCCGCGCAGCCGGTCGCCCAAGACATTCGCGGCCCCGATCAGCCTGAGCGCCTCCGGCACCGCTTTGTCGGCCCCTGCCCCGGCGATCAGCGGCAGGTTGGCATGATCGCGCCGCGCCTCGATCCGTGCCACATGGGCACCGGTATTGTCCACCAACGCCAGCCCCGTTTCACTGCGCCATACGGCTACGGGCACGCGCGGCGTCACGTCGATTTGCAGCACGCCGCCGGGGCGGATGCGCACATTGGCCTGTTTTACCCCGTCGATGTCGGTGATCTTCTCGCGGATCTGCGGCAGGTCGAGATCGAAGGAGGACAGCGGAAATTCCAGCGGCAGCGCGGTGCGGATTTCGGACGAGAGCATGTCGCTCGCCCCGTCGATGGCCATGAGTTTGACCATGAACTCGGGCCGCTCTTCGATGCTGGCGCGCACGTCGGCGATGGCCTGCACCACGTTGCCGCGCCGCTCCTCGTCCGCCATATAGATCGTGCCTGCCAGCAGGCTCAGCGTGAAGGGCAGCCCCACGCGCAGGGCAAAGCGGAAACCCGGCGTCAGCATCAACCGCTGCATGCGCCATGACCACCGCGATGGGGCGGGATCGGCCTTGACCGTTTCCGGGCGGCGGCGGATCAGCGATCGCATGTAGCGTCCTCCACCATCCAAGCGCAAAGCTCAGGGAATGAAATGCCGCAGGCGGCGGCCTGCTCGGGCGAGAGCGAAGTGGCAGTCATGCCGGGCTGGGTGTTGGTCTCCAACAGGATCAGCCCCTCGGGGCCGCGCGCCTCGTCCCAGCGAAAATCGGTGCGGCTGATGCCCTTGCAGCCAAGCGCCGCATGGGCGCGGCGGGCATAGTCGAAGCACAGATCGGTAATCTCTTGCGGCAGATCGGCGGGCACCACGTGGCGCGAGCCGCCGGGCTTGTATTTCGCGTGATAGTCATACCAGCCGGTGGTGATGATATCCGTCACCGCCAACGCCCGGTCGCCCATCACGGTGGTGGTCAGCTCACGCCCCGGCGCGAAGGTCTCGACCATCACCTCGGCGGGCATGTCTTCGGACAGTTGCGGCGGGCCGTTGTTTTCCTCGGCCACGAGGTAGACCCCAACCGAAGAGCCTTCGTTGTTGGGCTTCACTACATAGGGCGGCGCCATGACATGGGCGGCCATCACATCGGCCTTGGGCGCGATGACGCTTTCCAACACCGGCAGCCCCGCGTGGCGGAACACATCCTTGGAGCGCTGTTTGTCCATCGCAAGCGCCGAGGCCAGCACGCCGGAATGGGTGTAGGGCAGCTTGAGCCACTCTAGCAGCCCCTGCACACAGCCATCTTCGCCCCAACGGCCATGCAGACAATTCAGAACGGCATAGGGGTTGAGATCGGCCAGAACGGCTGGAAGATCGCGGTCGGCTTCGACCTCGATCACGTTATATCCACCATGTTCCCGCAAGGCAGCGGCGCATGCACGCCCACTGGACAGGGACACCTCACGCTCGGCCGAGGGGCCACCCATCAATACCGCCACTGTCGGGGTCTGTCCGCTCGACTTACCCACCAAAGTGCCTCTTCGCCTCGGACCGTTTGCGGCCCCTATCATTGTTTTCTTTGCTTCTGCCGTGGCTTAGCTGCTGCGCCGCGGCTTAGCTTTGCGGCGCCGGATCACCCAATTTTTCACCGACGCGCTTAATTTCCCATTCTAGCCTTATACCGCTTGAAGCGTAAACCTTTTTTAGCACCTCTTCGCCCAATGTCTCAAGATCATGGGCTGTAGCGCCGCCGGTGTTGATCAGGAAGTTGGAGTGTTTCGGGCTCATTTGCGCGCCGCCTACGGTGGCCCCGCGCATCCCGGCGTCGTCGATCACTTTCCACGCCTTCAGATCATGCACATCATCCGCCTTCCCGGTCGAAGAGAAGCCCGCCGGGTTGCGGAAAGTGGATCCGGCGCTGCGGTCTTTCGTGGGCTGGCTCTCATCCCGTTTGGCAAGCTGCTGCTCCATCCGGGCGTGCAGCTCCTCCGGCTCGCCTTTGGGCGGCGCAAAGGTCGCCCCGATCAGCACCGCGCCCGGGGACAGATCGCTCTGCCGGTAGCGGAAGTTGAGGTCATCTGCCGTAAGGGTCACCACCTCGCCCGCGCGGGTCACGGCCCGGGCCGAAACGAAGTGATCCGCCGTGTAGCTGCCGTAACAGCCTGCATTCATGCGCAACGCGCCGCCGATGCTGCCGGGGATGGTGCGCAGAAAGGTCAGATCCAGCCCCGCATCCGCTGCCTTGCGCGCCACATGGGCATCGAGTGCCGCCGCCCCCGCCGTCACCTGATCGCCGTCGATCTCAATCCCGTTGAAACCGCGGCCCAGCCGGATCACCACCGCCCGCAGCCCGCCATCGCGCACGATGAGGTTGCTGCCCACGCCCATGGGGAAAACCGTCACCCCTTGCGGCAATCGCCGCATGAAAAGGCACAGGTCCTCCACATCGGCGGGTTGGAACAGGTAATCCGCAGGGCCGCCGACGCGGAGCCATGTCAGGTCGCTCAGGGCGCGATTTGGGGTCAGCCTGCCGCGCAGGTCGGGGATATTCAGCTTAATCATGGCGCCGGACTTAGCGCATTTGCACGGCAGGGCAAACCATCAAGAATACGGCGGATCGACGCGGCTCTCGCGCCAGCGTTTCGCCAACCGCCCCGCAAGCCAGCCCAGACCGAAACCGCCCACCGCATAGAATAGGACGGAAAGCTGCGCCAAAAGCGCATGCGGCTCGAACACCCGCGCATCCAGCCCGAAAACCATCCATGTGGCATTGAGCGCAAAGCCTGTCGCCAGCACGAGAAAGAACCACAGCACGCGGGCGCGAAAACCGGTCCAAATACAGGCGATCATCCAGACCGCAAAGACCGACAGCAGCGCCACAAGGGTCGGCGTCAGGGTCATTCCGCCGGGCCTTTGACCCGGCCTGCCCCGCGGCGCAGCCAGCGCACGAAATAGACCACGGGCCAGCGCAGCACCGAACAGCCCCCCGCCAGCACCAATAGGCCCAGCCACGGGCCGTGCTGCGCGGTGACGAAACCAACGATCGGTATGCCCACGGCGATCAGCAGATAGGCGCTGCGCCAATGGGAATCCTTGCTGGGCGTCATGGCAAGGATGTTCGCGATCACGAACCAGAAACAGGCAAGGACGAGAGAGAGGCTCATTTCGGCAGCTCCGGCTTTTGGCCCCGCAGCCGCGCCAAGAGATAGCGCAGCGGGTTGCGGAACATCGACAGGAACGCCAGCAGCGCCAAAAGCGCATAGGCCCAAGACTGGGTCACACCGATGGCGATGATCAGCAGGGGCGCGGCAATCAGCAGAACCACCCCCGGCAGGTATTGAGAACGCAGCGGCAGCATGGCCACAGTCACGGCGGCGAAGACCCAGAGGATCGACAGCCAGACGAGGGTCACGCAGCCGCCCCCTTGGCCGCGCGCAGCGCCTCGGGCAGGTCATTGGCCCAGCCACTGATCGTGCCCGCCCCAAGGCAGACCACCATATCGCCCGGGCGCGCCTCGCGCAGGACCAATTGCGTCAGCGCCTCGGCATCCTCGACCGCATAGGCATGGCGATGGCCATGCTGGATCAACCCCGCGACCAGCCCGTCGCGGTCGGCACCGGGGATCGGCTCTTCGCCCGCGGCATAGACATCGGCAATGCCCACGACATCGGCATCGTTGAAACAGGCGCAGAACTCGTCAAAGTGATGCGACAGGCGGGAATAGCGATGCGGCTGGTGCACGGCGATCACGCGGCCCGCGCTGGCCTGCCGCGCGGCTTTCAGCACGGCGGCAATCTCAACCGGGTGGTGGCCGTAGTCGTCGATGATGGTCACGCCGTCCACCTCGCCCACGCGGGTAAAGCGGCGGTTCACCCCGCCAAAGCTGCCCAAAGCGTCGCGGATTTGCTCAAGCTTCATTCCAAGGTGCCGCGCCACGGTCACCGCCGCCAGCGCGTTTGATACGTTGTGATCGCCGGGCATCGGCAGGGCGCAGTTTTCGATGACCATATCTTCGGACTGAAGATGCACGTCAAAATGCGCGACGCCGTCTTTGTAGTGCAGCCCCACCGCGCGCACATCGGCCTGCGCGTTGAACCCATAGGTCATCACGCGCCGGTCGGTGAGTTTGCCAACCAGTGACTGCACTTCCGGGTGATCGGTGCAACAGACCGCCAGCCCGTAGAAGGGGATGTTCGAGACGAAGTTCAAAAATCCTTGCCGCAGCGTGTCGAAGTCGCCCCAATGCTCCATATGCTCGGGGTCGATGTTGGTCACGATAGCGATGGTGGCGGGCAAGCGGTTAAAGCTGCCATCGCTTTCATCCGCCTCGACCACCATCCAGTCGCCCTGCCCCATCCGCGCGTTGGAGCCGTAAGCGTGGATGATGCCGCCGTTGACAACGGTGGGGTCAATGCCGCCCGCAACCAGCAGTTCTGCGACCAGCGTGGTGGTCGTTGTCTTGCCATGCGTTCCCGCCACGGCGATGTTGGACTTAAGCCGCATAAGCTCGGCCAGCATCTCGGCCCGGCGGACGACCGGCAAGCCACGGCGGCGCGCCTCGTCTAACTCAGCATTGCCCGGCTTGATCGCCGAAGAGATCACGACCACCGCCGCGCCTTCGATATTCTCAGCCGCCTGCCCCTCGAAGATGCGCCCGCCCAATTCGGCCAGCCGCACGGTGATTTTGGTGGTTTTGAGGTCCGAGCCCTGCACCTTGTAGCCGTGGTTCAAAAGCACTTCGGCGATGCCGGACATGCCGATGCCGCCGATGCCGACGAAATGGATCGGGCCGACATCGGTCGGCAGTTTGGTGGCGGCGGCGTTCATTGCGGGTGTTCCTCTTCTGCGGGGGTGAGCGTGCCTTGGGCGGCAAGCTGCTCAACCATATCGGCCAATGTCTCGGCCGCGTCGGGTTTGCCGACCGAAAGCGCGGCGCGCGCCATCTGCATCGCCCCTTCGGGCATCTCAAGCACGGCGAGGATCTGGTCGGTCATGATATCTGGATTGGCTTTGCGTTCGGGCACCATGATCGCGGCCCCGGCCTCAACCAAGCCGCGGGCATTGGCGCTTTGGTGATCCCCCGCCGCGGCGGCAAAGGGGATCAGGATCGACGGACGCCCGATCACCGATAGGTCGGCCACGCTGGAGGCACCGGAGCGGCTGATCACCAGCTGCGCCTCGGACATGCGGCGGGGCACATCGTCAAAGAAGGGCCGCACATCGGCGCTGATGCCGGATTCGGCGTAATAGTCCGCCACCCGCTGGCCGTCTTCGTCGCGGGCCTGATGGCTGACGCGGATGTTGCGGATCATGTTCATCGGCAGGGCCGCAAGCGCCGGGGGCACCACGTCCGAAAGGATGCGCGCGCCTTGGCTGCCGCCCATGACCAAAACCTCCATCGGGTAGTCACCCGGCGGGATATAGGCCGAACCGGCACGGTCAAGCACGGCGGCGCGCACGGGATTGCCCACATGCCAGCCCTGCACGCCCTCGGGCAGTTTCGTGGGCCAGATGCCGCAGGCGACAGCGTGAACCCGCTTGGCAAAAATCTCATTCACGCGGCCCAGAATGCCGTTTTGCTCATGGATCATCCGCGGCATGCGCAGCGCCCAAGCAGCACCAAGCGCGGGGATCGACGGATAGCCGCCAAAGCCCACCACGACCGAAGGCCGGTCGCGCAGCATGTTGAGGCCCGAGCGGACCACACCGGCGGCGATGCGGAAGGGCACCAGGGCCTTGGCCACCACCCCGCCCCGGGCAAATGTGGCGCTGCTGATCTGGCTGATCTCGACCGCTTCGGGAAAGCCGCCGGTATAGCGCGCGCCGCGCGCATCGGTGCTGAGCTTCACCCGCCAGCCGCGCTTCAACATCACCTCGGCCAAAGCCTGCGCAGGAAACATATGCCCACCGGTCCCCCCGGCGGCGATGATCAACAGTGGGGCGGCCATCAGCGGCGGCCCCGGCCCAGAATATCGCTGATCTCACCCTGCGGGCGGGTCCGGGTAAAGGCCAACAGCATGCCCACGGCGATGCCGCTGGCGATCACCGAAGAGCCGCCGTAGCTCACGAAAGGCAGGGTCATGCCCTTGGCTGGCAAAAGCCGCACTGCCACACCCATGTTGATCATTGCCTGTACTCCGAATGTGCAGGCCAGCCCGGTTCCGGCCAGCCGGATGAAGGGGTCACGCTCGCGCACCAGACGCAGCAGCGACCGGACGACCACGACAGTATATAGGGCGATAATGCAGACGACCATGATGAGGCCGTATTCCTCGGCGGCGACGGCGATGATGAAGTCGGTATGCGCGTCAGGCAGCGACCATTTCACCTCGCCCTCGCCCACGCCGACGCCGAAAAGCCCGCCCTCGCGGATGGCGTTTGTGGCATAGCCAAGCTGGGTGGTCGGGTCGACATCGACGCTGAGAAAGCCGTCGATCCGCCGCGCGAAGTGCTCGGAATTGGAATAGGCGAAGGTGCCTGCCAGAACCACCAGCCCCGCCATGCCGACCAGCAGCACCATCGGCGCGCCGGCGACGAAATACATCACGCCCCAGCCGAACAGCACGAGACAGGCCTGCCCAAAGTCGGGCTGCATCGCCAGCATCAGCACGATGGAGATACAAAGCGCGAAGGACCACGATTTGCCCGGAGGTCCGTTGATCTCGGTCGCGGCGGCCATCATCCATGCGGCGGCGACCATGAAACCGGGTTTCAGGAATTCGGAAGGCTGGAACGAAGCAAAGCCCAGCGAATACCAGCGCGTCGCCCCCTTGCCGAAATCGGTGCCGAAAAAAGGCAACAGCGCCAGCGCCACGAAGGCGACCACGAAGCCCAGCACGGCCAGACGCCGCACCAGCACCGGGGACATCATCGAGGTCAGCAACATCGCGATCAGCGCCAATCCGCCGAAGAACGCCTGCCGCTGCACATAGTGGAAAGCATCAAAGCCGTTTTTCGCGGCCAAGGGCGGGGATGCGGCCAGCCCCAAAAGCATGCCGACGGCAAAGAGGATCAACACGCAGGACAAAGCCCAACGGTCGACCGTACGCCACCATTTTGGAAGGATCGGTTCACCATCCCGCACCGGGACCGCGCCATAGACCATCTCTGTCATGGGTATCTGCCTTAACTGCCTCAACGGCCCCTTTGCGGGGTCTCATCCGGGCAGAATAGCCCGAATTGTCATATGAAGCTAGTGCATTTCACCCCGCTAAGGCGGGCGGGGTCAGCGGGGCTTTGCCAAGCCCCGCTGCCGGGCGATCAACTCGCCCCTTCAACGCGCGCGATCAGGCGGCCTTATGGGTGCCGCGCACCGGGTAGCCCTTGTCGCGGACGAATTTGAGGCCGTTCAGCAGACCTTCCAACTCGGGCCGCGCGAAGGGCGCGTTGGAAATGTCGATGATCTGCACCTTGCCTTCGTCGTTGATGACGAAGGTCGCAGGTTCGGCGAAGGGCCGATCGGTCTCCTGCGGGCTGCGCGGGTCAGAGATGTAGAGCCCCAGTTCCGCCATCTGGTCGAGGCTGAGGTCATAGCCGATGGGCAGGGTCAGGCTGTCTTCTTCGGCCATGGCCTTGGCCTTCTCCTCGGGGTCGCCGGAGACGGCGATCACATCGACGCCGATCTCATGGAACTGGCTTTGCAGCTTTTCCAATTGCGCGAGATACTTTTTGCAAATCGGGCAGTGCAGGCCGCGGTAAACCACCACCAATTCCCAATCGCGCCCCTCTTGTGGCTGGCCCAAGGTCAGCGTGCCGCCGCCGAGTTTGGCCACGTCCATCTTCGGAAAATCCTGTTCTGCGGTTAGTTTGGTCATTTTCTGCTCCTTTCGTCAGTTGCGTTGCACCCCAGCTATGGCGCCTTGGCAAAGCGGCAACCGGTCTCACGTCTTCTTGACCGGGGCGGCACATTGAGGCAGAGCGCGCCCATGCAAGTCGATACAGCCATTATCGGAGCCGGTGCCGCGGGCATGATGTGCGCCGCCCATGCGGGCGGGCGGGTGCTGGTGGTGGACCATGCCAAAGCCCCGGGCGAGAAGATTCGCATCTCGGGTGGCGGGCGCTGCAACTTCACCAATATGTATTGCGAACCGCAGGCCTTTCTCAGCCAGAACCCGCATTTCGCCAAATCCGCTTTGGCCCGCTACACACAGTGGGATTTCATCGAACTGGTCGACCGTCACGGCATCGCTTGGCATGAGAAAACCCTCGGCCAGCTTTTCTGCGACACCAGCGCGAAAGAGATCATCGCCATGTTGCGCGGGTTGATGCAGCAGGCCGGGGTCGATCTGCAACTGAAGAGCAGTGCCAGCAATTTCGCGAAGGTCGATGGGCAGTTCAGCTTCGACCTGCAAACACCTGATAAGTCGGTGAAAGTCACCGCCCGAAACCTCGTGATCGCCACCGGGGGCAAGTCGATCCCCAAGATGGGCGCGACCGGTATCGCCTATGACATCGCGCGCCAATTTGGGCTGAGCGTCACCGATACGCGGGCCGGGCTGGTGCCCTTTACCTTTGCCGAAGGCCGCTTCGCGCCGCTGGCCGGTGTGGCCACCCCGGCGCGTATCACTGCCGGAGAAGCCGCGTTTGACGAAGCACTGCTCTTCACCCATCGCGGCCTCTCTGGCCCCGCCGTCTTGCAGGCGTCCTCCTACTGGCGCGAAGGCGAGGCGATCACGGTGAACCTTGCCCCCGAAGGCACCCTCTTGGACGCGCTCCGCGACCAGCGGCAACGCGCGGGGCGGCGGAACTTTACCACCGTGCTCGCCCAACATCTGCCCGCGCGGCTGGTGGAGCATCTGGGGCAGGCGTTCGACCTGTCGGGCAATCTGGCAGATTGGTCCGACGCGCGGCTTTCCGCATTCATCACAGGCATCGAGAACTGGCAGCTTCACCCCGGCGGGACCGAAGGGTATCGCACAGCAGAGGTCACTCTGGGCGGGGTCGATACCGACGAGCTATCCTCCAAGACCATGGCGGCGAAAGGGGTGCCGGGGCTCTATTTCATCGGCGAGGCCGTGGATGTGACCGGTTGGCTCGGCGGCTATAACTTTCAGTGGGCGTGGTCTTCGGGCATGGCCGCCGCGCGGGCGATTGCGGGCTAGGCGCCGCCCTACTCCGCCAGCACCTTCTGCACCTGCGCCACGAAATCCTCACCGCGGCGCTCGAAACTGTCGTATTGATCGAAACTCGCCGCCGCCGGGGCCAGCAGGACGACATCGCCCTCCTCCGCCTCTCCCGCCGCCCGCGCCACGGCCTGTTCCATCGTGCCGCAGACTTCGGTCTCTGCCGTGAGTTGCATGGCGAAATGCGCCGCTTCGCGCCCGATCACATAGGCTTTGCGGACCGATCCTTGCGCCTCTGCCAGCCCTTTCAGGCCGCCTTCTTTCTCAAGCCCGCCGCAGATCCAGCGGATGTTCTTGAACGCCGCCAGCGCCTTGGCCGCACTGTCGACATTGGTGGCCTTGCTGTCATTGACGTAGCGGACGCCATGCGCCTCGGCCACGGTCTGGCTGCGGTGCGGAAGGCCACCGAAACTGTGGAACGCCGCCTCGATCACCCGCGGGGCAAGGCCGAGCGCGCGGCAGGCGGCATAGGCGGCGCAGGCGTTCTGGTGGTTATGCGCGCCCGGCAGCCCTTGAATGCCGCGCAGGTCGATCGCGCCGACCTGTTTGCCGCGCCGATATTCGCTCAAGAACCCTTTGCGGGCAAAGACATGCCAGCCGGGGCCGGTGAGCTTGCTCTCGGCGCTGATGCGGATCACACGGTCGTCGCTTGGCCCCTCGCTGAGTTGCCCGGCAAGGAAGCGGCCCTCGGCCTCATCCACGCCGATCACCGCGCGGTCCGGCCCGCCCTCGGCAAAGAGGCGACGCTTCGCGGCATAGTAGCCCCCCATCCCCGCATGGCGGTCCAGATGGTCGGGGCTGAGATTGGTGAAAACCGCTACATCCGGCGTCAGCGCGCGCGCCAGTTCGGTCTGGTAGCTGCTAAGCTCCAGCACCACGACCTCCCCGTCCACGGCGGGATCGAGGTCCAGCACTCCGCGCCCGATGTTGCCCGCCAATTGGCAAGGCCGCCCGACATGCTCAAGGATGTGGTGAATGAGCGCCGAAGTCGTCGATTTCCCATTCGACCCGGTCACCGCCACCACCCGCGGGGCCACGTCGTAGTGATCCCATGCCAGCGTGGCGAAGCTTTGGAAAAAGAGGCCGATGTCATTGTCCACCGGCACCCCTGCGGAAAGCGCCGATGCCACCACCGGGTTCGGCGCGGGGTAGAGATGCGGGATGCCGGGGCTGACGATCAGCCGGGCGATCTTGTCCAAGGCACCGGGGGCGTTCAGATCAACACAGGCGAAGCCTTCCCGCTCGGCCCGCGCCCGTGCGGCGGGGTTGTCGTCCCAGCAGCTGACCTTGGCCCCGCCCGCTTGCAACGCGCGCGCCGCACTCAGGCCCGAGCGGCCCAATCCCAGCACCGCCACGCGTGCGCCTTCCAAGCCCTGTACTGGAATCATCTGCAATCCCCTGCTACCCGTTGACCCCAGAATGGGGGCATGATGCGCCCATCACAAGCCAGAGGCCGCCGAAGATGTCCAGCCCCGCCAAACCTGACCTTGACGATGTGTTGCCGCGCCTCAATGCCATGATGCGCGAGGATGACCACTGGGGTGACGTGGCGGCCTATATCCCGCAACTGGCCAAGGTGGACCCGGCACAGTTCGGCATCGCCGTGGTGACGGCGGATGGCAAATGTCATGTGGCGGGCGATACGCAGGTGCCCTTTTCGGTCCAGTCCATCACCAAGGTCTTTACGCTGGCCATCGCGCTTGGCCGATCGGGCGACCAACTGTGGCACCGCGTGGGGCGGGAGCCTTCGGGCCGGGCCTTCAACTCCATCGTGCAGTTGGAGCAGGAACAGGGCCGCCCGCGCAATCCCTTCATCAACGCGGGTGCGATTGTCACCACGGATGAAGTCTTGGGCAACCGCGAGCCGCGCGAGGCGCTGGCCGAGATCCTGCGTTTCGTGCGCGAAGCGGCGGGGACCGACGACATCCACATCAATGACACCGTCGCCGCGTCAGAGACCGATTTTGGCCACCGCAATTTTGCACTGGCACATTTTCTGGCGAGCTACGGGAACCTCATCAACGCGCCGGAACGCACGCTCGGCACCTATTTCCACCATTGCGCGATGGAGATGACGGTGGAACAGCTTGCCATGGCGGGCCGTTTCTTGATCGAAGCGCCGGACGTGCCGCGCTTGGTGGCCCCCAGCCGCATCCGACGGCTCAACGCGCTGATGCTGACCTGCGGGCATTACGATGGCTCAGGGGATTTCGCCTATCGGGTGGGCCTGCCGGGGAAGTCGGGTGTCGGTGGCGGCATCCTCGCCATCGTGCCGGGGCGGGCCAGCATCGCGGTCTGGTCGCCGGGGCTGAACCGCTATGGCAACAGCCAAAAGGGCACCGAAGCGCTGGCCCTTTTGGCGCGTCACATGGACTGGTCGATTTTCTAGGCGCTTAGCGCACCTTCAGCGTCGCCAGACCCAGCAGGGCGAGGATCAGTGAGATGATCCAGAAGCGGATCACGATCTGCGGCTCAGCCCAGCCCTTTTTCTCGTAATGGTGGTGGATCGGCGCCATCAGAAAGACGCGCTTGCCGGTGCGCTTGAAGTAGAGCACCTGCACGATCACCGATAGCGCCTCGACCACGAAGAGCCCGCCGACGACCGCCAGCACCAACTCGTGTTTCGTCGCCACAGCAATGGCACCCAAGGCCCCACCAAGCGCCAGCGACCCGGTATCGCCCATGAAGACGGCGGCGGGCGGCGCGTTGTACCACAGGAACCCAAGCCCTCCGCCGAAGAGACCGGCGGTGAAGATCAGGATTTCGCCCGTCCCCGGCACATAGTGCACGTCGAGATAGTCGGTGAAGTCGACCCGGCCCACGGCATAGGCGATGACGCCGAGCGCGCCTGCGGCGATCATCACCGGCATGATGGCCAGACCATCCAGCCCGTCGGTCAGGTTTACCGCATTGGCGGAGCCGACGATCACGATGATGGCGAAGGGCACGAAGAGCACCCCGAGGTTGATCAGCGTGTCTTTGAACACCGGCAGCGCAAGCTGGTACTGCAACTCAGCCGGATGGTATTGCGCGGCCCAGTAGCCCGCGATGCCCGCAATCAGAAAGCCCAGCAAAAGCCGCACCTTACCCGGCACGCCGTCGGTGTTCTGCTTACTCACCTTGGCATGGTCGTCGGCATAGCCGATGGCGGCAAAACTCATGGTGACGAAAAGCACCAGCCAGACAAAGGGATTGTCGAGCCGCGCCCAAAGCAGGGTCGAGGTCAACAAGGCCCCCACGATCAGCAGCCCGCCCATGGTGGGCGTGCCCGCCTTGGCGAAATGCCCCTCGGGGCCGTCATCGCGGATCGGCTGGCCCTTGCCCTGCCGCTTGCGCAGCACTTCAATCAGCGGTTTGCCGAAGATAAAGCCGAACACCAATGCCGTCAGAAACGCCCCGCCCGCGCGGAAGGTGATATAGCGAAACAGGTTAAAAAAATCGCCGCCATCCGACAGCAGCGTCAACCAATAGAGCATATATCGCGTCCTAACTCATCATGTGGGGTGAATCGCCGATCAGGCGGTCGGGACCGGATGGCCCATTTTGCGGATGGCGTCAACAATACCGCCCAGCTTCATCGAAAGCGACCCTTTGATCAGCACGACATCGCCGGAATCGAGCCTTGCGCGGAGTCCTTGCAACATCTCTTCGGCGGTTTCCGTCCAATCGCCGCGCTGATGTTCGGGCAGATTGTCGTAAAAGGCTTTCATCAACGGGCCGACGCAATGCACCACGTCAAGCGCGCGGGTGGCTTCGAGATCGGCGAGACCGGCGTGCAGCGCCACGGCCTCGGGACCGAGTTCTTTCATGTCACCGACAAATGCAATCCGCCGCCCCTTGCTGACGCGCCCAATGTCATGTGTCACTTCTGAGGCCGCCAGCACTTCAAGTGCTGCGGCCATGGAGGTCGGGTTGGCGTTATAGCTGTCGTCGATCAGCTCCAGCGCCAAATGGGTATCGACAGTATCCAGCAAAATACGTTCGCGCACCCCGCGCCCGGCATAGGGCGACCAGCGGCCCAGCGATTGCACGGCCAGCGCCCGATCCGCGCCAAGCGCCTCGGCCACTGCCAGCGCACCGAGGGCGTTCATCGCGAAATGCCGCCCCGGCGTGGCGATCTTGAAGATCAGCGGCGCGCCTTCGACCTCGGCTTGGGCCACGGTGGCATCGCCTTGCACCTTGACCTCGCACAGCTTGTAGTGATGGCCCGCCTGACCAAAGGTCGTCTCGCGCAGGCCGCGCTCCACCGCTTTGGTCAAGACGATATCGCTGTGGTCATGATCGGCGTTGATCACCGCCACGCCGCCCGGCACCATCCCGTCGAAGATGCTGGCCTTTTCCACCGCGATGGCGGCGACATCCTTGAAGGCTTCGAGGTGGACGGCGGCGACATTGGTCACCATCGCCGCATCGGGCCGCGCCTGTTTGGCGAGGGGGGCAATCTCTCCGGGGTGGTTCATGCCGATCTCGATGACCGCGTAATCGGTATCGCGCGGCATCCGTGCTAAGGTCAGCGGCACGCCCCAGTGGTTGTTATAGCTGTCGACGCTGGCATGGGCCCGGCCTTGATCGCCAAAGATCGCCAGCAGCATCTCCTTGGTCGAGGTCTTGCCGACGCTGCCGGTCACCGCCGCCACCTTGGCCTGCGGGCCGAGGCGGGCGCGCCCTGCCCGGCCAAGCGCTTCGAGCGCCTGCTGCACATCCTCAACGATCAGCAGCGGCGCGTCCGTGGCCACGCCTTCGGGGATATGGGTCACGAGCGCGGCAGCGGCCCCTTTGTCGAGCGCTTGGGCCACAAATTCATGCCCGTCCCGCGCGGCCTTGAGTGCGACAAAGAGATCGCCGGCCTGCAAGGTCCGTGTGTCGATGGAGACACCGTTGCAAGCCCAATCGCCCTGCGCCTCCCCGCCCGTGGCCTCCGCCGCTTCGCTCGCTGTCCAAAGGCTCATGCCAATCTCCCGTCCAGTGCCGCCACGGCCACGCTGGCCTGTTCCACATCGTCGAAAGGCAGCACGTCGTCGCCCACGGTCTGCCCGGTCTCATGCCCCTTGCCCGCGATGAGCAGCGCGTCGCCCGGCTCTAGCGCGTCCACCCCGCGCAGGATGGCTTCGGCGCGGTCGCCGACTTCCATCGCGTCGGGTGCGCCGCCCAGCACGGCGGCACGGATGCTCGCGGGGTCTTCGCTGCGCGGGTTGTCGTCGGTGACGATGACCATATCCGCATGTTGCGCCGCCGCCTGCCCCATCAAGGGGCGCTTGGCCCGGTCCCTATCACCGCCCGCGCCGACGATGGCGACAAGCCGGCCCATGACATGCGGGCGCATAGCGGCGAGTGCGGTGGCCACCGCATCGGGCGTATGGGCGTAATCGACGAAAACCGCCGCGCCATTGTCGCGGGTGGCGGCAAGCTGCATCCGGCCCCGCACGGTGGTGAGATGCGGCAGCGTGTCGAAGACCTCTTGCGGGTCGGCGCCACAGGCAATGACCAGCCCTGCGGCCAGCAATACATTGTCGCCCTGAAAACCGCCGATCAGATTGAGCCGCTTTTGATAGGTCTTGCCGCGCCAGCTAAAGCGCAGGTCTTGGCCCGTGGCATCGAACCGCTGGCCTTGCAGATGCAGATCGCCCCCGTCGCGGCCCACGGTGATCACCTCACAGCCCCGCGCACGGGCGATGGCGGCGATATCGACGCCTTTTTCATCGTCGATATTGACCACCGCCGTGCCATCTTCGGGCAGGACACGGGCGAAAAGCGCGGCTTTGGCGGCGAAATAGGCCTCGAATGTCTCGTGATAGTCCAGATGGTCTTGGGTGAAGTTGGTAAAGCCCGCCGCCTTGAGCGTCACCCCATCCAGCCGCCGCTGGTCGAGCCCATGGCTGGACGCTTCCATCGCGGCATGGGTGATCCCATTCGCCGCCGCCTCGGCCAGCGTGCGGTGCAGGGTGATCGGCTCAGGCGTGGTATGGGCCAAGGGGGCGGCCCATGCGCCCTCTACCCCGGTGGTGCCGAGGTTTACGGCAGGCAATCCCATTTCAACCCAAATCTGACGCACGAAGGTCGAGACGGAAGTTTTCCCATTGGTGCCCGTGACCGCGATCATCGTGGCGGGCTGGCCACCGAACCAGAGCGCCGCCGTGCGCGCCAGCGCCTCCCGCGGGAGGTCGGAGACCACCAGCGCGGCATCCGAGCCCGCCAATTCCTCGGCGGCGAGTTTGGCGCCCGCCGCATCGGTCAGCACCGCCGCCGCGCCCATGTGCAGGGCGTATTGAATGAACTCTGCCCCATGCACACGGCTGCCGGCCAGAGCCGCAAAGAGCGTGCCCTCGCGCACCTCACGGCTGTCGACCGCGATGCCGGTGATCATGGGGTTGGCCCCCGCCCGCGCGGTCAGCCCGAGAGAGGAAAGGGGTACGGCCCGGTCGGTCATAGAGATGTCTTTTCAGTTGCTGCTGGTCAGCGTTAGCACAGCGTCGTTCACCGGTTCAACAGCGGGGCGCAGCCCCAGCAGAGGCGCGATGCGGCGCACCATCTCGGCGGCCACGGGCACGGCGGTCCACCCCGCCGTGCGGCGCGGTTTCGGGCCCGAAGTCTCAACCGGTTCGTCCAGCGTGACGATCAGCACATATTTCGGATCGTTGATCGGGAAGATGCTGGCGAAAGTGTTGATCACCTTGTCGTCGTAATAGCCGCCCGTGGGCTTGGGCTTGTCGGCGGTGCCTGTCTTGCCCGCGATTTGATAGCCCGGCACCTCGGCGAAGCTGGCCGTGCCATCGGTCACCACCTTGCGCAGCATCATCCGCGCCTGCGCGGCGGTCTCTTCGGACATGACGCGGGGGCCGAGTTGGGGGGTAGTTTGTTTCAGCAGCGTAGGCTTCACCGCCCGCCCGCCATTGGCGATGGCCGCATAGCCTGCGGCAAGGTGCATCGGCGTGCTCGACAACCCGTGACCGTAGGAGATCGTCACGCTCGACAATTCGGTCCAGCGGCTTGGCAACAGCGGCTTGCCGCCCGAGGCTTCGACGATCTCGAAGGGGGTCGGCTCAAAGAAACCGAGGCTTTTGAGGAACTCCTGCTGCCGTTCGATACCGATTTCCAGCGCCATCCGGCCCGTGCCCCGGTTCGAGGAATGCACGATGATGTCGGCAACGCTCAGCTTGCCGTAGTTCTTGTTGCGGAATTCACCGATGCGGAAACCGCCAACCTTCATCGGGCCGGAGGTGTCGATGATCGTGTCGGCGTTGAACAGCCCAAGTTCCACCGCCTGTGCAGCGGCGAAAATCTTGAAGGTGGAGCCCAGTTCATAGACCCCCTGCACCGCGCGGTTGAACAGCGGGCTGTCGGAGGCATCGCCTTGGGTCAAGGGCCGGGGCCGGTTGTTGGGATCGAAATCCGGCAGCGAGGCGACCGAGATCACCTCGCCCGTGTGCACATCCATCAGAATGCTGGTGGCCCCTTTGGCGTTCATCAGCTTCATGCCGCCATAAAGCACCCGCTCCGCCGCGGCCTGCACGGTGAGGTCGAGCGACAGTTCTAGAGGTTTGTTGCCATTGGCCGGGTCGCGCAGATAGTCGTCGAAATACTTCTCGGCCCCTGCCACGCCGATTACCTCGGCGGCATGGACGCCTTCCTTGCCATAGCTCGCCCCACCCAGCACATGTGCTGCAAGCGAGCCGTTGGGGTAAAGACGCATGTCGCGCGGCGCGAACAATAGCCCCGGATCGCCGATATCATGCACGGCCTGCATCTGTTCGGGGCTGATTTTCTTCTTTATCCACAGGAACTTGCGCTTGCCTGTGAAATCTTTGATCAGGCGATCTTCTTTCAGATCGGGAAAGATTTTGACTAGCTTTTTGGCGGCCATCTCCGGGTCGATCATGTGGCGCGGCTGCGCATAGAGCGCGTGGGTCTCGAAATTGGTGGCCAGAAGGTTGCCGTTCCGGTCCGTAATATCCGCGCGCGAGGCCGAGATTACGGCCCCCGGCGCATGGCCGCGCGGCTCGGACGGTTCCGACATCGCCAGCAGCCCCATGCGTCCGCCAATCACGGTGAAGGCACAAAGGAAACAGACCCCCAGCACAAGAAGCCGCCCCTCAGCGCGCATCCGCGCCTTGTCGCGCATCTGCTCGTGGCGGATGCGCTTGTTCTCACGTTCGATCGCATCGGGGTTTTCCCCCTTCTCGCGGGCCTCGAGGATGCGGGCCAGCGGGCGCAGCGGGGTGCGGATCATTCAACCTTCTCCTCGGAAAAACCGTTCAGCGCCTCGTAATTCATCGTCGAGACATCCACAGGATCGGTGATCGGCAGCATGGGCTGGGGCGGATAGGCGACTTGATCTACTTGACCGAACTGGCCGGGATGCAGCGGCAGCAGGCCCAGACGGTCAAAGTTCAGATCCGCCAGATCGCGCAGCCGGTCCGGGCGGTTCTGAAAGGCCCATTCGGCACGCAGCACGGCCAGACGGGCGTGGGCCGCGCGGATATTGGCATGCAGCCTGTCGGCGTCGCTCAGCGCCTGCTGGGTCGCGTAATTCTCGCGGTAGGCCCAGAAGGCCAATCCAACCACGGCAATGGTGGTGAGGATATACATCACCGTGCGCATCACTCAGATCCCCCTGACCATCGGCATGCCGATGGCTTTCGCGTCAATCTCACCACTGGGCGCGTCGGTGCGCGTGGCGACCCGCAGCTTGGCCGACCGGCTGCGCGGGTTCTCTTCCAATTCTTGCGCGTCGGGGCCAATCGCCTTGCGGGATTTCAGCGTGAACTGCGGCGGTGCCTGCTCCAGCGCGGGGGCGAAACGGTTGGCATTGCCCCCAGCCCCGGCGCGTGCGGTAAGGAAGCGTTTCACCATGCGGTCCTCGACCGAATGAAAGGTCACCACCGCCAGCTTCCCGCCCGGCTTCAACGCCCGCTCTGCGGCCATAAGCCCCTGAAAAAGTTCGCCATATTCATTGTTCACCGCAATCCGAAGCGCTTGGAAACTGCGGGTTGCCGGATGGCTCTGGCCGGGCTTAGCGCGCGGCAGGCAGCCTTCGACCAGCTTTGCCAATTCCAACGTGGTGGTGATCGGCGCCTCTTCGCGGGCGCGGACAATGGCCTTGGCGATCCGGCGCGAGGCGCGTTCTTCACCGTATTGAAAGAGGATATTGGCGATCACCTCTTCCTCGGCCTCGTTGACCAGATCGGCAGCCGAGGGGCCATCTTGGCTCATCCGCATGTCGAGCGGGCCATCTTTCATGAAGGAAAAGCCACGCTCCGCCTGATCGAGCTGCATGGAGGAGACACCGAGGTCCAGCACCACACCATCGAGGTCTTGGGCATATTCATCCATGCGCGAGAAGACGCCCTGCTGCATGGTGATCCGATCGCCATAGTCACCGGCCCATGCCGCCGCCATCTCGAAGGCCAGTGGATCGCGGTCGACGGCCACCACACGCGCGGCCCCGGCCTCAAGCAAGCCACGGGTATAGCCGCCCGCGCCAAAGGTGCCATCCAGCCAAACCCCCTCCACGGGCGCCACGGCAGATAGGATCGGGCGCAGCAGAACGGGGGTGTGAGGGGCGGAAGGGTCAGAGGCAGCAACCATTCCCTCAGATCTCCATATCACCATCAAGGAACGAGAGCGGATCGACATCGTCGGGCAGTTCTTGCTGCCACGCCTCTTCCTCGGTCTCGTAGGTTTCGGGCTTCCAGATTTGGAAGGTGTCACCGGCGGCGATAAAGAACGCCTCGCCGTTGAGTTCAATCTTGTTGCGCAGCTTGGCGGGCAGCACCAAACGGCCTGTCTCATCTACCGTCGTGGGGAAAGACTGACCATGGAACAGACGCTGAAGCGCCTTGCGCTGCATGGAGCCACGCGGCATGCGGTCGATCTTGGCGTCGACCTCTTCGATGGCTTCCATGGTATAGCATTCAAGGTAGTTCCGGCGGTGGTCGCCATAGACGATGACCAGTTCGGGATTGTCGCCGTTCTTCCAGTTCGGGTCGCCAGCCTCCAACACACGCCGAAAAGAGGCTGGGATAGACACCCGCCCCTTCGTATCGACCTTGTGGTGGCTTTCGCCTCTGAACCTGCGGCTCACTTGTTGTCCCTGCCTCTTGCGCCTTTGCGCTTAAACTCGTTGTCCGCCTCAATCCCCTGCCCCGGAAATGGAAACGGCGGGTTGATCTGCTGCCACTGATCAACCCGCCGCCCACGTCCCGCAGCTTGGCGGGGGAAGTCCGACTGCGCGCGCCACCTGGGGGGATGTCTGCTCGCTCGCGCGCCGGATCTCTTTGGTCTGATGAAAGCGAGGTGCCTGTATGAAACCTGCTAGGTTTTGATTTATTTTGGGGTCGTTTGCTGCCCCGTGTCCCGTTCTCATCCGATGCATTAGGGATGCCATGGGAATTGATGGGCGTCTAGATATTTTTTGGATTTCCGCCCAATATTTTGTTTTGCACAGGCTGTGAGAACAACATCTGGTATAACTTTTCGGGCGCAGCATGGCTTAATTTGGGATCGTTTAAGTCTGAAACACTATATCTTGTTAACGAATTGGGACCTGCACAATATCCCACAGTTTCCCACTAAAATTTGCTCACATAGTTATCCACAGGACGTGTTCGTTGCCTGTTCCGCAGAATGCGCTCAGAGCGTTCGAATTGCACGCCAATTCCCGTGGCTGCGAATCGGGCAAGACCCCCAATGGCGCAAGGGGCGCCCATGATTTCCCAGACTTCCCATGCATTCCCGCGACTTTTCCCATGGCCTCCCAGCGGCCCATGCTTTCCCAGCCGCGCAGCCCCTCCCGACAGCGGTATCTTGTCCTTTCGGCCCACGCACGGCATGTAATGGCGCGAAACGGAGGGAGTGCATCATGATCCAAGCCACGGCTCTATTCACCCACGCGCTGAACATGCTTTTTCACGCGCCCTCAACCACGCTGCGGGTGATCCTGCCTGCGGTACTCTGGGTGATGGGGGCCGCCGCCGCCGCGGGCCTGCTGGCGGGAGATGCGCTTGGGGCCATGGATCAGGTGATCGAGAACGCCGCCCCGCCGCCTGCGGGTCAACTTCTGATCCTGATCGCCTGCGGGCTGGCGGGCATCCTTGGCTATGCGCTGATGGCCATCCTCTGGCACCGCTATGTCTTGCTTGATCACGACGGGAGCGCCCTGCGCCCGGGCATGGGGCTGTTCTGGGCCTATGTCTGGCGGGCCATCGTTTTGGGCTTCGTGCAGTTTCTCGCGGCCATTCCCATCGGCCTTGCCATGCTACTTCTGGGCGGGCTGACCGGGTCGAGCCCGGCGGCACTGCTGTTGATCGGACTGGTGGCAGGGGTGGCCTTTCTTTGGCTGGCGCTGCGGCTCAGCCTCGTGCTGCCCGCCGCCGCTCTGGGCCACGTCATGTCGGTCCGCGACAGCTGGCGCGCGACCGAGCCTTTGGCCGGTACGCTTTGGGCGCTGGCCGTATTGCTGGCGGTGGTGAACACGCTACTCGGCGTGATCGCCAGCATGTTGCTGCCCGCCGACCCGGGCCTGCGGCTGATGCTAGATTCCCTGCTCTATCTTATAGAGGGGCTGGTTTTCGTCTCGATGCTGACCACACTTTACGGCCACCTGATCGAAGGGCGCGAGCTGGGCTAACCGCCCGCGCCGCCCCCATCAGGCCATGCCACCCTCGATCAAGCCCTTTGCGAGCCGGGCATAGGCATCGGCCATCGGCCCCTCGCCCGCTGCGACCGGCGTGCCGCTGTCCCCGGCCAAACGGGTATCGAGATCAATCGGCAGGCTGCCCAAAAGCGGCACGCCCATCTTCTCGGCCTCTGCCGCCACACCGCCTTGGCCAAAGATCTCATGCTGAGAGCCACAATCGGGGCAGACGAATGTCGACATATTCTCGATCAATCCCAGCACCGGGGTTTTCAATGTGGCGAACATGTCGAGCGCCTTGCGCGCGTCGATCAAGGCCACGTCCTGAGGCGTGCTGACCACGATGGCGCCCGAAAGCTCGGACTTGGTGCAAAGTGTCAGCTGCACATCGCCGGTGCCCGGCGGCAGATCGACGAGCAGCACGTCAAGCTCACCCCATTCCACTTGCCCGAGCATCTGCTGCAGCGCGCCCATCAGCATCGGCCCACGCCAGACGACGGCCTTACCCTCTTCCAACATGAAGCCGATCGACATCATGGTGACGCCATGGGCCTGCAAGGGAATGATCGTCTTGCCGTCGGGGCTGGCGGGGCGCTTGTTAACCCCCATCATGCGCGGCTGGCTGGGACCATAGATATCGGCATCCAGAAGCCCCACCTTGCGCCCGGCCCGCGCCAGCGCCACGGCAAGGTTGGAGCTGACGGTGGATTTGCCCACACCGCCCTTGCCAGAGCCGATGGCGAGGATGCGCTTCACGCCGCTGGGTTTCATCGGCCCCTCTTGCGGTTTGGGATGCCCGCCGACCTTAAGACTGGGCGCTTTCGGTGCGGGGCCATGCGCGGTCAGCGCGACCGATACATCACCCACACCCGGCAGATCGCGGACCACCTGCTCTGCCGCGTCGCGCAACGGTGCCATCTGCCGCGCCACATCGGCATTGGGCGCTTCGATGACGAATCGCACCTTATCGCCTTCGACCACCAGCGCGCGGACCAGATCATGGGACAGCAGGCTCTTGCCGTCGGGCAGTTGCACCCGCGCCAGCGCCGCTTCGACTTCTGCTTTGGTCACAGACATGCGCAAATTCTCCTCTATTACGGCTTCTGAAATGGCAGGTTCTGCGCCAAGCGCAAGGGGACGGCCCTTTTTGCATAGGGAAGAGGCGCAATGCCCAAGGATTACGCAGGGGTACCATGTTTTTGCCGCATAGCAGCATTGCAAAAAGAAATATTGTGCAGGCGCAGCAATTAGCGCTAACTTATGTTCATAGGCAGGGCCAAGCGCCCCGCTTTCGGAAAGACCAGACACATTCCTCCTCCTCCCGAATGTGTCTGATTTTACCAAGACTTGGATGCATCCACTCCTCCTCCCGGATGCAGGCAAGTTTGGAAAGACCAGACGCGTCCATCCTCCTCCCGGATGTGTCTGTTATTGGCGGCGACATCTACCTCCTCCCAGATGTCGTCGCCCCCTTTCCCCCCTCCCCATATATGACAGTTTTATGACCCTGCGCCCTTTTGCCGCGCGGGCAAAACCGTTTTTTATCAACAAGTTGCGCCCCTTAGAACCTATGCGCTTTCTGCATAGCGGCATTGACTTTATGCCCGTTGTGCAAATGCAGAAAGGGCGTAAATAGCAGGCAACGAGATGATCCACAGATGAAAAAAGAGGCGCCGAAATGGCTTACATGAACACAACCACCGCAAACACAACTTCCGTCTTCGCCCGTATCGGCGGCGCATTCGAAGCACTGGCAACCCGCTACAAACAGCACCGTCTGTACCGTGAAACTTTCGACGGTCTGAGCGCGTTGAGCAACCGCGAACTGGCCGACCTTGGGCTGAGCCGTTCCGAACTGCGCCGCGTCGCATGGGAATCTTCCCGCGGCTAAGCAGAAATAGAGATCGGACGTCAGAACCCCTCCCTGTTCTGCCGTCTGAAAGCCGGGGTGCGCGTCACTTTCCTCCTCCCTGAATGAGGCGGACCCCGCAAGGAGACCCGAAGCCGACCCTCCCTCGACGCTTCGGGCCGACATAGAAACGGCGGCACCTTCCTCCCAAGGTGTCGTCGTTTTTGTTTGTAAGGCCTTGTTGAGGCAGGCTTTTGGCAGCCCGCCCCAGGATACGCTTTTAGAAGGGAACGTCTTTCCCGCCGGTCAAGAAGCGCGAGACGACCTTTTTGGTCCCGGCCTTCTCAAAGGCGACTTCCATCTTGTCGCCTTCGATGCCAATCACTTCGCCATAGCCGAATTTATCGTGGAAAACACGCTCGCCCATCTCAAAGGCGGCGACCGCTTGCATGTCGATCGTGACATTGCGGCTTTCGCGCGGCTGGCTGGTGCCCCGCGCCCCGCTGCGTGATTGCAGGCGTTTCCACCCCGGTGAATTATAGACATTCGCGCTTGCCGCGCGGTCATGTAGATCCGATTGCGGCATGGCCGCGCCAAAACCACCGCCGTAAAGCCCCGGCGGGGTCAGCACATCCACATGTTCTTCGGGCAGCTCATCAATGAAACGCGACGGCATCGCATTTTGCCATTGGCCAAAGACCCGGCGATTGGCAGCGAAAGAGACGGTGCAAATCCGCTCCGCCCGGGTGATGCCGACATAGGCCAGCCGCCGCTCTTCTTCGAGCCCTTTCATCCCGCTTTCATCCATCGAACGCTGCGAGGGGAACAGCCCATCTTCCCAGCCTGGCAGGAAAACCATGGGGAATTCCAAACCCTTGGCCGCGTGCAGCGTCATGATCGAGACCTTCTCGCCATCGCCCTCCTGCTCATTATCCATGATCAGGCTGACATGTTCGAGGAAGCCCTGCAGGTTCTCGAACCCTTCCAAGGCTTTGACGAGTTCCTTGAGGTTTTCCAGCCGCCCCGGCGCTTCGGGCGTTTTGTCATTCTGCCACATGCCGGTATAGCCGCTTTCGTCGAGAATCATCTCGGCCAATTCGACATGAGACACTTCAGGCGGGCCATAATCCACCCGCAGCGGCGCGGCACCATCATCGAGCACCGAGTCGTCCTCGCTGATCTCAATCCGCGGGCCCTGCAACATCGACGACCAACGGTCGATCCCGTCGATCAAAAGCCGCAGTTGCGCCGCCCCTTTGCCGCTGATCCCGCCATGGGCGAGAAGGATTCGTGCGCCTTCGACAAGGTTCACCCCATGATCCCGCGCCGTGCGCTGGATTTTCTGCTGCGCCTTTTCGCCCAAACCCCGCTTGGGCGTGTTTACAATCCGCTCGAAAGCCAGATCATCATCGGGGCTGGTGACCACGCGGAAATAGGCCATGGCGTCGCGGATTTCCAAACGCTCATAGAATCGCGGGCCGCCAATTACCTTATAAGGCAGGCCAATGGTCAAAAACCGGTCCTCAAAGGCGCGCATCTGGTGGCTCGCCCGGACGAGAATCGCCATATCGTCAAGCGAGAAGGGGTCGAGCCCTCTTGTGCCGCGCTGCGCGGATTCGATCTCATCCCCGATCCAACGGGCCTCTTCCTCGCCATCCCAATGGCCGATCAGACGGACCTTTTCGCCCTCCGTCTCTTCGGTCCAGAGAGTCTTGCCCAAGCGCCCCTCATTGCCCGCGATCACGCCCGAGGCGGCGGCGAGGATATGCGGGGTCGAGCGGTAGTTCTGCTCAAGCTTGACCACATGGGCGCCGGGAAAATCCGTTTCAAACCGCAGGATGTTGCCGACTTCGGCCCCGCGCCAGCCATAGATCGACTGGTCGTCGTCGCCCACGCAGCAGATGTTCTTGTGCCCCTGTGCCAAAAGCCGCAGCCACAGATATTGGGCCACGTTGGTATCCTGATATTCGTCGACGAGGATGTATTTGAACCAGCGCTGATACTGCGCCAACACATCCGGGTGCGCCTGGAAAATCGTCACCATATGGAGCAGCAGATCGCCGAAATCGGTCGCGTTCAATTCGATCAGACGGCGTTGATATTGCGCGTAAATTTCCGGCCCGCGGTGATTGTATGCCCCGGCATCCGCGCTCGGGATTTTGTCTGGGGTCAGCGCGCGGTTTTTCCAGCCGTCAATGATCCCCGCCAGCATCCGCGCGGGCCAGCGCTTGTCGTCGATCCCTTCGGCGGCGACCAATTGTTTGAGCAGGCGCAACTGGTCATCCGTATCGAGAATCGTGAAATTGCTTTTCAGCCCCACCAATTCCGCATGCCGCCGCAGCAGCTTGACGCAAATCGCGTGAAAGGTGCCGAGCCATGGCATCCCCTCGACCTGCTGGCCCAGCATCTGGCCCACGCGGGTCTTCATTTCCCTCGCGGCCTTGTTGGTGAAGGTGACCGCCAGAACCTCATGCGGGCGCGCGCGCCCGGTGTTGAGCAGATGCACGATTCGCGCCGTCAACGCCCGCGTTTTGCCGGTGCCCGCCCCGGCAAGCATCAGCACGGGGCCATCCAACGTCTCGACCGCGGCCCGTTGGGCGGGGTTCAACCCCTCCAGATAAGGCTGCGGACGCGCGGCCATGGCGCGGGCGGACAGGGAGGCGCCCTCAAAGGCGTGCATTTCGTCAAAATCACTCATGCCCGCAATCTAGCGCGTCCGGGGTACGAGATAAAGAGACGTTCCTCAAATGTTCTTTCGAAAGATATTCAAGTCCCGATTTGGCGCCGCTGCGGGCAAAACCGGGTGAATTTAAAATGCGGGGAAAATCTTTACCCGTTGATAATGCTTTGGCGGCAATGTGCTGACACAACGATAAACGAGAGGAACCGCTCATGTTCAGAAACGATGATACTTCGGTCCTGCGCCGAGAGATTGACCGGTTCAAACTGCCGATGTTCATTGCGGAATTGAACGCGGACAGCGGGCATTTCGAACTTTTGGCCCTCAACACCGCCCATGAGGCGCATAGCGGCATGGTGATGAGCGAGGTGATAAACCGCCCCCTGCACAGTTTCATGCCCCATGAAGAGGCCGAGGCGGTCAATGAACGCTATGCGCGCTGCGTCTCAAACGCGGGGCAAATCCGCTATCGCGAGATGCTGCATATGCCGCGCGGGCCGCTGATTTGGGACACCACGTTGCATCATGTGCAATCCTACCGCGGTCTTGACCGGGTGGTGGGCAGCGCCATTGTCGTGGAGCGGGTGCAGCGGGACAACCGCGATACCCTCGCGTTTGAGGATGTGCGCTATTTCGCGGCGACATCTTCGTTCAAACTCGAACAAATCTCGACGGTGCTGGATGCCGCCGAAAAGGGGCTGATCGATCCCGCGAAGCTTACCGGGTCGGCGGGGATGCTGGCCGGGCTCTGCCGCGCCATCGACAGCACCATGCAAGAGCTACGCTCAATCGCGCAGGAACGGCTGGACGCTGAGGCCAATCCGACCGTTCATCTAATCGACATGGAAGGCGCCGCCGCCAGCGAAGGTGACGAAATCGAAGCAGCCATCGCGGCCCTTGTGGATATGGCCGACAACCTACCGACACCGCCGGGCCGCAAGGTAAGCGAGGCCGCACCGCTCGCCCGGTCCGTTTTTCGGCAGTAGCTGTTTGCGCCCCACCTGGACGGCAGCGCCCTCACCCCGGCTCCGACGCAGCCACGCCATCTGGACAATCCGTAACCCTTTGGCGCAAATGCCGCCATGGACCTACATGCAACCTACCCCGCCCTTTCGGACCTTCGCTGCCGCGCGCAGTCGCGCCTGCCTAAATTCGTTTGGGAATACCTTGATTCCGCCACTGGGACGGAGGCCACCAAACACCGCAACCGCGCGGCCCTAGACCGCGTTGGGCTGATGCCTTCGGTGTTGCACGGCGAATTCACCCCTGACCTCAGCGTCGATCTGATGGGGCAAAAGCTTCCCCTGCCCTTCGGCATGTCCCCCTTGGGCATGTCCGGCCTGATCTGGCCCGATGCCGAAGCCCATCTTGCCCGCGCGGCGGGTCGCGCCGGCATCCCCTTCGGCCTGTCCACCGTGGCCGCAACCTGCCCGGAAGATGTCGCACCCCATTTGGGCGCGCATGGTTGGTTCCAACTCTACCCGCCGCGCGACCCGGAAATTCGAACCGATATGCTGGCACGGGCCAAGGCTGCGGGTTTCACGACTTTGGTCCTGACCGTCGACGTGCCAGTCGCCTCGCGCCGTGAGCGGCAAACCCGTTCTGGCCTGACCAGCCCGCCCAAACTGACCCCACGGCTGCTGGCGCAGGTCGCGATGCGCCCCGCTTGGGCCATGGGCATGGCCCGTCGGGGTCTGCCGCATATGAAAATGCTCGACAAATACACCGAAGGCACGGCCACCGCGAACCTGCCGCCGACCGCGCATGTGGGCTATCTGCTGCGCACCGCGCCCGATTGGGACTATTTGCATTGGCTGCGCGATCACTGGGAAGGGCCGCTGGTGATCAAAGGCGTGCTGCGCCCCGAAGACGCCACGAAGATGGAAAAGGCCGGGGCCGATGCGATCTGGGTCTCGAACCACGCAGGCCGTCAGTTCGACGCGGCCCCCGCCAGCGCCGAGGCGCTGCCCGCCATTCGTGCCGCCACGAAACTGCCGGTGATCTTTGACAGCGGCGTGGAATCGGGCCTTGATATCCTGCGTGCCTTCGCGCTCGGCGCGGATTTTGTCATGCTGGGCCGGGCCTTCCACTTTGCCCTCGCCGCCCTTGGGCCGCGCGGGGTCGATCACCTGATTGATGTGCTTGCCCGCGACCTGACCGCCAATATGGGACAGCTGGGCGCGCAGAACCTGCGCGACCTCCCTCCTCCCTTTGATCTGTCGCCGCTCTGATCGGAAAGCTTGCAGAAATGTGACAAAGACGGCCACAGCCCTCTTGCGCTGCACCGCAGCATCCCTAAGCTGCCTTTAAAACCAGCAGGGGAGACCAGCCAGTGACCGATTTTAAAAAGATCCTGATCGCGAACCGTGGTGAGATCGCGATCCGCATTATGCGCGCCGCCAATGAGATGGGCAAGAAAACGGTTGCGGTCTACGCCGAGGAGGACAAGCTGGGCCTGCACCGTTTCAAAGCGGACGAGGCCTATCGCATCGGTGAGGGCCTCGGCCCCGTCGCGGCCTATCTCAGCATCGACGAGATGATCCGCGTGGCCAAGGCGGCGGGCGCCGATGCCATCCACCCGGGCTATGGCCTGCTGTCGGAAAATCCGGAATTCGTCGATGCCTGCGAGAAGAACGGCATCACCTTCATCGGCCCGCGGGCCGAGACGATGCGCGCCTTGGGGGACAAAGCCTCTGCCCGCCGCGTCGCGATGGAGGCGGGCGTGCCCGTCATCCCCGCCACCAAAGTGCTGGGCGAAGACATGGACGCGATCCGCGCCGAGGCGGCCGAGGTCGGCTATCCGCTGATGCTCAAGGCCTCTTGGGGCGGCGGCGGGCGCGGGATGCGGCCGATCATGTCCGAAAAGGAACTGGAAGAGAAAGTCCGCGAAGGGCGCCGCGAGGCCGAAGCCGCTTTCGGCAATGGCGAGGGCTATCTGGAAAAGATGATCCTGCGCGCCCGCCATGTCGAAGTGCAGATCCTCGGCGATAAACAGGGCGACATTTACCACCTCTATGAACGCGACTGCTCGGTCCAGCGCCGCAACCAGAAGGTGGTTGAGCGCGCCCCCGCGCCTTACCTGAGCGAAGACCAACGCGCCGAGATCTGCGAATTGGGCCGCAAAATCTGCGCCCATGTGAACTATGAATGCGCGGGCACCGTCGAATTCCTGATGGATATGGAAACCGGGAATTTCTACTTCATCGAGGTGAACCCCCGCGTACAGGTCGAACATACCGTCACCGAAGAAGTCACCGGCATCGACATTGTCCGCGCGCAGATCCTCATCGCCGAGGGCAAACCGCTGGCCGAGGCGACGGGCAAGGCGCGGCAAGAGGACATCACCCTCACCGGTCACGCCCTGCAAACCCGCGTCACCACCGAAGACCCGCAGAACAATTTCATCCCCGACTATGGCCGCATCACCGCCTACCGCTCGGCCACCGGCATGGGCATCCGGCTCGACGGTGGCACTGCTTACGCGGGCGGGGTCATCACGCGCTATTACGACAGCCTGCTGACCAAGGTCACCGCCAAGGCGCCGACGCCCGAGATGGCCATCGCCCGGATGGACCGCGCTCTGCGCGAGTTCCGGGTGCGCGGGGTCAGCACCAACATCGCCTTCGTCGAGAACCTGCTGAAACATCCGACGTTTCTGAGCAATGAATACACCACCAAATTCATCGACGAGACGCCCGAGCTGTTCCAGTTCGAGCAACGCCGCGACCGTGCGACCAAGGTGCTGACCTATATCGCCGACATCACCGTAAACGGCCATCCAGAGACCAAGGGCCACGCCCTGCCCGCCGCCCATGTCCGTGACCCGAGGCCGCCCGCGCTGCGCGGCGAGCCGCAGATGGGCACGCGTAACCTCTTGGAACAAAAGGGCCCCGAGGCGGTGGCCGAGTGGATGGGCCAACAGCGTCAACTGCTCATCACCGACACTACCATGCGCGATGCGCATCAGTCGCTCTTGGCCACGCGGATGCGCAGCCTCGATATGATTAAGGTGGCCCCCGCCTATGCCGCCAATCTGCCGCAGCTCTTCTCGGTCGAATGCTGGGGCGGGGCGACTTTCGATGTGGCCTATCGCTTCTTGCAGGAATGCCCGTGGCAACGCTTGCGCGACCTGCGCGCGGCCCTGCCCAATGTGATGACCCAAATGCTGCTGCGCGCCTCCAACGGGGTGGGCTATACCAATTACCCCGACAACGTGGTGCAGAAATTCGTGGCCACGGCGGCCAATACCGGCGTCGATGTGTTCCGCGTGTTCGACAGTCTCAACTGGGTTGAGAACATGCGCGTGGCGATGGATGCGGTCGTCGAATCCGGCAAGATTTGCGAGGGCACGATCTGCTACACGGGCGACATCTTTGACCCGGACCGCGCGAAATACGACCTTCAGTATTACGTCAACATGGGCAAGGATCTGAAAGCCGCCGGCGCGCACGTGCTGGGGCTAAAAGATATGGCAGGCCTGTTGAAACCCGCTCAGGCCCGCGCGCTGGTCAAAGCGTTGAAATCCGAGGTTGGTTTGCCGATCCATTTCCACACCCATGACACGGCGGGCAGTGCCACGGCCACCATCCTCGCGGCCTCCGAGGCGGGCGTCGATGCGGTCGACTGCGCGATGGATGCGCTTTCGGGCAACACCTCTCAGGCGACGCTCGGCACCGTGGTCTCAGCCTTGCAACACACCGACCGCGACACCGGGATCGACATGAAGGCCGTGCGCGAAATCTCTGATTACTGGGAAGAAGTGCGCGGCCACTATGCCGCCTTCGAGACCGGGATGCAGGCGCCCTCCTCCGAGGTTTACCTCCATGAAATGCCCGGCGGCCAGTTCACCAACCTCAAGGCGCAGGCCGCCTCCATGGGGCTAGAAGACCGCTGGCCCGAGGTGGCGCGCACCTATGCGGACGTGAACCAGATGTTCGGCGACATCGTGAAGGTCACGCCCTCGTCCAAAGTCGTGGGCGACATGGCGCTGATGATGGTGTCCCAAGGGCTGACCCGCGCGCAGGTCGAAGACCCGAATGTCGATGTCTCCTTCCCCGACAGCGTGATCGACATGATGCGCGGCAACCTCGGCCAGCCGCCGAATGGCTTCCCAGCGGGCATCGTCAAGAAGGTGCTGAAAGGCGAGACGCCGAACACCGAACGCCCCGGCAAACATCTGGAACCCGTCGATCTTGAGGCCGTTCGCAAGGAGCTTTCCGAGCAGTTGGACGGCATGCAGATCGACGACGAAGACCTTTGCGGCTACCTGATGTATCCCAAGGTTTTCCTCGACTACATGGGCCGCCACCGCATCTATGGCCCGGTGCGCACCCTGCCCACTCATACCTTCTTCTACGGCATGGAACCGGGGGCGGAGATCTCGGCCGAGATCGACCCCGGCAAAACCTTGGAAATCCGTCTTCAGGCCGAATCCGAGGCCGGAGAGGATGGCGAGGTGAAGGTCTTCTTTGAACTCAACGGCCAGCCGCGGGTGATCCGCGTGGCGAACCGGCTGGTCAAGGATGCCACGGTGCAGCGCCCCAAGGCCGAGGCGGGCAATCCCGATCACATCGGCGCGCCGATGCCGGGGGTCGTGGCCTCCGTCGGGGTGAAGGCGGGGCAGCAGGTCAAGGCGGGCGACCTGATCTTGACCATCGAGGCGATGAAGATGGAGACGGGCCTCCACGCGGAACGCGATGCGGTGGTAAAGGCCGTGCATGTGCAAGCCGGTGGCCAGATCGATGCGAAGGACCTGCTTGTCGAGTTCGAGTAAATCACCCCCGGGCGCGGCCCCTTGCCGTGCCCCCACAAGGAGCGAGCCGATGCATCTCTCTGCGATAACCCTGATCGTCCCCGACTATGACGCCGGCATCGCCTTTCACTGCGGCGTCATGGGGTTCGAACTGACCGAGGACGTCGACCAAGGCCGCAAACGCTGGGTCCGGGTCACCCCGCCCGGCGCCGAGACGGGGTTCGTTCTGGCCCGCGCGGACGGAGAGGCGCAGCGCGCCGCCATCGGCAATCAGGGTGCGGGCCGTGTTTGGCTGTTCTTGAAGGTCGAGGATTTCGCGGCGGAATTCGACCGTCTGACCGCTGCGGGCGTGACCTTCGAAGAAGAACCGCGTCATGAGCCCTATGGCAAAGTGGCCGTTTTTCGCGACCCTTTCGGAAACCGCTGGGATTTGCTGGGCGATTGACCCCTCCCGCGGCTCCGCGCCGCATTGCCATTGCCCGGCCCATCGCTATTTTGGCTTTTGACTGAGCCTAAGCGATCCCATGCCCTACGAATGGACCACCCCGCCCCGCGCCACTCCGCAGCAGATGCGCCTTTGGCCGCATCAATCCCTGCCCGCGCGCGGTTTTGCGGCCTTTATGCTGGCCACTTTTACGCTGGCTATGATTCCGCTTTTCGCCATGCTCGGCACCGCCCTGCTCTGGGGGCTGCTGCCCTTCGTGCTTCTGGCCTTGGGGGCGGTCTATTGGGCCTTGCAACACAATCACCGCGCCCGCCAGATCGAAGAGGTGCTGACCCTCGACGACACCACGGCGCGGCTGGTGCACACCACCGCCAAGGGCGAGGTCAAGGATTGGGACTGTAACCGCTACTGGACCCAAGTGAAGAAATACGACGATGACGGCCCCGTGCCGCATTACGTCACCCTACGCGGCGAGGGCCGCGAGGTTGAGATCGGCGCCTTTCTCAGCGAAGAAGAGCGCATCGCGCTTTACGACGATCTGGCACGGCATCTGCGGAACTGAAAAGGGCCAGACCTTGCGGCCCAGCCCTCTGCCTAAAGCTCAAGCGCGGCTCAGCTCAGGCGGTCTTTGATAACCGGGCCCACCGCGCCGAAATCCATCTGACCGGTATAACGCTCTTTCAACAGCCCCATGACCTTGCCCATATCGCGGATCGAAGTCGCGCCGACATCGGCCACGGCCTTATCCACGGCGGCGGCGGTTTCGGTGACGCTGAGCTGCCTTGGCAGGAATTCTTCGATCACCTCGACCTCTTCGCGCTCGCGCTCCGCAAGGTCCAGCCGCCCGCCCTCTTCATAGGCGCGCGCCGATTCCTGACGCTGTTTGGCCATCTTGCTGAGGATGCCCAGCACTTCGGCATCCGACACGCCCTCATCCTTGCCGTTGGCCCGGGCGGCGATGTCCTTGTCCTTGATCGCGGCATTGATCAGCCGCAGCGTCGAAAGCCGGTCCGCCGCCTTGTCTTTCATGGCCTGTTTCAAAGCATCCGAGATGCGCATCCGCAATGACATGGTGGTTTCCTGTGTTTCGCTAAATCCAAGGGTCGCAGCTTAGCGGCTCTCTTCGCGCGGAGCAATGGGGGGCGACCACAGGTAAACCCCTGTTCTGAAACGATATCTCATTTCTCTCCGCCTATTGACCCCGCGCCCGCGCGGGATTAGGTTGCCACCCGTTTACCCGCCCCTTTCTGCCCGGAGACTGCCCCATGTCCGCGCCCGCTCGCCCACGCCCAACCGCCTGCCTTGCCCTTGCGGATGGATCGATTTTCTACGGCATGGGGTTTGGCGCGACCGGCCAGACCGTGGCGGAGTTGTGCTTCAACACCGCGATGACCGGCTACCAAGAGATCATGACCGACCCGTCCTATGCGGGCCAGATCGTGACCTTCACCTTCCCGCATATCGGCAATGTGGGCACCAACCCCGAAGATGATGAGACCGGCGATCCGGTCGCCGCGGGCATGGTCGTCAAATGGATGCCCACCACGCCCAGCAGCTGGCGCAACATTCAGCCGCTGTCGGGTTGGCTGGCGTCGCGCGGGCGCATCGCCATCGGCGGTGTCGACACCCGCCGCCTGACCCGCGCAATCCGCCAGCAAGGTGCGCCGCACGCCGCCCTCGCCCACGACCCGGATGGTAACTTCGACATCGAAGCGCTGGTCGCCGCCGCGCGCGATTTTGCCGGGCTCGAAGGGATGGATCTGGCCAAGGACGTGACCTGCGCCCAGACCTATCGCTGGAATGAGATGCGGTGGGCATGGCCCGATGGCTACGCGCCCCAGACCGAAGCGAAGCACAAGGTCGTCGCCGTGGACTATGGCGCGAAACGCAACATCCTGCGCTGCCTCGCCTCTGCCGGCTGCGATGTCACCGTTCTGCCCGCCACCGCGACCTATGACGACATCATGGCCCATGAGCCCGATGGCGTCTTCCTCTCCAACGGTCCGGGCGATCCAGCGGCGACGGGCGCCTATGCCGTGCCGATGATTCGCGAGGTTCTGGACAAAACCGATCTGCCGGTCTTTGGCATTTGCCTTGGGCACCAGATGCTTGCGCTGGCGCTTGGCGCGACCACGGTCAAGATGAGCCACGGCCACCACGGCGCCAACCATCCGGTCAAGGAGTACGACACCGGCAAGGTCGAGATCACCTCGATGAACCACGGTTTCGCGGTCGACGGGCAATCCCTGCCCGAGGGCGTGCGCGAGACGCATGTCTCGCTCTTTGACGGGTCGAACTGTGGTATCCGCGTCGATGGCCGCCCGATTTGGTCGGTCCAGCACCACCCCGAAGCCAGCCCCGGCCCGCAGGACAGCTACTACCTGTTCGAACGCTTCAGCGAAGCGATGGCCGAGCGCAGCGCGTAAAATTTTCTACATGCAGTGATTGCACAGGCGACTTTTAACTCTCGATTAACGGTCGCCTGCCAGTCTCATTCCGGAACCTCGACGGGGCACGGAATGAGCAACCTTCGCCTGAAACTCTCAGCGCCGCGGATGGCCACCGCGCCCGCCCGCCGAATGCGGTTGGGCGAGCATTTGATCGCCGCAGGGGTCATTGGCCCGCGCGATCTGCTGCACGGGCTTGACCTACAGCGCCGCATCGATGCCCCTCTTGGCGAAGTTCTGGCCACCGAAGGGTTGGTCGCCCCCGATGACATCGTCAAAGCGCTTGCCCGGCAATATGGCGCCCAACCTGTCGACCTGTTCCGCAGCCCCTGCGATCAACGCCTTGCGCCCCGGATACCCGCGCGCCTCTGTCTGCAATTCGGTGCCGTGCCATGGCTGGAATTGGGGGACCGGCTTTTCGTGGCCAGCGGTTGCCCCGCGGATTTTCCTCACCTTTGCAACGCCTTGGGGGAGCGTGGGAAAACCTTGGTGTTGGTCGTCGCCGACCCCCGGCAGGTGCAGACCCAGATCGGCAGGCTCTATGCCGCGGAACTCGCGGAACATGCCGTCACCCGCGTCGCGGATGCGGAAAGCTGTCGGAACTGGGGGGTGCGCAGCTGGAAAAGGCGGGTTGCGTTGCGGGGTATTTTGCTGTCGCTCTTTGCGCTACTGGTGCTTTTCCCCTCCGCCGTTCTTACCCTCGCTCTGCTCTGCGGCGCGCTCACTCTGCTGCTGACCAGCGGGCTCAAGGCCGCGGCCATTTGGGCCTCTCTCACCCGGCCCAAGCCCCCTCGGTCGTCGCCAAATGCCGCAGAGATTAAGGGATTTCGCCTGCCCCGTGTCTCGGTCCTCGTGCCCTTGCTGCATGAGGAAGAGATCGCGCAGGCGCTGATCGCGCGGCTTTCACGGCTCACCTACCCCAAATCGCTGCTGGAGGTGGTTCTGGTCCTCGAAGCGAGTGACAAGCTCACCCGTGAGACCATCGCCCGCACCCCCTTGCCACCTTGGATCAGCGTGATCGAAGTGCCCGATGCCGGCGCGCTCAAAACCAAACCCCGCGCCCTAAACTACGCGCTCGATTTCTGCCGCGGTAGCATCATCGGCGTTTGGGATGCCGAGGATGCGCCGGAGCCGGACCAGATCGAACAAATTGTGACCCGCTTTCACAACGCGCCCGAAAATACCGCTTGTTTGCAAGGGGTTCTAGATTTCTACAACAGCCGCGGCAATTGGATGGCCCGCTGTTTTGCGATCGAGTATGCGACTTGGTGGCGGGTGATCCTACCGGGCGTGGCCCGGCTGGGGCTGGTCGTCCCGCTGGGCGGCACCACGCTGTTTTTCCGGCGCGACATCCTCGAACGGCTCGGCGCTTGGGACGCCCATAACGTGACCGAGGATGCCGATCTGGGCCTCCGGCTGGCGCGGCGCGGCTATGTGACCGAACTGATGCGCACCACCACTTTTGAAGAGGCCAATTGCCGTCCTTGGCCTTGGGTGCGGCAACGATCCCGTTGGCTGAAGGGATATCTCATCACTTGGGCGGTCCATATGCAAAGACCGCGCGCCCTGCTGAAAGACCTCGGCCCCCTGCGGTTCATCGGCGTGCAGGCGATCTTTCTCGCCACGGTCTCGCAATTCGCCCTCGCGCCACTTCTCTGGTCGCTGTGGCTGAGTTTTTTCGGGCTGTATCACCCGGCCACGGACTGGCTTGCGCCACCCGCCCTGACGGCGATCTTCGCGCTGTTCATTATGTCGGAATTGCTGAGCTTCTGCGCCGCCACCATCGCGGTCTCAAACCGGGGCCAACGGCATCTGCTGCCTTGGGTCATCACCTGCCCACTCTACTTCGCATTGGGCGCCTTGGCCGCTGCCAAAGCGCTGCTTGAGCTCTATCGCAGCCCACATTTCTGGGACAAAACCGCCCATGGGCACACCCTGCCGCGCTATGTAAAACCCCGCAAAAGGCTCAAAAATCATCCTCGCGCCGGGCCGCTTCCTGCTTCAAACGCGTCATGAAGGCGACAGAGATATGCGTGCGCAGCGCCTCATCCGCGCCATCCTCATCGCGGGCTTCGATCATCTCCACGATGCGGTTATGTTCGGCCTGCGCAATCTCCCCCCGCCCCTCCACCGCGAGGGATGAAGTCGCCATCAAGGCCATAGAGCGGTGCACGAGGTCGAGCTGCTGCACCAAATAGCGGTTGTGCGACGCCAGATGGATCTGCTTGTGAAACCGTTTGTTCGCCCGTGCCAGCGCGTTGGGATTGCCCGCCAGCGCGTTGTCGGCATCCACCATCTCACGCAGCACGCGCACCTCCTCGGCGGTGGCATGGCGCGCCGCCAGACGCGCGGCCAGCCCCTCCAGCTCGCCCCGGACGACGTAAAGCTCGGCCATCTGGTTGTGATCCAGCGAGGCCACGATCAGGCTGCGCCCATCGCGCATGAGCAGAGACTGCGTCTCAAGCCGTTGTAATGCCTCACGGATCGGCGTTCGCGAGACGCCGAAACGCTCGGCCAATTCGCTCTCCACCAAGCGGTCACCGGGGCGATAGGTGCCAATGTCGATGGCCTCCAAAATCATCGAATAGGCGTCGGTCGGGCCGGTCTTGGGGTCGGGCATCAGCTATCAGTCCTTGAAAGTTGCGCCACATTACTCACCGCGACCATTTGCGCAACCCGGCAGGGCTTGCGCGGCTGCCCGTCTCGGCCTACCTCTGCGCCATGCCGCGCGATGCTTTTTCTCATGTCACCACTTGGGTCTTCGACCTTGACCAGACGCTCTACCCGCCCGAGGCGCGGCTTTTCGACCTGATCGAAGCCCGTATGGTCGATTGGGTGATGCGCGCGATCAAGGTCGACCGCGCCGAGGCCAACCACCTGCGCCAGCATTATTGGCAGACCTATGGCACCACGCTGGCCGGCTTGATGCGCGAACACGGCGTCGACCCCGGCCCCTACCTGACCGAGGTGCATGACATCCCGATGGATCGGCTCACCCCCGACCCGCTGCTCGCTCAGGCCATTCGCGTGTTGCCGGGGCGGCGGATCGTCTACACCAATGGCTGCGCGCCCTACGCCGAACGGGTACTTGAGGCCCGCGGCCTTTCGGGGCTTTTCGACGCGGTCTATGGTGTCGAACACGCTGATTTCCTGCCCAAACCCGAAGCCGCCGCCTATGACAAGGTCTTTGGCATAGACGGGTTCCAGACCGCATCCGCCGCCATGTTCGAGGATGATCCACGCAACCTCGCCGCGCCCCACGCTTTGGGTATGCGCACGGTGCATGTGGCCCCGGAACGTGGCGAAGGCGATCACATCCACTACCATACGCAAGATCTTTGCGAATTCTTAACACGGGTGGCGGGCTGATGACCTTCGATTGCGATATCCTGATTTCCGGCGGCGGCATCGCCGGGCTGACCGCGGCGGCGGCCTTTGGCGCGGCGGGCTTCGATGTGATCTGCGTCGACCCCACCCCGCCCGTCACCGATGGCGCCGCCAAGGGAGCCGACATGCGCTCCACCGCGCTGCTGCAACCGGCGCGGCGCCTGCTGGAGGACGCGGGTCTTTGGGACCGTCTTGCCCCTTATGCCGCCGCCCTGCAAATCATGCGGATCGTCGATGCGGGCGGCGAAGACCCGACGCCGCGGGTCACGCGCGAGTTCGACGCCGCCGATATCTCTGACGCACCCTTCGGCTGGAACTTTCCCAATTGGCTGCTGCGGCGCGAAATTCTGACCCGGCTGAACGAGCTGCCCAACGTCGATTTCCGCCCCGGCACTGGCACCACCACGCTTTTCACCCGCCAAAGCGAAGCGCGTGTCGGGCTGAGCGATGGCAGCCGGATCAGAACCCGGCTGGTGATCGCCGCCGACGGGCGCAACAGCCCGATGCGCGAGGCCGCCGGGATCGAAGTCACCACCCGCCGCTACGGGCAGAAGGCGCTGGCCTTCTGCGTGACCCACCCGATCCCGCATGAGAATGTCTCGACCGAGGTACACCGTTCGGGCGGGCCCTTCACCCTCGTACCCCTGCCGGATCGCGACGGGATGCCCTGTTCCGCCGTGGTCTGGATGGACGATGGGCCCGCAACCCAAGCCCGCGCCACGCTCGATCCCGCCGCCTTTGAGGCCGAGGCGACCGCCCGGTCGGCCAATCTCTTCGGCCCGCTCACCCTCGCCAGCCCCCGTGCCCTCTGGCCCATCATCAGCCAAGAGGCCAAACGTCTTTCTGCCGAACGGCTGGCTCTCGTGGCGGAAGCCGCCCATGTGCTGCCCCCCATCGGGGCACAGGGGTTGAACATGTCGCTGACCGATATGGCGACTCTGCTGGAGCTCGCCCGCGCCGCACCAGAACGCCTCGGCGATGCCGAGATGCTGGAGGCCTATCACAAGGCCCGCCACGCCGATATCGCGCTCAGGGTCCGGGGCATCGACCTGTTAAACCGCGCCAGCCAAGCCAGCAGCCCGCTTGCCCGGGACGCGCGCGCAGCGGGGCTTAACGCGCTTTACGCCCTGCCCCCGGTGCGCAAGATGTTGATGCAAATGGGGCTGGGTCTGCGCCGCTGACCGCGGCGCAGAGGGTCTTACAGAACCTCGTCCAACACCGCCGTCAGCCGCGCCACGGTCGCGTCGACATCATAGAGCTTGTCCAATCCGAACAGCCCCAGACGGAAGGTGCGGAAATCATCTGGCTCCCCCACCTGCAACGGCACCCCGGCGGCGATCTGCATGCCATGGGCGGCGAAAGCCTTGCCGTTTTGCACATCGGGATCGGCGGTATAGCACACAACCACCCCCGGCGCGGCGAACCCCTCTGCGGCGACCGATGTCACGCCGCGGTCGGCCAAGGCCTGACGCACCGCTTCGCCCAAACGCCACTGCGCCTCTTTCAGCCGGTCGAACCCATAGTCCCGCGTCTCTTTCACCGTATCGCGGAACACGCGCAGCGCGTCCGTCGGCATGGTAGCGTGATAGGCATGACCGCCCGCCTCATAGGCCTTCATGATGTCGCGCCATTTGCGCAGATCGATGGCAAAACTGTCCGACGTGGTCTCATTCAGCCGCGCCTCGGCCCGCGCCGACAACATCACCAAACCGGCCGAGGGCGAGGCGCTCCACCCCTTCTGCGGGGCCGAGATCAGCACATCGACCCCAAGCGCCTTCATATCCACCCAGACACAGCCCGAGGCGATGCAATCCAACACCATCAGCGCGCCCACCTCATGGGCCGCTGCGGCCATCGCCGTAATATAGTCATCCGGCAGGATCATGCCCGAGCTTGTCTCCACATGCGGGGCGAACACCACCTGCGGCTTCTGCGTGCGGATCGCGGCGGTGACCTCGTCGATCGGGGCGGGCGCAAAGGGCGCGGGGCTGGCATTGCCCTGCATCCGCGCCTTCATCACCTCGGCACTATTGGTCAGATCGGCACTCTCGATGATCTGGCTCCAGCGGTAAGAGAACCAGCCGTTGCGCACCACCAGCACATCCTGCCCCCGCGCGAACTGCCGCGCCACGGCCTCCATCGCATAGGTGCCGCCACCGGGCACCAGCGCCACGGCATCGGCGTTATACACCTCACCCAGCCAGTTCGAGAGGTCGCCCATGACCTGCTGAAACTCCGCCGACATGTGGTTGAGCGATCGGTCGGTAAAGACCACGCTGAATTCGTCAAGCCCCGAAGGGTCTACCGTGTCGAGCAATGCCATTGTTCTTCCTCCATCATTCGAAGCAAAGGCATATGGCCCGCCACGGCAAAAGGCAAATGCGGCTAAAGCGGCCCCGGCAGGCGCTCTTCGCTCAACAGCACATTCGCCTCCACCTCCCCCGCGCCGGGCAGGGTCATGATCCGCCGCCTGAGCACACGCTCGAAATCCGGTAGGTCTCGCGCCACGACCCGCAGACGATAGTCGAACAGCCCCAAAACATGTTCCACTGTCTGCACCTCGGGAATGGCCGAAACCGCCCGCTCGAAATCCTCCAAACTGACCCGCCCGCGCGTGGCCAGCTTGATGCCCAAAAACACCGTGACGCCAAAACCCAAAGCCTCGGCATTCAAGCGCAACCGCCGCCCGGCAATCGCGCCGCCCTCCTCCAGCCGTTTGATCCGCCGCCATGTCGCAGGCTGCGACAGGCCCAAACGGCGCCCCAAGGCACTGGCACTTTGATTGGCGTCCCGCGCCAGCGCCCGCAGCAAGGCACGGTCAATGTCATCAAGCTCGATCACAGCGGCAGCCCCTCCTGCGTCTTGATCCGCGCGACATGCATCAGCGCCTCAATCTCAGCGATATGCGGCAGGGTCAGGATGCGACTGCGATAAATCTGCTGATAATGCCCCATGTCCCGCGCAATGATCGACAGCCGCAGATCGACCCGCCCCAAAAAGGTCTGCAACTCGATCACCTCAGGCACCTGCCGCGCCTCGGCCATGAAAACATCAAAAGCATTCGCCTGCGTCTTGTCCAAGGTCACCCGCAAGGACACCTCCAAAGCATAGCCAAGCGCCGCCCAATCAATCACCACCCCGCTGCCCTGCACGATCCCCTGATCTTGGAGCCGCGCAATCCGCCGCGCCGCTTTGCCGGAGGTGATATTGCACCGCTCCGCCAACTCCCCGGGACTGAGACTCGGCTCCGCCTGCCAATAGCGCAGAATACGGCGATCCAGATCATCAAGCATGATTTTTCCGTTTTATATAGATACCACGAATAACCATCTTCATCCTTTCACAAATACCTCTGCGATGACAATGGCTACTGCGCGCGACTTCGCTATGGTGAGACCCAGAACGAGACAAACCAAAGGACAAGATCATGCGCGTTTACTACGACCGCGACTGCGACGTGAACCTCATCAAGGACAAGAAGGTGGCGATCCTCGGCTACGGCTCCCAAGGCCACGCTCACGCGCTGAACCTGCGCGATTCGGGTGCCAAGAACCTCGTCGTCGCCCTGCGCGAAGGTTCCGCTTCCGCCGCCAAGGCCGAGGGCGAAGGCCTCAAGGTCATGGGCATCGCCGAGGCCGCGGCCTGGGCCGACCTGATCATGTTCACCATGCCCGATGAACTTCAGGCCGAAACTTACAAGAAATACGTGCATGACAACATCCGCGAAGGTGCCGCCATTGCCTTTGCCCACGGTCTGAACGTCCACTTCGGCCTGATCGAGCCGAAAGAAGGCGTCGACGTGATCATGATGGCCCCCAAAGGCCCTGGCCACACCGTGCGCGGCGAATACACCAAAGGCGGCGGCGTGCCCTGCCTCGTGGCCGTGGACAAAGACGCCTCCGGCAAAGCGCTGGAAATCGGCCTCTCCTATTGCTCCGCCATCGGCGGCGGCCGCTCCGGCATCATCGAGACCAACTTCCGCGAGGAATGCGAGACCGACCTCTTCGGCGAGCAGGCCGTGCTCTGCGGTGGTCTGGTCGAACTGATCCGCATGGGCTTTGAGACACTGGTCGAGGCGGGCTACGCCCCCGAGATGGCCTATTTCGAATGTCTGCACGAGGTGAAACTGATCGTGGACCTGATCTACGAAGGCGGCATCGCCAACATGAACTACTCGATCTCGAACACTGCGGAATACGGCGAATATGTCTCCGGCCCGCGCATCCTGCCTTACGATGAAACCAAGAAGCGCATGAAAGACGTGCTGACGGACATCCAGAACGGTAAATTCGTGCGTGACTTCATGCAGGAAAACGCTGTTGGCCAGCCGTCCTTCAAGGCGACCCGTCGCATCAACGACGAGCACCGCATCGAACAGGTCGGCGCCAAGCTGCGTGAGATGATGCCGTGGATTTCCGCAGGCAAGATGGTGGACAAGGCCAAGAACTGAGCCAAATCTCCCCCAAAGATAAGACGACATCGACCCCGGCCTCGCGCCGGGGTCTTTGCCTTTACGCCGGAGCCCCGATGAACACCACGCCTCAAATCACGCTGACAAGCTGGCTGCTGATCGCCCTTTTGGGGTTTGTTTGGGGGGGCACCTTTCTTTTTACCGAAGTGGCGCTCACCGGGATCACGCCCTTCTGGCTCGCCGCCTCGCGGATCGGGTTGGCGGCGGTGGTGATGCTGGCGCTCTGGGCCCTGCGGGGGTTCGCGCTCTTCACCGCGCGCCCCTCGGCCTCCGACATCCTCGTGCTGGTGACCATCGGCATCATCAGCTCGGCCCTGCCCTTTTCGCTGCTCGCTTGGGGGCAGCAATATGTGACCTCGGGCTTCGCCGGTGTGACCATGGCTTCCGTGGCACTGATCGTCCTACCCATGGCCCATTTCCTGCTGCCGGGGGAGCGCATGACCCCGCGCAAGGTCGGCGGCTTTGTCATCGGCTTCGTCGGCGTCGTCGTGTTGATCGGCGGGCAAGCTTTTGAGAGCACCGGCGCTGCGATGGAAACGGCGGGGCGGATGGCCTGCGTCGCAGCGGCCTCTTGCTATGCGGTCAGCTCGATCCTCATGCGGCGGCTGCCTTCGGTGGATCCGATTGGGCTGGGGACGGTGTTGATGCTGATCGGTGCCGTAGTCATGCTGCCCGCCGCCTTCCTCAGCGAGGGCCCGCCGCCCCTGCCCGCGCCCAAGATACTGGCCGTGCTGGCCTTTCTCGGTCTGATCCCCACCGCCGGCGCGGCGTTTCTGCGGGTCTATGTGGTGCGCACCGCAGGGCCGGTCTTCATGTCACTGGTGAACTACCAAGTGCCGGTGTGGTCGGTCCTGCTGGGCGCGCTGGTGCTGTCAGAGCCGCTGCCAATGTCGTTGCTTTACGCGATGGCGCTGATCCTTGCGGGGGTCGGGCTCAGCCAATACGGCGCGCTGAAACGGTTGTTCCAGCGCGGGTAGAACAGCTTAGCTGCCCACCGCCGTATTCACCGCCTCGACCACGCTATCGACCGCACGCTCCATCAGTGCCGCGTCCTCATGTTCGGCCATGACGCGCACCAAGGGTTCCGTGCCCGATTTGCGGATCAACAGCCGCCCACCCTGCGCCAGATCGGCCTCTGCCTGCGCGATGGCGGCTTTGACCTGCGCGTCTTCCAGCGGGGTCTGCCCGGCGGAGAAGCGCACGTTTTCCAGCAGCTGCGGCACCGGGTCGAATTGGTAAAGCAACTCCGAGGCGGGCTTGCCCGAGCGGACCATCTCGGCCAGAAACTGCATCCCAGCCATCAACCCGTCGCCCGTGGTCGCATAGTCGGTCATCACGATATGGCCCGACTGCTCCCCCCCGAGGTTGAAGCCCCCTTCGCGCATCCGCTCCACCACATAGCGGTCGCCGACGCCGGTCCGCTCCAGCCGCACACCACGGTCGTTCAGGAAACGCTCCAGCCCCAGATTGCTCATCACCGTGGCGACGAGCGCCTTGCCCGCAAGACGCTCCTCGTCGGCCCAACGCGCGGCCATCAGCGCCATGAACTGATCGCCGTCGCCAATGCGGCCATTCTGATCGATCAGGATCACCCGGTCAGCGTCGCCATCAAGGCAGATGCCCACATCGGCGCCATTGGCCACCACGGCCTCCGCCGCCGATTGCGGCTGGGTGGAACCGCAGCCATCGTTGATGTTGAACCCGTTCGGGTCCACGCCCACGGGGATCACATTCGCCCCCAACTCCCACAGCGCCATCGGCGCCACATGGTAGGCCGCGCCATGGGCGCAGTCGATCACCACCTTCAACCCGTCAAGGCGCATCTGCCGCGGGAAAGAGGATTTCACCCGTTCGATATAGCGAAAGCGGCTGTCGTCGATCCGCTTGGCCCGGCCAATCTGATCCGGCGCCGATGGCTCGACCCCCTCGGCGACCAGCGCTTCGATTTCCTGCTCGACCTGATCGGAGAGTTTGAACCCATCCGGGCCGAAGAACTTGATGCCATTGTCGCTGGCCGGGTTGTGGCTGGCCGAGATCATCACCCCCAGATCGGCCCGCATGGAGCGCGTCAAAAGCCCCACCGCCGGTGTCGGCACCGGCCCCAGCAGCAACACGTTCATGCCGGTGCTGGTAAGGCCCGCGGTCAGCGCGTTTTCAAACATATAGCCCGACAGCCGCGTGTCCTTGCCGATGACCACACGGTGCACGCCGCTCTTCTCACGCCGGAAATAGCGCCCGACGGCGGCACCGATGCGCAGCGCCATGTCGGCGGTCATGGGGTGAATATTGGCGGTGCCCCGCACGCCGTCTGTACCAAAAAGCTTTGTCATATCTATTTTCCTGCCAGTACCGACCGATAAAGTAAAATGGATTGAATGGTTTGCGCCACATCGTGGACACGCAAGACTTGGACCCCGTGGTTCAGTGCCGCCAGGGCCACCGCGATAGAGCCGGGCGCGCGATCTTCCCCCGCCGCGCCGCCGCCGATCGTGCCGATGAAACGTTTACGCGACGCACCGAGCAAGATCGGCGCCCCGAGGCTGTGGAACAGGCTCAGCCGCGCGAGCAGCGCAAGGTTGTGCTCCAGCGTCTTGCCAAAGCCGATGCCCGGATCGGCGATGATGTTTGCGCGCGGGATGCCCTGCGCCTCAAGCGCCGCGATCCGCTCGGCCAGATAGTCATAGACATCGAGCAGCACGTCCTCATAGCGCGGGTCGCGCTGCATCGTGGCCGGGTCGCCTTGGGCGTGCATCACACAGACCGGCAGCCCCCGCGCCGCGCAGAAGGGCGCAAGCGCCGGGTCGAAGGTCAGCCCTGCCACGTCATTGACCAGAACCGCCCCCGCCGCCACGGCGGCTTTGGCCACAGCGGCTTTGCGGGTGTCGATGCTGATCGCCCCTTCCCCGGCGGCCCGCAGCCCTTCGATCACCGGCCGGACACGCGCAATTTCTTCCTCCTCCGGCACCGTCTCCGCGCCCGGGCGGGTGGACTCCCCGCCGATGTCGAGCATATCGACCCCCGCCGCCCGCATCGCCGCCCCCGCCGCGACCGCGACCTGCGGATCGGCATGGCGGCCCCCGTCTGAGAAACTGTCAGGCGTGGCGTTGAGGATGCCCATCACGCGGGGGCGGTCGAAACTTAACCCCGCGATGGCCGGGCGCGGCGCGGTGAGGGCATCGCGCGCGGCGGAGGGGAGCGCATCTGCCGGGATCACGCGCGGCCTCTGCCCCCGCGACAAGAGCTCAACATGGGTGAACCAGCCCCAACCGCTCGCGAGGGTTAGCGCGCCTTCGGGCCGTGCGGGGCCGATCTGAACCAAGGGGCGATGGTACTCGGTCATCACAGGATCTCCGCGCAGTCGACATCAAGCAGGCGTAGCGGCAGTTTCGCGCCCTCGGGCCGCTCCGCGCCGATCAAGACCAATTCGCAGGCCGATGAACTTTTGGCGAACCATGCGGCCAAGGCGGGTGCCGCGCTTGGCGGGGCGGTGGGGCCGTCCACTGCGTCGAGCACGATCCGCGCAGGCGCCCAGATGCTGATCTGGCCGTTTTTCATCGCCCAATCCAACTCCGTCCGGCTGCCGACCACCGCGCCCCGCGGATCGCGGGTTGAAAGCATCCAAGCGTTCTGTTCGATCGCCAAGAGGTCAATGTGGCGCTGCGCTTTCTCATCCTCGGCCTGTGGCACGGCAATGTCCGAGGGGCCAACGCAGAGGATCACCGGCTCCGACGCCGCTTCCAATTGATCCAGCCATCCCGGCAAACGCGTCGAGGAAATCGCCGCATTGGAGAGGTATACCACGCGCGGCTGCGGGGCCTCTTGGGCCGCATCATGCGCTGCCGCCTCCTCCCGCGCGCGCACGATTTCGACCCCAAGTGCACCGGGGCCCCGGTCAAGCTTTTCGATCCGCACGAAGACCCGCATCGCCTGCGGCTCAATCAAGATACGGTCGGCGACCCGTTCGGCCAGCGTTTCCAAAAGGTTGAGCCGTTCGGCGGCAAGCTCGGCGGCGATGGCTTCGGTCACGCGGTCGTAGGATAGGATACGGTCGACATCGTCGTCCACCACACCCGTCAGGGGGGCCACCTCGACCACCACGTTGAAACAGACCCGCTGGGTCACGTCCCGCTCGGCCTGAAAGGCACCGATCTCAACCTCGACGATGTGATCGCGGAGCGAGATACGATCACGCGGCTCGGGGCCGGCCATCGTCTCTGCCCGCTCGGAAGGGTGGGCAAAGGCAAGTCGAATTTCGTCGTCGGACATCGGCAGCGCCTATCGGATCAGGGTAATGGCCCCACCGGGGGCGCTTCGATGCACATTTAGCAGGCCCACCGGCGGCAGGCCAGCACCCGAAGGCACATCCCGCCCCTCAGTTCGAGGCAGTCTTCCATGTGTGGCGATAGAAGAGGTGCTGCCCGATCCGCGCGGTCTTGGTATAGACCCGCGCCCAATTGGGGTTCACGGCAGTGGTGTGATAGTGGGTCGCGCCATTGGTCAGCTTCGGCGCGCTGCCGTCGATGATCGCACGCGCGACTTTCGAGACACGGGCAAAAGCGCGCGGTTCATTGATGACCTCTTTGTGGCCGTCGCAGGTGTAGGTGAACTGGCACTGATACTTGCGCCCGGTCCCTTGGTTGATCACGCCGCAAAGCGTGCCGGGGAAACGGGCGGATTTCACGCGGTTCATGATCACTTCGGCCACGGCGAACTGGCCTTTGACCGTCTCGCCCCGCGCCTCGAAATAGAGCGCTTCGGCAAGGCACTGCAACTCGGCGTTGCCTTCGGCCTTGGGCTGGCTGTCGATCCAAGCCGTGGAGAATTTCACATCTGTCTCGCTGGCCGACACGGGCTGTGCGACCATCTCCTGAAGCCGCGCCGCACCGGCGGACTTCAGACCTTGAATTTCAATCTGCGCAAGATCGCTCGCACTTTCAGAGCTGGCCTGAACCGCCAGCGGGCTGCTGCACAGCGCCATGGAAAGAGCAAAAGAGATCGACCGGATAAAACGCATTATGCGCCTCGCATCATTGTTAGGGCTGCGGGGCGGATAGCCAAAAGGTTCCCGGCGGTAAACCCAACCAGACGTTATGTGCAGAAACTCGCCGAATTATGGTATAAGTTGGGCCGGAGCCCGCCGCCCCTACCCGATCTTGTGGGCAATGGCGAGTTGGGCGGCAGCCAAACGTGCAACTGGTACGCGAAATGGCGAACAGGAAACATAATCGAACCCCGATTCGCGGCAAAAGGCGATGGATTCGGGGTTACCGCCATGCTCCCCACAGATGGAAAGGGTGATTCCGGGCTGCGCCTTGCGCCCTCTTTCCGCCCCGAGTTGCAGCAATTCGCCGACCCCATCGGTGTCGAGCACATGGAAGGGATCCTCGGGATAGACCCCCTGTTGGACATAGTTCGACATGAACCGCCCCGCATCGTCGCGCGAGAGGCCATAGGTCATCTGCGTCAGGTCGTTGGTCCCGAAACTGAGGAAGGCGCAATGCGGCGCGATATCATCGGCGCGCAGACAGGCGCGCGGGGTCTCCACCATGACGCCAAGGCGGTAGGTAAAGCTCGCGTCACGCTCGCTGCGCACAGCGGCGGCCACGGCATCAACGCTGGCTTTCACCAGTTCCACCTCGCGCCGGGCGCTGACCAGCGGGATCATGATCTCGGGCACCACCGGCTCGCCATCGCGGCTGGCCTCAATAGTGGCCTCGAAAATGGCGCGTGCCTGCATCTCATAGATCTCGGGCACCGTGACCCCCAAACGCACGCCGCGCAGGCCCAGCATCGGGTTATACTCCGTCATCGCCGCCACGCGGCGCGTCACGTCGGACATTTGCAGGCCAAGCGCCTCGGCCAATTCGCGCTGCCCGGCTTTGTCGGAGGGCAGGAATTCGTGCAACGGCGGGTCGAACAGACGAATGCAGACCGGCTGGCCCTGCATGATACGGAAAAGCTGGGTAAAATCCTCGCGCTGCATGGGCAGCAGGCGTTCCAGCACCGCGCGGCGGTCCTCCCCGCTTTCGGCAAAGATCATCTCGCGCATCACGGTCAGGCGACCGGGCTCGAAAAACATATGCTCGGTCCGGCACAGCCCGATGCCATGGGCGTTGAAGTTGCGCGCGGTTTGCGCGTCGGTCGGCGTGTCGGCATTGGCGCGAATGCCGATATCGGCCACATCCTCGGCCCAGCCCATCAGGCGGTTGAAGGTATCGTCAAGCGCGGCCTCCTGCATCTTGGCCGCCCCCGCCAGCACCTGCCCGGTGGAGCCATCGACGGTAACTTGATCGCCTTCGACAAAGACCCGCCCGTCGGGGGCGATGATCTGCCGTTGGGTCACCACAAAGCGCATGTTCGAGGCACCAACCACGCAAGGCAGCCCCATGCCGCGCCCGATCACCGCCGCATGGCTGGTGATGCCGCCGCGTTCAGTCAGCACGGCGGCGGCGGCATGCATGCCGCGAATATCCTCGGGCGACGTCTCTCGCCGGACGAGGATGCAAGGCTCGCCGCGTGCGGCGCTGGCCTGCGCGTCACTGGCGGAAAAGACGATCCGCCCGGTCGCCGCGCCGGGGCTGGCGGCGATGCCGCGCCCGATCACGTCACGCTTGGCGCTTGGGTCGACTTGGCGGTGGAGCAGTTCCGACAGCGTGCGCGGCTGCACCCGCATGAGTGCTTCCTCGCGGCTGATGATCCCCTCATCGGCCAGCGCCACGGCGATGCGCACCGCCGCACGGGAGGACCGCGCGACCTTCACACCGTCCAAGATATGCAGCTTGCCCTGATCGATCACAAACTCGACCTGCATCTCGGCCCGCAGCCTCTTGCGCATCAGCGCCGCGTGATCCTTCAACTCGGCAAAGGCTTCGGGCACCAATTCTTCGAGCGATGGCCCGCGCGGATCGCGGGTGAGATACATCGCCGCCGCATCGCCTTCGAGCGCATCGCGGCCTTGGCTCTGGCTCAGATAGCGCCCGGTGATCTGCGGCAGGCCGGTGTCGCTGTCGACCAGTTGCAACACGCCCGAGCCGCATTGCCCCTGCCCCACGCCAAAGGCCATCTCTTGCACCACCAGCCCCAGCCCCGCATCCGCAGGCGCGCCCTTGGCCTGCCGCAGCAGCCGCGCCGAGGTGCCGTTCCACGCCCGCGCCATGGAGCGCAGCACCGCCGCCAGTTGCGTTGCCGGGTCTTGGGGGAAACGCTCTTCGGTCTCGGCCTCATAGGCGCGCAGGGATTCCATCAGCGCCGCGCGGCCATCGCCGTTCACATCGTCGAACATATCCGGGTCGAGACGGGCCACATTGACCGCATAGGACTGCACGAAACGCGAATAAAGCGCCGCCGCTGGCCCTTCGCCAATGGTGCCTGCGTAGCTTTCAAAGAGCGCGTCATTGATCCCGATGTTCAGCACCGCCCCCGGCCCGCCCCAATCGGGGTCTTGGCTGGAGGGCCGCACGCAAAGCAGCGCGCCCTTCGGGAACTGATCGACCACCGCCTGCACGTCGGGCATCTGGCCCCGCGCGATCTGCTGCACCGCGTCGAAGGACAGCGCGATGGTCCGCGGCACCGGCAGGTCGAGCCGCACGAGACGTTGCAAACATTTGGCCCGCCCGCCGTGGGTGGTATTGGCAATCGGCGCGGTGGGGGTCACCAGCGTGGTATGGGGGTCGTTCTGCACTGCGGCACCTTAATCGTTCCGGTGCAGCATAGGGGTTGAGGCAGAAGGGGCAAGGGATCTCGCCCCCTCTGGGGTCAGCCGTCCAGTTTGGTCAAGTCCGCCACGGCGCTACAGATCGTGCGGATGCGGCTCAGCAGATTAAGCCGGTTGCGCCGCACCGTGGGGTTCTCGGCGTTGACCTGTACCGCCTCAAAGAAGGCATCGATCGGCCCGCGCAATTCCGCCATGGCCGCCATCGCGGTCGAGAAATCCTGCGCCGCCATTGCCGGGGTGATCTTGGCCTCGGCCTTGTCGAGTGCGGCGAAGAGGTCTTTTTCGGCCTCCGTCTCGGCAAACTTCGGATCGGCGCCAAAGGAGTATTCCACGCCGTCGGCCTCTTCGGCTTGGCTGAGGATGTTGTTGGCGCGTTTGAAGCCTTGGATCAGGTTTTCGCCATCGTCGGTTTTGAGCGTTTCCGACAGGGCACGGGCGCGTTTGACCAGCAGGGTGAGATCGTCGCTGCCGTCCATGGCGATGCAGGCGTCGATGACGTCGTGGCGGATGCCTTGGTCGCGCAGGTAGACTTTCAGGCGGTCGTGGATGAAGCCCAGAATGTCGGCGGTATCGGCCCGGCCCGCGTCACGGTCGCCGACGATCTCGGCGCTTTGGCCCAGCACGTCGTTCAGCGACAGCGACACATCATTCTCCACCAAAATCCGGATCACACCCAAAGCCGCACGGCGCAGCGCGAAGGGGTCCTTGCTTCCGGTCGGTTTCTCATCAATCGCCCAGAAGCCGGTGAGCTTGTCGATCTTCTCGGCCATTGCCACGGCGATGGAAACCGGCGCGGTCGGCACGTCATCGGATGGCCCGAGCGGCGCGTAATGGTCTTTGGCCGCATCGGCCACGGCATCCGACATCCCCGCCTTGCGTGCGTAATAGCTGCCCATCAGGCCCTGCAACTCGGGGAATTCATAGACCATCTCGGAGCTGAGGTCGGCCTTAGCGACGCGGGCAGCCTTTTCGGCCTCGTCGGCGTCAGCACCGACCAGCGGCGCCAACTCGCGCGAGAGGGTGGCCATGCGGTCGATCAACTCGGCCTGCGTGCCGAGTTTGTTGTGAAAGGTCACGTTTTCCAGCGCCTTGACCCAAGTCTCCATGCCCGCGCCGGTGGTCACGGTGCGCAGGTCGTTGTCCCAGAAGAACTTGGCATCCGAGAGCCGCGCGCCCAGCACCTTTTCGTTCCCGGCGAGGATCGTGGCACCTTCGTCGGCGGTGGTGCGGTTGGCGACGGTGACGAACCGCTCGATCTGCCCCGACTTCGGATTGCGGACCGAGAAGAACTTCTGATGCTCTTTCATCGAGGTTTGCAGAACCTCGGGCGGCAGGCCGAGGAAATCCTCGCCGATGCGGCCCATCAGCACGACGGGGTATTCGACCAGCCCGGCAACCTCAGCCAGAAGACCCGCGTCTTCGACCACTTCCAACCCGGCGGCAAAGGCGAGATTGGTGGCGTCATGCCAGATCGTATCAGCCCGCGCGGCGGGGTCGAGCACGACAAAGGCGCGGCTGAGCTTGTCCTGATAATCCTCGAAACCCGATACCTCGATCTCGTCGGGGGCGAGGAAACGGTGCCCGCGCGTGGTGTTCCTGGCGGTGATCCCGTCGATGGTCAGCGGCACCACCTCGGCCCCGGCCTCGTCGCTGATGACGCAGAGGATGGAATGGAGCGGGCGGACCCATTTCAGGCTACCACTGCCCCACCGCATGGACTTGGGCCAAGGGAAGTTGCGGATGGTCTGCTCCAGCACCTCGGCCACGATCTCGGCGGCGGGGCGGCCCGGCTTCTCGATCTTGGCAAAAAGCACTTTGCCCTTGGGGGTCTCGCGTTCCTCAAGCTGGTCGCGCGTCAGACCTGCGCCGCGCAAAAAGCCTTCGATGGCTTTCTCGGGCGCGTCGGCTTTGGGGCCCTTGCGCTCTTCCACCTGTCGGGGGCTGGCGGCAAGCATGTCGCCAAGCGCCAGCGTCAACCGGCGCGGGGTGGTGAAAACGGCCGCGGAGCCATAGGTCAGACCGGCCTCGACCAGACCGTTGGTCACCAGCTTTTGCAGGTCTTCGCCCGCGCGTTTCTGCATCCGCGCGGGAATTTCTTCGGAAAAAAGTTCAATCAGCAGATCTGGCACGGGCGGCCCCCAATTCTTGCCGCGACGGCGGCGTCTCATCGGGGGCTTGGATAACGAGTGCTAGGCGGAGGGTCTAGCCCCCCGCCCCGCGTTTAATCCAACAAGGTGCGGATATCCGGGTCGGAGAATTTCGGCACCACGCGGTAGCCCGCCTCGACGAAGTTATAGACCGCGAAACCGATCAGCCCCAGCCCGGCCCCGCCCAGAAGGAAGCGCCCGAAGGCCATGCCGCGCAGGTCTTGCAGCGCCTCGCCCAGACCGCCCGCCTGTTCGGGATTGGCCGTAAGCGCCGCATAGCCAAGCGAAAAGGCGACGAGCGCCAGAATGCCGCCATAGATGACAAGGCCGATTTTCACGACGGGGTCGATGCTTTCGGTGAAATGGGTGCGCGCCAGATGGCCCTTATACTTACCACTCAGCCCTTTGTAGGCGTAGTAAATCCCCGCGCCCAGCAGGATCAGCGCCCCCGCGGCCACGATATAGCGCCCGGCGGGCATGGCCATCAGCTTTTGCGTCCAGTCCTGCGCGGAACTGCCGCCGGAGTTCTTGCCACTCAGCGCCAGAGCGAGAACCGAGACGCCGATGCCGCCGTGGATCAGCCCGGTCGTGATCTGCCCCAGCCGCGCGATCAGCCCCTTGGCGTCGGTGCCGTGGTCTTCGACATCCCTCACGCCCGCAGCCACACGCCAGACCAGATAGGCAAGCAGCCCGATGCCGATGGCAAATAGCGCGGGGATGCCATAGGGCTCATCCCGCAGCGCCGCGAGGGCGTCTTTCGTACCCGAGGCTTGGGTGCGTTTCAGAGCGGCCAAAAGCGCCAGCCCCCCGATGATCGCATAGATCACCCCGCGCGCGCCATAGCCCGCGCGCATCACCCATTTCAGCCCCTCATGTGTTTTCTCTGACATTTTCGCCCCCGTTCTATGTGGGGACAAGCGTTCGGCAGCGTCAAAAGGTTCCGCCGAAAGGGTCCGCGCGCGGGGATAAGATCAGTCGGCGGGGCGTTCCGGGCAGGCCTCGCCCACCACGGTGCCGTCATAGGACTTCTCACCGCAGTCGTTCAGCTCATGCCAGATATAGCCGCGCCCGTCGTCGGTCAGCGCCACGATCCGGTCGACGCCGTAGTGCACATTTTTGCCGCCGAGGAAGGTCAGCGCGCTGCCCGCCTCGATCTCGGCCCCGATGGCGGGGGCGTCGAAACAATCGAACCAGCCCGGCGCGTTGCGCGGATCGGTATGGTCGGTCATCTCATAGGTCTCGGTCGCCATGGCGAGGCTGATGTCATGCTCGAAACAGGCGCGAAACCGGATCGGGGAACTGTCGGCGTCGATGGCCTGTAGGTTGTTCGCCGCGATCTCCTCCGGCTCCTCCGTCGTCAGAGAGACGAGTTCGACCTTGGCCTCGGGCACATCGTGGTAAAAGCCGTAGATCTGAAGGTAATAGAGCGCCGCACCGGCGATCGCTGCTGAAAGAAGGATCACGATGCCAACAATCTTGCCGCTCATGCCGCGCTGTCCGCCTCGGGCGTCCAGCCACCCGCACGGGTCTGCACGAAGGCGTCCGCGCATTGCTTGGCCAGCGCCCGCACCCGCCCAATATAGGCCTGCCGCTCGGTGACCGAGATCACGCCGCGCGCGTCGAGCAGGTTGAAGATATGGCTCGCCTTGATGCATTGGTCATAGGCTGGATGCGCCATGACGATGCGCTTGCCGGTCTTGGGGTCTTCGGCGGGCTGTTCGAGGATGAATTTGCAATGCGCCTCAGCCTCATTGAACTGATCGAGCAGCACCTCGGTATTGGCCGTGTCGAAGTTCCAGCGCGCGAATTCCTCTTCGGTCTGTTTGAACACGTCGCCGTAGGTCAGCGGGATCGGCGCGTCGGGGCTGTTGAAGGGCATGTCCATGACGTGGTCGACGCCCAGCACATACATCGCCAGACGTTCCAGCCCGTAGGTCAGCTCGCCCGAGACGGGGTGGCAGTCATGCCCGCCGACCTGCTGGAAATAGGTGAACTGCGACACTTCCATGCCGTCGCACCAGACTTCCCAGCCCAGACCCCAAGCGCCGAGCGTCGGGCTTTCCCAATCGTCTTCGACAAAGCGGATGTCATGCAGCGCCATGTCGATGCCGATGGCTTCGAGCGAGCCGAGGTACAGGTCTTGCAGATTGGGGGGGCTGGGTTTGATCAGCACTTGATACTGGTAGTAATGCTGCAAACGGTTCGGGTTCTCACCATAGCGCCCATCCGTGGGGCGGCGCGAGGGCTGAACATAGGCCGCAGCCCAAGGCTGCGTGCCAAGGCTGCGCAGCGTGGTGGCCGGGTGAAAGGTGCCCGCGCCCACTTCCATGTCGTAGGGTTGCAGCACCGCGCAGCCCTGCCGCGCCCAATAGCTCTGCAAAGCAAGGATGATCTCTTGGAAAGAGCGTGGTTTCTGCGCTGCGTCAGACATGGTGATTGCCCCTTAATGATGCGCGCCTTTCCTACGTCTGCAAACCATGGGGGTCAATCACAGCTTTATCAGAATTTCGCCCCCTTTTGCATGGCATTCGCGCCGCTTTCCGGCGTAATCTGGCTCGGATTTGGTTTTGCGAGAGTTGAGTGACGATGAAGCGAATTCTACCTGCCCCCGTGGCGATCTTCTTGGCCCTGAGCCTGACCTGGGCGGGCCTTGCGCGGGCGCAATCGCCAGAGGATGTCGTTTGGGTTCAGATCGAGGCGCAGCCGTCCTTGGCCGAGGCCACGGATCGGGCGCGCGCCTATGAGACCCTGTTGGATGACGTGAATGGCTTTGCCTTGGGCGGCGGTTGGTACGGCATCGCCGTGGGCCCCTACCGGCGCGAGGATGCGGAACTGGTGCTGCGCAGCTATGTCCGCGACGGTCTGGTACCGCGCGACAGCTTCATTCAGCAGTCCAGCCGGTTCCAGCAGCAATTTTGGCCCGTCGGTGACAACGTTCTGGAAACCGGCGTGATCGACGTCCCCGTGGGCGTGGATGGCGTTGCGCCAGAGGAAGCCGCCGTAGGCAGCAGCACCCCCGATGTCACGACAACCCCGCTTGATCCCGCAGGGACGGAGGATGAAACCGAAGCCGCAGAGGCCGAGACCGCCCCGGCCCCCACGCCGCCGGAACCGGATGAAACCCCAGCAGAAGCGCGCCGCTCGGAACGCGCCCTTTCGGCGCAGGAGCGCAAAGACCTGCAAATCGCCCTGCAATGGGCGGGTTTTTACGACGCCGCGATTGACGGTGCCTTTGGCCGTGGCACCCGTGCCTCCATGCGCGCGTGGCAAGGCGCCAACAGCTATGAGCAGACCGGTGTGCTGACCACGCGCCAGCGCGCTGCGCTGATGGCACAGTATAACGCCGTGCTCGACGGGCTCGGCCTGCAACTGGTGCGCGACGAGAAGGCCGGGATCGAGATCATGATGCCCACCGCCGAGGTCGACTTCGCCCGCTACGAGCCGCCTTTCGCCCATTACGACAGCAGCGGCAACATCGGCGCGCGGGTGTTGTTGATCAGCCAGCCGGGCAATCAGGATACGCTCTACGGCCTCTACGACATCATGCAAACGCTTGAGATCGTCCCCTTGGATGGTCCGCGCGAGCGCAAGCGCAACTCCTTCGAGTTGATCGGCGAGAACGGCAGCATCATCAGCCAAACGCAGGTCTCGCTGGAGAACGGACAGATCAAGGGCTTCACCCTGATCTGGCCCGCCGGGGACGAAGACCGCCGCCGCCGCGTGGTGGCCGAGATGTCCAAAAGCCTGACCCGCCTGCCCGGCGTGCTCGACGCCGCCGCTGGCAATAGCGATGCGCAGGCGATTGATCTGGTCGCCGGTTTGCAGATCCGCCAGCCCAAGATCGCCCGCAGCGGCTTTTTCATCGATGGCAATGGCGCGGTCGTCACCACCAGCGAAGTCGTGGCCTCTTGCGGGCGGGTGACGCTGGACGCCGATACCGACGCCACGGTGGTCGCCACCGATGAGGCGCGCGGCCTTGCACTGCTCAAACCCGAAAGCCGCCTCGCCCCGCTGGCCGTGGCCCAGTTCAGCAACGCGGCCCCGCGCCTGCAATCGGAAATCTCCGTCGCGGGCTACTCCTACGAAGGCGTGCTGAGCGCCGCGACACTGACCTTTGGCGCGCTGTCGGACCTCAAGGGGCTGAACGGGGATGAGACCCTCAAGCGCCTCTCGGTCAAGGCCCAGCCCGGCGATGCCGGGGGGCCGGTCTTTGACGAGAATGGCCACGTCGTGGGCATGTTGCTGCCCCAGATGGAAGCGGACCGCAAACTGCCCGAAGACGTGAGCTTTGCGCTCGATGGTGATGTGATCCTCAAGGCAGCGCAGGATGCCGGGCTGGGCAGCAAACAGGCGCAGGGGGCCACAGGCCCGATCGCGCCGCGCGACCTGACGCTGCGCGCGCAGGGCATGACCGTCTTGGTCAGCTGCTGGGAATAACGCGGGGGGGCTCAGCCCCTAGCGACAAAGACAAAGGGCGGTGCCATCAGCGCCGCCCTTTTACGTTTCAAGCGCGCCAGAACTTGGCGGTGAACATGACGTAGACCGCCATCAGCTCCAGCCGTCCGATCCACATGGCGATGATCAATATCCACTTCGCCGTGTCATTAAGGCTGCTGAAATTCCCCGCCGGGCCGATGATCTCTCCCAACCCCGGGCCGATGTTCGCCAGCGCCGCCGCCGCCCCCGAAACCGAGGTGACGAAATCCAACCCCGTGAGGCTCAGCGCGACCGAGATCAGGCCGAGCGAAACGACGAAGAACATGAAGAAGGACATCACCGAGCTTAGCACGTCCGCCCCAACCGGGCGGCCATCGTAGCGCGGGGTAAAGACACCGTGGGGCGAACGGATCCGCCGCAGCTGCGCGCGGATCGACGCAAAGAGCAGTTGATAGCGGAAGATCTTGATCGAACAGGTGGTCGAGCCCGCGCAGCCGCCGATCAGACCGATGAAAAAGAACAGCGCCACGGCAAAGCTGCCCCATTGCATATAGTCCGCCGAGGCATAGCCGGTGCCCGAGATGATCGAGGTGATGTTGAACAGCGCTTCGCGCAAAACCCGCTCGGATTCATAGGTCGTGCCGCTGCGCAGAACGAAAAAGACGATCACCACCAGAAAGGTCATCGTCATAAAAAAGCCGCGCACCTGCGGGTCGCGGTGCAGGGCCACGGGGTTGCCGTTGATCAGCTGCACATAGCGTACGAAGGGCAGCGCCGCGAGGATCATGAAAATCGCGGCAACATATTCGGCGGGGCCGGAGAAAGTGCTGAAGGAGGCATCGTAGTTGGAAAAACCACCCGTTGAGACCGTGGTCAGCGCATGTACGGTCGCGTCAAAGGTGGTCATCCCAAGGGCCAGATAGCTCAGCATGCAGGCCAGCGTGAGCCAGAGGTAGATCACCGAAATCTGCGTTGCGATCTGCCCCGCGCGGGGCAGGATTTTCCCGAAAGTGTCAAAGGATTCGGATTTGAAGATCTGCATACCACCGACCCGCAACTCAGGCAGGAAGACCATGGCGACAACGACGATACCGATGCCGCCCAGCCATTGCAGAATACCGCGCCAGATCAGCAGACCTTTGGGCAGGTCTTCCAACCCGGTCAGCACCGTGGCCCCGGTGGTCGTCAGCCCCGACATCGCCTCGAACATCGCGTCGGTCACGCTGGCCTCGGTCGCGCCAAGCACGAAGGGCAAGGCCCCGAAGAGCGGCAGCATCAGCCAGACGCCGGTGGTCAGCATGAATGTCTGTTGAATGGTGAGCCCTTCACGGACTCCATTGGCGCTGGCGAGGGCGATCATACCGCCACCCAGCGTCGTGATCAGCGCGCTTTCGACGAAGACCCACCACTGCCCCCGGCCTTCGGCCAGATCGACCAAGATCGGGATGATCATGGCAAGGCCGAGCACGGCCACCAAAAGGCCCACGACATATCCGACAGGTCGTATATCCAACATGCGCGCAGCGTTGGCTTGGCCGCTCGTCGCTGTCAAGCCGAGACGGGACCGGGGCGCGATTTGGCCCCGGTCCGTGTCGTCTTAGATGTAGTAGAGGTCTTTGAAAACGTGGTGAACGATGTCGTCACGCTTGATGCCCATGGCGGACAGGTCTTCGTCGCTTTTCGCTTGCAGGCTTTGGACCTGCTCAAAACGGCGTTGGGCGGTGGAGCCCATCATGATGCCATGGCCGATCCCCGCGAAAAAGCCGCGCAGACCGGCGCCGGCGCGCCGCAGCCCTTCGAGGGGAGAGACGGAGTGGGCGGGGTGAGCAGTGCTCTGGTAGGTCATCTGATTGCCTTTGCAATTTCCAGTATTTCGATGACCGTTAGATAGGCAATGCTGCGCCGCAGCAGAACCGACGTTTTCGCATAGCCGCTGGTCGGGACTTGCAGGGCTGACAGGGCGACATTCACCATTTCCGCGCTAAGACAGGCGGAATGCCCCGCAAAGGGGCGCGGCGCGGGCTGCGAACAACCAATGCGCGATTGCCGCGCCGTCCGGGGTCAGCCGACGTGGAAGAGCGTGTTGAAAAGCTTGGGGTCGATGCTCTGCGCGGCAAAGGTCTCACCTTGGGTCAGCACGCTGATCGCATCGTGGCTGTGCAGGCTTTCTTGATGGCTGGCGACGATGCGGAAATCGCCCACCCTGCCATCGGCCAAAAGCTGTTCGCAAAACAGCCGCGCGGCATCCTCAACAAAGATCGGATTGGCGGCGTTAAGCTCGGCGAACGCCTGTTCGTCTTCGCGTTTGACCATGACCTGCGTCTCGGTCGGCACGGCACGGCGGCAAATCTCGATCAGGTCTTCGAACCACAGGCAATCGCCCTCGTCCCGCGTCTCGACCGATATCCGTGCGACGGAGCGTTGCGAGTGCGGCGTCGCCAGTTGCCCGCGGGTCTGGCGCGCGTGTTCGCTCAGTTCCAGCGAACAGGGGCAGGTGCTGGAATAGACATAGTCGAGATGCACGATCTTCTTGCGCTCTCCGTTCTGTTCGACCAACTCCAGCGCGATGTCGTAATACTGATAGCCCGTGAGGCCCGAGCGCAGGCTGCCGATCTTCATCGGGAAGGAAAAGCGCATCTGAATTCGCGCATCCAAGCTTTCCAGATCGGCTTTGTAATCGTCCAGCGCCGCTTCGATCACCTCAAAGCTAAAGGTCGCCTCTGCATGGCGGTAGAAGCTGCGCATGATGCGGGACATGTTGATGCCCTTTTTCTCCGCATCGAGCGAGACTGTGCCGGTGACCGAGGTCTCAAGCCGCAGATCCCCGCCCTCGCGGCTGCGATAGCGGATCGGCAGCCGAAAGTTCGAGATGCCGACATGCTGGATCAACTGCTGCGCGCCGCGGATCAGGCTGGAGGGGCCGTTTTGCAGATCCGGCAAGCTGGCGCGGTAGTTGTCGCCCGCCGTGAAATCTTCGGGATAGGCGCGGCTAAGGGCGGGATATTCGGCGGGGGCCAGCATCCGGGCCATGGCCGGGTCCAGCGCCGCAATCTCGGCCGGGGTGGCCGTTTCGGCCCAAGCGCGCAGCGTGGCGAGCGCGGATTGCGCCGCCTCCCGGTCCGGTATCTCGGACATCTCAGTCACGATGTTCATTGCGCGGCCCTCCGGTCTGTCGCTCTCAATGTATGATGCGCGGGGCCGAAATGCCACCGCGCCCGCGACACATCAGGTCAGGCTTGCGCCGCCGCATCCAAGGCTTGCATTAGATCAGCCTTGAGATCGCCGCTATATTCCAGCCCCACGCTGATCCGCACCAGTCCCGGCGTGATGCCCAGAAGGTCTTTGGTGTCCTGCGGCAGACGTTGGTGGGTGGTGGTGGCCGGATGGGTGACGATGGTCTTGGCGTCGCCAAGGTTGTTTGAGATCACCCCCACCTGCAACGCATTCAGGAAAGCGAAAGCCGCCGCCTTGCCGCCCTTGAGGTCGATGGACAGCACCGTGCCCCCTGCCCCCATCTGGCGCATCGCCAGCGCGTTCTGCGCATGGCCCGCAAGGCCCGGGTAAAGCACCCGCGCCAATGCCGCGTGACCGTCCAGCGCCTCGGCCAATTCCTGTGCGCTGGCCGCCTGCGCCCGCACCCGCAGGTCGATGGTCTCCAACCCTTTGAGCATGATCCATGCGGTGAACGGGCTCATCGAGCCGCCGGTGTGTTTCATGTAAGGCTCAAGCGTGCCGCGGATGAACTCGCGGCTGCCCAGCACCACACCGCCAAGCGCACGACCCTGCCCGTCGATATGTTTGGTCGCAGAATAGACCACCACATCCGCGCCCTGCGAGATTGCGCGCGAAAAGACCGGCGTGGCAAAGACATTGTCGACCACCACTAGCGCGCCCCTGGCATGGGCAAGCTTGGCCACGGCCTCGATGTCGATCACTTCAAGCGTGGGGTTGGCCACGGATTCGAAGAAGACCGCGCGGGTGTCCTCGCGGATCGCGCCCTCCCAAGCGGAGAGGTCGCTGCCGTCGACGAAAGTGACCTCTACCCCGTAGCGGCCAAGGATCTCTTCCAGCACATAGATACAAGACCCGAATAGCGCCCGGGCCGAGACGACATGATCGCCCGCCTTTAGCATCGAGATCAGCGCGCCCGAGACCGCCGCCATGCCGCTGGCGGTGGCAAAGGCATCTTCGGCCCCTTCCAAAGTGGCGATGCGGTCCTCGAACATGGCGACCGTGGGGTTGCCATAGCGGGCATAGATGAACTCATCCGGGCCGATCTCTTCGAAACGCGCCTCGGCCTGTTCGGCGCTGTCATAGACGAAACCTTGGGTCAGGTAGATCGCTTCGCTCACCTCGCCATATTGGCTGCGGCGGGTGCCTGCGTGGATCGCTTGGGTGCGCGCGTGACGGTCGTTGCTCATCTCTCTCATCCTTCCGGCCCGACCTCGCGGGCATAAAAAAACCCCAGACGCGGCCAAGCGAAAGGGGTCTTTCATCCTGACCTTTTAGCGGCATGTTTAACGTGGCCCACAATCCGGTAACAAATCGCCACGCGGGGTGGATTACGCCGCGCGACGCTACAGGTCAACAGTTTCGCGCGGGGCCTTCGTTAAATTTGAGCGGATCAGCCTTGGTCTTTCTTTTCGCCGTAGGCTTCGAACAATTTGCCCTGCGCCATGAAGAAAACGAAAATCGCCGCCGTCAGGCCGAAGGTTTTAAAGTAAACCCAAGTGTCAGTCGAAAAGAACCGCCAGATCACCTCATTCGCCAGCGCCAGACCAAAGAAGAAATACATCAGCCGTTTGGTCAGCAGCATCCAGCCCTCATCGCGCAGGGGCATCATCTCTTCCATGACGTATTTCAGATAGGACTGCCCGCGCAGCAGGCCGACGGCCAAAAGGCCGCCGAAAAGCACATAGATCAGCGTCGGCTTCATCTTGAAGAAGCGGTCGTCGTTCAGCCAGACCGACAGCCCGCCAAAGATCACCACCAGCACCACGGTGGCGACCTGCATCCGGCTGAGCTTGCCCGTCAGCGCCCAAAGCGCGCCGGTCGAGAGTACCAGCAGCGGCACGAACATCGCGGTGACGACGATAAAGCCGTCATACTCCGTCCCGCCGAAAGTGTAGGTGTTATCCTTGAGCCACAGATAGGCCACTAGGAAGGCCAAGACCGGCCCGTATTCCAAGCCTGCCCGCAGCATTGGGTTGATCTCTCTTGGTTCTGACATGCCTGTTCCTTCAGCCGCCCATTTCAACAATCACCGCCCCGGCTGCGATCAGCGCCATCAGCGCGATGCGGCGCGGGCCGACGGTTTCTTTCAGCACCAGCACCCCGATCAGCGCGGCAAAGACGGTCGAGGTCTCGCGCAGCACCGCCGCCTCGCCCACCTTGTCGAGCCGCGTGGCCAGCATGACCGACCCGAAACTCGCAAAAGCGATGATCCCGCCGATAAAGCCGCGCAGCATCAGCGGCGCCACCTCGGGCGGGTTCTCCATCGCGTGCCAGCGCCGCCATGCGATCACCGGCATCACCAACCCGTCGACCATGAAAAACCATGCAAGGAAGGTGAAAGGATCCGCCGTGGCGCGGATGCCGTATGCGTCATATGTGGTGTAAAGCGCCACGAACAAGCCCGTCAGCACCGCCAGCCCGAGCGCTGCGTGCAGCGTATCGCGCGCGGCGACCAGATTGCGCAGGTTATAAAGAGCAAGGCCGAAGATGCCACTTAGCAGCACCGCCACGCCAAGCCATTGCACCGTGTTGAACCGCTCACCAAAGATCAAATATGCGCCGACCACGGCAAAGAGCGGCCCCGTGCCGCGCACCACCGGGTAGACCACCGTATAGGCGCCCTTGGTATAGGCCCATGCCTGCAACAGCTTGTAGATCACATGGATCACGAAAGCGCCGAGGAAGATCACCCACATATGCGGCTCGGGCCATGGCACGACGAAAAGCGCAAAGGGGGCCGCCATCACGCCATAAGAGACATCGATCGCCCCGCGCGTGAGCCAAGGATCATGCCGCCCCTTTTGCAGCGCGCCGAAAACCGCGTGCAGGAAGGCTGCCGAAAGCGCCAGCCACAGGGCCGCGGTATGGCCCGCGGGGGTGCCTTCGATCGACAGGATCCAATCGGTCATCCCGGAACCACCACCGCGGCGAGAGGTTTATACTTCAAAGCCTTTAGCACCAACGGAATTTCCATGTTTGAAAGCCTGATCGCCGATCTCACCCACAGTTTTTCGAAAGTGCCGGTTACCGTGGCCGCGGCGCGGCTGCTCATGGCCGCCTTTCTCGCGGGTATCGTCGGATATGAGCGCGAGCGGCGCGACAAGCCTGCGGGGCTGCGGACCCATATCATGGTGGCCATCGCCGCCTGTCTCTTCATCATCATCGGGCAAGAGCTTGGCAGTCTGGAGTTTGGTGATGGCGACCAAATGCGCTTCGATCCATTGCGCCTCATTGAGGCGGTGACCGCAGGTGTCGCCTTCCTCGCGGCGGGGATCATTTTCACCTCGAACGGCGAGGTGCGCAACATCACCACCGGCGCGTCGATGTGGCTGGCCGGGGCCATCGGCCTGTCCTGCGGCGCGGGGCAAATCCTGCTGGCCTGTCTGACCGCAGGGGTCGTGGTGCTGGTTCTCACCGTTCTGCGCTGGATCGAACGAAAGCTTGGCACCCATGACTGAACGGAGCCGCCGAGCGCGGCGACCGGGGTGTCGTTAGCCATCCGTGCCCACCAAAGCGGCGGCGAATTCATCCGGGTCAAAGGGCGACAGATCGTCAATCTGCTCACCCACACCCACGGCATGAATCGGCAGGCCAAAGCGGTCCGCCAGCGCCACCAGCACCCCGCCTTTGGCGGTGCCGTCGAGCTTGGTCATCACCAGACCGCTTACGTCGGAAATCTCTTGAAAGACTTTCACCTGATTGACCGCGTTCTGCCCTGTCGTCGCATCCAGCACCAATAGGGTGTTATGCGGCGCGGTCTCATCCTTCTTGCGGATAACGCGGACGATCTTGGCCAATTCCTCCATCAGGTCGCCCCGGTTTTGCAAGCGGCCCGCCGTGTCGATCAGCAGCAGATCGGCCCCCTCTTCCTGCGCGCGGCCCATGGCATCAAAGGCAAGGCTCGCCGGGTCGCTGCCCTCGGGCGCGGTCAGCACGGGCACGCCTGCGCGTTCGCCCCAGACCTGCAACTGCTCGACCGCCGCGGCGCGGAAGGTGTCCCCGGCAGCGATCACGACCTTCTTGCCCGCCGCACGGAATTGCGAGGCCAATTTGCCGATGGTCGTGGTCTTGCCAGAGCCGTTCACACCGACCACCAGCACCACTTGCGGGGTCTTGGCATAGAGCGGCAGGGGCCGCGCCACAGGCTCCATGATCCGGCTGACTTCGCTGGCGAGCAGTTGTTTGATCTCTGCCACCGAGAGTTTTTTGCCAAAGCGCCCTTCGGCCATATTCGCGGTGACCCGCAGCGCCGTATCAACGCCCATGTCGGCGCTGATCAGCAACTCTTCAAGCTGTTCGAGCATCTCGTCATCCAGCGTCCGGCGCACCACGGGCTGTGCGGCACCGCGCCCCATGAGACGGCCCAAGAGGCCCGGTTTGGCGGCGGCGGCCTCGGCTGGGGTTTCGTCCAGCGCCGGGGCGACGGGGGTCATCGCTTGGCGCAGGTCGGTCGCCGCGGGAACTTCCTCCGGGGTCGGGGCGGGCTCAGGATCAGCGGCGGGGGGTTCCTGCACGGGTGTGGGGTCCGGCTGGGGCTCAGTCGGTTCGGGCTGCGGTTCAGGCGCAGGCTGCGGCTCGGGCTCTGGGAGCGTCTCGGGCGCGGGGGCGGGTTCAGGCGCGGGGGTCGGCTCTTCCGCCTCCCGCTCAGCTGCCAACATCGGGCCGCTGTCGTCCTGCCCATCGGGCATCACATCCGACGCCGCGCCGGGCTGGTCCATCACCGCATCCACGGGGGCAGCTTCGGCCTCCGCCTCTCCGCCATCGCTGACGATTGCCTCCAACCCCTCGTCAAGTTTGGACGAGGATTTGAACAAGCGGTCCTTGAGCTTCGTGAAGAAGGCCATCGGCGTCTCCCATGCAGTTTCGTCTTGATCTATAGGCTTGCCCGCGCAGATGGAAGGGCGCCCGGGCAGATCAAGCCCGCCGGGAGGGGGCGGGGTCAGATTTCATCGGGGAAATGCTGCATCACCAGCCGGATCGGGTTCGGCGCCGCCTGCCCCAGCCCGCAGATCGAAGCATCGACCATGGCAGTCGACAACGCCTCCAGCAGGGCTTGGTCCCAGCGGTCCTCCTGCATCAGCTTCACCGCCTTTTCACAGCCGACCCGGCAGGGCGTGCATTGGCCACAGCTTTCATCCTCGAAAAACCGCAGCATGTTGAGGGCGGCGGCCCGCGCGCTGTCGTGTTCCGACAGGACAACCACCGCCGCCGAGCCGATGAAAGACCCATGTGGCTGCAACGTGTCAAAGTCCAACGGCAGATCCGCCATCGACGCGGGCAACAGCCCCGAGGACGGGCCACCCGGTTGATAGGCTTTGAACAGATGGCCCTCTGCCATGCCCCCCGCCGCGGCGATGACATCGGTGATGGTCGAGCCTGCGGGCAGCAGATACATCCCCGGGCGCGCCACACGGCCCGAAACGGAATAGCTCCGCAGCCCCTTGCGGCCATTCTTTTCGACGCCGTTCAAAACCTGCGGCCCCTCGCGGCAAATGCGGGCGATCCAATGCAGAGTCTCCACGTTATGCACCAAGGTCGGGCGACCAAAGACACCGACCTGCGCCACATAGGGCGGGCGGTGGCGCGGCAAGCCGCGCTTGCCTTCGATGCTTTCGATCATGGCGCTTTCCTCGCCGCAGATATAGGCGCCCGCCCCGCGGCGCAGATCGACATAGCCGGGCGCGATGAGGCCCGCGCCTTCCAGAGCGGCAATCTCACGGCGCAGGATCTCCAGCACCGCCGGGTATTCATCGCGCATGTAGAGAAAGACCTTCTCCGCCTCCACCGCCCAAGCGGCGATCAACATGCCTTCGAGGAAGAGATGCGGCCTGCGTTCGAGATACCAGCGGTCCTTGAAGGTGCCCGGCTCGCCCTCATCGCCATTTACCGCCAGATAGCGCGGGCCGGGATTGCCGCGCACGAAGCCCCATTTCTTGCCCGAGGGGAAACCCGCTCCGCCAAGACCGCGCAGCCCAGCCTCTAACAATTGCTCCTGCACCGTTTCCCAATCGCACCCCTGACGCAGGTTCAACAGCGCGTCGTAACCCTCTGACGCCGCGTAGGTTTCGTAAGTTTCATAGTCAGGCAAGTGGGCATGGGTATCTCCGGCGCCAATGGCCGCCAGCACTTTCTCGGGCGTTGCGTGGTCGATATGGTTATGCCCCAGTTCCAGCACCGGCGCCGTGTCGCAGCGCCCCATGCAGGGCGCACGCAGGACGCGCACTTCGGTCGGGTCCAGCCCCTCTTCCAACGCGGTTTTTAACGCCTGCGCCCCGGCCAGCTCGCAAGACAGCGAATCGCAGACGCGGATGGTCAGCGCGGGAGGCGGGGTCTCGCCCTCTTTCACCACGTCGAAATGGGCGTAGAAACTGGCGACCTCATAGACCTCGGCCATCGACAGACGCATCTCTTCGGCCAAGGCGCGCAGATGCGCGGCCGACAGGTGGCCAAAGCGGTCTTGGATCAGATGCAGAAACTCGATCAGCAGATCGCGGGCGCGCGGGCGGTCGCCCAACAGCGCGTGGACCTCCTCCCACGCCGTATCCTGCAACTGCCGCCCTTTGGGGTGATGCCGCCCCTTGCCCTTGCCGGATTTCCAAACGCCCTTTCGCGGCGCCCCCGCCGCTGCCTTGCCGTGATCATCCAGCGCCATGTCTCTCCCCCCGCCTTGCTTTCCGCCTTGGTAACAAATCCAAAGCCCTAGGCGCGATCAAAAAGCGACAATCGCGCGGGTGTTTGCGTTGTGCGCGGCCCCTACGGCGGGCAGAATACGGGGGCCGAGCCGATTGGCGCGGGGTCGCAGGGGAAAACGCATGCTGTGGTATGTGATCGCAAGTCTGACACCGGCGGTGCTGATCGCCGCCGCCCTCTGGGGCGGGGTCTGGCCCGTGCTGGCACTGTTGTCGATCACCGTGCATGTGGCCTTTATGGACCGGTTGGGCCGCGCGCTGCGCCTTTCCGATAGCTCAGGCCGCGCCCTGACGCTGACCTTGGCCGCCGCGCATTTCCTGCTGCTGCCGCTCGGGGTCTGGGCTATTGGCGCAGCCCCGCATCTTGAGGCGTTGGACCGCGCCCTGATCTTTGCCGCCCTTGGCCTGTTTCTGGGCCAGATCAGCAATTCCAACGCCCATGAGTTGATCCACGCCAGCCGCCGCCTGCCCCGGCGGATCGGCACGGCGATCTATATCTCGCTGCTGCACGGGCATCACGTCTCGGCCCATCTGCGGGTGCATCATCCCGCCGCCGCCACCCCGGCTGACCCCAACTCCGCACCCAGGGGCATGGGGTTCTGGCGGTTTCTGCTGAGCGCAAGCTGGGGGGAGTTTCGCGCCGGGTGGCAGGCCGACAGTGCGCAGCGGGCGCGCAAGACTGGGGCGAAAGGGTTGCACCCTTACACGCTCTACCTCATTGGCGCGGCGCTGGCGCTGCTCACGGCGATGCTGCTGGGCGGGGTCGCCGGGCTGCTCGCCTATATCGGGCTGGCGGCCTATGCGCAGATGCAACTGCTGCTGTCGGACTATGTGCAACACTATGGGCTGCGACGAGAGCAGCGCCCCGATGGCCGGTTCGAGCCGATGGGCCCGCAGCACAGTTGGAACGCGCCCAAATGGTACTCCGCCGCAATGATGCTGAATGCCCCGCGCCATTCGGACCACCACATGCGCCCCGCCCGCGCCTTCCCGGCGCTGGAGGTGACGCCAGAGATGCCGAAGCTGCCCTATTCCCTGCCCGTGATGGCGGTGATCGCCCTCGTTCCCCCGCTGTGGCGGCGGGTGATGGACCGCCGCCTCGCCCGGTGGGGCCAGCATTGATCCCACTAGCGCGGCGCACGGGCTTCTGGCAGGCTGAAAGTATGAGACATGCCCTCGCCCTGATCTGCGCCCTCCTCCCCCTGCCTGCCTTGGCCGAGATGTCGGCGGCGGAGTTCGAAGCCTATACTGAGGGCAAAACCCTCTACTTCGGCCAATCCGGCGCGCCTTATGGGGCGGAAATCTACCACGAGGACCGGCGCGTACAGTGGTCCTTTCTCGATGGCCACTGCAAAGAGGGGCGCTGGTATGAGGCCGATGGGCTGATCTGCTTTGTCTATGAAGACGACCCCGCCCCGCAATGCTGGAGCTTTACCGAAAGCCCAACCGGGCTGGTCGCGCGGTTCGAGAATGACCCGACCGAGACCGCGCTTTATCAGGCGCGGGAGATGACTGAGCCGCTTCTGTGCCTTGGGCCGCAGGTCGGGGTCTAGGCCAGTTCAGCCCGCGCCTTTGACGGGCAGCCGACCGTCGGCGAATTCGATCTCCAGATGCGCCGCCTTCTTGGCAGCCTCCGCACTGGTCACCACATCCCCATCGCCCCGCACCACGGCGAAACCACGGGCCAGCGTTTCACGATAGCCGAGCGTGCCGAGCGTGCGGCCCATCGCGTCGATCTGGCGGCGGCGGCGGTCCTGATCGGCCCGGCCTGCGCGCGCCAGCCGGGCCAGCACCTCTTTTAACCGTTGGTCTTGGCGCGACAGGTCGCGGCGCAAAACCTCGGGGCGGAAGGTTTGCGTGCGATCGACCAACCGCTCGCGGCGGCGGAGGATCTGACGGCGCAGCACCTCGGGGTGGAACCGGTCAATCCGCGCGGCCAGCCGCTCGCGCTGTCCGGCCAAATTGCGTTGCCACGCCGGGTCGAGCCGCGCCGAGAGCTGCGCCAGACGTTGCCGATCCGCTTCCAACTGGCGGCGCAGGGTGCCGGGGCGCAGAGCGCCAGACATATCAGCCAGCTTGACGCGGCGGCCTTGGACGCCCGCAATCAGCGCGGGGGCCAGTTTCTCCCCCCCGCGATCAAGGCGCTGGCGCGGCCCCTCCAGCAGCGTGTCGGCCCGGGGCAAGGCCCGCGCCAGATCCCGCATCCGCTGGCCCCGGCGGGTCAGCCCTTGGCTTAGCGCCTGGCGCATCCTCGCGCCCTGCCCCTCCAGCCATGCCGCCAGTTCATGCCGCACCGGCACCGCCAATTCCGCCGCCGCTGTCGGCGTGGGCGCGCGTTTATCCGAGACGAAGTCGATCAGCGTCGTGTCGGTCTCATGCCCCACGGCAGAGATCAGCGGAATGTCCGAAGCCGCCGCCGCGCGGGCGACGCTTTCCTCGTTAAAGCCCCAGAGGTCTTCGACCGAGCCACCGCCACGGGCCACGATGATCAACTCGGGCCGGGGCAACGCGCCACCGGGGGTGAGCCGGTTGAACCCTTGGATGGCGCGCACCACCTCGGGCGCGCATTTCGCGCCCTGAACGGCGACCGGCCAGACCAGCACCTTGCGCGGGAAACGATCCCGCAGCCGGTGCAAGATGTCACGGATCACCGCCCCCGAGGGCGAGGTCACAACGCCGATGATCTCGGGCAAATAGGGCAGCGGGCGTTTGCGTTCGGGGGCGAACAGCCCCTCCGCCGCCAGCGCCGCCTTGCGTTTCTCCAACAGCGCCATCAGCGCGCCCATGCCCGCTGGTTTGATATCCTCGATAACGATCTGGTATTTCGACTGACCGCCAAAGGTGGTGATGCGCCCGGTGGCGATGACTTCCATCCCCTCTTCGGGCTGGGTCTCAAGCCGCGCGGTCACGCCTTTCCAGATCACCCCTGAGATGACCGAGCGGTCATCCTTGAGGTCGAGATAGACATGGCCCGAGCGCGGGCGGCTGACACGGCCCACTTCACCGCGAATCCGCACATGGCCGAACTCCCCCTCGATCACCCGTTTGATCGCGCCCGAAAGCTCGGTCACCGTGAATTCGGGGCTGTTGCCACCGGGGGCGGGGTCGTCGAACAGATCCATCTGGGCACCTTGTGTCTGTGGGTCCCCCAGCTTAGAACGCGGAGCAACGAAGTCCAAGGGAGTGCGCGGCATGAATATCCTGATCCTCGGCAGCGGTGGCCGCGAACATTCACTTGCTTGGGCGGTCATGCAGAACCCCAAATGCGACAAGCTGATCGTGGCACCGGGCAACGCGGGCATCGCCGCCATCGCGCAATGCGCCAAGCTCGACATCATGGACGGCGCGGCGGTGGTGGCCTTTTGCGAGGGCAATAACATCGATTTCGTCATCATCGGCCCCGAAGCGCCCCTCGCCGCGGGCGTGGGCGACGATCTGCGCGCGGCGGGTTTCGATGTCTTTGGCCCCTCCAAAGCAGCGGCAGCGCTGGAAGCCTCCAAAGCCTTCACCAAGGAAATCTGCGACGCCTGCGCGGCACCCACGGCGGGCTATGGCCATTTCACCGATGCCGCCAGCGCGCGCGCCTATGTCGAAAAGCAAGGCGCGCCCATCGTGATCAAGGCCGACGGTCTGGCGGCGGGCAAGGGTGTCATCATCGCCATGACCGATGCCGAAGCGCTGGCCGCCGTGGATGAGATGTTTGACGGCGCCTTTGGCGAGGCAGGCGCCGAAGTGGTGATCGAAGAGTTCATGGAAGGCGAAGAGGCATCCTTCTTCGTGCTTTGCGACGGGGAGACGGTGCTGCCCATCGGCACGGCCCAAGACCACAAGCGCGTCGGCGAAGGCGACAGCGGCCCCAACACCGGCGGCATGGGCGCCTATTCCCCCGCCCCGGTGCTGAGCGACGAGATCGCCGAACGCGCGCTGGATCAGATCATCCGCCCCTGTATGGCCGAGATGGCCAAGCGCGGAATGCCCTATCAGGGCGTGCTTTACGCTGGCCTGATGATCAAGGACGGCCAGCCGCGGCTGGTGGAATACAACGTCCGTTTCGGCGACCCGGAGTGTCAGGTGCTGATGATGCGCCTCGGCGCGCAGGCTTTCGACCTGATGCAGGCCTGCGCCAAGGGCACGCTGGCCGATATGCAGGTGACCTGGGCCGAAGATCACGCGCTGACCGTGGTGATGGCCGCCAAAGGCTACCCCGGCGACTATGCAAAGGGCAGTGAGATCAAGGGCCTCTCCGCCCTGCCCGAGGATAGCGCTAATATGGTGTTCCACGCAGGCACCAAGGCGCAGGACGGGGCGATCTTGGCCAATGGCGGGCGCGTGCTGAACGTCACCGCACGCGGGGCCACGTTGGCCGAGGCGCAAGAGCGTGCCTATGCTATGGTCGATGGAATCGATTGGCCCGAAGGGTTCTGCCGCCGCGACATCGGCTGGCGCGCGCTGAGCTGACGGGTGGCGGCTCTATCAGAGCCGCAGCCGCCCCTCATTCACAGGCCAGCACCTTGGCAAAGCTCTCGCCCCCCGCGAAGGGGCCGATATCGCGGCGTGCAAGCTGCCCGCCTGTCAGGCGCACGCCCACCACATGCTGCCAATCGGCATCCGCCAGCACCATCTCCGGCCCTGCCCCACAATCGCGCAGACCCCCCGAGATATGCCACTCTCCGATGCGCTGATTGGTCAGCCCCGTCATCTGGGCAACTTCGCTGAGCCGCCCATCGGCAAAGCGCCAGACCCGCAGCACCCGCGCCAGATGGGGCCGGTCGACATAGGCGATCTCGACCGCGCCATCGCCATCCAGATCGGCAGCGCCTATGGGGGCGAGCCATCGGTTGCTCTGGTCGATATGCGGGGTCTCGGTGATCTTACCCTCGGGGCCGTAGATCGCCAGCGCCGCGCCACGATTCACGTCCGTCTCGACCACCAGAACCTCGGGCGCGCCATCGCCGGTCACATCCACAAGCCGGGGGGCGATATCCTCGAAAACATGGTCGCGCGGCAGATGGAAGCGCCGCGCGCCGCCATCTGTCAGAGAGACCTGCAAGCCGCCCCATTCCAGCGCGTCGCCAAGAATGCCATGGGCGTAGCGGCCGGTGGGCGCGATGTAATGCGCGGCGGTGATCGTCTCCGCCGCCGCATCTGTTGCGATCAGCGCCAGCAGTGCCGCGCCGATCGCCCGCATCAGATTTGCTTTTCCGGCATCTGCACGCGCAGACCGTCCAGCGCATCGGTGACCTTGATCTGGCAGGTCAGACGCGAGCGCGCGGGATCGGGCTCAAAGGCGAAGTCGAGCATGTCTTCTTCCATGTCGTCCATCGGCGGCAGTTTTTCTGCCCAAGCCGGATCGACATAGACATGGCAGGTGGAGCAGGCGCAGGCCCCGCCACAGTCGGCTTCGATGCCGGGAATGTTATTGTCCCGCGCGCCTTCCATGACGGTGAGACCATTGGCCACCTCGACCACATGTTCGGTGCCGGAGTGTTCGACATAGGTGATTTTGGCCATGATGATGCCCTTTCGTCCTAAAAGTTCGGCCTTGTTTAGCGGGCTATGGCAGCCGGTTCCAGCCCCCTTTTCGCAAGGTCACGGCGCGCCCGACATTGCGGTGGGCAAGGCCCACGCATCCGGCTAGTCTGCCCGCGAACAACAGGCGAGCCCGAGAGACCGGCATGACACAGCCCCTCCCCCCCAGAACCGCGTGGCACTGCGCCGCTTTGCTGCTAGCCATCGCGGCCTTGGCGGGTTGCGAGACGGCAGCACCAGCCACGCCCCGCCCTGAGCCGGGGGTGCTAGAGGCCACCCGCAACGGCCCCGCAGGCGCGCCGGAGGGGAGCTGCTGGGGCCGCACGGTCAGCCCTGCGGTGATCGAGACGGTGACCGAACAGGTCGAAGTGACCCCGGCAAAGATGAACCCCGATGGCAGCATCGCCAAACCGCCCGTCTACAAGACAGAGACCCGGCAAGAGATCGTGCGCGCGCGGGTCGACAATTGGTTCGAAACGCCCTGCCCCGATGTGCTGACGCCCGAGTTCAACAGCAGCCTCCAACGCGCGCTAGAGGCCCGCGGGTTCTATGCCGGGCCGATCACGGGTGAGATGGACGCGGCCACGCGGCAAGCGGTGCGGCGCTATCAGGCGCAGCAAGGGCCGAACAGTGAGGTGCTGTCGCTCACCACCGCCCGCGCGCTTGGGCTTGTGGCGGTGCCGCGATAGGGCGGCTAAACCTGCAACAAAAAAGGGCGCCCCGTAGGCGCCCTTTCTCAAACTTTGATGCAAGGTCACTCTGCCAGTGAGAGTGCCACAAAGCGCGGATCGCCTCCGCGGCGGACCAACAGCAGCAAAGACCGGCGACCAGCCTCTTTCGCCGCTTCGATCCGGGCTTCGAGGTCGGCGATGTTCGACACCTGCTCCTGCCCCGCTTCGGTGATGATGTCGCCCATGCGCAGACCCTTCTCAAAGGCCTCCGACGTCTGATCCACATCCGTCACGGCAAGGCCGGTCATATCGTCATCGGCCCCCAGTTCGGCGCGCAGATCATCCGTAAGCGGCATCAGGGTCAGACCCATCAGCATGGTCGATTGCGGCTCAGCCTCGGCCCCCTCATCGGCGTTCTCGTCCATACCGGCCGGAACAGCGCCATCGGCCTCTTCGCGGCGGCCAAGTACGACCTTGATGGTCTGGGTCTTGCCGTCACGCAGCACGGTCACGCGCACCGTCGCGCCCACGGGGCTGTTGCCCACCTGACGGACAAGACCACGGGTATCGACCACTTCGACACCGTCGAAGGATTTGATCACGTCGCCGGTTTTCAGCCCCGCCTCACGCGCAGGCCCCTCGGGCACATCGGTGATCAGGGCGCCGACGGCTTTCTTGAGGCCCATGGCATCGGCAACGTCATCGGTCACGTCCTGAATGCGCACGCCCAGCCAGCCGCGGCGGGTCTCGCCGTATTCCTGCAACTGGTCGATCACGCGGGTGACCACGTTCGATGCCATCGAGAAACCGATCCCGATCGAGCCGCCGTTGGGCGACAGGATCGCGGTGTTCACGCCAATCACCTCACCATCCATGTTGAACAGCGGACCGCCGGAGTTGCCCCGGTTGATCGCGGCATCGGTCTGAATGTAATCGTCATAGGTGCCCGACAGCGCCCGGTTGCGGGCCGACACGATGCCAGCCGAGACCGAGAAGCCCTGTCCGAGCGGGTTGCCCATGGCAATCACCCAGTCACCCACCCGCGCGGCGTTACTGTCACCGAAAGAGACGAAGGGCAGCGGCGCGTCCGCTTCGACCTTCAAAAGCGCGATGTCGGTTTTGGGGTCGGTGCCGATGACCTCGGCGACCAATTCCTCGCCTGAGAAGAATTCGATGGTGATCTCATCCGCGCTTTCGATGACGTGGTTATTGGTCACCACATAGCCGTCTTCGGAAATCACAAAACCCGAGCCAAGGGCCGAGGAACGGCGGGGCCGGTTGCCCTCACCATTGTTGCGGTCCTGAAACTCACGAAAGAAGTCTTCGAAGGGCGAGCCTTCGGGCACGATGCCCTGCGGCCCGGTGCGGCCCTCAACCGTGGTAGAGGTGGTGATATTGACCACCGAGGGGCTAATTTTTTCGGCCAGCGGGGCGAGGCTTTCGGGTTTGGCCAGCGCCATGCTGGCTTGCAGGATCAGGAGGGTCAGCGCCATCACCCCCATTGCCATCGCTCGCATCCATTGGGTGTGTTGTGCTGTTGTGGACAGGGAAACCGCCTTGGCCTGCATTCATCGTCTCCTGATTGTTCCTGTTGTTGCCAACGTGGGCAGAGTGCATTCCGAAAGGACGCGCTGCAACAGCAAAGATGGGGCCGATCACGGGCATTTCAACGGGTGGGAGTGTGACGATTTGCGACCCCGGCCTGCGAGGTCGTGGGCAAAACGGACGCCGTTTCACCCCACCCGCGCGGTGTCAAAACCCCAGTTGAAAGGCGAGCCAAACCAAGATCAACCCGACCACCACCGCCAGCGCGCCAAGCTGGCGCAGCGCGATCTCTGGGATGCGGCGGAGCATTTCGAGCATCTGTTCCAAAAACGAAGGGGCCAGTGCGTACACCAGCCCCTCGAAAATCAGAACCGACCCTAGAGCCAGTAGAACCAGCGTCATTCTTCAAGCGCCGCTGGCAGATCTGTCTCAGCCGCCGGTGCAGCGGGGGCTGGCGTGGCGGGGGCCGCGGGGGCGGCCTCCTCCTGCGTATCCTCTACCGCGGCGGCGTTATCTGCCTCCGGCGCTGGCTCAGCCGCGGGCGCATCGGCGGCGGGGGTCTGCGGCGGTGCAATCGCATCGACCGAGGTCGTGGCGCTGCGATCCGACCGCAGGTAGTTAAAGAACTCACTATCCGGCGACATCACCATAGTGGAGTTCTGCCCCTGCAAAGCCTGCTCATAGGCGCTGAGCGAGCGGTAGAATTCAAAGAATTCCTGATCCTTGCCATAAGCCTGCGCGAAGATGTTGTTCCGCTGAGCGTCCGCCTCACCTTCGATGATCCGCGCGTCACGACGGGCCTCCGAGAGGATCTCTTCGTAGGTACGATCGGCAAGGGCGATAACACGCTGCGCGGCTTCGCGGCCACGGGCGCGTTCGTCGGTCGCTTCACGCTCACGCTCGGCGATCATCCGTTGCAGGGTCGCGTCAAAGTTCTGCTCGGGCAGGTTTGTCTGACGCAGACGCACATCCACCACCTTGAGGCCAAGCGCCTGCGCGCGGGCATCGGCGCGAACACGGATCTGCTCCATCAGGTCGGCCCGTTCGGGCGACAGGATGGTGTTTGAGGTCACGCCCTGCGAGCCGAGCACTGCACGGATTTGGCTTTCCATGATGCCGCCCATCTCGCTTTCGGCCTGACGTTCGCCGCCCGCACCCAAAGCTTGCCGGTACTGCACCATATCGTCGATGCGGTAGAGCACGAAGGCGTCGATCTCAAGACGACGGTCATCGGCGGGGGTGACTTCGATCACCGGGGTTTCCAGCGACAGAATGCGGTCTTCGTAGCGCACGACCTCATCCAAAAGCGGAACTTTGAACCCGATGCCCGGCTCGTTGCGGACCTGTTTGATCTGGCCGAAACGCAGCACCAGCGCTTTTTCACGCTCGTCCACGACAAAGACAGCCGAAAGGACACCCACGATGGCGATCACCAAGATGGGAATGATAAGACTTGTTTTCCGCATCAGTTCGACCCTCCGCCGCGCCGCAATTCATTGAGTGGCAGATAGGGAACAACGCCCTGCCCGCCTTGGCCGCTGCCGTTTTCGAGGATGATTTTATCCACGTCGCCCAGCACCTTTTCCATGGTCTCAAGATACAGACGTTTGCGCGTCACGTCGGGCGCGTTGCGGTATTCTTCCAAGACGGCTTCAAAGCGGCTGGCCTCACCCACAGCGTCGTTCACGACGCGCGCGCGGTAACCTTCGGCGGCTTCCAAAAGCTGCGCGGACTCACCGCGCGCCTCGGCAGTGCGCCGGTTGGCATAGGCGTCGGCCTGACGCTCCACCCGGTCACGCTCCTGCTCGGCGGCTTGCACGTCGCGGAAAGCATCGACGACCGACTGCGTGGTGGTGTTGCCATTGGCATCGGTGACCTGCACGGTCTGGCTGGGCGGGTCGACCTTGTTCACGTTGACACGCAGCACGTTGATGCCGGTATTGCGGTTGTCGAGGGTGTTCTGGATCAACTCCTTCACCCGATCCGCCACCGCGCCACGATCCCGGTTGAGGATCGGCGCCAGTTCGGATTGCGCAATGACTTCACGCATGGCGGATTCCGAGATCGCCCTGACCGAAGCTTCGGGATCGCGCAGCGAGAATTTGAAGTCACGCGCGTTCTTGATGTTCCAAACCACCTGAAAGTCGATGTCGACGATGTTTTCGTCCGTGGTCAGCATCAGGCCTTCGTTGCCGCCCCCGCCGCGCCGCACGCCGAGTTCTTCGGTGCGGTTGGTGGTGACGTCGAAAACCTCCGCCGTGACCAGCGGCCAAGGCGCAAAGTTCAGACCCTCGGTGCCGATGCCCGAGAATTCGCCCAGAAACAGTTCAATCGACTGCTGTTCAGGCCGCACGGTGTAGAAGCTGGCAAAGCCCCAAAGCGCCACACCCGCCAAAAGCGCGATGCCAAGGGTCGAACGTGTCACGCCCGGCCCGCCAGAGCCGCGACCGCCGCCGCCGGTGCCATTGCCCCGGTCGTCGCCACGCCCCCCCATCAAGACGCGCAGCTGCTCTTGGCCCTTGCGCACCAGATCGTCGATCTCGGGCATCTGGGGGCGGTCACCGCCCTGCCCGCGTGGACCCTGCGGCCCGTCGTTGCGACCCCCGTTGCCCCGGTCTCCGCCGTTGCCCCGGTTGCCGCCTCCGCCGCCCCCCCAGGGGCCTTGCGAATTTCCTGCCATTGATATGTTCCCCTCTGGGCCGCCCATGCGGCCTATCGTTCCAAAAATTGTACGCTTTCGCGTGATATTCAAGCCGTGCGGGTCGGATTACGCATGGTCACCAGTTCTTCGGACATGGTCGGGTGCACCGCGCAGGTGGCGTCGAACTGCTCTTTCGTGGCGCCCATCTTGACCGCGATGCCGACCATCTGGATCAATTCGCCCGCGTTGGGTGCGACGATATGACAGCCCAGCACCACCCGCGTGTCGGCGCAGACGATGAGCTTCATCAGCACCCGGTCGGCCTTGCCCGCAAAGGCGCCCTGCATCGGTTTGAAGGAGGTCGCATAGACCTCAATCGGCCCCGCCTCCCGCGCGGCCTCCTCGCTCAGCCCCACGGTGCCCATCTCGGGCTGGGTAAAGATCGCCGAGGGCACCAGATCATGATCCACCGGCGTCGGGTTGCCGCCAAAGACGGTCTCGACAAAGGCCATGCCCTCGCGGATCGCCACCGGGGTGAGGTTGATGCGGTTGGTCACGTCGCCGATGGCATAGACCGAAGGCACCGCCGTTTGGCTGTATTCATCCACCTCGATCTCACCGCTGCGGCCCAGTTTCACGCCCAGGTCTTCCAGCCCCATGTCATCGCTGTTAGGGCGGCGACCCGTGGCAAAGAGCACCTGGTCGAACATCTTTTCGGTGCCGTTGGTCGGCTTGACCTTCATCGGGCCGCTGCCGTCTTCGTGGCTGGGCGTCATCTCCAGAATGTTGGTGCCCAGGTGCAGGTCGATCCCCTTTTCCTGCATCATCTCGGCCACCATGCCGCGGGCTTCGTCGTCAAAGCCGCGCAGGATCTGCGCGCCGCGGTAATATTGCGTCACTTCGACACCCAAACCATTGAGGATACAGGCGAATTCACAGGCGATATAGCCGCCGCCGATGATCAGGATCGACTTGGGCAGCTTCTCCAGATGGAACAGATCGTCAGAGACCAGCCCCAGTTCCGCATTCTCGATCTCGGGGCGCACGGGGCGACCACCGCTGGCGATAAGGATGTGTTTTGCGGTCTTCTCGGTGCCGTCGGACAGGGCCACGGTATGGGGGTCTTTGATCCGCGCGCGGGCGTCAAATGTGTCAACGCCGGAGTTCTTTAGAAGCTTGCGATAGACGCCTTCGAGGCGGTCCAACTCAGTGTTCAGACGGCCTTTGAAGTCATGCCAGTCAAACGGCCCAGCTTTGAGATCCCAGCCAAAGCATTTCGCCTCATCCACCACATCGGCATAGCCCGAGGCGAAGACCATCAGCTTTTTAGGCACGCAGCCCCGGATCACGCAGGTGCCGCCATAGCGGTCTTCCTCGGCCAGACCGACCTTGGCGTCATGTTCGCCCGCCGCGACACGCGCCGCGCGCACACCGCCCGAGCCGCCACCGATGACAAACAGGTCGTAGTCGAATTCATTCTTGGCCATTTGGCGCCTCTCTTAGTCGTTTTGGGTCTTGCGCGGGATCGCGCATATTTCGGTGTTGCGCGGGGTCGCGCGTGTCTCGCTTTGTCGGCATTAATCGCTCAGGTCGGAAAACAGGTTGTCGGTCTCGACGAATTCCAAACGGTCGGTCGCCACGGTGCCTTCATTTATGTCGCGCACCTCTACCCTGCCATCCCCGTAACCGATCACAACCGCGTCACAGATATCTATGAACAGGCCGTTTTCCACCACGCCGGGCATCTGGTTCAGCACCAGCGCCAATTGCCGTGCGTTGCCGATGCGCCCCAGCCGCAGGTCTAGGATATAGTTCCCCTCGTCGGTGATGAAAGGCACCTCGCCATTCATCCGCAGGGTCGAGCTTTGGCCCAGCACATCCATCGAGATCAGCGTCTCTTCGACCAGCGCCTGCGTGGTCTGCCAGCCAAAGGGAATCACCTCAATCGGCAGGGGGAATGCACCCAGATGATGCACCTCTTTGCCGATATCGGCGATCACCACCATCTGGTCGCTGGCCGTCGCCACGACCTTTTCTTGCAGCAAGGCCCCGCCGCCGCCTTTGATCAGGTTCAAGTCACCGTCGAATTCATCCGCCCCGTCAATCGTCAGGTCGAGCCATTTCGCCTCATCGAGAGAGATGACCTCGATCCCCACATCCCGCGCCAGTTGCGCGGTGCGCGAGGAGGTCGGCACGCCTTTGATCCGCAGCCCATCGTCGCGCACCATCTCGCCCAGACAGCGCACCAGCCACGCCGCCGTCGATCCGGTGCCAAGGCCCACGCGCATCCCTTCTTCCACGAATTCGCACGCCCGTTTCGCGGCCACGAATTTGGCCTTGTCGATCGGTGATAGGTCTCCGGACATCGGGTGCTCCCTCTCAGGCGTTTGCCGCGTTATAGGGCGAATTGGCATAGGGTGCGAGGGGCAAGTCGGCGGTTTTTGGACGCACGGCAATGCGACAGGACGGCCAGAGCGCGCGCCCTGTCGCTTTCAGCGCGCCAAGCGGCGGCAGGAAATGGTTGGATCGGCCCACACCGCTTGCAATGCGCCAAAGGTCTGGGCGATACCCGTTCCACCGCGCCCCGACACCCGCAACCATAAAAGGGTCCGCCCCCTGATGTTTCTTTCCGTCTTCGACATGTTCAAAGTGGGCATCGGCCCTTCGTCTTCGCATACCATGGGGCCGATGGTGGCGGCGGGGCGTTTCCTTGACCAGATGCGCGCATCGCCCTTCCAATTCGCCGGGCTGCGCGCCTCGCTGCACGGCAGCCTCGCCTTCACCGGCGTCGGCCATGCCACCGACCGCGCCACGATCCTCGGCCTCGCCGGGTTCACGCCCGAGGACTATGACGCCGATGCCGCCGAAAAGGTATTGGAAGAGATCAAACAGACCCGCCGCATCAGCGTCGACGGTCTGCCCGAACTGCGTTTCGACCCTGAGCGCGACATGATCTTTGACTACGACACCAAACTTGCGGGCCATGCCAACGGCATGATGCTGATGGCCACCGATGCCCAGGGCGACGTAACCTTACGCGAGACCTATTATTCCATCGGCGGCGGCTTCGTGATGACCGAAAAGGAACTCGCCGCAGGCAAGGACACGGATGAGGGCGCGCCGGTGCCCTTCCCCTTCAAGTCCGCCGCGGAAATGCTTGAGATGTCGGCCAAATCCGGCAAAACCATCGCGGGCATGAAACGCGCCAATGAAGAGGCGCGTGGCGGGGCCGAGAACCTGCGCGCCGGGTCGAAACGGCTGTGGCAGGTCATGCGCGACTGCATCGACCGGGGGCTAACCTCCGAGGGCACTCTGCCCGGCGGGTTGCAGGTGAAACGCCGCGCCAAGGGCATCTACGACGCGCTGATGGCCGAGCGCGGACAGAACCAATCCGCCCCGCATACGATCAACGATTGGATGAGCGTCTATGCCATGGCCGTCAACGAGGAGAACGCCGCCGGCGGGCAGGTCGTGACCGCGCCGACCAACGGGGCCGCAGGCGTGATGCCGGCGACCTTGCGCTATTACCTCGACCATGTCCCCGGCGCGTCTGAGGCGCATATCGAAGACTTCCTGCTCACCGCCGCCGCGATTGGCGGGCTGGTGAAATACAACGCCTCGATCTCAGGCGCCGAAGCAGGCTGTCAGGCCGAAGTCGGCAGCGCCGCCGCCATGTCCGCCGCCGGACTATGCGCTGTGATGGGCGGCACCCCGCAGCAGATCGAAAACGCCGCCGAAATCGCGCTGGAGCATCACCTCGGCATGACCTGCGACCCCGTCAAAGGGCTGGTGCAGGTGCCTTGTATCGAGCGCAACGGCCTGGGCGCGATCAAGGCGGTGTCGGCGGCCTCTCTGGCGCTGCGCGGCGACGGCACGCATCTTGTGCCGCTCGATGCCTGTATTGAGACCATGCGCCAGACCGGCGCGGACATGAGCGAGAAGTACAAGGAAACCTCCCTCGGCGGATTGGCGGTGAATGTGCCGAATTGCTGAAGCTGCGCAAATTTGCACAGGCTCCGTTCGCCGGGGCGAATTGTTGAGGTGACCGCCGCCCCCTATCTTCTGAGCAACTGCAAAGGAGAGCATCATGTCCCTCAGACCCACATTGGAAACCCGCCGCGCCACGCCTACGATGGAAGGCGCCGGGGTGAAACTGCACCGCGCTTTCGGCTTCCACGACCCGTCGGAGCTTGACCCCTTTCTGTTGTTCGACGACTTCCGCAACGAGCATCCGCGCGACTTCGAGAAAGGCTTCCCTTGGCACCCGCACCGCGGGATCGAGACGATTACCTATGTGCTCGAAGGCACTGTGGCCCATGCGGATTCGCTCGGCAATACCGGCGATCTGAACGCGGGCGACGTGCAGTGGATGACCGCCGGATCGGGCATCCTGCACCAAGAAATGCCGCGCGGGAATGCCAACGGGCAGATGCACGGCTTCCAGCTATGGGGCAATCTGCCCTCGGCGCAGAAGATGACCGCGCCGCGCTATCAGGATATGAAATCCGCCGACATCCCGGTGGTGACCGATGACGATGGCACGCGGGTCAAGATCATCACGGGCGAGTTCTGGGGCAAACGCGGCCCCGTCGACGGTATTGCCGCCGATCCGCAGTATCTGGATGTTTTCGTGCCTGCCGGGGTCAAGAAGACCTTTCGGATCGACACCTATCGCCGGGCCTTTGCCTATGTCTTCCAAGGCGCGGGCGCTTTCGCCGATGCCTCCGCCCCTTCGGGCGTGCTGCTAGAGAAAGAGGTCGCCGGCGAGGAGGTGAACATCCGCGACATGTCAGGCGACCGGACGCTTATCCGCTTTGGCACCGGGGATGAGGTCACGGTGCAGGCCGGGGAGGAAGGGGTGCGTTTTCTGCTGATTTCGGGCGCGCCGATTGAAGAGCCGGTGGCGTGGCACGGGCCGATCGTGATGAACACCCGCGCCGAGATACAGCAGGCGATGCGGGATCTGAACAACGGGACCTTCATCCGCCCCGCCCATTGACCCAAAGGGCCGCGGCCGCTCAGGCGGTCACGGCCTTGCGCACCATGTCCCAATACTGTGCGACGACCTCGTCCAGCGAAAGCCGTCCGCCCGCGCGGTACCAAGTGTTCACCCCCGTCAGCATGGCGATGATTGCCAGCGTCACGATTTTGGTATCGGCGACGGCGAAATCGCCGCTCGCCACCCCGGCGCGCAGGATCGTCTCCAACCGGTCCTCATAGTCGCGGCGCAGGCGCTCGATCACGGCGAAATTCTCCTCCGTCAGATTGCGCAATTCCATATAGGCGATGAAAACCTCATCGGGCCGATCCGCGTGAAAACGGATGTGAAAGGCCACGAAATCCTGCAACTGCTGCATGGCGGGGCGGCTCGGATCATGGGGCGTTTCGGCCAGCAGGTCGGTCATATGCGCCTGCATCAGGTCGAACAGCAGGCTCTGCTTGTCGGGGGTGTAGTTATAAAGCGCCCCGGCCTGCACGCCGACTTCGGCGGCAATGGCACGCATGGACACGGCGGCATAGCCGCCCCGCGCGAAAAGCCGCAGCGCGGCTGCGCGGACACGCGGGCCGGTGATATCGGAGTGGGAGCCTGTGGTTCTTGCCATGGCGGCAATTTAATGAACAAGCGTTCAAAAGCAAACCCCGCTTGCGCGAAGATCACGGCTGGGGCAGAACGAGGCATGACCCAAGCGCGCCCGCCCCGCCCCCTCTCGACCATCGCCCTGTTTCTGGGCGTCTCGCTGCTGGCGGGCTGCACGCAGTTTCCCGAACTCGACCGCACCATCACGCCCGCGTTGGAGGCCGCGCCCTACCCCGATCTGGTCCCGATCGACCCGCTGTTGGCCAAAGCCACCGCCGGGCGGATCGACCCGGCGCGGACCGAAGCGTCGCTCACGGGGCGTGCGGCCAATCTCGAAGCCCGCGCGGCGCGGCTGAGCCGCACAAGCGCCCAAGCCGCCACTGCTGCCCGGGTGGCGCGGCTCAGGGCGCGCGCTGCAGAGCTACAGCGCGCCCGCCAAGCCGCCGAGGACAGCGAAAGCGCTGAATAAACGGGCATCCCCGTGATGCGTATGCGCGTTGCACGCAGGCGCCGAACCCGCTACATCGCGGCTATGCCCGGCCCCGCCTGCCGGGCCTTTCGGATCAGACCAGAAGGACCACCGCCATGTCTAAGCCGCTTCGCCTCGGGATTGCCGGATTGGGAACCGTGGGCGTGGGTGTGCTGCGCATTCTGCGCCAGCAGGCCGCCCTGTTAGAGGCCCGCACCGGCTGCGCGATGACGGTCTCGGCGGTTTCGGCCCGCACGCGCAACAAGGACCGCGGACTGTCGCTTGCGTCTTATGACTGGGAAGACGATCCCGTCAAATTGGCCACCCGCGACGACGTGGATGTGTTCGTCGAGCTCATGGGCGGCGCGGATGGCCCCGCCAAGGCCGCGACCGAAGCTGCGCTGGCGGCGGGCAAGCATGTGGTCACCGCCAACAAGGCGATGCTGGCGATCCATGGCCAAGCCTTGGCCGAACAGGCCGAGGGCGCGGGCGTGGCCCTGCGCTATGAGGCGGCTGTGGCGGGCGGCATCCCGGTCATCAAGACGCTGATGGAGGGGCTTGCCGGGAATGAGATCACCCGGATCATGGGGGTGATGAACGGCTCGTGCAATTACATCCTGACGCGGATGGAGGACTCGGGCAAAACCTATCAAGAGATTTTCGCCGAGGCCGATGGGTTGGGCTATCTCGAAGCCGATCCGCAATTGGACGTGGGCGGCATCGACGCGGCGCATAAGCTGGCGATCCTGTCCTCCATCGCCTTTGGCACCAAGATCGACTTTGATGGCATCCAGCTTGAGGGGATCGAGCGAGTCGCCATCGAAGACATCCGCGCCGCCGCCGACATGGGTTATAAGATCAAACTGCTGGGCGTGACCCAGAAAACCGGCCGCGGGCTGGAGCAGCGGATGATGCCCTGCCTCGTGCCGCAAACATCGCCTTTGGGGCAGCTTGATGGCGGCACCAATATGGTGGTGATCGAAGGCGATGCCGTGGGCCAGATCGTGTTGCGCGGTGCCGGTGCGGGTGAAGGGCCAACGGCCAGCGCCGTGATGGCCGATGTCTGCGACATCGCGCGCGGGTTGCGCGGGCCGGTCTTTGGCCAGCCTGCCGGAACGCTTGAGCAAACCACCCCCGCCAGCAGCCAGCGCCCTGCCCCCTACTACCTGCGCATGGCGCTGGTCGACAAACCCGGCGCGCTGGCGAAAATCGCCACGGTGCTGGGCGAAGCGGGTGTGAGCATCTACCGGATGCGCCAGTATGAGCATTCCGACACTTCTGCCCCGGTTTTGGTCGTGACGCATAAAACCAGCCGCAATGCGCTGCTGGAGGCACTGGCGAATATGGACAAGACGGGCGTGCTGGCCGGTGAACCGGTGGCGCTGCGGATCGAAGAGGTCTGAGGCTGAGAGCCATCGCCTGCCCGCGGGCGGGCGATGAGACGGTGCTTCGTGCCACTTTATGGCTCAACCCTAATGTGCGCCCGCCGGGGCGCACCCAGCCCCACCAAATCGCCTACCCTGTCGCACCAAAGGTGCGCCTAGATAGACGGGCACGCCTTCGGCGTGACAAGGCGGGCAGGCGATGGCCCGGCGCCTACGGCTTGTTCCCGGGCCGGGGTGGCAGTTTCGGCTGAAGCGGCAGCCCCTTCCACAACCCAAAACTTGCCCCGAGGCCCGCGCGAGGGTACAGGACAGAAAACACATTGCACCCAAGGATACTCCATGACCGCTTCCGCCGAATTCCAAGACCGCATGCTCTCTCTGGGCCTCGCCCGCGTTTCCGAAGCCGCCGCGCTGGCCTCGGCCAAGCTGATCGGCAAGGGTGACGAGAAAGCCGCCGACCAAGCCGCCGTGAACGCCATGCGCGAACAGCTCAACATGCTCGACATCGCGGGCGTCGTGGTCATCGGCGAAGGTGAGCGGGACGAGGCCCCGATGCTCTATATCGGCGAAGAGGTCGGCACGGGCAAAGGCCCCGGCGTGGACATCGCGCTCGACCCGCTGGAAGGCACCACGCTGACCGCCAAGGACATGCCCAACGCGCTGACCGTGATCGCCATGGGCCCGCGCGGCTCCATGCTGCACGCGCCGGACACCTATATGGACAAGCTCGCCATCGGCCCGGGTTTCGAGACCGATGTCGTCACCCTCGACATGAGCCCCGGTGAGCGGGTCGAAGCGCTGGCCCGCGCCAAGGGCTGCGCGGCGTCCGACATCACCGTTTGCATCCTCGAACGCCCCCGCCACGCCGACATGATCGCCGAGGTCCGCGCCACCGGTGCGGCTATCCGTCTGATCACCGATGGAGACGTGGCGGGCGTGATGCATTGCGCCGACCCTGAAACCGGCATCGACATGTATATGGGCCAAGGCGGCGCGCCCGAAGGCGTCTTGGCCGCCGCGGCGCTGAAATGCATGGGCGGGCAGATGTATGGCCGGTTGCTGTTCCGCAACGAAGACGAAAAGGGCCGTGCCGCCAAGGCCGGGATCACCGAATTAGACCGCGTCTATTCGCGCGACGAGATGGTCACCCAAGACGTGATCTTTGCCGCGACAGGCGTCACCGGCGGCAACATCCTGCCGGGCGTGAAACGCGAGCCGGGCTGGCTGACCACCGAGACGCTGATCATGCGCTCGCGCACCGGCTCGGTCCGTCGCATCAACTACCGCACCCCGGCGGAGTGAGGGCCAGACTGGCCCTTCCCACCCTCTTCCATAACGGCCAAATGAGGTCCGCATGAGCTTTCTCGGTGTCGAAACATCTTTGACCGGGCGGCGCTGGATCGGTCCTGACGTGGAACTGACCCGCGCGGCAGAACTGCTGGTGCAGCGCGCGGGCCTGCCCGATCCGGTGTGCCAAGTGCTGGCGCGCCGCGGCGTGGTCGATACCCAAGCGGCGGGCTTTCTGGCCCCCGCCCTGCGCGACCTGCTGCCCGATCCCCGCTCCCTGCGCGATATGGAGGCCGCGGCGACGCGGTTTCTCTCGGCCCTGCAAAACCGTGAGCGCATCGCAATTTTCGCGGACTATGACGTGGACGGCGGCTCTTCCGCCGCGCTGCTGCTGGTCTGGCTGCGCGACATGGGCCACCGTGCGACGCTCTATATCCCTGACCGTATCGACGAGGGCTATGGTCCCAATGACGAGGCGATGTCGGCCCTCGCCGCTGAGCATGATCTGATTGTCTGCGTCGACTGCGGCACGCTGTCCCATGGCCCCATCGCCGCTGCCAAGGGCGCGGATGTCATCGTGTTGGACCACCACCTTGGCGGCGAAACGCTGCCCGATGCGCTGGCCGTGGTGAACCCCAACAGACAGGACGAAGACGGGACGCTGGCGCATCTCTGCGCCGCTGCGGTCGTGTTCTTGATGCTCGTCGAAGTGGGGCGGCAATTGCGCGAAGCGGGGCGCAAGGGGCCAGACCTGATGGCGATGCTCGATCTGGTGGCGCTGGCCACCGTCGCCGATGTGGCCCCGCTCACAGGCGTGAACCGCGCTTTCGTGCGTCAGGGGCTCAAGGTCATGGCCCGGCGCGCGCGCCCCGGCCTTGCCGCCCTTTCAGATGTGGCACGTATGGACACCGCCCCCACGGCCTATCACCTCGGATTTCTGCTCGGCCCGCGCATCAACGCGGGCGGGCGCATCGGGCAGGCCGACCTTGGCGCACGGCTCTTGGCCACCGCCGACCCGCATGAGGCCGCGGCCCTCGCCGAACGGCTGGACCAGCTCAATACCGACCGCCGCGAGGTTGAGGCCGCCGTGCGCGCCAGCGCCATGGCACAGGCCGAAGAACGCGGCTTTGACGGACCGCTGGCATGGGCCGCTGGCCCCGGCTGGCATCCCGGCGTGGTGGGCATCGTCGCCTCCCGCCTGAAAGAAGCCGCCAACCGCCCCTCTATCGTCATTGGTGTCGAAGACGGCATCGGCAAAGGCTCGGGCCGCTCGATCAGCGGCATCGACCTCGGCGCGCCGATTCAGCGTCTGGCTGCCGAAGGGCTGCTGATCAAGGGTGGCGGACACAAGATGGCCGCAGGCCTGACCGTGGCGGAAGACAAGATCGACGCGGCGATGGCGCGCTTGGGCGAATTGCTCGCCAAACAGGGCGCGCATTTGGCAGGCCCCGCCGACCTCAACCTCTGCGGCATGATGATGCCCGGCGCAGCCACCGTGGAGCTGGCCGAGATGGTCGACCAAGCCGGCCCCTTCGGCGCCGGCGCCCCTGCCCCGCGCTATGCCTTTGCGGACATGCAAATCCGCTTTGCCAAACGCGTGGGCGAGAACCACCTCAAAGTAAGTTTCGGCGACGGGCTGGGCGCGAATCTCGAGGCGATTTCCTTTGGCGCTTACGACGGCCCCCTCGGCCCCGCGCTGGAAAACCACGGCGGCGCGCGTTTCCACCTCGCAGGCCGTCTCGACATTAACAATTTCCGCGGTCGGCGCACCGTTCAACTGCGTTTGGAGGACGCCGCGCGGGCCTGAAAACTTTTTCTAAAGAAACTTCATTTTTCCGCTTGCAGCCCCCCACAGTATTACTTAAACGTCCGCTCACAGACAGAGCAGCACACACCAAACGCTGCACTGACCTGACAAAAGAGTGGCCCGTTCGTCTATCGGTTAGGACGCCAGGTTTTCAACCTGGAAAGAGGGGTTCGATTCCCCTACGGGCTGCCACTTTTCTTCTCCAGAATTCAAAGACAAGCCTCCAGAGGCACTAAAGAATCCCCTCGGAATCGCGCAGCTGATCCGGGGTTTTGGCGCTTGCCCGCCTGCGCCCTGCGCCCAACTGTCGCCCATTTATCGCCCTGACATTATTGTGAGAATTGCGCGATGGCTGGTGGCTTGTGCCTCTGCAACCTCGCTATCCGAAGGCACATAAGCTTAGTGGCCGACACCTAAGACAGATGATTACCCGGAACTTCAGAACCCTATAAGTCTCATATTTATTAACGACTTAATATCTCATCTACGCCTGCGCACGCCCTCCCCTCCACCATCGAACGCCACACATCTGCACCCCATGGCGCCCCCATAAGGCCCTCAACTCACTCCTAAATTCCCACCTGCCCGCCGCCCCGCGAAACAGTCTGTTTCTGAGAAAAAGGATCGAATAAGGCGAAAAGGTGGTAACAAATGATACATATCCTACCTGAACGTATAGGCCGGATAGGTCGTTGAGACGGAGCGGTGCGAAGGCGCCGTGGCCGAAACGGTCCGAATGAATGCGATTGAACCCTGGGGGGTTTGGAATGAAGTACTTTGACGCACACAGCCATGCCTATGGCTCGATGGAAGTGATCGCCGGTCCTGTGCTGGGCCGTGCACAGCCCGCCATGGCGGGGACTGCGGTGCTGCCCGCGCCGCGGGCGCTGGCGGCCCTTCGTCTGCGTCCGACCGGCCTTTATGGCCGCTACGCGAAACCGCTTCTCGACCGGCTGCTGATCCTCGCGTCCCTGCCCATCGCCCTGCCGATCATCGCGCTTTGCGCGCTTGCGCTGTGGATCGAAAGCGGTCAGCCCTTCTATACGCAAAAGCGCCTTGGCCGGGGGGGCAAAGGATTCTCCATCCTGAAGCTGCGCACCATGGTGCGCGATGCCGACGCGGTGCTGGAGAGCTACCTTGCCGCGAACCCCGCGATGCGGGCCGAATGGGACGAGATGCAAAAGCTCAAGGACGATCCCCGCATCACGCGGGTGGGCGCTTTCCTGCGGGCAACCTCGCTGGATGAGCTGCCGCAGCTGTGGAACGTGTTCAAAGGTGACATGAGCCTGATCGGCCCGCGCCCCATGATGCCCGACCAGCTTGAGATGTATGGCGATGCGAAAGCCTATTTCGCGCTGCGCCCCGGCATCACCGGGCTGTGGCAGGTCTCGGCCCGTAACAACAGCCGTTTCACCTACCGCAATGAGGTCGACGCCGCCTATCGCCGCAATCTGTCGCTGCCGATGGACCTGACCATTCTGCTGAAAACCGTCGGCGTCGTCTTGCGCCGAACCGGGTGCTGAGCGATGCTCGCCGCGCCCGCCAATAACGAGAAATTCAGCGCCTTATGTTCAAGAAATCGAAAGGGAAGACGATGAGGGACCTCTACGCATCCGATGCCCTCGGCGCGGACAACAGCGATGTGACGGCGCAGTTCGGCGGCCCGGGGATGCGCCACAGCATCCGCCCGCGCCGCACCGTGATCGACCATGAGGATGAGTTCGACGGCGATTTCTCCGAAGGCGACCTGACCTTTGAAGACAGCCTGCCCGCCGCCCCTGCCGTTTCCCGCTACATCGGTGACGACCGCGCGCCGCGCTGGCAAGACCTGCCAATCGCCACCCCCGGCCCCGGCGGCGACATGCCGCTGGTTGACGATCATCGCAACAGCGCCGCCGCGCGGGCCTTTGACCTGCTGCGCACGCGCTTGCGTCAAACCACGTTAGAGCATCGCTGGGTCAATATCGCCATCACCGCCCCCACCTCGGGCTGCGGCAACAGCTTCTCGGCGACCAATCTGGCGCTGAGCCTGTCGCGGGTGCCGGGATCGCGCACCGTGTTGATGGACATGAACATGCGCAGCCCCGGTCTGGCCCGTGCCTTTGACATGCAGGCCCCCGGCGCGATGAGCGATCTGCTCAGTGGCCGCGCCGACCTCGGCAAGGGGATGCTGCGGGTGAGCGATACGCTTGCCCTTGGGCTGAACGACCGGGCCGAAGTGAACGCCGCCGAAATCCTGCAAGACAGCGCCACGGCGGAAACCCTGCTGCGTCTGCGGGCCTCGCTGCAGCCTGAAATCGTCCTCTACGACATGCCGCCGATGCTGGAGCATGACGATCTTTCGGCTTTCTTGCCGCAACTAGACGGTGTTTTGCTGATTTCCGACGGCAGCCAGACCATGGCGCGTCACCTGCGCGAATGCGAACGGATGCTCGAAGGTCAAGTGCCGCTTTTGGGCATCGTGCTGAACCGGGCGCGGGCCTCTAGCCTGCCGAAATATGCCTGACACCCCCTGTCGCCGTCCTTGCTTGCGCCCTATTATCGCCCAAGTCATCTGATCTAGGCAGGGAAACTCCGCCGGGCAACGGTCGGGGGCTTTGGGCAGGTTGGAAAGAGGCACATGGGACCGATCTATACATTCGATGACTTTATCGACATGATCCGCCGCCGCGCGGGTGTGATCATTTTGATCACGCTTCTGGGCTGTATCGCCTCGGTCTATTGGGCGCTTGCGACGCCGCATGTCTACCAATCCTCCGAAGTCATCCAGATCGAGCAGCCCAAGATCGCCAATGATCTGGCCCCCTCTACGGTCGAAGGGTCTTCGGCGCGCCGTTTGCAATTGATCGAACAGCAGTTGATGGCGCGCGGCACCTTGGTCGATATCATTCAACGCTTTGATCTTTATGACGATCTGACCGCATTGCGCATGTCCGAGAAAGTCGATCTGCTGCGCCGTTCGGTCACCATCACCGGCGTCGCTGCCCCGCGCGAAGGCTATGCGGATGACGGCACCATCTCGGTCATGACCTTCACCGCCGAGATGGACAACCCCGCCGATGCGCAGGCTGTGGCCCGCGAATTCGCCGACCGCACCCGCGAAATGTCCGCCGCCCGACGCCAAAGCCAGACCCAAGAAACCTTGGAGTTTTTCCAGCGCCAAGAGCAGAACCTGATCCGCGACATTTCGGAGCTTGAGGCCGAACTGGCCGATTACCGGGCCGAAAACGACCTGTCGCTCGAAGGCAGTCTTGAGTTTCGCCGCGGCGAGATCAGCAGCCTCAATGACGCCATTCTTGAACTTGACCGTGAAATCATCGCCACGCGGCTGGCGCGCGATCGGGTCAACCCCGATGCCCGCGCTGCCACCATCGCCCGCGAACAGGCCGAGTTGGATGCCACGCTCGAAAGCCTGACCACGCAGCGCGACCTGTTGCAAGAACAGCGCGAGACCCTGACCGCCAGCCTGCAAACCTCGCCCGAGGTTGAGCGGGAGCTGGCCCGGTTCGAACGCCGTCTGACCCAGCTGCAAGACCAGTTGGAGGTGATCACCGCCCGCCGGAATGAGGCGGAGGTGGGCTTTTCGCTCGAATCCGATCAGCGGGGCGAAAAACTGATCACCTTGGAGCAGGCCGAACTGCCCGATTACCCCGTATCGCTCAGCCGCAAGAAACGCGCGGCGGTGGGCGGGATGGCCAGCTTGGCGCTGGCGCTGATCGTGGCCTTCCTGCTGGAACTGCGCCGCCCGGTGATCCGCTCGGCCCGGCAGATGACACGCGAGACGGGGTTGATCCCTGTCGTGTCGATCCCCGACCTCAGCCCCCGCGAAAAGCGCCGCACCTTGGGCAAGGTTTGGCAGGAGCGCTTGAAGGCCGGGAAAGAAGGCCGGGCCGCGCGAATAGCCCGCAAGCAAAAGAGCTGAACCGCTCAGACCGTGGCGCTCAGCCCCAGCACCCGGTCCCAATGCAGCCAAAGCGCCAGCGCGCCGAGCGCCAGCCCCAAGAGGGCGAAGGTCAGATCATGCCGCGCGTCCCAGACGCCATGCGCCCTTGCGAGCCAGATCAGCACCAGATGCGAAAGCACCATCGCGGCCCCCAACCCGATCAGCGCCCCCGGCAGACCGGCGGTGACCACCCCCGCCAGCAGCAGCCCCACTTGCAGGCTGGCCCTTGAGGCCGAAGAGATGAAGAACCGCCGCGAATCCCCAGCGGCCAAAGCCGCTTGATCATAGGTCATCCCGATCACCTGCGGCATCAACGCCAGCGCCAGCATCACCAGAATCGCGCCGCTTTGCAGATAGCGCGGGTCATAGAGGATTGAGACCAACCAAGGCCCCGCCAGCGCCATGACCACCAAGAGCGCCATTAGCCCGCCGCTCAGCCCATAGCGCATCCGCCTGAGCTTGGGATGATCGCCACCCCCCGCCTCTCGGTAGATTGGGATCATCACCCGCCCGGTGACATTCTGGCCCAGCAGCAGCGGAAAGCTGGCCAGAAAATAGCCGATATTGTAGATGCCCAACCCTTCGAGCGAGAGGAACTTGCCCAAGATCGCCTTGTCGCCCTGACTGGCAAAGAACCAGAACATAGTCGACAGGAAGATCCATTTGCCGAAATGCACCAATTCGCGCACCGCCGGACGCTCCCAGCGAAAGCGGTTGCCCGGTCCCGGCAGAAAGGCATGGGTCAGCGCCAGCTTCGCCACGGCCCCCACCACGCCGCCGATCACCAACGCCGCCACCGATTGATAGAGCGCCGCGCCCAAGATCATCACCGCGATGCCCATTACCTGCGATGTCAGGTCCAGCAGTGTCAGCCGCCCCATTTGCAAATGCCGATGCGCCGTCTCAATCCGCGTCGGGTTGAACCCGGCGACTACGAGGCTCAGCGCGGCGATGGGCAGATAGGTCATCAACGAAGGTTCGTCGTAAAACACCGCCACCGGCCAAGCCAGCGCGGAGGCCACAAGCCACAGGCACGCCCCCCGGATCGCTTGGATCGTCCAGGCAGTGTTCAGGAAATCCGGATCATCGCCACGCTTGCTCTGCGCGATGGAGGGGGCGATGCCCACGTCCGAGAACAGCGTCAGCCCGACAATCACCACCTGTATCAGCGCCATCAGACCAAAGGCTTCGGGAAAGAGCAGCCGCGTCAGGATCAGGTTCGACGCCAGCCGGATCGCCTGCGAGCCGCCATAACCCAAAACGATCCAAGAGGTCGAGCGCAATGCCCGTGCCATCAGGCGATTGCCCGTTACCGCTTGGGAAAGCTTGGAAAACACCCGTTGCTGCGCCTCTGCCCGTTCTCTGTGAAAGCCTAAAGCCTTGCCCGCCCTTGTGCCAGTGGCAAGCGGGCGGGTAACAAGGTTTATCAGCCCCAAGCCAAGGCCGCACCGCCCGTGAAGATCGCCTATATCCTCAACACCTATCCGCAGCCCTCGCATTCCTTCATCCGGCGCGAGATCGCGGCGCTAGAGGCGGCGGGCCATGAGGTGGACCGTTTCGCCATGCGCGGCCCCGATGTGCCCTTGGTCGATCCGCAGGACAGGGCCGAGGCGGCAGCGACCCAGTATGTGCTGGCCACCGGTGGCAGCGCCCTCGCCGGTGCCAGTCTGCGCATGATACTGCGCGCGCCGCGGCGGTTCGGCCAAGCGCTGCGCGACGTCTGGCAGGCCGCCCGCCGGGCCGAGACGGGGCTGGCCCGCCATCTGATCTATCTGGCCGAGGCCTGTTATCTGCGCGCCCGGCTTGAGGGGAGCGACATCCAACATCTGCACGCCCATTTCGGAACCAACGCCGCGATGGTCGCGATGCTTTGCTACAGGTTGGGCGGGCCGCGCTATAGTTTCACCACCCACGGGCCCGAGGAATTCGACAGCCCGCGCGCCCTTTCGCTCGGTGCGAAAACCCACCATGCGGCCTTTGCGGTGGCGATTAGCCAGTTCGGGCGCAGCCAGCTGTGCCGTTGGGCCGACCCGGCGGATTGGCCGCGCATCAAGGTCGTGCATTGCGGCATCGAGCCCGCCAAATTTGCCGCCCCCGCCCCCCTGCCCGATGGCCCGCGCCGTCTCGTCTCCATCGGACGGTTTGTAGAGCAGAAAGGCCAGCTTGCCCTGATCGACGCCATGGCACGGCTGCATGACAGCCACCCCGATCTGCATCTGACCCTGATCGGCGACGGCCCCCTGCGCGGCGCGATCGAGGCCGAGGTCGCCCGCCACGGCCTGCAAGAACGCGTCACCCTGACCGGCTGGGTTGATGAGGCCCGCGTGACGGCGGAACTCGGCGCCGCCCATGCGCTTGTGATGCCCAGTTTCGCCGAAGGCCTGCCCATGGTGGTGATGGAGGCCATGGCCGCCGCCCGCCCGGTCATCGCCACCTATATCGCAGGCACGCCGGAATTGGTGCAGCCGGGCGAGACCGGATGGCTGGTGCCCGCAGGCGATGTGGCGGCCTTGGCCGAGGCGATGGCCGCCCTGCACGACGCCCCCCTCACCGCGTTAGAGGAAATGGGCACGAAAGCCCGCACGCGGGTCTTTACACGCCATGATGTCGCCCGCGAGGCGGCGAAACTCGCCCAGCACATGCAAGAGGCCGCCCGCTAGCGCCCCCGCACCCAGCGGTTGTCGCTGCGCAAAACCGGCGCATGGATCGTAAGCCGCACGGCAACAAAGACCAGCGCGCCCAAGGGATCGGCCAGCGCCCGCCGCCAAAAGGGGCGCAGTCGGTCATGGGGGTCATCATTGCGCATCAATTCGGGGAACAGCCGCGCGACCTCGGCCACGCCTGCGTCCTGCCGCCGGCGCACCCGCACCAACGGCGCGAAACCTTCGATCATCGGCCAGTCATAGCGGGCGGGCACGGCGATGCGCTCCTCGGGGCGAAAGTTCAGCCGCGCGAAAGTGTCGTCCGAGATGATATCGGGCCACGCCCCCCACCGCGCCCGCCCGGCGCGGTTCATCGCAAAAACGCCAAAGCCCGGCACGCCGTGGGTCATGAAGCCTGTCGTCTGCCAGAACCGCGTGTAATGGCGCGTCACCCAATTGCCCGAGGTCGTCACCCGTGGCACCCCGCTGCCATAGCGCGGCGTGTCCTCATCCAGCGCTTTGGCCAACTGCGCCAGCAAGGGCGGTGAGACCAGCACATCGGCATCGAGATAGACCAACACGCTCCCCCGCGCTGCCGCCTCGCCCGCGTTCCACGCGCCAAGCTTGCCGCCTTGAGCCAGTTCCAGCACCCGCAACACCCAGCCCCGCGCCTCGAACGACGGGATCGCCGCGCGGGCAAGTTCGGCGGTGTTGTCCGAGCAGCCATTCGCCACGACGATCACCTCAACCGGCCCCGCCACCGGCGCGGAGGCGCAGAGCGCATCAAGGCAGGCGGGCAGCCAGTCGGCCTCATCATGGGCGGGGATCAACACGCTCACCCCTTGGAACGCGTTGGTCACTTCCATGCGGTCAAAGCGTCCCACCGCGGATTGTCATCCGCCAGATAGCGCAGCGCCCCCCAAGAGCCCCATTTCGTCGGCGCATAGACATCGGAGTAATGGGTGAAAAGCTGCCCGCCCACGGCCAGCCAGCCCGCCATCAGATCGGTATAGAGCGCGCCCATCTCGGGGGCGTAGTTCAGATGGTGGAAGAACGCGGTCAGCCCTTCGTCATTCACCTGCGCGCCGAGGCCGACCACATGGCTGCCGCCTTCGTACATCACCAGATCGAGGTCATGCGCCCGCGCCACGGCGGCGTGATGGAGCCAAACCCGGCCAATGAGATCGGCCAGCGTGTCGGTCTCCAAACCGCTGGTGCCCCCGTTGCGCAGGTCCTGCGCCGCAAGGGCCGCGGCCGCATCAAAGCGGTGGGCCGCGATATAATTGGCCAAAGCCGCACCGCTCAGCCCCTGCGCCTCCCCCTCGGCGCGGGCCTTGGCAAGGCTATCGGCCAGCCAGCCGCTGACCAATTCGGCATTCTCCTCCAACCCCAGCACGCCGCCGAAATACCCGGTGATCGCATAGGCATCGAAGGCCGTGGCGGGGGCGCTGTTGCCCGCCTGCTCGGCCACGTAGAGCGGTGCTTCCAAGGCTTCGCGCTCAAGCCCTAACCACCCGGTTTGGCTCGCGATCACATTGTGCAACCGCGCCTCGGCCTCACCGCCGAAAACATCCGTCCAGATGCGTGCCACTTCAGCGGCCCGCAGACCGTAGAACTGCATCCCCTTCTCGGCCTCATCCCAGCGGGCCTGCGCCATCTCATCGGCCCATTGGGTCTGGGCGAATTGCCAGTTCCACACCTCGTTCGAGAATTCCACATAGGCTTTGCGCTCGCCCGCCAACGCCTCTTCAACATAGGTCGCAAAGGCGGTCACATAGCCATCGTCCGCCAGATGCGGCATGTTGAACCACGGGTCGATCCCCAGTTCATTGGCCAATGCGACCATCACCTCCACCGGGACGCCGCGCAGGGCATAGGTCACATCCTCCGGGCGCGGACGGTCCTCCCAAGTGGCGATGGGGCTGTCGTTGATGGCCATCCAATCCATGAAGCGCAGCACCTTCATCCCCGTCAGATGCCGCGTCCAATCAGGGTTGAAACGCGCCCCGGCGTCGTAATCGGCGACGCGGTCTTCGCGGATCACGGTGATCTCGCGCGGCGGGTCGCTGCGGTGCATGCGTTGAATGCGAATGTCGACACTGCCCGGCCCCGGCGCATAGTCGAACCGCACCTCGTTCTTGCCATAGCGCACATTCTGGGCGCGGCCCGTCACCTCGATCACGCCCTGCCCTTTGAAGCGGAGCAGATAGCGGCCCTTGAGCGTCGTTGCCTGCGCTGGCATGTCGGTTAGGATCAGCGTGCCGATGCTGCCAAGTTCGCGCGGCATCTTCACCGGCCAGCCCTCGGCATCGAGATAGCCGCCTTCGACCAGTTGCGCATATTCCATCCCGCCAAAACGCCCGGCCACATGGCCAAGCCACGGGCGGGCGGTTTTCATCAGGTCGAGGAAAGGGGCCTGCACGCTCCAATCCGCGATGGCGGCGAGGCCGATGCCCATGTCGCGGGTGCCCGCAACGGCCTCCTCGGGGGCGGTAATCTTAAATGGGGCTGGCGGATCGAGAGGTTTCGCGGTCTTGGGCGCATCGCTGACCGGGGTCTGCGCAGGCGGGCCGGTCGGGGCAATCGGCGCGGTCTGGGCGTTGTCCTCGGCCACGGGCCGCGTCGCGAGGGGCGCCGGCATCACGGCACCGCCCTGATAGTCCTGCACCGCCTCCCAGGCCACCCGCTGCAGGGCGCGGGCAAGATCAGGCTCCGGCGTGTCGAAAGTCTTGCCCCAGCGGTCATTGAAATCCGTCGGCAGCCCCAGCGGGTCTTTGCCCGTCAGCGTGGCATATTGCACCATGGCGACGAAGTAGTGGCCGAGGTCGTTCAGATGGATGTCATCCGCGAAGAGCGCGTCGATCCCGGTCAGCCCGGGGAGGTTTTCGGCAGCGATTTCATCATAAAGCCGGGCCATCGCTTGCCCGGCTGGGATCACCTCGATCGTCGCGTTCTCCGAACTGCGCCCCGCACGCATAGCCGATGCGATCCCCTCCCACGCGGGCAGATCGCTCTCCAACCTCTCGCGCCACGGGATATGGGCGTGATCGTCATAGGCCACCGCCTCCCCGCTGCCGCTTTTCAGCGAATGCCATGTCTCTTGCAGATAGACTTTCACTTCCGGATTGGCCGCCGCCGCAAGATCAAAGAAGGCCTGCGCATAGACTTCAGTGTCCGACCAGCGGGTGTGATTGGCCAGCGGGATCGCCTCGGTCAGGATGAGATGGGTGATGTCCCCTTCGGGCAGCAGCGCACGGGCATCCACCCCCTCGGCCCGATCCGATTCATCCCAATTGTAGCGCAGGGGCGCGCCGTTGATGATCTGCGCGCGCACCTCGCCTTGGCCCACCCCGGCGCGCAGCGCCTCTTGCAGCATATCCGGCCCGTCGGCCCCAAAAAGACTGTGGCCCACCATCAGGACCGAGAACAGCCCGCCCAGACCGCTCATGCCGCGACCCCGCTGTCGGGATGGGCGCGGACCACGTCCCAGACCACCCGCTGCATCAGCCGCGCGGCCTCCGCGCTTGGAGCCTGCGCCGGGGTGCCATCGGCGCGCAGCAATTCGTGCGGCAGCCCTGCCGGGTCGCGGTGATAGAGGGTCGCGTAATGGGTCAGCGCCACGAGGTAAGCCCCCTGATCGTTAAAGTGGATCGTATCGGGGCGGCCATTCTCATCGCGCGAAAAGAGGTCATGCAGGCTGATGATACCACCCACCCCGCCAGCGGCGTCGACCGCGCGGACAAAGGCCGCCATGACCTGCCCCGCGGGGATCAGGTGAATGGGCACCTCCGATTGCTGCAAGGCGGGGTAGATCACCTGCCGCCGCCAGTATTTATTCAAGTCCCGGTCGATGCGATTGAGCCAGCCGTGGCCGTCATCCGTGTGGTGCCACGTCTCATAGAGGTAGACGCGGGTGTCGGGCCGGGCGGCATGGGCCAGCAGCGCCCAATGGGCAAGGTAGTCGGGGCTGTCGTGATAGCGGATGGCATCGGCGATCTCGACCATTTCGGTCAGCACCACCGCGTCGAAATCGCCCGAGCCGATGGCCGCCCGGGCGGGCCGGTGCTGCGCGTGATCGTTGGACCGCTCGAACCCGTTCACAGGCACATCCGGCTCCCAATGGTCGCGCAGCGAACTGCCCCACCCGGTCTGGCTGTGATAGCTATGCCCCGCCCCTGCCATTTGCGCCAACATCGCGGGCATGTCGCGGCCCACCAGAGAATGCCCCAGATGATAGACCTGCATTGGCCCCGAAGGCGCGCTCAGCGGCGGGGCATAGAGTTCCTCCGCCCGGTCCAGCAACTGCGCCCGGCGAAAGACCCAAGACCCGCCGCCGAGGCTGGCAAGCGCGGCGCCCCCCAAAAAAAGACGGCGTGAGAGTGCAACCATGAGATCAAGCTCCTTTGTGATCAATCTGCCCAATCGCCACCCCGCTGACAAGGTGGCCCGCCACCGACGCGATCCGCCCCGGCAGCTTATCGCCGCGGCTAAAGCCCTCAGTATCTTGGGTAAATCGCGCCTCGAAGGTGGTATTGTCGCCAGATAGGGTGACCTCAAGCCGATCAAAGCCAAAAAGCGCTTTGGTCGCTGGGTACTGCGCCTTATAGGCCGCCTCCTTGGCGCAAAAGATACGTTTCGCAGCCGCTAGGTCCGCGCCGCCGAGGCGGGTGATTTCCGCGGGAAGGCAGATTTCGGTGAGCAGGTCTGCGGGCAGTGGGCTGTCGTCTTCGATGTCGACGCCGAGGGTCTCCACCTCTGCCCTGCGCGCCAGAACCGCGATGCACCAGTCGTCACAGTGGCTGATGGACCCGGTCAGCCCGGGTGGCCAAATCGGCGCGCGGTCGGGGCTGGCCAACACCGCCGCTGGCGGGTGACCGAGTGCGCGCATCGCCTCGCGTGCCGCGTGGCGTCCGGCGGTGAATTCGGCTGCACGCTTGGGTCGTGCCCGTGCGATGAGGGTCGCCTCGTCCCCCAGCAACGGCGGATAGGCTCCGTCGGGTCGGGTCACGGCAACAGCGACCGGGAGATCGAAAAGAGCCTGAACGGCAGTCCTGATCTCGGCTTCCGCCGTCACTTCAACCCCGCCCGCGGCCACGCGCGGCCCGCATGAGGCGACGTTTCGACATGGTCTCGGACCGCGCGGAGGGCTCGGCGGCAGAAGGCGTCTTGGCCGGTGCGGTGGTCTTGCCCCCCAGCCCGTCGATATGTGCCGCCAGTCCGGCAAGGGTAGGGAAACGGAAGATATCGGTGATCGACAGGGCGCTGACATCCAAAGCCGCCTTAATGTCGCGATGCGCCTGTACCGCCAGGAGCGAGTGGCCGCCGAGGGCAAAGAAGTTATCCTCGCCGCGAATGTCCCTTATCCCCAAAAGCGCGCTCCAGACCTGCGCGATCGCCGCTTGGCTGCCGCCCGCGGGCGTTTCGGCTTGCGGCGCGGCATGGTTCGGCGCGCTTTGTCGGGTCGGGGCGGGCAGCGCCTTGCGGTCGATTTTCTTATTCGGCGTCAGTGGCATGGCAGAGAGGGTGACGATGGCCTGCGGCACCATGATATCAGGGAGATGCGCGGCCAATTGCCGCCGCGCGGCGTCGCTATCCACCGTCTTTTCCGCGACCACATAGCCGATCAACTGCGCGCCACCCTGCCCGGCATCCTCGCGCAGCACCGCCACGGCTTGGCGCACCCCCGGCAAATCGGCAAGACGCGCCTCAACCTCGCCCAGCTCAATCCGATGGCCACGGATCTTGACCTGCGCATCGGCGCGGCCCTCGAAATGCAGCACGCCCTCGGCGTCCATCCGCACCAGATCGCCCGTGCCGTAAAGGTGGCCCCTGCCGGTGAAAGGATCGTCGATGAAACGCGCCGCTGTCATCTCGGCCCGCTGCCAATATCCCTGCGTGACGCCATCGCCCCCGATCCAAAGCTCCCCCGAAGCACCGATGGGCAGCGGCTGCCGCGCGGGGTCGAGGATATGAACCTGCGTATTGGCGATTGGGCTGCCGATGGGCGCGGTGGTGGCCTCGGCACTGTCGAGCATATGGGTCGTGGACCAGATCGTCGTCTCGGTCGGGCCATACATGTTCTGGATCTGCGCCGAGGTCGCCGTGCGCAGCCCGCGCAGCAGGGTGCCGGGCAGCGCCTCCCCCCCGATCATCAGCGACTTGATCCGCGCCAATGCGCCGCGCGCCTCGTCGTTCATCACCATCATCTGCGCCATCGAAGGCGTGCATTGCAGATGGGTCACCCCGTGGCGGATGATCTGCGCGGCGATGGAGTGGTCATCCGCCGCCGGTTGCCCGCCCGCATTGGCGCGGTGCAACACCTCGGCCAAGGGGGCAAGCCCCGCCATCACCTTGTCGGTCGGAATGCCATAGTCGATCAGACAGGCGATCTCATCCACGCCGATGCGCTTGAGCTGCTCGGCCCGCGCCAGACCATCGGCCACGGTGCCGAACATGCCGCTGTCGTTGAAATAGCGTTGAAAGGCGAACTCAAGGATCGCGTCCATTTCCTCGGGCGAGAGGCCTTCGAGGTTGATCTCAAACGGATTCGTCGTGCCCGCCGGTTTCTTGAAGGCCGGGAAGGCCCATGCGTATTGTTTGATCAGCCCCGCCGCCGAGCGCAGGTAGTCTTTCATCGGCCCGCGCGCCGTCTCTTCGGCCTCGGCGCGGGTCTCGGCGAGATAGCTGTGCAGCATGACGGTGACCCGATGGTTCGCCGGATCATGGCCCGCCGCGCGCAGGGCGTCGTGGTAAATCTTGATCTTCTCGGCAACCTCTTCCACGGACTGGCCCAGCAGGTGGGTCAGCACATTGGCCCCAATCTCCCCCGCTTCCTTCCACGTCTGCGGATTGCCCGCCGTGGTCACCCAAATCGGCAGTTTGTCAGAGACGGGGCGCGGCTGGGTCACCACCGCATGAGGCGTGCCATCGGCGCGGGGAAACTCTACCGGCTCCCCGGCCCAGAGCCTGCGCAGCTGGTCGATGGCATCATACATCGCGGGCTTGTTTTCGGGCGGCGTGTTCTCCGGGCGCAGCACGAAATCGTCGGGCTGCCAACCGCTGGCGATGGCCAGGCCGACGCGCCCATTGGTCAGATTGTCGATCACCGCCCATTCCTCAGCGATCCGCGCGGGATGGTGCAACGGCGCCACGCAAGACCCTGCCCGCACGTCGAGGTTTTGCGTCACCGCCGCCACCGCCGCGCCGGTAACGGAGGGGTTGGGGTAAGGGCCGCCGAAGGCATGAAAGTGCCGCTCAGGAGTCCAGACCGCGTTGAACCCGTGGGCATCGGCGAATTTCGCCCCTTCAAGAAGCAGTTCGTATTTCTTGGGGCCGACGCCATCGTCATTGCCCCAATAGAACAGGTTAAAGTCGATCCTGCGGTCGCTCGTGGCAATCGGACCGTTCGACATCAGCGCCCGGCTGTCATCACCCGCCAGCACCAGTTTGAAACCGCGCGCGAGGGTCCAGAACAGCTCCAGCACCGAGATATCGAAGCTGAGGCTTGTCACGGCAAGCCAGACCGCCCCCGCCTCATGGTCGATCCGGTCGTCCATCCCGGCAAAGAAATTCGCCACATTGCCATGGCTGACCATCACCCCCTTAGGCGTCCCCGTCGAGCCGGAGGTGTAGATCAGATAGGCGAGGTCATCCGGCCCGGCGCTGGCGGCGGGGTTCACCGCCGGTGCCGTGGCAAGGCGTGGGTCGCGGTCGATCTCAACCACCTGCGCGTCATGCGACGGCAGGCTGGCGATGAGGGCCGATTGCGTCACCACGATAGATGCGCCGCTGTCTGAGAGGTAGTGCGCCAGACGGTCTGCCGGATAGGCCGGATCAAGCGGCACATAGGCGGCCCCGGCTTTCAAAATGCCAAGCGTGCCGACCAGCAGGTCTACGCCCCGTGCAACGCAAAGCGCCACCGGCATCCCCGGCCCCGCCCCCCTATCGCGCAGCAGATGCGCCAATTGGTTGGCGCGGGTGTTCAATGCGGCGTAGCTCAGCGTCTCGCCTTCAAAGACCAGCGCGGGCGCGTCGGGGGTGCGCTCCACCTGCGCCTCGAAAGCGGCGTGGATGGTGTGGGGGTCATAGGCGCGCGTCGTCGCGTTGACGCGGGCCAAGGTCTGCGCCTCAGTCTCTGGGAGCGCCCAGACGGTGCCGCAGTCCGAGGCCTCGATGATCTTGGCAAAGGCCGCCTCAAAGCGCGCGGCAAGGAGGTCGACCGCGGCGTCGGACAGCCGCGCACCGTCGGCAAAGAGCCGCGCCCCCCGTGGCGTGAGGCAGAGTGTCAGCGCCGCCCCCGCAAGCGGTTCATCGCTAAAGGAGATCGCGAACTCCGGGGCGGCAGCCACATCAATCGCCGGATCGCGCAGCGGCAGGTCGCGGGCGAAACCTGCGGCATCCTTCGCGCGGGTGAGTTGGGGGTCCAGCTGAGCCAGCAACGCCGCCACCGGTGTTTCCGCCTCTGCCGTGATGGTGATCGGCAGCCAATCGGCGATAAGCGACGCGGGTGCGTCCTCACGCCGGAAGGCGATGCCGCCTTCAGTCGCCCCGGCGCTGCGCAGCGCGATTAGGGCGGCGGCGGCGACCTGCTGCGCGGGGTCACTCCCCTGCGGCAAGGTGATCTCCCGCGCCACCCATGTCTTCGGCGTTTCGGTTGCGGTGGCCAAGGGGACCGGCAGCGCGTCGAAGCCGGTCAGAGCGCGCCGCCAATATGCCTCTTCAGCCGGTGCCGGAACCGGGCCTGCCGTCTGGAGCAACATATCCCCGGGGGCGAAAAACTGCGCGGGAGCAACGCTTTCGCCCGCCATATCGCGCAGGTCATGAAGCGCGATATGCGCATCCTGCGCCGCCACGATCACCCGCGCCTCATTGATCTCAACAACCTCGCCGGGCGTGCCGCCCTGCCCCTCCGCGCGTTCCACGCGGGACACGGAGAGCACCGCGCCATCCGCGCTCAGAATTTTCGCCGTGGTCAGCGGGTTCCAGTAGCTGCCGAAATCAAGGCCACGGACCAACGCGCCAATCTCCTCCGCCGTTCTGTTAAAATCGATCAGCCCGCCGTTCTCGGGCCGTTTGTCCTTCGCGAAATAGCTGCGCTGGCTCAGGTCTTGGGCGGTGCCTTGCAGGCTGCCGCTTTCCAACTGGGCCAGAACCTCGCCAAAGCTCTCCATCCCGGCGGCGTAGCATTTGGAGTTGAGGCTGAAGGCTGTCTCATCGGCTGCGATATCAACCTTGCGCTGCGCCAGTAGGTCGCCGGTATCGGCGCCGGTCTCGATCAGATGCCAACTGACCCCATGCCGCGCCTCGCCATTGGTGATCGCCCAAGCGGGTGTGTTAAGCCCGGCATAGCGCGGCAGCGGGCCATCGTGAAAGTTGACCGCCCCGCGTTTGGGCAACGCCAGAACCGTGTCGGGTATCAGCCGCAGGTTGGCGATGCTCAACAGCCAGTCGGCGGCCAGCCCAATCGGCAAGAGTTCCTCGGCATCGCGGCAGAGCGCCAGCCCCTGCCCCTCGGCCCAAGCGCGCACCGCGTCGTCGCGGGTGATCACGGCAGCGATCCGGTGCCCGCCCGCCAGCAGCATGTCGCCGCAGGCGATGGTCAGGGATTCGTCGCCCATCAAGAGGGCGGTGAACGGGTCTGTCTTGAAGCTGACGGTCATCAACGGTCCTCCGTGGCGGGGCTACGGCTTGGGTCTTGAACGGCGGGGGCCGCGCGCCGCGCGGTGCGCGCATGGGCCGCAAGGTCGCGATAGAAACCCGGCGCGTCTTCGGGGCGGCGCCTGGTGAGCAGGCAGCGCAGATGGTGCAACCCGCCCCCGGCAAGCCGCGCGAGCGTGGCCAGTGCGGCATAGGCGCGGCCGTGGTTCTTGGCGAAATAGCGGTGGCGGCTGTCGAACCAATAGCGCGGCATGCGCCGCCATTCCTTCATCCCGGTGGAGACCGAGCCGACATGCACGCAGCGCGCCTGCGGGACATACCAGCAGTCCCAACCCGCCCGCGCGGCCCGAAGGCAAAGGTCGGTTTCCTCGTAATAGAGGAAATAGGCTTCGTCGAAGAGGCCGATCTCGGCCAACATCTCCCACCGCATCATGACGCTGGCACCGGCCACCCAATCGACCTGCGCCGCTTTTTCAGGCAGGGGGGGCGCCACGACTGAGGCAGAGAGCAGCCGCGTCAGCGGGCCAAAGCGCGCAGCGGCTTCCAACTCTCCGGCGGCAGAGGGGAAACGAAAGGCAGTCGCATGAGGCACATCATCCTCCCCGCGCACATGGCTTCCGGCCAATCCGGCGCGGGTGTGGTTTTGCAGGTGGTTCAAGAGCACCCCGATACAGCCGCGATCGAGGAAGGCATCCGAGTTCACCACATGCACGAAATCCGGCGCGGCCCCGTCGGACATTCCCGCCCGCATGGCCAAGTTGTTGCCCGCGCCGAAGCCGCCGTTGCGGGGCGATGCGATCAGCCGCACCCGGTTGCCCGCGCCCCAGCCCCGCGCGGCGATCTCCTGCGCCAGTAGCGCGGCAGAGCCATCGTTGCTGTCATTGTCGACGATCACCAATTCGGCACCCGCATCGGGCATATCGGCCAATGCGGCCTCAGCCGCGCGCAGGGTCATCTCTGCGGTGCGGTAATTGAGGATGACGACCAGAAGGCGGAGCGGTTGCTGCATCATTCCGCCGCCGTGGCTTGGGTGTGGTCTTGGCCTGCGCCTTCGGGCAGGGCCGCCGCGATCACCTCGGCCAGTTCTTGCGCCAGCACGGTCACATTCGGAGCCAGCACCATGCTGACGTGATCGCCCGGCACTTCGATCACCTGCAAGCGCGGCGCATATTGCCGCCACTGGTTGTCTTCATAGACATATTCCTTTTCCGCCGTGACATACTGCCCGGCAGAGACCGCCCAATGCCGATCCAGCGGCGGGCGGAACAGGGTCATCGGCCCGTCCCACTTCGGGGTTTCATACCGTCCCACCGCGCGGAGGAACGCCGCCTGAATGCGCAGACTGTTAAAGGAAACCCCCTCGCCCTCGCCGCTCGTCTCTTGCGGCGCCCGACGCCGCTCACGCTCCCACGCCCAGCGGTTGCGCGCCCATTCCAGCAGATAGGCCGGGCCTTTGCGCTTCAGTTCGGCCAGTTTGATATGCGCCTTGTCGATCTTGTTGAGCGACGGGCGCACGGGCAACGGCGTGTCGAGCATCGCAAGAACGGCCACCTCCTGCCCCGCGGCCTTCAACTGCTGCGCCATCTCATAGGCCGTGATCCCGCCGCCGGAGTATCCGGCCAGCAAATAAGGCCCTTGGGGCTGCAAGGCGCGGATTTCGGCGATGTAATCCGCCGCGGCGGCTTGCACCTCTTCATGAGGGGCCGCGTCTCCGATCAGCCCACGGGCCTGCACCCCATAGACCGGGCGCTCATCGCTGAACGGCAAGGCAAGGTGGCGCAGGTTCAGCACATTGCCGAACATCCCCGCGACCACGAACAGCGGCGTCGCGCCTCGCGAGGACTGGTTGAGCGGCACGAGGTAGTCAAAGCGCTGTTGCGAGCCCGCCGCGTCTGTCTCGACCGCCTCCGCCTGCGCCAGATCCCCGCGTTCCGCCGCGATCAGGGCTGCGCATTTGGCGATGGTCGGCGCTTCGAAGAGGACGGAGATCGGGAACTCCACCTTGAACTCACGTTTGACCGCCGCGAAGAGGCGCACCGCGATCAGGGAATGGCCACCGAGGTCAAAGAAACTGTCCTCGACCCCCACGGGGCTGACGCCCAAAAGGTTCGACCAGATCTCGGCCAACCGCTCTTCGATCCCATTGCGCGGGGCCACGAAGGAGCCGTCGAGATCGGGCCGATCAAAGCTCTGCCCTTGCGAGGCGGCATCGGTCAGCGGCGCATCGGCCTGCGCGATCAGCCCTTGCAGGGGCAGCGAAGAGACTATGACCTGCGGCGCCTCCAGCGCCAGCGCGCGGCGCAGCGCCTCTGGACCCTCCTGCGCGCGGATGCCTTGGCGCACCAGACGGGCCAGCCGCTCTTCGGCGGGGCTGAGGCTCTCGCTGCTGTCGACATCCTCAAAGATCACTTCGCGGGCGTCAGGCGGGGGCACATCGGCAAAGGCCCCTTCAAGCCGCTTCATCGCGAAATCGCGGACCTCGATCAGAACAATGCCCTGCAGATCGGTGATCGTCACGTCGAAACGGGCCAAACCCTCGGCCCCCGTGCCCTCGGCCAGCCGGACATGCGAGCGGACTTCGGCAGGCAGCGGGGCGTGGAGCGTGATTTCCCCATAGGACAGCGGCACCCAAAGGTGGCGCGCGGCATAGCCGGGGATCAGCGCCATGGCCCAACCGGTGGCGATATCCATCAGACCGGGGTGCATCAGGTAGCCATCGGTCAGATCACCCTGCGCAGCCTCAGGCAGGTGCAACGTGGCGATGCCCTCACCCGGCCCGAGGGCGGTGCATTGCAGCACATGCCAGCGCGGGCCGAACTTCAAATGTGCCTCTTGAACAGCGGGCAGATGGCGCCCGGGGGCGGCCTCTGCCACGTCCTCGCAACGGGCGGCGATGGCCGCGAGGTCAAGCGGTTCGGCACTGCCGTCTGCCGGAGACAGCCGCGCTTGGACATGCAACTGCCACGCAGGCTTGCCGTTGACCACACAGGCGCTGCGCAACTCGGCGGCAAAGCCCGCGCCCTCTGGCGTCAGGGTGATCTTGATCCGACGCTGCGCCCCTTCGGCCAGCGGCAGGGGGCGCAGGAAATAGAGGTCTTGCAGGGTGAAGCCGTCCAGCCCCTGCGCCGCCGCCGCTTCGGCCAAAAGCTCAATATAGCCCGTGCCGGGCATGATCGCGCGGCCATCCAAGGTGCGGTGTTGGTCGAGCAGCCAATGTGAGGCTGCAATCTCGGTCGTGAATTCGGGCGCACCGCTCTCACCCGAACCGGCGGTTTCCAGCAGCGCCGCCTTGATCGGGCGGGCCGGCAGCGCCACGGCACCGCCGCCGCCAAGGCTCTCCGCCGCCATGCCGACATCGGCCCAAACGCCCCAGTTCACCGCCACCACGCGAGTCTTCGCCGCGCGCCGCGATTGCGCAAAGGCGTTGAGCCAGGCATTGGCCGCCACATAATCCACCTGCCCCGCCGCGCGGGTCGCGGTGGAGGTCGAGGAGAAGAGCACCATGAGGTCGAGCGCGCCATCGGGCAGCAATTGATCCAAGACCCGCAGCCCCTGCACCTTGGGCGCAAGCACCGCGTCGATATCCGCATCCGTCTTGGCCAAAAGAGGCGCGTCATCCAGCACCCCCGCGGCATGGATCACCCCCGTCAGCCCGCCGTGGCGCGCGGTCAGGTCGTCGATCACCCGGCGCATCTGCGCAAGGTTGGCGACATCAGCCCGGGCCACTTCGACCGCCCCGCCCGATTGCGCCGCCTTGGCCTCAAGCCGCAGGACAGCCCGCAGACGCCGCGCCGTGGCATCAGCCGGGCCGTGGCTGGCGAGGTAGCTTTCCCATTCATGGCGCATCGGGAGGGCCGCGCGGCTTAGCAGGACTACGCGGGTGCCGGACGTCTCCAAAATATCCGCCGCGAGGGTCAGGCCGATGCCCCCGAAACCGCCGGTGATGAGGTAGCTTCCCTGAGACTTCCAGCCTGGCAGATCAGCCTCGGGCAGCGCGGCGGCGCGGTAGCCCAGCTCATAGCGCCGGCCAGCACGGTGGGCGACTTGGAGGTTGGCGGGGGTCGCCAAAAGCTCTTCGATCAAGTCCGAGGGGTCAATCACCGGCGCGGGCGCCACCGGTTTTGCGAACCATCCCGAAGGGGCCACAGGCGCGACCTCGGGCAAGTCGATCTGCGTTGCCGTCAGCCCCGGCACCTCGCGCGCCATGACCCCGACGGGGCCGGAGATGAGCGCTTTTTCAGGATAGGCCAGCCCCTCCTCTGCCACCTGCGCGGCACCGGTTGTGAAGACGCTGAGGTGCAGCGGCGCGGGGTTCTCGGCCTCAGCCAAGGACTGGGCAAGCCACGTCAGGCTCCAAAACCCCTGTTCGACATTGCGGTCAAACCGGCTGGAGCCGGGGCGCGGGGCGGCCTGATCATCGGTCAGCCAGAAATGCGCGATCCGGTCGGGCCTCCGCCCATCGGCCTCAAGCGCTGCGATCAACTGGTCATAGCCCGACCGCCCCTGTTCGGCGGCAAGCGTGAAATGATCGGCGCTGACGCGGTCAAAGGCATCCCCCGCCGTGACCTCTGCCACCCGGTGCCCCTCGGCCCGCAACCGTGCCGCAGCCTCGCCCCCCAGCCCCGCCGTATCGGAAAAGACGAGCCAGTTCAGCGGGCCGGAGAGGTCCAAATCCCGTTCAGCATAGCGCGGTTGCCAATGCGGCAACGCGCCCCAGTCGCCGACATCCTCCAGCCGTTGCAGCGGTTGTTCGGCAGGGCGCGCCGCCGCCTCACCCGGCTCGATGAAATAGCGCGCGCGTTGGAATTGATAGGTCGGCAGCACCACGCGGTTGCGCCGTGCCTCGCCCCAAATCTGCGCCCAATCGGCCTCGACCCCGCAGGCCCAGAGCCGCCCGATCACCCCGAGGAAATAGGCATCATCCGCGATCTCTTGCTCGGGGTGGCGCAGCGAAGACATCACCTGCCCCGGGGCCACATTAGCGTGCATCTGCGCCAAAGCGGAAAGCGCCTTGCCCGGCCCGACCTCAAGGAAAACCCGCGGTGCATCGCCGCTCAGAGTGTTGATGCAATCCGCGAAATTCACCGTGTGACGGAGCTGTTCGACCCAATAATCGGGGTCCGTCGCCATCTGAGCCGTGATCACCTCGCCGCTGCGGTTCGACAGGAAGGGCATCTGCGGCGCGCGCAGGTCAAGCGTGGCGAGGAAGGCGCGGTAACGGTCAAGGATCGGGTCCAACATCCGCGAGTGCGCGGCGATGTCGATGGCGATGCGCTGATGGTCAAGTCCGGCGGCGTCTAGCCGCTCTTGCAGCGCCTTTAGCGCGTCTTCGGGGCCGGAAACGGCGATCAGTTCCGGGCCGTTCACGCTGGCGATATCAAGGGCCTCGCCCAGAAGCGGCGTGATCCGCTCCAGCGGCGCGGCAATGCTGATCATCCCGCCCGACGGCACCTCGTCAAACAACTGCCCGCGCAGCAGCACAAGGTCGATACAGTCCTCAAAGCGCATCACCCCGGCAAGGCAGGCGGCGACATTCTCACCCATGGAATGCCCGACCATTGCGGCGGGTTTCACGCCCCAAGACAGCCAAAGCTGCGCCAGCGCATATTCAACGATCATGATCAGCGGCAGTTGCACCGAGGGGCGTTTCAGCTTGGCCTCGGCTGCCGCGCGGCCCTCAGGCTCCGGCAGCCAGATCGCGCGAATGTCGTAGTCGAGCTGCGGGGCCAGATGGGCCAGCCCCCGGTCCATCCATTCGGCAAAGACCGGCTCGGTTTCGTAAAGATCGCGCGCCATATCGGCATATTGCCCGCCGCCGCCGGGGAACATGAAAACGACTTCGGGATCAGGGCCGAGGTGGTCATGGGTAAAGACGCGGCGGCTGTCGCCCGCCTCCAGCAGGGCCGCGGCCTCCTCATGGCTTTCGGCCACCAAGACGCGGCGTTTGTCAAAACCGCGACGGCCCTCTTTCAGGGTGAAGGCCACATCGGCCAAGGGCTGTTCGGGATGGGCGCGCAAATGTGCTGCGAGCGCGGCGCTATTGGCATCCAAGGCCGCCTTGCTGCGCCCCGAGAGACAGAGCACATGGAAAGGGAAATCGCTGTCTTCCGAGGCCGCGCGGGCCGGTGCCTCTTCCAGGATCATATGCGCATTGGTGCCGCCCACGCCAAGCGCGTTAACCGCGGCGCGGCGCGGGGTGCTTTGGCCGGGCCAGTCATAGAGCCGGTCATTGACGCGGAAGGGCGAGCCCTTAAAAGGGATCGCCGGGTTCGGCGCCTCATAGCCCAGCGAAGGCGGGATCTGCTGGTGGTGCAGCGACAGCGCCGCCTTGGCCAGCCCCGCCACCCCCGCCGCGGTGTCGAGATGGCCGATGTTGGTCTTGACCGATCCGATGCGGCAGAAGTCTTCGGCCTGCGTCTCGGCGCGGTAGGCTTGGGTCAGCGCGGCCACCTCGATCGGGTCGCCCAGATAGGTGCCGGTGCCGTGGCATTCGACCATGCCGATGCTCTGCGCCGCCACGCCCGCATCATTGAGCGCGCGGGCAATGGCGGCGGTCTGCCCGTCCACCGAAGGTGCCAGATAGCCCGCCTTTGCCGCCCCGTCGTTGTTCACCGCCGAGCCTTTGATGACCGCCCAGATGTGGTCACCATCGGCGATGGCATCCTCCAACCGCCGCAGCGCCACGGCGCCCGCGCCGGAGCCGAAGACGGTGCCCTGCGCGCGGTGGTCAAAAGCGTGGCATTCGCCATCGGGCGAGAGGATCTCGTTTTCCTTGAACTCATAGCCGCGCCCCTGCGGCAGTTCGATCGTCACCCCGCCTGCCAGCGCCATGTCGATCTCACCCGCGCGCAGCGCCTGCGCGGCGTAGTGGATCGCCACCAGCGAGGTCGAACAGGCGGTTTGCAGGTTGATCGACGGGCCTTTGAGGTCAAGCACATGGCTCACCCGGGTCGAGAGGAAATCCTTGTCGTTGCCGGTATGGCGCAGCAGGAACATGCCCACATCGTCGACGAGGGCTGGGTTCGAACAGATGTTGAAATAGAAATAGCTCCCCATGCCGCAGCCGGCATAGACACCCACCGGGCCGGAAAGGCTTTCGGGCATATGGCCTGCCTGCTCCATCGCCTCCCATGCGATCTCAAGAAACTTGCGGTGCTGCGGATCGAGGATGGCGGCGTCTTTTGGCGAAAAGCCAAAGAACTCCGCATCGAACATATCATAGCCGGGCATATCGGCAGTGACGGGCACATAGTTTGGCCGGGCCATCCGCTCGGCGCTCTCTCCGGCGGCGCGCAGTTCTGCTGCGTCGCGGCGCTTGAGCGCGCTCACCCCCTCGCGCAGGTTCGCCCAATAGGCGTCGATCCCTTCGGCGCCGGGCACCGTCACCGACATGCCGACGATCGCGATGTCACCGCGCGAAAGAGTGTTGTCCGTGCTATTCATTGCGACACATGTCCCACCGCCCGCTTGGCCACAGTGCGGCACCCTTGAGGTTCAATTTAAGCTTCGGGTGAAGCATACAACAGGCGAATCTGGCGAAAATGAGCCGATAGCGTGCCCTAGGGTCACTTTCGGCCCAAATCACTTCACAGCGCCGTGAATGGGACGCGGTTTAGAAAACCGTCCGCCTTGCGTTCAACGCGGGGGCGTCGATCCTGTTCCGCCCCTTGCGCGCCGCCGCCAACCCTTCGGCATGGCCAAGGATCGCCCCAGCCGTGAGCCAAGTAAGCGGGGTCAGCGTGGCATTAAGCAACATGTCCATCATGGTAATGCCAAGGATCAAAAGCAGCGGTGCGAGCCATGGGGATAGGTCCGCATCGCCCATCCGGTAAAGGTGCAGCCCCACAAGGATGATCGGCAGCGCCAGAAGGCCCATCTCGCATAGGTAGCCCAGCCAGCCGAAAGTGCCGAAAACGATGATCCAGCGGCCATCGGGGATCGACAGGATATTGCCGTTCGTCGCATCGCGGATCAGGTTGCGCCCCCATCCACCCCAGCCGAACCACGGTTTCTCGGCGGCCCGCGCCAGCAGTTGCTCTTCGTTCATGAAGCGGTAGCCAAGCGATTGCGCCCGGTCCGCGCTGATCGCCTCGGCCTGTGCAAGGATCGCATCGAGCGGCACTAGACCGGCGTTGCGCAGCATCGGATAGATCACCGCCACGATGGCAAAGACCACCGCCAGACGGATCTGCCACCGCGCCGGGGTCAGCAGCACCATCGGCACCAAAAGCAGCGCATAGGCCAGCGAGGCAAGGCTTTTGCACAGCAGCAGAACCACGGCGAGATAGCCCGCCAGCAAGAGCATCTTCCAGCGGTCGATCACCGGGGTCTGCCGCGCCAGCGCCACCGCCGACAGCAGCGCGATACACATAAACAGCGCCAGCCACAGCGCATGGGGCAGAAACACGATGGGGCGGAAGCCCCCATTGCGCATCATCTGTTCAAAGGAGTGCTGGAAGAACCCGTAGATCCATGTGTTGAGCTGCGGTGAAAAACGGATCTCGAACAGCGAAGGCACGGAGTAGATCACCCCGCCTACCATGAAGGCCAAGAGCAATTCCCGCAGCCCCTTTTCATCCGCAAGGAACTGCCGCGCCAGCAGGAAGGGCACCAGCATCAGCACCTGCCCGATCAACACCGAGCCGATGTCCCGGATCGAAAGCCCCGGCAGCGTGTCGACGGGGAAAAGGATCGGCTCAAAGCCGCGGATCGACTGGAACAGGATCGGATCGCCATTGGTCAGCACCGTGGGCACCGCCGAAAAGACCAGCCCCAGCACCAAAAGCCCCGCCAGACGGGAGGCGGGCCAAAGCTGCAGTTTCTCCTGCGTGCCCAGCCAAATGATCAGCAAGACGCTCAGGTTCGGGATCGACACTTTGTCGAGCCCCGGCACCAGCGGCAGGTTGAACTCCGCCAGCGGGGGTAAGAACAGATAGCCGCCGAGGATCGACCAGATCAGCGCCCGCTGAAGCGGCAGGTTGCGAAACAGGGCCAGACAGACGAAGGGCCAGATCAGCAACATCAGATAGGCGACGGGATTTGGCATGACGTCCTTCGCGAAAGCCGCGCCGGGGCGCGGCAGGATGGGGCCGGGCGAAAATACCATCTGGCCCCAGCCCTGTCATCCCGCTAGTTTTGCCGCAGGTTCACTTTGGCGCGGGCGTGTTTGATAGATGGCACATGAAATCAAGGGGATAGAGTGCGAAGCTTATGCTTCTTTGCCTGCCAGCGTCGGTGCGACAGCGGAAGGCGCGGCATGAAGTATGGCACGGGCACTGCCGCCGTGGAGGTCAATGTGTCGACGCGGGCCGCATTGTTTCAGGCCCTGCGCGCCCGCTTTGCCACGGGTCAGGGATTCGCCCTTGCTACGCTCAACCTCGACCATCTGACCAAATTGCCCCGCGATGCGGGCTTCGCCGCCGCCTATCGCGCGCAGGATTTCATCGTGGCCGATGGCCGCCCCGTGGTCTGGCTCTCGCAACTCGCCAACCAGCCGGTCGAGCTGATGCCCGGCTCCGATCTGATCCTTCCGCTTTGCGAGTTGGCCGCCGCGCACTCGCTGCCTGTCGCCTTTTTCGGCAGCGATGAGGGCGCGCTCCAAGGGGCCGCAGTGGCCCTGCGGACCCGCCTGCCGGGGTTGGAGATTTGCCATATCGCCGCCCCGCCCATGGGTTTTGACCCCGAAAGTGCCGAGGCGGATACCGCCCTGCGGGAGATCGCCCAAAGCGGCGCGCGCCTTTGTTTTCTGGCCCTCGGCGCGCCCAAGCAAGAGATCCTTGCCGCACGCGGACGCGACATCGCGCCGAGGGTGGGTTTCGCCTCGATCGGGGCGGGGTTGGACTTCCTCGCCGGGCGGCAGCGCCGCGCACCGAAATGGATGCGGATGCTGGCTTTGGAGTGGCTTTGGCGGGCTATGCAAAGCCCGGCGCGGATGGTGCCGCGCTATGCCCGTTGTTTCGCGATCCTCCCGCGCCTGACGCTTGAGGCTTGGCGGGCGCGCTAGGCGTCAGCGGTATTCGATGATCCGCCCATCGCGGCGCATGTGATACTTCAGCACGCCCAAGGCTTCAGGGAACTTGCCCATCAGGGTGAAGAAGCCCCAAGCCGCCCCGCCCCGCCGCATCAACCGCAACAGTTGCAGCGGATAAATCAGAGCCAGCCCAAGCCCAACCCAAGGGAGCATCAGCGCCAAGAGCAGGATCACGGCGGGCAGAAGCGCCCCCCAAAGCAGCGCGCGGCGCGTCTCGGCCACCCAATGCCGATCCGGCCCGCGGCCATGCAGCGCGGCCCCTTCGGCAAAGGCATGGCCCGCACGCAGGCTGCGCCGCCACCACTGGCCAACCTTAGTGATCTGCGCGTCGTGCCATGTCATCTCGGCGTCGAGCCGCCATATCTGCCAGCCCGCGCGGCGCAGCCTTTGGCAAAGCTCCGGCTCTTCCCCGGCGATCATCTCGGCCCGGTAGCCGCCCACGGCGCGCAGCGCGTCCAACCGCATCAGCGCGTCACCGCCACAGGCGCGCGCCTCGCCCACGGGCGTATCCCACTCGCGGTCGATCAGCCTGTTGTAGACAGAGGCTTCGGGGTTTTCCTCACGCCGTCTGCCGCAGACCACGGCGACCTGCGGATGGGCGCTCAGATGGGCCTCCGCCACCGCCAGCCAACCGTCTCGAAGGATGCAATCCCCGTCGAGGAACTGCACCAGCGTGATCCCCTCACCCAATGCCGCCATGCCCGCATTGCGCGCCCGCGCGGCGGTGAAGGGCTGCTGCATGTCAAGCTCGACCACCTCGGCCCCCAGCCCCCGCGCCATGGCGACCGAGCCATCGGTCGAGCCGCTGTCGACATAGACGATCTGTGCCACCTGCTCCGCCAGTCCTTGCAAAGACCGTTCCAGCCGCGCGCCCTCATTCCGGCCGATGACGACGGCACCGATGCTCATGCGGCATGCTCTTCACGCCAAGCGGCGACATGGGCGCTATAGGCCTCTGACGGCACCAGAAAGCCCGCGCGATAGAGAAGTTCGACCCGGTTCCAGCGCCGCGCATCCAGTGAGAAGAGCGAGACATCGGGGTTCTGCCCGATCACCGCCATGCGCCGCGCGTCTTCGCCATGAGACAGGTTGCCCGCGCCCAACGTCTCGGCATCCCGCGCGGCGGCGTCATTGGCGAATTTGTAGTGTTTGATCACCGCCGACATATCCGCCACGCGCAGCCCCGAAGAAAGATGCGGATGCGGCGCGGGGGTGACCTCTGGCCCATTGAAAATCAGCGGATGTTTCGTCAGGCAGCAATCCTCGCCAAAGACCTTGCCACGCACGCCGCCGAAGGCGAATTTCACCGCCTTGTTGGATAGCGCATTGTCGGCCAGCAGGGCAGAGAACGGAATCTCCGGGCTGTGGTAATCGATTTTGCGCACCGCGCTGATGTCGTAATAAAGGAAGGATTGCAGCGCCTGTTTGTAGGGCATCCCCGCCGCCGCCGCGAGGCTGGTTTTTGGAAACATCTCAAGCATCTGCGCGGCCAAAGCGGTATAGCCTTGCCGGTCGAGATAGGCGGTCAGCCCCTTGATGCCGATCTGGCTGCGCCCTTCGAAATCGAAAATCTCGTCCATATCGACATAGAGACACCAGCGGTCCTTGCCATAGGTCTGCGCGGGGTACTGGCGGATCAGGTCTTCGTATTCGGCCAACGGCAGAGTGCAACGGTCGATCACCGTGCCCTTTTGGGCCTTGATCCGGGCGATGGTGTCATCGCGTGAGCCGTTGTCGATAAAGACGAAATGCTGCACCCCCATCGCGCGGTAATGGCGAAAGAAAGCGTCGAGGTAATAGCTGCCGTCGCACACCAAGGCGATCAGCACCACCTCGCCCGGGGCGGTGTCAAGTTTGCTCGGCCCATGCAAATGCTGCAAGGAGGCAGCAAAGCGCGCGCGGCGGCGGGCGTTGTGCAGGCGTTGGCGCAGGCGGCGGAGCAGATGCAGGGGCGATTTCATGCCCTTGTGATACGCCAGCCGATCTGCGCGGTCCACTGCCCCCGTGCCCTTCCGCCCCGGCCTGCAGCGCCCCCGAGCGATTAGCCGCCGCCCTTTTCGGCAGGCGCGGCAACCATCCCGCCCCCCGCGCGCAGGGCCGGGTCAAAGAAGGTATGCCGCGCCCGGCCTGCGTGTTTCGAGGCATAGAGTGCGGCATCGGCATTGGCCAAGACCACGTCGCGCGATCGCCGGTCCCCCCGCTGGATCCAGACCGTGCCGATGCTGGCCGAGACTTTGCAGACCTCGCCCTTGAAATGAATGGGCTCTTCGAGCCGGTCGATGATCCGCTGGCCGATCCCGCGCAGGATGCCCTCGCTGCGCACATCGGGCAGAACCACGGTGAACTCATCCCCGCCCAAACGCACCACCATGTCAGAGCTGCGCGTTTCTTGCTGCATGATGTGGGCGACGACTTGCAGCACATGATCGCCCGCCGCATGGCCCAAACGGTCGTTCACCGCTTTGAAGTAGTCGAGATCGACATGCATCACGGCAAACCCCTCACCGGCGGTGATCAACCGCTCCAGCACCGCGTTGAGCGCGCGCCGGTTTTTTAGCCCCGTCAGCGTATCGGTAAAGGCCTGTTCCTCCGCCGCGATCCGCGCCTCTTGCAGGCGCAGGTTCAAACGGCGCGAGGCTTCCATCGCGGCGGATTTCGCCTCCATCAGGTACAACATCTCGATCGCCAGATCGGTGGCGGCGAAATCCGCATTGGTCAGCGCATAGTCCTGCACCCCGTCGAAAATCGAAATCCCGAAAGAGAGGTTCACGATCAACCGCCGATCCCCCAGCGGCACCAGCAGGCCCTTCAACTCGGTCCGCGGCGCATCGCGAAAAGCGAGGTGCAGCTTGACCCCTGCCGCCCGGCGCAGGTCCTCCATCCCCGCTATGCCACGGGGCCGTTTGACGGTGACCGTATCCAGAAACCGCCGCCCCGCCAGCGGCGCCCGCGGGCGCAACTTCTGGATCGTGGGCCCAGCGTGGCGAATTCTGCCGCTGGCTGAGAGCAGCAGATGCATCGGGCAAAGCTTGTCCAGAACCGCCGGATCGTGGCCTGCGCCACTCATGCCCGCGCCCCAAGCTCAAACCGGCGCCCTTCGGAGAATTCGGCCTCGACCAGAATGATTTTCAACGCTTCGACGCCTTCGGATCGCCCGCAATGCTCCAACAGCACCAGCGCGCCATAGTCGTCGGCCATAGCACGCAGAACCCCCATCATCAGATAGCCGTATCCCACGAGCGGCGCTTCACAGATCAGGGAATACTGGCCATCGGGGTCTTCGCGCAGTTCGACCGGGGGCAGATGCAGTTCCGACAGGGCAAGGCGGGTCCGGTCCGGCAGATCGTCGAGCGATTGCAGGAAATCGCTGAAGCTGACCCCGCCGAACCGCAGCAAGCGCCGCACGGCCTCATAGCCCGGCTGCGCCACGAGGAAGGTGCCGACATCCTCCATCACCTCGGCCCGGGGCCGGTCCAGCACAGCACAGACCGCTTCGAGCACCGCCGGGGTGACGTGATCCGGATAGGTCATCATCGCCTCGAATTCGGTGAAATCCAACCCGGCCCGCGCGGCCACATCGGCCCAGAGCCTCTGCCCGTAATTGGCGCAAAAGTAGTTTTGGATGCTGCGGTTGATAAGCCCGTGCATGATTGCCTCATTCCCATTTTCCCAACCCCAGATTGCGGGGGCAGTGGTTAAGATTGACCTGATGAATACAGTTGTCGGGAAATTGCCTTGGGCGCGCCCCGCGCCGCCCGCGGAACCGCCGCCATATGCTGCGCGTTCGGTAAAGGAAGAAGAGGCGATGCCCCGTCTCTCCCCAGCCTGAGGAGACTTTCCATGAGCGATGATCCCAAACACCCCAAGGACGAGAACAAGACACCGCCCAAGAAACCTCAAGAAGACCTGCACCGCCCCGAGGCCACATTGGACGAAGCCCCCGCCGGCAGCCCCAACGCCGAAGAACGCTCGCGGCTTTCGGATTGATGCATTGGGTCCGACCGAGGCGGCCAAGAAGGGTTACGCAACATGAGCAATGACGTCACAGCACCCCGGCAGCACAGCGCGCCGGGGTTTATGGTCTGTCTGGGCTGGGTGGCCATTCTTGGCTGTGTGATATTCGCCGTATCGATCCTGATCGCGGATTTCGTCGTGCCGGATCACGATTGGATCGCCGACACGATCAGCGATTTGGGCGCGGGACGGTATGAGTTCATCGTCGACATCGGCATCTATGCCTTCTCCGCCGCGCTCATCGCCTGCGCCCTGCTTTGCGCGCATGTGCATTTTGGCGACCGCTGGTGGAGCATCGCCACCATCGGGCTCGCCCTGCTGGGGCTCATCGTCTTTCTGGTGGGCGCGCGCAACGAATACGGAGACCGCGATTCCGACGGTGTGGTGATCCATATCTATCTGGTCTACGCGCTCGGCCTGATCATGCTCGCCGTGCCTTGGCTGCTGTCGCGGGGATTCGCCGATATATCAAGCTTCCTTGCCAAATCGCTCAAGGTGATCTCGCTCCTCTGGCTGGTCTCGGCCCCGCCCTTTTTCTTTCTGCCCACCGGGATCGATGGCGTCTATGAGCGCTATCTGGGCCTGATTGCCATGGCGATGGTGGTGCTGCTGGGGAGGTTCTTTATCCAACGGGGCCGAGCATTGAACGGGGGGCATGGCTGATGTTCTTTGATCACGTCCCGCTGGATATCCTCGCCCGCGCGCTGCTGCTTTCGGCCATTGCGCTGACTTGGGTGATCATCGTGGTCCGGGTCATCGGGCTGCGCACCTTCTCAAAGATGACCGCTTTTGACTTTGTCGCCACGGTCGCCACCGGCTCGCTGCTCGCCGGCGCCTGTCAGGCCACCACATGGCCGGAGTTCGCCCAGCCGACCTTGGCCATCTCAGCCCTGCTCGGCGCGCAATTCGTCATCGCGAAAATACGGCAGGCTTCCGACAGCTTCGAGCAAGCCGTGCAGAACGAACCCGTGATCCTGATGCGGGAGGGTGAGATTTTCGATGCCGCCCTCAGCGAGACCCGCGTCGCGCGAGCCGATCTGATCGCCAAGTTGCGAGAGGCCAATGCCCTGCGCTTCTCTGATGTGCGCGCCGTGGTGTTGGAGACCACGGGCGATATCTCGGTCCTGCATGGCGATACCCTTGAAGAGGGGCTGCTCGAAGGCGCGCGCATGGTCGAAAAATAAAGCGTCCTCAGGCCAAGCGCTCCGCCAAATGGCTGATATCCGGCAAGACCAAATCAGCATAGGGGGCGAGGTCTTCCGCCGTGGCGGGGCCGGTTAGCACCGCGACCCGCAGCATTCCCGCCACCCGCGCGGCCTCCAGATCGTGAACACTGTCCCCAATCATCGCGACAGAAGCGGCCGGAAGGTTCACATGGGCGGCAAAGGCGTGCAACTGCCCCGGCGACGGCTTGCCCCCATGCCCGCTATCAAATCCTGCGATAAAGTCGAACATATCGACCACCCCCGCCGCCAGCAGATGGGCCCGCGCGGGGTGTTCGGCATCATTCGTCGCCACGCCAAGGCGCAGACCCCGGTCGCGGAGCCCTTGCAGAAACGGTCGCAGCGGCACCGCCTCGCGCTGTGACGCCGCGCTGGCTTCGGCGTTGATGATGTCCAACAGATCCGCTGGCAGGCGGTCAGGAAAATGCGGGGCCAAGGCATCGACCACCTGCTGCGGTGTGCCGGCGATGGCGATGCTGTCCGGGGCGAAACGGCGCGTGGCGAGGTCAAAGCCGATGTCCGCGCCCACCCGTGCGGCCAGCTCGCGATCCCCCTCACAGACCCGCAGCAAGAAGGCCTCGGCCCAAGGCTCCCAAGTCGCGGCGAAGTCGAAAAGCGTGCCATCCTTGTCGAACAACAGCGCTTTAACATTTCTTAAGTCCAATGCACCTGCTCCCCCCCGGGCAGCGCCGCGCGAGCCTGCATGATCCGCTCATAGGGGATCGCCAGATGGTCGCAAAACCCGATCACCCAAGCATCGTCCATCATCAGGAAATCCAGCACAGCACCCAGAAAAATAGGGTCGCTGGCCTGCGTTTTGAGGTCCGCCTCGGAGGCACCGGTGCTGCCCAGAAACACCGGCAACAGATCATCATTCGCCGCCAGCCAGCCCAGCGCTTGAAGCGCCAAAGTCTCAGCGGTGTCTTGGGTATAGGACATTGGAAAACCGTCTTTTGCTGAAGGTTGGAAACCCTTTGTTAACCATTAGGGGGCAAAGACTCTCGCATCAAACTGATTTGTACGGTGAAGGAGTTGTCGTGCAAGGGACCATCCTTATTGCAGATGCGATCGCGACCAATCGCATCGCCCTCAAGGTCAAGCTTTGTGCGGCATACTATCACGTCGTTCAGGCCGAAGACATGGAAGAGGCTTTGGCCTGCCTGCGGGAAAACCCGCCGGATCTGGTGATCTGCGCGCTGACATTGCCGGGTGGCGGGGCGGCGGACCTCTGTCGCGCGCTCAAAGCCACTCCCGATACCGCGCAGCTCCCGGTTTTGGCCATCGGTAATAGCGATCAGGCCGTCGACCGTTTTACAGCACTCGAAGCGGGGGCGAGCGATGTCCTGCTGAAACCGCTCGATTGCACGCTGCTGTTGGGCCGGACCCGCAGCCTCATCCGCGCCCGCAATGCGGCAGACGAATGGGAAATGCGCGAGGATACGACCCGCGCGCTCGGGCTGGCGGAGCCTGCGGCGGAATTCACCGCCCGCAGCCACTGTGTGATCATCCATTCCGACAGCGCGGTAAGCGTGAATTGGGCGAAACAACTCCGCCCTCAGTTGCGCGCGCGCCTCACCCTCGCCAATCCGGAGGAGGCCATTCGCGCCGCCGCCGCCAATGGACCGCCCGACGCTTTCGTTTTGGTTCTGCCCAAAGACCCCGTGCCCGCCACGGCAGCCTTGCGTCTGATCTCGACGCTCCGGGCCAACGCCCAGACCCGCCATACCGGGCTGCTGGTGGTGCAATTGGCCCCGGATGCGGCGCTTGCCGCCACCGCCCTTGACCTAGGGGCGGATGATTTGATGACCGAAGGTTTCAACCCGGCGGAAATGGCGCTGCGCCTGCATGCGATTTTGCGCCGCAAGCGAATGACGGACCAACTGCGCGACACGGTGCGCACGGGGCTGAAGGCCGCCGTTTTCGACCCGCTGACAGGGCTGCACAACCGCCGCTATGCCCTGCCCCATCTGGACCATATCGCGGAACATGCCGTTGCGACCGCTCGCCCCTTTTCGGTGATGGTCGCCGATCTGGATCACTTCAAGGGCATCAATGATCGTTACGGTCATGCTGCGGGGGATTCCGTTTTGGTGCAAACGGCGGAACGGCTGCGCAACAACCTGCGCGGCATGGACCTTGTGGCCCGGATCGGGGGGGAAGAATTCTTGATCGTCATGCCCGGCACCGGCCTTGCGGATGCAGAGAAGACGGCGGCGGCCATCTGTGCCGATATCGGCAACCGCGGCTTTGTCGTTCCCGGCACGCCCCAGCCGATCCATGTGACCATCAGCATCGGTCTTTCCGTCGGCCCAGTGGAAGAGGAAGGCCACCCGCTGTCAGCCGAAGCCTTGATGGCGCGGGCGGATCGGGCGCTTTACACGGCGAAAACCCATGGCCGGAATCGGGTGAACCTGAGCCGCCCCGCGGCCTGAGTTTCGGATAGGCGGGGCTTATCGCCGCTGAAAGGTGGGTCACTTTGACTGCTTCAAGAGCGGGGTGCTGATCGGACCTCTGCCCTGCCTCTGCCTCTGCCTCTGCCTCTGCCTCTGCCTCTGCCTCTGCCTCTGCCTCTGCCTCTGCCTCCGCCTCTGCCTCTGCCTCTGCCTCTGCCTCTGCCTCTGCCTCTGCCTCTGCCTCTGCCTCTGCCTCTGCCTCTGCCTCTGAGAAAAAGCACGAGACAACAGCAATCAAACTTCAACCAAAGATTGCATTTGCAACAAAGCTTCCTTAGCGTAACGCAATGCAACAGGATCGGCCCCTCATTGGAATAGCCCTCATGATGGGCTTCTGCATCGTCGCCCCCGTGGGCGATGCGGTGGCCAAATTGCTGGGCGCTTCGGTCCCCTTGGGGCAGGTGGTGCTCCTCCGCTTTGCTATTCAGGCGCTGATCCTGATCCCCATCGTCTGGTACTCCGGGCGCATTTGGCACATGCGGGGTCGGGTGCTACGGCTCACCTTTCTACGCACCCTTTTGCATATGGCGGGAATCGCGGCGATGTTCACCGCGCTGAAATACCTGCCCCTCGCCGATGCGGTCGCCATCGCATTTGTCATGCCTTTCTTCATGCTGCTGCTCGGCAAATTCATCCTGAACGAAGAGGTCGGCCCCAGACGTTTGGGCGCGAGCATCGTGGGCTTTCTCGGCACGCTTTTGATCGTGCAGCCGAGCTTTGCCAATGTCGGCTGGCCCGCGCTGCTGCCCGTCGTCGTGGCGGTCGTCTTTTCTTTCTTCATGCTGGTGACGCGCCAGATCGCGAAAGAAACCGATCCGATCAGCCTGCAGGCCGTCAGCGGGGTCATGGCGGTGGTGATGATCCTGCCGCTCCTTGCGCTTGGCACCATGACACAGATTGCGCCGCTTCGGCTCATCCAACCCGATGCGCTCGACTGGACCCTCCTGCTCGGCATCGGGGTGCTGGGCACGGTGGCGCATCTTTTGATGACCTGGTCCCTGCGCTTTGCCCCCTCGGCCACTTTGGCGCCGATGCAATATCTGGAAATTCCCTTTGCCACGCTGCTTGGGCTGTTGATCTTCTCCGACCTGCCCAACCCATTGGCGGGCCTCGGCATTCTGATCACCGTGGGCGCGGGGCTTTACATCGTCATGCGCGAGCGGGCCACGGCGCGTGCTCTGGCCGCAGCAGTTGCGCCGCCAGTGGCGCCATAAGACGGCGCGGCAGAATCAGCAGCATATCCGGGCCATCGATCTCAAGCGTGACCGGCCCCAAGGCGCGGTTCGACGTGCCGATCCGGCCACCCGGCGCGAAATCCAGCCCGTCGATTGGCCATTCCAACCCTTGGCTGCGCCCCGTTACCGGGGCCAGAGGCATGAGAGAGACGACATCCCCCGCCGCCGTCGGCAGCGTGATCCGCGGCGGGGCCAGCAGCACGATCTCATGCGCACCCAACAGGATGCAGGAGCGATGCGGATGGGTGGCGAGCGTGTTGAAAGCCGCAAGCTGATGATCCAACCGCGCCCCGGTAAAGCCGACCCCGAGCACCAGCGGCGCGTCGATCCGGGTCAGCGCCTTGTCGAAATCGGTGCTCTCTTGCTCGGCGATGCGGTGGCGCCGCGCGGCCGGGATCTGGGCCAAGACCTCTGCCGGGGCGGAATCCAGATCGCCGATGACCGCGGCCAGTTCCACCCCCGCCGCCACGCCCACCGCAGCCCCGCTGTCTGCCGCCACGCAGGTCGGGGCCAGCGCCAGCGCCGCTTCGATGTCCCCCGCAAAGACCTCTCCGCCACCCAGCAGCGTGACTGGTCCCTCCTCCCTTACGATGTGCTCTGAAGCGGTCAATTAATGCCCCTTTTGGAAATCTGCCTTAATCTTGCCTTGAAATCATACGTTGAATGGCACAGATTCGAGCCGCTTTGGTCTTGGACATCGTGGTAAACGATACCTGCAACACCGCAGAGGACGAGCATCCGATGATGAACAGCAACAAAATCTTGACGGTCTCCTATGGCACTTTTTCGTGCACGCTGGAAGGCTTCGACGATTCCTTCGGCACGATGAAGGCCATTGCCGAGTATTTCCGCGATCTGGCCTCGGATGACCGCTACTTCGGTGCCGAACCACCGCAACCCGATGCCGAGATGCTCGCCCGGATCGCGCAGCGCGAAGTTTCCCGCCGGGTGCAAGCCCGCGAGCAAGAAGGCAAGATCGTACTGAGCGCGCTGGAGAACCAAAGCGCCGAAGCTCCGGCCCAAGCGCCTCCAGCGGCGGCCCCCGCCGCCGCGCCGGCTAAAGCTGAGGCCGCAGCGCCGCAAGCCCCCGTCGCAGCACAGCCTGCACCGGTAGAGGAAGAGGCCCCCGCCCCCCTCAAGGCCGAGATCGCCGACACCGCCGCCGTGGAAGCGCCCGCCACACCGGAACCCCAGATCGCAGAGACCGCTGAAGAGCCTGCGCCTGCTCCAGAGCCTGCACCGGCTGCCGAGGCCGAGGACACCAGCGAAGCCGAAGCCTTCTTTGCCGCCAGCCCGCAGCCGCAGACTCATTTCGAGGACGAAGCGCAGGAAGCCAGCGTCGAAGAGCTGCCCGCCGCGAGCGCCGCCCCTGCCGACAGCATCGCCGCGAAGCTGCAGCGCATCCGCGCCGTCGTCGCCCAGCAGGACGAAGACGAAGCGGCTGGTTATGACGAAGAAGAAGCCGCGCCCGTGGCCCGCGCCACCGCTGAAACGCAAGCCGCGCCGGAAGAGAGCCAAGCCGCCATCGCCGCCGCCCGCCGTGACATCGAAGACGCGCTGGAGGCCGATGAAGCGACCGAAATGGCGCAGGAGGCCGCGGAGGACGAGGACGACGATCTCGCCGATATCCTCAACCGGCTTGAGGCCGAAGAGGAGGATGAGGCGGAAAGCGCCGAGACGGACGAGAGCCTGTTCGACGCCGAGGCCGATGAACAGCCTGAGGCCGAAGCCCAAGCCGAAGCCGCACCGGAAATCGACGCCGCCGACCTGCCGCGCAAAGGGCGCGTGATCAAGGTCAAGCGCGCGCATCTCGAAGCCGCCGTGGCGCGGGGCGATCTCGAAGAGCTCTCGGACCCGGCACCACAAGAGGCGCCTGCCGCGAAGACAGAGGAAAAGCGCAGCTCCTCCCTCTCGCCCGAGGATGAAGACGAGCTGGCCCGCGAATTGGCCGCATTGGAAGCCGAACTCGGTGCAGCCGCTCCGGAAGAGGCCGAAGAGACGCCTGCGGTTGAGATGGCCGAGCCGGAAGCGGCGCCCGCTCAGGAAGAGCCCGAAGAGGTCGAAGCCGCCGCGGAGCCAGTCGAAGAGCAGCCCGAGCCTGCGCAAGCGGCCCGTCACAGCCTGCCCACCATCGACGATGAGACCGGCCCCGACATGTCGCGCCTGATGGCGGAAACCGACAGCAAGATGGACGAGGCCGAAAGCACCACGCGCCGCGATGCCTTTGCCCACCTGCGCGCCGCCGTGGCCGCCAAGAAAGCCGACGAAGCAATGGGGGGCCGCGCCACCACCGCGACCTCGGATGACGCCTACCGCGAAGACTTGGCGGATGTGGTCCGCCCGCGCCGCCCCGTCACCCGCCCGGCCCGGACCGAGCGGCCCAAGGCCGATGCCCGCTCCGCCCCACTGAAACTGGTGGCCGAACAGCGCATCGATGTCGACAAGCTGCGCAGCGCGGGCCCCGTGCGTCCGCGCCGAGTGGCCGCCGTGGTCGAGCCGGTCAAAACCAACCCCGATGCCGAAAGCTTTGCCGATTTCGCCGCCGACATGGGCGCCACCAAACTGCCCGAACTGCTTGAGGCGGCGGCATCATACATGTCTTTCGTCGAGGGGCGTGACCAATTCTCTCGCCCGCAGTTGATGGGCAAGGTCCGCTCGATCGGCCTGCCGGATTTCACCCGCGAAGACGGGCTACGCTCCTTCGGTCAACTGTTGCGCGCAGGTAAAATTGAAAAGATCAAAGGCGGGCGTTTCACCGTCTCGGATGAGATCGGTTACCGCCCCGATCACCGCGCCGTGGGTTAAACCACGGCCCTCCGCCAGATACGAAAAAGCGCCCCGCGGGGCGCTTTTTTATTGGGTTTCAACGATCGTCTTCCGCATCGGGGTCGGCCTGTCCGATGCCCCGAAAGACAAATTTGAACGGCAGCGCCCAAACGATGCCAAGCGCGACATAGATGCCAAGCTCAAGCAGCACCGGCGGGCGGTCGAATTGGGCCACTGTCCAGACCGCCACGGCGATATAGCTCGGCAGCCCGATCAGCAGGATCACCAGCGCCCAACGGCGGCGCGCCTTGTAGCTCAGCGCCATCAGATCAGTCCGCGAAAGGGTCGGTCACCAGAATGGTGTCCTCCCGCTCCGGCGAGGTCGAGACGAGGGCCACGGGGCATTGGATCAGCTCTTCGACCCGGCGCACATATTTGATCGCATTGGCAGGCAGATCGGCCCAGCTGCGCGCGCCTTCGGTCGATTCGGACCAGCCCGGCAGCTCTTCGTAGATCGGCGTGCACCGCGCCTGCTGCTCGGCGGCGGTGGGCAGATAGTCCAGCCGTTCACCGTCCAACTCGTAGCCCACGCAGACCTTCAGCGTCTCGAAGCCGTCAAGCACGTCGAGCTTGGTCAGACAGATGCCAGTGATACCGGAGGTCGCGCAGGTCTGGCGCAGCAGCGCCGCGTCGAACCAACCACAGCGGCGTTTGCGCCCGGTGGTGGTGCCAAACTCATGGCCGCGTTCGCCCAGACGTTGACCGTCGGCGTCTTCCAATTCGGTCGGAAAAGGGCCCTCGCCGACGCGGGTGGTGTAAGCCTTCACGATGCCCAGCACATAATCAATGGCGGTGGGGCCGAGGCCCACGCCGGTCGCCGCCTGACCTGCGATCACGTTCGACGACGTAACGAAGGGATAGGTGCCAAAGTCGATGTCGAGAAGCGCGCCCTGTGCACCTTCGAAAAGGATGCGCTTGCCCGCTTTGCGTTTCTCGGCCAGCACCTTCCAGACGGGGGCGGCGAAACGCAGGATTTTCGGTGCGATTTCTTGCAGTTGTGCGATCAGCGCATCGCGGTCGATGGCCTTTACACCCAAGCCCTTGCGCAGCGGATCATGGTGCTGCAGCGCACGGTCAACGCGGGCCTCCAGTGTCGCCGGATCGGCGAGATCGGCGACGCGGATGGCACGGCGGCCAACCTTGTCTTCGTAGCATGGCCCAATGCCGCGACCGGTGGTGCCGATCTTGGTGCCCTTGCTGGCCGCTTCTTCGCGGGCGCGGTCAAGCTCACCGTGGAACGGCAGGATCAGCGGCGTGTTTTCCGCGATCATCAGGTTCTCGGGGTTGATCTCCACCCCCTGCCCTTCGATCGTCTCGATCTCTTTCAGCAGGTGCCACGGGTCCAGCACCACGCCATTGCCGATGACTGACAGCTTGCCACCGCGCACAACACCCGAAGGCAGCGCGTGCAGCTTGTAGACCTTGCCGTCGATGACCAGAGTGTGGCCCGCGTTATGCCCGCCTTGGAAGCGTGCGATCACATCGGCGCGTTCGCTGAGCCAGTCAACGATTTTGCCTTTTCCCTCGTCACCCCATTGGGCGCCGACAACGACGACATTGGCCATGATATATTCCTTTGCGATGTCCCGCGCCCGTATAGCGACAGTGGCAGGCGTGTGAAACTCGAAAAAACGCGGGAGCGGATTTAGACGCTTTGCCCCGCCTTCAGATGCACCGGGTCGCCATGCGGGGTGCTGAGATAGGCGGCCTCCCACCCGTCGCGCAGGGCGCGCAGATCACCGGGGCGGGCATGGCCCGCGTCGATCAGCAGGGTTTCGAGGGTTTCGAGCCAAGCGTTGAAATAGTCCTCCCCGCCGTTCAACGCGCGCGCCAGCCCGTGGCGCGCCAAAGTCGCGCCAAAGCGGTCGGCCCAGAAGGGCCAGTCGAAAAGGCCGCTTTCGTTCAGATGCACCGTCAGCGCGAAAAGCTGCGCGTGCCATGGCGCCTCGAACACGGGTTCCGGGGCGCTCATGGGGCCTCCAGATAGCTTTGCCAAAGGTCGAGCACGACCTCATCGCGGGGATGTTCGGGATGCGCCCAAAGTTCAGAGGTCGGGAAGGCCACCGCGTAAAGCGGCTCCGGCGCTTCGCCAAGATCATGGGCGTTGCTATCAGGCAGAACATGGGTGCCATGCAACCGCAGCACCCGCCCTGAAGCGCCCGCGGCATAGGCGGGCAGCCGGGTGTGCCCGCCCGGAACGATGGTGTTTTCCGGCTGCTTGCGGGTTACGACCCTGTCGCCCGGCGCAAAGAGCGGCGCGATATCCGAGGGGCGGTCCGCCGGACCACCACGGGCCAGCACCCCGGCCACCTGCGGCGCTTTCAGCGTCTTTTCCGCCAGCGGGCTGGGCGTGGGCGCGGCTTCGCCCGAGAGTTCCTCGCGGCTGACCACCCCGCGGGCGACCAGCATATCGGCCACCCCGGCGATCCATTTCTCGTAATAGCTGAACCGCATGTAATCGGTCGGGGCCAGACATTCGCGGGCATGGCGCGACACATCGATGTTCCATTTGCCCAACGTCCCCGTGGCCAAGGTCAGCGCCAGAGCGCGGCGGTGCCAATCGGCGTGAAAGACCATATCTTCGCCCTCGGGCACTACCGCGCCATCGCCGAAACGCCCGCCCATGTCATGCACACGGGTCATGGCGCTTTGGCCAATCCGGTGCCGATCATACTGTCGCGGGTGATAAGATCAGCCAGCGCGGCGACATCCATGCCGTCGCTCCCCGCCGGGCGTTGCGGGATCACCAGATAACGCACCTCAGCTGTCGAATCCCAAACGCGCACGGCGGTCTCTTCGGGCAGGTCGACGCCGAATTCAGCCAGCACTTGGCGCGGCTCGCGCACCACGCGGGCACGGTAGGCATCGGATTTATACCAGCCCGGCGGGATGCCCAAAAGCGGCCAAGGATAGCAAGAGCACAGGGTGCAGACGACGATATTATGCACCTCGTCCGTGTTTTCCACCGCGACCATATGTTCGCCCTGCCGCCCGAAGAACCCCATCTCGGCCACCACGGCGGTCGCATCCTCAAGCAGGGCCGCGCGGAAATCAGGGTCGCTCCAGGCGCGGGCGACGACCTCGGCCCCGTTGCGCGGGCCGATGCGGTTTTCATAGGTGTCGATGATCTCATCCAGCGCGGCGGGGTCGATAAGCCCCTTGGCCGTCAGCAGTGTCTCCAACGCCTTGACCCTGAGCGCAGGCTCGGGCGGCAGCAGGGCATGGGGGTGGTCGTGGTCCGAATGATCATGTGGCATGGCGACAGACTGCCCCAGCGGCACTCGGCTGTCCATCGCCGATCACGGGCAATCCCTTCATTTCTCTGCAAATAATATGGGCGAATTTGCCCGCATTTCATGCTATGATGAGGGTACGAAGCGAGTCTGCACCACCTTAATTCCAGGATAGCCCTCTTACATATTGTGGTTGAGTACTGCTTCAAAAGACCGTCGCCCCCATGCGGCGGTCTTTGCGCGTGCCTTTGATCCCTTAGGCCGCCCCCTCCTGATCCGATCATCACCCGGCGGCAATCCACCCTTGCCCCCATGGGCAAAGACGAATAGATACCCGCCAACCAAAACCGAAAGCTGTCGTACCCATGGAAAATGTCGTTCTGATCATTCACCTGATTCTGGCTCTTGGCCTGATCGCCGTGGTACTTCTGCAACGGTCCGAGGGCGGGGGCCTTGGCATGGGCGGTGGTGGCGGCGGTGCCGTTTCGGGCCGCGCGGCGGCCACGGCACTGGGCAAGGTGACATGGGCGCTCGCCGCCGGTTTCATCGCCACATCGATCACGCTGACCATCATCGCGGCGGAAAAATCCGCAGGCTCGTCGGTCATCGACCGGTTGAGTGCGACACCGCCCGCCCAGAGCCAAGATGGCAGCCCGGCCCTGCCCGCGGGCGACGACCTGCTGCCGCCTTCCGCGGATGGTAACACACCGCTGGTCCCTGCGGCCGATTAACCTAACGAACACAAAACCTTGAGGCACGGCCCGGTTCCGCAACTGTATGTTGCGGCGGGCCTTGCCTCAAACGCACGAATCCTGTAAGGCTTAAATCCCGTGGTGTTGCGGTTTTCCGCAGCGCGTTTGGCTGGTTTTTGCCTGCAACAAACTTTGAATTCACGGGGGTCTCCGATCACATGGCACGCTATATCTTCATCACAGGCGGTGTGGTCTCGTCGCTGGGCAAGGGTCTGGCCTCGGCGGCTTTGGGTGCCTTGCTTCAGGCACGCGGTTTTTCGGTACGTCTGCGCAAGCTGGACCCCTATCTGAACGTCGATCCCGGCACGATGTCGCCCTTCGAGCATGGCGAAGTCTTCGTCACCGATGATGGCGCAGAAACCGACCTCGACCTTGGGCATTACGAGCGTTTCACCGGTGTTGCTGCGCGCAAGACCGACAGCATCAGCTCGGGTCGGGTTTACTCCACCGTGCTAGAGAAAGAGCGCCGCGGCGATTATCTGGGCAAGACCATTCAGGTGATCCCCCACGTTACCAACGAAATCAAAGACTTCATCGACATTGGCGATGATGAGGTCGACTTCATGCTTTGCGAAATTGGCGGCACCGTGGGCGATATCGAGGGGCTGCCCTTCTTTGAGGCGATCCGCCAGTTCAGCCAAGACAAGCCGCGCGGCCAGTGTATTTTCATGCACCTCACGCTGCTGCCCTACGTCAAGGCCAGCGGCGAATTGAAGACCAAGCCGACGCAGCACTCGGTCAAAGAACTCCGCTCCATCGGCATCGCGCCCGACATTCTGGTTTGCCGCTCCGAAGGGCCGATCCCCGCCAAGGAGCGTGAGAAGCTGGCGCTTTTCTGCAACGTGCGCCCGGATTCGGTGATCGCCGCGCAGGATTTGAAATCGATCTACGAAGCCCCGCTCGCCTATCACCGCGAAGGGCTGGATCAGGCGGTTCTCGATGCCTTCCAGATCACCCCCGCGCCCAAGCCGAACCTGTCGCGTTGGGAAGATGTGGCCGACCGCATTTACAACCCCGAGGGCGAAGTCAAAGTCGCCATCGTCGGCAAATACACCCAGCTTGAAGACGCCTATAAATCCATCGCCGAAGCGCTGACCCATGGCGGCATGGCGAACCGGGTGAAGGTCAAGGTCGAATGGGTCGACGCCGAGATTTTCGACAGCGAAGACCCCGGCCCGCATCTCGAAGGGTTCCACGCGATCCTCGTCCCCGGCGGCTTTGGGGAGCGCGGGACCGAGGGCAAGATCAAGGCCGCGCAATATGCCCGCGAGCATAAGGTGCCCTATCTGGGCATCTGCCTTGGCATGCAGATGGCCGTGATCGAAGCGGCGCGCAACGTGGCGGGTCTGAAGACGGCAGGGTCGGAAGAATTCGACCATGAAGCCGGGAAAAAGCGTTTCGAGCCGGTTGTTTACCACCTCAAGGAATGGGTTCAGGGCAACCACAAAGTGGCGCGCAAAGTCGATGACGACAAGGGCGGCACCATGCGCTTGGGCGCCTATGACGCGACGCTGGTTGAAGGGTCGCGCGTGGCCGAAGCCTATGGCACCACCACCATCGATGAGCGTCACCGTCACCGCTACGAGGTCGACATCGCCTATAAGGACCAGCTTGAGAAGGCCGGGCTGAAGTTCTCGGGCATGTCCCCCGACGGCAAGCTGCCTGAGATCGTCGAATGGTCGGATCACCCGTGGTTCATCGGCGTCCAGTTCCACCCTGAGCTGAAGTCCAAGCCCTTCGACCCGCACCCCCTGTTCAAGGATTTCGTGCGCGCCGCCAAGGATGTGTCTCGGTTGGTATAAGCTCTTGAGGCCCGTGCGTTTTGCACCGGGCCTTTTTTCTGCCGGGCAACCACTAAAAGGCCCGGAATCAAGCCGCAGGCGCCGGGCCATCGCCTGCCCGCCCGCCACGCCGTAGGCGTGCCATCATTCATTCGGCGCACCTGCGGTGCGACGGGTAGGCGATTTCGCGACGGGCGCGTACTTCTGCGAGAACACATCACGGTAGCACCATAAAGTGACATGGATCGCGGTTTGGTTCGCCCACCCGCGGACAGGCGCTGGCCCTTAGCTCCCGCTCTTTCGCGTTGCACCCGCCATCGCATCCGCTACAGCTAGGCCATGCTGAGCTATCAACACATTTACCACGCCGGAAACCTTGCAGACGTGCAGAAACACGCGCTTTTGGCGTGGATGCTGTCCTATCTCACCCGCAAGGACAAACCGCTCACCTATCTGGAAACCCATGCAGGGCGGGCGCTTTATGACCTGTCGGATGCGGCGGCGGAAAAGACGGGCGAGGCGCGGCAGGGCATCGACAAGGTGCGCGATTGGTTCACCCCCGATCACCCCTACAGACAGGTTCTGGAAGCGCTGCGCGAGGCCCACGGCCCCCGCGCCTACCCCGGCTCTCCTCTGCTGGCCGCCAAACTGCTGCGCCCCGATGACCGCATCCATCTGGCCGAGTTGCACCCGCAAGAACACAGCGCCCTTGATCTGGCAATGTCGCCCTACCCGGCGAAATGCCACCTCAGCGACGGGTTCGAGATGGCCTTTGCCCTGACCCCGCCAACACCGCGCCGGGGGATGCTGCTGATCGACCCCTCTTACGAGATCAAAACCGATTACGAGACCATTCCCCGCCAGATTGCCAAACTCAACCGCGCCTGGAACGTGGGCATCATCGCCCTGTGGTATCCGATCCTGACCAACCGCGCGCATGAGCCGATGCTCGGCAAGCTCACCGCCAATCACCCCGATGCGCTGCGCCACGAAGTGCGCTTTCCGCCCGCGCGGCCCGGGCATGGCATGGTCGGCTCGGGCATGTTCGTGATCAATCCCCCCTACGGGCTCGACAATGAGGCACAGAACCTCACCGCCCGTTTCGCCACTTTGACCCAACAGGAGAGATAACAAATGCCAAAGGGCTATTGGATCGCCACCATGGATATCCACGACACTGCGATTTACGACAAGTACCGTGCTGCCAATGCCAAACCCTTTGCGGATTACGGCGCACGCTTCCTTGTTCGCGGCGGCACCCAGCAGATCCGCGAAGGGCAGATGCGCGCTCGCACCGTTGTTTTGGAATTCGACAGCTACGCCGATGCGGTCGCTTGTTACGAAAGCCCCGGCTACCAGCGGGCGAAAGACATTCGCCTGAACGTGGCGGACGGGTCTTTGGTCATCGTCGAGGGCTATGACGGCTAAGCCCATGTGGCCCCTTGCAGGAACCTGCGCCCCCGATGCGCAGTTTCCTCTATGGCGACCCTGTTTCCTGCGATAAGTGAGCCCCATGCTGAACCGACTGTTCCCCCGCCGCAAGGCACAGCCGAAACCCTTGCCGCAGCCCAATGCCCAACTGGCACTTGGCGCGCTTTTGGTGCGTGTGGCCTTTGCCGATCGCAACTACCGCGCCTCGGAGATCGGCCAGATCGACCGCATTCTGGCGCAGACCTTTGGCCTCAAACCCATCGAGGCGGCGAAACTGCGCGCCACTTGCGAAGCGCTTGAGCGTGACGCCCCCGGCACGCCGGAGTTCACCCGCATCCTGCGCGAAGAGGTCGACTATGCCGACCGCAAGGCATTGGGCGAGGCGATGTGGCAGGTGGCCCTTTCGGACGGGGCGCGCAACGAAGACGAGGAAATTCAGCTTGTCGCCATCGAAACCGCCCTTGGCCTGTCGGATGAGGATATGGCCGCAGCCCGAGCTAACGCTTTGAACACGCTATGACATTCCCTTTCCCCGCAGCAGGATGATAACGCATATATGTTTGGTGACTTTCTCAAACGGCTGACCCAGCCCGAACCCGATCCATTGGCCGACAATGACGCCCGCCTCGCGCTGACCGCGCTTTTGGTGCGCATCGCCCGGTCCGACAATGACTACGCGATGAGCGAGCGGCGCCTAATCGACCGGATCGCCGCCGAGCGCTACGGCCTGAACGAGGCCGACGCCACCGCCCTGCGTAAAGAGGCCGAGGCGCTGGAGGCCCAAGCCCCCGACACCGTGCGCTTTACCCGCGCGATCAAGGATGCGGTGCCTTATGAACACCGGCTGGAGGTCATCGAGGCACTTTGGCAGGTGGTTCTGGCCGACGGCAGCCGTTCCGACGAAGAAGACGCGCTGCTGCGGCTGGTGTCGAACCTATTGGGCGTCACCGATACCGACAGCGCCATGGCCCGCCAGCGTGTTGCCAAAGAAAACTGACTTAGCGTCAGCACCGGGACTGTGATGCAACGCGGGGCAAACTGTGCGTTGCAATTTCCGTCGATTCGTCGCTTTATAGCGCACTGAAATGACAGATTGGCGACAGTTTCCGTGACCACAGACACCCCGGTTATCCAGATCAAGAACCTCCACAAAGCCTATGGCGCGCTGGAGGTTCTCAAAGGGGTCGATCTGACCGCCCCGCGTGGCCATGTGATCTCGCTCATCGGGTCGTCCGGCTCGGGCAAATCGACGCTGCTGCGCTGCTGCAACCTGCTCGAAGACAGCCAACAGGGCGAGGTGATCTTTAAGGGCGAGCCGGTGCGTTGGAAGGGCGACGGCCACCAGCGCTGCCCGGCGGACGCCAAACAGGTGCTGCGCATCCGCACCAACCTGTCGATGGTCTTCCAGCAGTTCAATCTCTGGGCGCATATGTCGATCCTGCAAAACGTGATGGAAGCGCCGCTGACCGTGCTGGGCCGCGACCGGGCGGAGGTGGAGCGCGCCGCCCGCGGCTATCTGGAAAAGGTCGGCATCGGCGACAAATGCGATGTCTATCCCGCCCAGCTCTCCGGCGGCCAACAACAGCGCGCCGCCATCGCCCGCGCGCTCTGCATGGAGCCCGAGGCGCTGCTCTTTGATGAGCCCACCAGTGCGCTCGACCCCGAGTTGGAGCAGGAAGTCGTCAAGGTTATCAAGGATCTGGCCGCAGAGGGGCGCACGATGGTGATCGTGACCCACGACATGAAACTGGCCGCCGATGTCAGCGATCATGTCGTCTTTTTGCACCAAGGTCTGATCGAAGAACAAGGGACGCCCGAAGAGGTCTTCGGCGCGCCCAAATCGGAACGTCTGCGTGGGTTCCTTTCGGCAACCCAGCCTGCGTAAACAAGAACCAAAGGGAGTTACCAAATGAAAAAGATCCTACTGGCAAGCGTCGCGCTCAGCATGACCGCTGGCTTCGCGATGGCCGAAGCCCATGGCAAAACCATCCGCATGGGCACCGAGGGCGCCTACCCCCCCTACAACTTCATCAACGACGCCGGCGAAGTCGACGGTTTCGAGCGTGAGCTGGGCGACGAGCTGTGCAAGCGCGCCGAACTGACCTGCGAATGGGTCAAGAACGACTGGGACAGCATCATCCCCAACCTCGTGTCGGGCAACTACGACACCATCATGGCGGGCATGAGCATTACCGACGAGCGTAAGGAAGTCATCGCCTTCACGCAGAACTACTATCCGCCCACCGCCTCGGCCTATGTGGCGGCATCTGAGGACGCGGACCTCGAAGGCGGCGTTGTCGCCGGTCAGACCGCGACCATTCAGGCGGGCTATGTTGCCGAAAGCGGCGCCACGCTGATCGAATTCGCAACCCCGGAAGAGACCGTCGCCGCCGTACGCAACGGTGAGGCCGACGCGGTCTTCGCCGACAAGGATTACCTTGTGCCGATCGTCGAGGAATCCGGCGGTGAGCTGATGTTCGTGGGCGACGATGTGCCGCTCGGCGGTGGCATCGGCATGGGCCTGCGCCAGTCCGACACCGAACTGCGCGACATCTTTGACACCGTCATCACTGAGATGAAGGAAGACGGTACGCTCAACGAGATGCTCAAGAAGTGGTTCGGCGAAGACACCACCACCTACGAGTGATTCCATCTCAGGCGCGCCCGTCGCGGCGCGCCTGACCATGCCTGCGCGGGCCCCGCGCGCAGATCAGCCCACGGGGGCCCATGTTCTCTTTCTGCACCGATCCGTCGACCCTGAATGACTGGCTCTGGACCGCCTGTTACCTGACCACCGGCGTCCATATGTCCTTCTACCTGTCCTTCCTGAAGGTCCTGCTGCTTTTGGCGGTTACCGCCCCCGTGGCGCTGGCCTTCGGCTTTGGCGGGGCCATGATGGCACGCGCGCGTTTCGCGCCGCTCAGCTGGGTCGGCAAGGGCTATATCGCGCTGGTGCGCGGTGTGCCCGACATCGCCTTCTTCCTGTTTTTCGTGATCGCGCTCGATCAGGGCATCGAGTATCTGCGCCACAAGGTGCTCTGTCCCGATTGGGATATGCCGATCCGCCAAGGCAGCGACTTCGTCGTCTGCCAAGAGGCCAAGATGCCCTTGGGCAATGCCGCCCAATGGGTGCATGAGACCTATGGCTTCGGCCTTGCGGTCTTTACCTTTGCCATCGTTTTCGGGGCTTTCGCGGCCAATGTGCTTTTCGGGGCCATGCGCGCCGTGCCGCACCCGCAACTCGAAACCGCCGAAGCCTATGGCATGACCCATCGCCAGACCTTCTGGCGGGTGCTGGTGCCGCAGATGTGGGTCTATGCCCTGCCCGGCCTCAGCAACCTGTGGATGGTGCTGATCAAGGCCACGCCGCTGCTGTTTTTGCTGGGCGTCGAAGACATCGTCTATTGGGCGCGTGAACTGGGCGGGACCAAGACGCCGCGCTTTACCGATTACCCGCACCCGGACTGGCGCATGTGGTACTTCCTCGCGCTGCTGGTGTTCTACCTGCTCTTCACCCGCATTTCCGAGATCACGTTGGACCGTCTGATGAAACGACTGACACGCGGCCAAGCCACCACCGGCGGCGAAGCCCAGCGGAGGGCCGGCGCATGAGCTGTCTGCAAACGATTCAAGACTATGGCCTGCGGTCTCTTGGCTATGGCGAGCGGCTGCTGCCGCGCGACGGTTTCACGCTTTGCGAACAGTTCACGCTCATTGGCTCGGGCATGATCTGGAACGTCTATTTCGGCGTCGTCGCCCTGCTGACCGGGTTTTTCTTTGCCACGGCGCTTGGCGTCGGCAAGGCCAGCGCGAACCCGTGGTTTCGCAAACCGGCGGAGTGGTTCATCTTCATCTTCCGCGGCTCGCCGCTCTTCATCCAGTTCTTCTTTGGCTACTTCCTGTTTCTGTCGCTGAAATCGGAATACGCCTTCTTCGCCCCCTTCACCGCGGCATGGCTTGGCGCGTTAATCGTGCTCTTTCTTAACACTGCCGCATATTCGGGCGAAATTTTTTACGGCGCGCTGCAATCCATCCCCAAGGGCGATGTGGAGGCCGCGGATGCCTATGGTCTGTCCGGTTGGTCGCGCTTTCGCCGGGTGATCTGGCCCACCTCGCTGCGCCTTGCCTGGCCCGCCTATACGAATGAGGCGATTTTTCTGTTTCACGCCACGACACTGGTGTTTTTCAGCGGTTTCCCGGCATGGCAGCAGCGCGGTGACGCGCTCTATTACGCCAGCTATTTCGCGGATAAGACCTTCAACCCCTTCGTCCCCTATCCCATTCTTGCCGGTTATTTCATCCTTCTGACGCTCTGCATCATCGGCGTCTTCGGTTTGATCAATTCCCGCCTCAACCGCCACCTGCCCCAAGCGCAACGCCGTAAAATTCGCTTGCGTCCTAATTTGATCCGGTAGTATCCATTATTTGATCAAATTACGCGGCGCGTGGGCGCCAACCGCTTTTGCCCCCGGGCGAACCGCTTTGTGACATGCCCACCGCCCTTTCAGGTGATGTATGAACAACTGGCTTCGCAAAAATCCTCAGGTCCGCACCATTCGTGTGGCCGCCGCCGACCTCAATGGCCAAGCGCGCGGCAAGCGTATTCCCTCGCGTTTTGCCGATAAGGTGACAACCGAAGGCACCCGCTTTCCCGTCTCAGTGTTGAACCTCGACATCTGGGGCGAGGATATCGACGACAGTCCGCTGGTGTTCGAAACGGGCGATGCGGATGGCGTACTGAAACCGACCGAACGGGGCTTCATGCCGATGCCATGGCTCGACGCGCCCTCGGCCCTGCTGCCGATTTGGATGTTCCGCGAAGATGGCCGCCCCTACCCCGGCGATCCGCGCCATGCGCTGCGCGCGGTCCTGGACCGCTACAAGGCGCGCGGGCTGACGCCGGTCTGCGCCGTTGAGCTGGAATTCTTCCTGATCGACGATTCGGGCCGCAACCTTCAGGTGCCCGTCTCCCCCCGGTCGGGCAAGCGGCGCAAAGCGGCCGAGACCATGTCGATCCGCGCGCTTGACCAGTTCGATCTGTTCTTCACCGATCTTTATGACGCCTGCGAAGAGATGGACATCCCCGCCGACACCGCCATTTCCGAGGCGGGTCTGGGTCAGTTCGAGATCAACCTCATGCATTGCGATGACGCCCTGCGCGCCGCCGATGACGCATGGCTGTTCAAGATGCTGGTCAAGGGTCTGGCACGGCGGCACGGCTTTGCCGCAAGCTTTATGGCGAAACCTTATGAGGATTACTCCGGCTCCGGCCTGCACACGCATTTCTCGGTATTGGATGAGAAGGGCGACAACATCTTCGACGATGGCGGGCCGAAGGGGACCGACACGCTGCGCCACGCTGTGGCGGGCTGCATGAACGCGATGGAGGGCTCGGCGCTGGTCTTTTGCCCGCATGCCAATAGCTTTGACCGGATGGTGCCGGAATCCCACGCGCCCACCGGGGTTTGCTGGGCCTATGAGAACCGCACCGCCGCGATCCGCATCCCCTCGGGCAGCCACAAGGCGCGGCGCATCGAACACCGCGTATCGGGCGGGGATGTGAACCCCTATCTGATGCTCGCCGCCGTGCTGGGTGCAGCGCTCAACGGGATCGAAGATGCGCTTGAGCCGCCCGCCCCGATCACCGGCAACGCCTATGCCGCCGAATTGCCGCGCATGCCGAGCGATTGGAAAACCGCCATCGACCTGTTTGAAAGCTGCCCCCATGTCGCGCGGATTTTCGCGCCCGAGATGATCCGCAACTTCGTGCTGACGAAGCGTCAGGAATTGCATTACATGCAGGAATTGACCCCAGAGGAACAGGTCGAGATCTACCTCGACACTGTGTAACAGGTGACACATGAAAATCGGCATTCTGCAAACCGGCCACTCCCCCGACGACTTCCGCGAACAGCTCGGCGACTACGGGGAGATGTTCACCAAACTGCTGGATGGCCAAGGGTTTGACTTTCAAATCTGGTCGGTCGTCGATGGCATCCTGCCTGACAGCGTGACAGAGGCCGACGGCTGGCTCATCACCGGATCGAAACATGGCGCCTATGAGGATCACGATTGGATCCCCCCGCTTGAGGAGTTCATCCGCCAGACCTATGCCGATGGCCGCCCCATGATCGGCGTCTGTTTCGGACACCAGATCATCGCGCAAGCGCTTGGCGGGAAGGTCGAGAAATTCACCAATGGCTGGTCCATTGGTCGCACCGAATACGATATGGACGGTGACAAACTGGCGCTGAATGCATGGCATCAGGATCAGATTGTGGAACTGCCCGAAGGGGCCCGCGTCGTCGCCTCATCGGACTTTTGCGCCTATGCGGCGCTGGCCTATGACGACCGCATCTGGACAGTGCAGCCGCACCCCGAGTTCGGCCATGACTTCATCGATGGCTTGATCAAAACCCGTGGCAAGGGCGTGGTGCCCGAGCATCTGCTGGAACAGGCGACAGCCGCCTTGGGCGGCCCCATCGACAACCAAAAAATCGCGGACCAAATGGCCGCATTCTTTAAAGACAACAGGAAAGAGAGGGCCTGATGGCCGAGGATTGGACAGAAGCACTACCCGAAGCGGCGCGGGCCTATCTTGAGGGCCGGCGTCTGGACGAAGTGGAATGTATCATCCCCGACCTGCCCGGCATCGCCCGGGGCAAGGCCGTCCCGGCGTCGAAATTCGCGCGGCAAGAGTATTTCCACCTGCCCGACAGCATCTTTTACCAGACCATCACCGGCGAATGGGGCGAAGCGGCGGGCGATGACGGTTTCATCGAAAAAGACATGATCCTGCGCCCGGATATGGAGACGGCCACCGCCGCTCCTTGGACCGGCGATTGGACGCTTCAGGTCATCCACGACGCCTATGACCGCAACGACAAGCCGGTGGCCTATTCGCCGCGCAATGTGCTCAAACGCGTGGTGCAACTTTACCGCGACAAGGGCTGGGAGCCGGTCGTGGCCCCCGAGATGGAGTTTTTCCTTGTGGCCCGCAACATCGACCCGGCCAAGGAAATCCTGCCCATGATGGGCCGTTCGGGCCGCCCGGCGGCGGCGCGGCAGGCCTATTCGATGACCGCGGTGGATGAATTCGGCCCCGTGATCGACGACATCTACGACTTTGCCGAGGCGCAGGGTTTCGAGATCGACGGCATCACCCAAGAGGGCGGCGCGGGCCAGCTTGAGATCAACCTGCAACATGGGGATCCGGTGCGGCTGGCCGATGAGGTGTTCTATTTCAAACGGCTGATCCGCGAAGCGGCGATGCGGCATGAATGCTACGCCACCTTCATGGCCAAACCCATCGCCGATGAACCGGGCAGCGCCATGCATATCCACCATTCGGTGCTGGATGTGAAAACCGGCGAGAACATCTTTGTCGATGCCGAAGGGGAAGAGACCGCCCCCTTCCGCCATTTCATCGCCGGTTTGCAAAACCACATGCCAAGCGCGCTGGCCGTGATCGCGCCCTACGTCAATTCCTACCGTCGCTACGTCAAGGATCACGCCGCGCCGATCAACCTTGAATGGGGACGTGACAACCGCACCACGGGCATTCGCGTGCCGCTCTCGGGGCCAAAGTCGCGCCGGGTGGAAAACCGTCTCGCCGGGATGGACTGCAACCCCTACCTCGGCATCGCCGCCAGCCTTGCCTGCGGCTATCTGGGGCTGATCCAGCAGAAAGACCCGCTGCCCGAATTCAAGGGCGATGCCTATGTCGGCGAAGGGGATATTCCGCAGGTTCTGGGCCAAGCGCTCGACCTTTTCGAGGAGGCGACAGAGTTGCACGAGGCTTTGGGCCCGGATTTCGCCCGCGTCTATTCCATTGTGAAGCGAGCGGAATATGAGGAGTTCCTACAGGTCATCTCGCCTTGGGAACGTGAACATCTGCTGATGAACGTCTGAAGCCCGGAGGCCCGATGAACCTGCTCTACGCCAATGACACGCCCGGCCAGTACCCCACCAGCTGGTACGCCGCCACCGCCACGAAACACGCGGCCTACCCGCCGCTTCAGGGCGATACAAAGGCCGATGTCTGTGTCGTTGGCGGCGGCTACACCGGGCTTTCCGCCGCACTGCATCTGGCCGAGGCAGGTTACGACGTGGTGCTTTTGGACGCGCAGCGCGTCGGCTTCGGCGCCTCGGGCCGCAATGGCGGGCAATTGGGCTCGGGCCAGCGGGTAGAGCAGGATGGCCTCGAAAAGATGCTGGGCGAAGACCATGCCGCCAAGCTGTGGCAGATGGGCGAAGACGCCAAGGAACTGGTCAAATCCCTCATCGCGAAACATGAGATCGACTGTCACCTGAAGCCCGGCGTGGCTTGGACCGGCTCCACCACATCTGATGTGCGGCATCTGCATGATTATGCAGAGCATTTGCAAAAGCGCTATGGCTATGACCAGATCGAAGTGTTGGATCACGCCGCGCTGCAGTCGGTCTGCCCCTCGCCCGACTACAAGGGCGGCGTGCTCGACATGGGGGCCGCGCATCTGCATCCGCTGAACTACGCCCTCGGCCTTGCCCGCGCCGCTGTCGCCGCAGGCGTGCGCATTCATGAGACAAGCCCCGCCGAGAACATCGTCGAAGGCAGCAAGGCGCTGGTGCAAACCGCCACCGGCAGCGTCAGCGCCGATCATGTGGTGCTGGCCTGCAACGGCTATCTGGGCAAGCTCAACGGCGACGTGGCCGCCAAGGTCATGCCGATCAACAATTTCATCGCCGCGACCGAACCCTTGGGCGCGCGCGTGAAAGACGTGCTGCCCCGCGACGTGGCCGTGGCCGACAGCCGCTTTGTGGTAAACTATTTCCGACTGTCGCACGACGGACGGCTGCTGTTTGGCGGCGGCGAGAGCTATGGCTATCGCTTCCCGCAGGACATCGCCGCCAAGGTTCGCAAACCGATGTCGCAGGTCTTTCCGCAGTTGAAGGACGTTAAGATCGACTACGCTTGGGGCGGCACTCTTGGCATCACGATGAAGCGCCTGCCCTATGTGGCCCGGCTCGCGCCGAACATCCTCTCGGCCTCGGGCTATTCCGGTCACGGGGTTGGGACCGCGACCCATGCGGGCTATCTGATGGCCAAGGCGATCGAAGGCGATGCCGCGGGTTTCGACGCGATGGCCGCGATCCCGACGCAGGCTTTCCCCGGCGGGGCCTCTCTGCGGAGCCCGCTTTTGGTGCTTGCGATGCTTTGGTATGCGACGCGGGATCGGTTGGGGCTTTGACTTCGCTCTGAGCGGTCGCGCGGGTTTGGCTGGTGGTGGAGTGCGGGGGCTCTGCCCCCATCGCGCCTTTGGCGCGATTCCCCCGAGGGTATTTAGGAAAGGATGAAGGGGAAGAGGGGGTGGCCCATTGTGGGGGCATCCCCCCTTGGTTTGCGTAGGCGTTTGTTTTACTATTCTGGAAATCATTATTCAGGATTTTGAAATATGGCTTTGCCCGACATGCACCGTGCCGAACCGATCCCTGCCGAAGCGGAGGCCGCCATTGCGGTGCTTTTGCAAAGTGGCGATCTTTTTCGCTATACTGCGGCCAAGGACGCGCCTGTTTCCCTGTTGGAGGTCGAATTTGCGCAGATGATGGGCAGTGAATATGCGCTGGCCGTGTCCTCCTGCTCGGCCGCGCTGTTTCTATCCTTGCTTGCTTTGGACCTGCCGGATGGGGCGCCGGTGTTGATCCCCGGTTTCACCTTTGCTGCTGTGCCTTCTGCGGTGATCCACGCGGGCTGCAAGCCGGTGCTTTGTGAGGTGGGCGAGAATTACCGTGTGGATTTGGAGGATTTCGCCGCCAAACTGCCGGGCGTTCGGGCGGTGATCATCAGCCATATGCGGGGGCATACTTCGGATATGGATGCGATCATGGGGCTTTGCGAGGCCGCTGGCGTGCCGGTGATCGAAGACGCGGCCCATTCGCTGGGCACGCTTTGGCGGGGGCGGAAAATCGGGACGATTGGCAAGATCGGCTGTTTTTCCTTCCAGTCCTACAAGATGATTAACGCAGGCGAAGGCGGCATCCTGATCACCGATGACGCCGATCTGGTGGCGCGGGCGATCATCATGTCGGGCGCTTATGAGCATAATTGGAAGAAACACGCGGCCCTGCAAGACAGTTTTGCCAAGTGGCAGAACCGGCTGCCGCTGTACAATCTGCGCATGTCCAACCTTTCGGCTGCGATCATCCGGCCGCAATTGCCGCATTTGCCGCGCCGGGTGGCCGATGGGCTGCGCAATCACGATCACATGGCGGCGCGGCTGGCGGCCTCCCCCTTGATCGAGGTGCCGAGCCCCCTGCCCGGTGAGACCCGCGCGCCGGATTCGATCCAGTTCAATCTGGTGGGCCTCTCTGACGCCAGCATCCGCGCTTTCGCAACGGCGGCGGAAGTGGCGGGGGTAAAGGTGCAGGTCTTTGGCCAGAGCACCGACAACGCCCGCGCTTTTTGGAACTGGCAATTTATCGAAGACCTGCCCGAGCTGCCGCGCACCCGCGCCATGCTGATGCGGGCCTGCGACGTGCGGCTGCCGGTGCACTTGACGCTGGAGGAGATCGACGCCGTGGCGGATGTGATTTTGGGCGCGCTGAGGGATGTGGCCGAGGCGCAGGCAGCCTGAGGCGGGCGCGCGACGCCCGCGTCTTCTGGGGTTAGTTCAGCTTTGACAGTTTGTCCTGCAACTCTGCCAACTGCTTTTTGATCGCGTCCAGATCGTCGCCCTGTTCGGCCTGCTGTTTGGGCGGCTCTGGCGTGGTGGATTTGGCCCAGCCGCCGGTCATCGCCTTCATGAAGGCTTCTTGCTGCGCCTGCATCGCTTCCATGCCCGGCATCTTGGCCATCGGGTTCATCGCGCTCATGTTTTCGATCGCCTTGGACTGGCCATCGCGCAGCATGTCGAAGGAGGCCTGCAGGAACTGCGGCACCACCGAGACATTGCCCGACATATAGCTGCGCACCAGATCGGTCAGCACATCGACCGGCAAGACGGCCTCGCCCCGGCTTTCGTGTTCGGCGATGATTTGCAACAGATATTGCCGTGTCAGGTCATCGCCGGATTTCAGATCGACGATCTGAACCTCGCGCCCGTCGCGGATGAAACCGGCGATATCTTCCAGCGTGACGTAATCGCTTGTTTCGGTGTTGTAGAGCCTGCGGCTGGCATAGCGTTTTATCAGCAAGGGCTTCGGTTTGTCCGCCATGATGTTACTCCCGACCAATGGTGCTGCATCGCAGCTTAGGACAGCGATCGGCAAATAGAAAGAGCGCATGACAAAAGGGCAGGCCTGTCTGGACCTGCCCTTTCTTTAAGCATCCCCTGGCGCTGGAAAGCCCAGCGTCAGATTTACTTCACAGTCGCTTTCTTGGCGGCCGCCTGTGCGGTGGCCACGCCTTCGGTGGTCGCGGCTTTGGCGTCGCTTTGCAGGTCTTTACCAGCCGACATCATCAGCTCGACGGTGTCCATCTGAACCTTTTTCGCGATCTCGGCAAAGGCGGCCATATGCTCGGCCGCGGATTCGGCGGAGGCGGAGGCGAAATCGGTCATCGCTTTGGCATAGTCTGTGGGCTCGGCTTTGACCTTGGTCATCTCGGTCAGGCGGGCCAGCGTCTCTTTGGTCCAGGCGGTGGAGATATCGGCGGATTTTTCAGCCGCGTCGAAGGCAACGCCGGAGAGTTTCTCGTTCAGGGTGGCGGTGTTTTTGAATGCGTCTTGCATGGCGGCGTTATCCACCGGGAAAGCGCCCAGAACGTCTTTGAACATCGCGGTCATGTCAGGTGTCTTGGTCATGTCTCAATCCTTTTAATGCTACTGTGGCAAGGGAGCGGGGAGACCCGTCCGTTTCGCGTCTGACCACAACATAGATGCCGCAGCGCAGCATTTCAAGGTTTTTTCTGCATTGCAGCATGATCCCGAAGGGTGTTTGGATTACCTAAGGTAATCAGTCGTTTGCCTTGCGGGTCACATAACTGCCCGGGGCATCAGCGAGAATCTCGCGCCCATCGTCGCCGGGAAACCGTGCGGGAATCATTGCCCCTGCCCGTTTGGCGAGCCATTTGCCCCACCGTGGCCACCAAGACCCTTCGTGAAAGGCGGCGGCCTCGCGCCATGCGGCGTAGTCCTGCGTGAGATCGCCGTTCACATAGTGGCCGTATTTCTTCCGATTGGGTGGATTGACGATGCCCGCGATATGGCCCGATTGCGCCATGATGAAGGTCTTGTCCTTCGAGCCCATCTGCTGCACCCCGCGGTAGCAGTCTTTCCACGGCGCGATGTGATCCGTCTCACAGGCCACGGCGCAGAGCGGCACCTCGATATCATCCAGCGTCAGCCGCTCTCCGAGCAGTTTGAAACCGCCCTCGGCCAATTCGTTTCGTTGGCACAGGCCGCGCAGGTATTGCATTGCCATCTGCCCCGGCAGATTGGCCCCGTCGCCGTTCCAATAGAGCAGGTCAAAGGCCGGGGGTGTCTCGCCCATCATGTAGCTGCGCACGGCAGGGCCATAGACCAGATCGTTGGACCGCAGGAATGAAAAGGTGCGCGCCATGACGACCGAGGGCAGAATGCCTTTATCCGCCGTCTCGGCCTCGATCCCGTCGATGAAGTCATTGGTGAGGAAGGGCTGAAACTCTCCTTGATCCGAGAAATCGGTGAGCGCGGTGAAGAAGGTGGCGGATTTGATCGAGCTATCGCCACGTTTTTTCAACAGCGACAGGGTCAGCGCCAGCGTGGTGCCGGCGATGCAATAGCCCACCACGTTGAGGCGCTTTTCCTGAGTGATCGCCTTCACCTCTTCAATCGCGGCGAGGTAGCCTTCTTCGACGTAATCCTCCATGCCGATCTGGGCATAGCTGGCATCGGGGTTCACCCATGAGACGATGAACAGCGTGTGCCCCTGATCGACCAGCCATTTGACGAGGCTGTTCTGCGCCTTGAGGTCGAGAATGTAGAACTTGTTGATCCACGGCGGGAAAATCAACAGCGGGGTTTTATGGACCTCTTTGGTGCTGGGGGAGTATTGGATCAACTCGAACATGCGGTTGCGAAACACCACCTTGCCCGGCGTGGTGGCGATGTTGCGACCCAGCTCAAAGGCGCTGTCATCCGCCAGTTTCACGACCAGCTCGCCGTTATTGGCCTCCAGATCCGCGATCAGGTTCTCCAGACCTTTCACGAGGCTTTCGCCCTCGGTCTCCACCGCGCGTTCCAACACATCGGGATTGGTGGCGAGGAAGTTGGTCGGGGACATCATCGCGATGATCTGCTGGCTGAAATAGACCAGCCGCTTTTTCTCGGCCGGGTCCATGTCTTGGGCATCTTCGACCGCTTGGCGCAGCGCCTCGGCGTTGATCAGATACTGCTGTTTGATGAAGTTGAAATAGGGATGCGTCTGCCACAGCGGATTGGCGAAACGTTTGTCGGTCGGCGCGTCCTCTTCAACCGGGGCCAAACCGCCCTTGGCCAGCGCCTGCTGCGCCTCGACGAAATGGGCGACCGATTTGGTCCAATAGCCCATCTGATGCTCCATCAAACGGGCCGGATTGGTCATCGCTTCGGCCCAGTAAGACTGTGCCGCCTTGGCAAAAAGCTGTTGGTTCGGACCATCGAGCGCGGGCTGATGGCCCTCGCGCTGCGCCATCACACGGGTCAGGCGCTGGCTTAATTCTTCAACCTTTTTCAAGTTTTGCGCCATACGAGACAGGGCTTGAGGCTCGGCAATCTCCGGATTCTCGGATTCTGTTGTCATCTTAACCCTTACCTCCTATCTTCGCAGGTGCAGCATAAAGGAGCCCCCACATGCGCTATATGGCCACCTACGACATGATGGAGTCCATCCGGAACACCAATCAATGGCTCGGCGCGTCTGCGCTTGCTATGGCATCCTACCCGGCTTTCTCTCTGTTTCCAAACCCTGCGATGGAATGGCTCGCCGCTTGGGGTGAGGTGACGGAGCGGACCTTTGCCCGCATGGTCGTGAAACCCGATTGGGACATCCCCCCGGTGGTCGGCCCCAAGGGGCAGGACTGTCTGGTCAGCATCGAGCCGGTGATGGAACGGCCCTTTGGCGATTTGCTGAAATTCTCGGTCCAAGGCCGCGAAGAGACGGGCCGCAAGGTTCTTTTGGTCGCGCCGATGTCGGGTCATTACGCCACGCTGCTCCGTTCCACTGTGATCTCCCTGCTGCCTGATTGCGACGTCTATGTGACGGACTGGCACAATGCGCGTGATATTCCAGTTAGTGCGGGCAAGTTCGACATCGAGGATTATACGCTCTACCTCGTTGATTTCATGCATCACCTTGGCCCCGACACCCATGTGATCGCGGTCTGCCAGCCTGCGCCGCTGACGCTGGCCGCCACCGCCTATCTGGCCGAGGAAGCGCCCGAAGCGCAGCCGCGCACGCTGACGCTGATCGGCGGGCCGATCGACCCCGATGCCGCGCCCACAGACGTGACGGATTTCGGCCATAGCGTGACCATGGGCCAGCTTGAGCAGATGATGATCCAGCAGGTCGGCTTCAAATACGCGGGCGTGGGGCGCAAGGTCTATCCGGGGCTGTTGCAGCTTACCTCTTTCATCTCGATGAACAATGACACTCACCGCGATGCCTTTGCCAATCAGATCACCCGCGTGGCGCAAAAGACGGCGCATGAGCATGACAAGCACAACAAGTTCTACGACGAATACCTCGCCGTGATGGACATGCCGGCGGAGTTCTACCTGTCAACCGTGCAACGCATTTTCAAAGAGCGCGAGATCGCGCGCAACGTCTTCACCGTGGCGGGCCGTCAGGTCGACATCGGCAAGATCACCACCGTCGCCGTCAAAACGGTCGAGGGCAGCAAGGACGACATTTCGGCCCCCGGCCAGTGCATCGCCGCTCTTGATCTGCTGACTGGACTGCCGGATGCCAAGAAGGCCAGCCATCTTGAGCAGGGCGCGGGCCATTACGGGATCTTCGCGGGCAAAAGCTGGCGCAACAACATCCGGCCCTTGGTGCTCGACTTTATCGACGCGAACAACGGCACGCCTGCGCCGCAGAACCCTGCGCCCCAAACTCCCGGCCCGCAAAAGCCTGCCTCTCAGAAACCCGAGGCCAAGAAGAGCGATAAACCGGCAGCGGCCTGACCCGCTGCCCTATTGCAGCACCAGAGGTTGATGCAGCCAGTCGCGCAGCGCGGCGGTGGTCGCCTCTGGCTGCTCTAGGCTGGGCAGATGGCCCGCGTCTTCGAGCACCGTCAGCTTGGCATAGGGGATCATCTCGGCCATGAAGGCATGGCGTTTGACCGGGCAGAGCGTGTCATGCTCCCCACAAAGCACCAGCGCGGGCACCTTGCATTTGCGCAGCACCGCCTGTTGATCGCGCCGCCGTTGCAACGCGCGGGATTGGCGGACGAAGACATCGCCGCCCAGCGTCTCGGCCATCTCCATCGCGCGGGTCAGCACCTCCCCCCGCCCCTTGCCGGGGGCGAGGAAACCATTGGCCATCCGCGCCTGCATCGCCTCCCCCAGCTTGCCCGACTGCGCCATGATGATCTGCGGTTCACGGTCCGCGGCAATGGCGGGCAGTTCGGCCAGCACATGGGTCGCCAGCAGGGCGATGCGGCTGATCCGGTCGGGCGCGCGGCGCAGCAGTTCCAGCGCCACCACACCGCCCATGCCCTGCCCCACCAGCGCGAAACGCGGCGGCAGTTGATCCAACAGGCCCGAGGCGATCTCTTCGATCCGTTCGCCTTGGGTGATCGGGGCCAGCACCACGGTCCCGCGCGGCGAGAGCGCTTGAATCTGCGGCGTGAAGACACGCGCGTCGCACATCATGCCGGGCAGCAGAACGATCGGCTCAGCCATTGGCCAGGCTCCGGTGCGGTATGCGGTTGAAATGACGTGGTTTCATGCCGTCCCCCTTGGGTTTGGCAGTCTCTTAGCATGGGCGGTTTCGGGGGACAGCGGGGCGCAGGCGCGTCGGCGGTTCCATGCCCGCGCCCTTGGTCAGCCCTTGGTCACCCCGCGTCGCCGGAGACCGCGTTGATCGCCTCCACGATCATCGCCAGACAGCGCGCGTCCGAGAACCGGTGATCGGCATCCTCGACCAGCGTCAGTTGCATGTCGGGGCTTTGCGCATGCTCCAACAGCCGCACCGCCGTGGCCGTGCTGACGGCGGTGTCCGCCGTGCCCTGCAACAGGCGCACCGGGAACGGCAGGTTCAGCGGATCGCGCAGCACCAACCGCTTGCGCCCGTCCTCGATCATCCGGCGGGTGATGATGTAGGGCTCCATATAGTCCGACGGCAATTCGACCTGCCCGACCTCTTCCAACGACTGTTTCTGCGCCTCGGTGAAATTCGCCCAATAGCCATCTTCGGTGAAATCGGGGGCCGCGGCGATGCCGACCAGCCCGGCGACCCGCTCGGGCAGATGCCGCGCCAAGAGCAGCGCCTGCCAGCCGCCCATCGAGGAGCCGACGACGATCAGCGGCCCCTCGGTCAGCGCCGCGACTGCGGCCAGCGTGTCTTCGTGCCAATCGCCGATGCACCCTTCGGTAAATAGGCCCGACGATTCCCCATGGCCCGAATAGTCGAAGCGCAGAAAGGCGCGCCCCTCGGCCCGCGCCCAGTCTTCGAGATAGACCGCCTTGGTCCCCATCATGTCGGACTTCAGCCCGCCCAGAAACACCACGCAGGGCCCCGCCCCTTCGGTCTTGTGATAGGCGATGCGCCGCCCCTGCGGCGTGTCGATGAATTTGCTGTCTGCCATGCTGCCTCCGTCGTTCGTCCAATCATGGGCATCGCGGCGGATGAGGGCAAGTCAGTCCTCGGCCAGATGCTCAACCTCCGGCAGCCAATGGGCCAACACGGCGGCGGCCAGCGCCATGACGGCAAAAAGCATCAGCGTTGCTTGCGCCCCGATCAGCGCAGCCCCGCCGCCCAGCACGCCCGCCAGCAGCAAGAGCAGCCCGATCACTGTATTGCTCACCGCCGCATAGGCGGCGCGCTGGTCTTTCGGGGCCATGTCGACCAGATAGGTCGACCGCCCCTGCCGCACGCCGTGATAGGCGATCATCAGGATGAAGAGCACGGCGGGCATCGCCCAGACCGCCTGCGCCAGACCAAGGAACCACAGCCCCACCGCCAGCGCCATCGCCACTGCGCCAACGATGCCGGTCAGCATCAGCACCCGGCGGCTCGACATATCCGACAGCCGCCCCCAGACGTAGGAGCTGACCAAAGACGCCAGCGCCGAGGCCAGCACCAAGGCCCCCAATTGCCCCAACTGCCCGCTCTCTGACGAACCGGCAAGCACCACCAAATAGGGCGGCGCGAGCGCGGTCGAGACCAGAAGCCCGCGCACTAGAATGAAGAGCCACAGATCGTGGTTGCCGCGCAGCAGTTTGAAATCCACGCCATCGGCCTCTTCGGTCTCGCTCGGCGCTTCCATGATCGTCGAGAACAACAGCGCCGCGCCGATCCATAGCGCCGCCGCCAGCGCGATGGCTGCCACGACAACGCCCCGGCTTTGAAACAGCCCCGACATCAAAAGCCCGGCAAAGATCACCACCCCGACCGAGGAGACCGACCCCGCCAAACCTGTCACCGATCCGCGCCGGGTCTTGCCCACGGTCTTGCCCAGAATTTCCTTGAACGACACCGAACAGGCCGCGCGGCAAACGGCGAGCAGCGCCAGCGCGGCGCAAACCGCATAGCCCGCCATGGCCCCCTTAAGGCTGAGCGCAGCAAGGGCGATCAGCCCCGCCGCCACGCCCTGCCCGACCGAGCCCCAGACCCAAGCCCATTTTCGCCGCGCCATGCGCTGCACCACGCCCGCCAGCGCGATCTGCGGCAAAAGCGACCCGGCCTCGCGGATCGGCACCAAGGCGCCCGCGAAAACCGCAGGCGCGCCGAGGGCGCTCAACAGCCATGCTAAGACCAGTTTCGGGTCGATCAGACCATCGGCCACTTTGGTCATTGACAGCGACACGATATGGCGCAGCCCGTTGCGCGCCTCGGCCCTTTGCGCCTTGTCGTCCAACCCCGGTGCCGGGTCGTCCGCCCCCGAAATTGTCTCGAATGCGCGCTGCGCCGTGTCGTCTTGCATCTGACCGATCCTCACTGTTGCCCGCCTGACATAGCGCGCCATCGCCCTGCCGCAACTTTCCCGAAGCGGCCCCGCTTGCATTGACAAGCCGCGCCCGCCCCGCCACATAGGCCCAACACATAACCCGCAACCGGGCGTCTCGTAGGCGCCAAACCGACGAGGAGCGCCCAAGATGGCCCAAATCTCCCTAACCCTTCCCGATGGCAACAGCCGGCAGTACGACGCCGGGATCACCGCTGGTGAAGTGGCTGCCGATATCTCTAAATCGCTCGGCAAAAAGGCCATCAGTGCCACCGTGAACGGCGCGCATTACGATCTGGCTTGGCCGATCGAAACCGACGCCAGCATCGCCATCCACACCATGGCCGACGAGGAACAGGCCAACGAGCTGGTGCGCCACGACCTTGCGCACATCATGGCCCGCGCCGTGCAGGAAATCTGGCCCGACACCAAGGTCACCATCGGCCCGGTGATCAAGGACGGCTGGTATTACGACTTCGACCGCAAAGAGCCCTTTACCCCCGAAGACCTCGGCGCGATCGAAAAGAAGATGAAAGAGATCATCAACAAGCGTGACCCCGTCCGCACCGAGGTCTGGGACCGCGCCCGCGCGATCAAACATTACGAGGACCTGAACGAGCCCTATAAGGTCGAGCTGATCAACGCGATCCCCGGGGATGAGCCGCTGCGCATGTATTGGCATGGCGATTGGCAAGACCTCTGCCGTGGGCCGCATCTGCAACACACCGGCCAAGTGCCGGGCGATGCCTTCAAGCTGATGTCCATCGCCGGTGCCTATTGGCGCGGCGACAGTGACCGCGCCATGTTGCAGCGCATCTACGGCGTGGCCTTCACCGGCAAGGAGAAACTGCGCGCCCACCTCAACATGCTGGAGGAGGCCGCCAAACGCGACCACCGCAAGCTGGGCAAGGAGATGGGCCTGTTCCACATGCAGGAAGAGGCACCCGGTCAGGTCTTCTGGCACCCCAACGGCTGGCGCATCTACACCACCCTGCAAGATTACATGCGGCGGATGCAGGACCGCGACGGCTATGTCGAGGTGAACACCCCGCAGGTCGTGGACCGCAAGCTGTGGGAAAAATCCGGCCACTGGGACAAGTATCAAGAGAACATGTTCATCGTCGAAGTCGACGAGGACCATGCCCGCGAAAAGGCGGTGAATGCGCTCAAGCCGATGAACTGCCCCTGCCACGTTCAGGTCTTCAACCAAGGTCTCAAATCCTACCGCGACCTGCCGCTGCGCATGGCCGAGTTCGGCTCTTGCGCGCGCTACGAGCCTTCGGGCGCGTTGCACGGCATCATGCGGGTGCGCGGCTTTACCCAAGACGACGGCCATATCTTCTGCGCCGAGGATCAGATCACCTCGGAAACCGCGAAATTCATTGCCTTCCTGTCCAAGGTCTATGCCGACCTCGGCTTCCATAACTGGACCATCAAACTCTCCACCCGCCCCGAAAAGCGGATCGGCTCGGACGAGACCTGGGACCACATGGAACAGGCGCTTGGCGATGCCTGCAAGGCCGCGGGCTATGACTTCGAGGTGCTGGAGGGCGAAGGCGCCTTCTACGGCCCGAAGCTGGAGTTCACCCTGACCGACGCCATCGGGCGCAACTGGCAATGCGGCACCCTGCAAGTCGACGCGAACCTGCCCGAACGGCTGGAGGCGAGCTTCATCGGGCAGGACGGCAATAAGCATCGCCCCGTGATGCTGCACCGCGCCACCCTGGGCAGTTTCGAGCGCTTCATCGGCATCCTGATCGAGGAACACGCCGGCAAGCTGCCCTTCTGGATCGCGCCGAGGCAGGTGGTCGTGGCCTCCATCACCTCCGAGGCCGATGACTATGTGGCCGAGGTCGTGGAAACGCTGAGGGCCGCCGGCGTCCGCGCCGAGGCGGACATGCGCAACGAGAAGATCAACTACAAGGTCCGCGAGCATTCGCTGGGCAAGGTGCCGGTGATCCTCGCCGTGGGCGCGCGCGAAGTCGAAGAGCGCACGGTCTCGGTCCGGCGTCTGGGGCAAAAGCAGACATCCGTACAGCCGCTCGACGCACTCACCGCCGAACTGGCACAGGACGCGACCCCGCCTGACCTGCGCTAACGCACTGTAACAAACATGCGCTCCGGCGGATTTGCGGGCAATATGCCCCCTACCTGCCGGAGCGTTTTTGTAACAATCCCTCCCTTCCTGCGCGGGATCGTTACAACTTTCGCCGTTTTTCCGCGCGAATTCTGACGGGACTGTGACACACTCGCTCGTGACTGGCTTGTGAGCGAACGGGCTGCTCTAGTAACCCTGTCAACACCATCAGGAAGGAAATGACAATGTCCAACACACTCAAGACCGCCGCCATCGTAGGGGCCGTCGCCGCCGCACTCGGCAGCCACGCCACCACCGCAACCGCCGCCTCGCAAGAGAAATGCTACGGCGTGTCGCTGGCTGGTGAGAACGACTGCGCCGCCGGTCCCGGCACGACCTGCGCCGGCACATCCGTGACCGATTACCAAGGCAACGCATGGACCCTCGTCGACGAAGGCACCTGCACCGAGATCGACCTGCCCGCCATGGCCGACGGGACCGAGCGGACCGGCTCTTTGGAACCGCTCGACCGCGACCTGCCCGCTTAATCAAAGCGGTCCGGGCGGCACCCGCCCGGACCCTGCCCCGCCCCATGCCGGAGGCCGATATGCGCGACGATACCCCCCCTCTCACCACACTGCCCAATGCCCCCGGGGTCGGATATAGATCCCGGCACTTTGATGGCTTGATGGCTGATCCCGGCCCGGTCCGCTGGATCGAGGTGCATGCCGAGAACTACATGGGCGACGGTGGCCGCCCCCATGCGCAGCTGCGCGCCTTGCAGGAATGTTTCGCCCTGTCGGTTCATGGCGTCGGCCTGTCGATCGGCGGCGAAGGCCCCCTCGACGCAGACCACCTCGCGCGGCTCAAGACCCTCTGTGACCGAACCCAGCCCGCGTCCTTCTCCGAACATCTGGCGTGGTCGACCCATGGGATGGAATATCTCAACGACCTCCTCCCCCTGCCCTATACCGAAGAAACGCTGACCCGCGTCGCCGCGCATATCAATCAGGTGCAAGAGGTCTTGGGGCGGCAAATGCTGCTTGAAAACCCCTCAAGCTACCTCGCATTCGAAGAATCTGACTTGTCCGAAACTGACTTTTTAGCCGAGATCATCGCGCGCACCTCCTGCGGGCTCTTGCTGGATGTCAACAATGTCTTCATTTCAGCCACCAACCTCGGGCTATCGCCGCAGGGCTACATCGACGCCTTCCCGACAGACCATGTGGGGGAGATCCATGTGGGCGGCCATGACGACGACACCGACGATCACGGCGCGCCACTGTTGATCGACAGCCATGGCAAAGAGGTCGTCGATCCGGTCTGGGACTTGCTCAGCTACACGCTGGCCCAAACCGGTCCAAAGCCGGTACTGGTCGAGTGGGACAATGACGTGCCCGACTGGCCCGTCCTGCGGGCCGAAGCCAATCGCGCCGCCGAGGTGCTGGCGTGACCGACCAGCACAGTTTTCGCGCGGGGTTGCTTGATCCCGCACGCCCCGCCCCCGCGGGGCTGCGCGATGGCAAGGGGCAACCGGCGGGCGCGCGCTATGGCGTCTATCGCAACAATGTCACCCATTCCCTGATCGCCGCCCTCGAAGTGGCCTTTCCGCTGGTGCGCAAGCTGATCGGTGCCCGCAATTTTGCCGAACTCGCGCCGCTCTATGTCCGGGCGCATCCGCCGAAATCGCCCCTGATGATGCATTATGGCGCGGATTTCCCGGGGTTCATCGCAGGTTTCGCGCCACTGGCGAGGATCGGCTATCTCGCCGATGCCGCAAGGCTCGACCTCGCGCTGCGGTCTTCCTACCACGCCGCCGACGCGGCACCGCTGGTTCCGCAGACCTTCAAGGCGCTCCCTCCCGATGCGCTGATGGGGGCCAAGCTCACCCTCGCCCCCGCGACCCGCATTTTGCGATCAGATTGGCCGCTTTTCGACATCTGGCGCTATAATTTCAACGATAACGCGCCCAAGCCGCGCAACGTGGCGCAGGACGTGGTGATCACCCGCCCCGCCTATGACCCCGCCCCGCATCTGACACCGCCCGGCGCGGCGCAATGGCTCGGTCACCTTGCCGAGGGGCGGACCTTCGGGACGGCCCATGATGCCACAGTCGGTGCCGCACCTGAGTTCGACCTCGCCGCCGCCCTAGGCTTTGCCCTGAGCCACGGCGTCTTCAGCGCGATTTCCGTGGAGGAAAGCCAATGACCCGATTTCTGCCCCTTTACCGCACCACCGCCGACCGACTGGAGCGGGCCGGCTGGCTGCTTCCGACCCTTGCCCGGTTCCTCTTTGCCGCGGTGTTGCTGGTCTACTTCCTGAACGCCGGTCTAACCAAACTCGGCCCCGGCCCTTTGGGCATCTTCACCCCTTCCACCGGGGCCTACGCCCAGATCTTCCCCCGCGTTTTCGAGGCGGTCGGCTATGACAGCGACGCGCTTGGGCTGTTTCATTGGCTTGTTGTCGTCGCCGGAACAGTGGCGGAGTTCATCCTGCCCCTGCTCATCGTCATCGGGCTGCTGACCCGGCTGGCCGCGCTGGCAATGGTAGGCTTTGTCGTGGTGCAATCGCTGACCGATCTCTACGGCCACGGCAGCGCCCTCGGCGCGTGGTTCGACCGTTTCCCCGACGCCCATATCCTCGACCAGCGGGCGCTCTGGATCTTCTTGCTTTTGGTGCTCGTCATCAAAGGGGCCGGCCCCCTGTCACTGGACCGGCTGATAGCAGGCCGCGGTTAAAGCATCGCTTGAACGTCGGCTTCTATCTCTTTGTTCCACCCCAGAAACAGCCGATCATCCGCCGCAATCAGGGGCCGCTTCATCAGGGCCGGATGGGCTTTAATCAGGGCCAGCGGCTCTTCCTTGCGGGCCGCGTCATCCAAACCCCGCCAGGTGGTCGAACGGGTGTTGAGCAAGGCCGCACCAAACTGCGCATGGGCCTTTTCCAAGACCGCGGTGGGCACGCCCTCCTCCCGCACGTCGACCAATTGCGCCTCTGGCAGCGCCTTTTTCGCCTTACGACAGCTGTCACAATTTTTCAGCCCATAAATTAGCACATCCGTCTCCCTCAGCCTCGCGATCCCACGCCCAGTTGCGGATCTCGCAGCTGATCGCTTGATTTTTTTCCAGTCCGCGCGATCTTTCTATTATGGCGGGTCGCAATTCAATCGCTTTCGCCATTCTGCTGGACGCAGAGACGCAAAGACAAAGGAGGCGCGGAGATTATGCCAACTGGCACCGTGAAATGGTTTAACACCACCAAAGGCTACGGGTTCATCGCCCCCGAAAGCGGCGGTAACGATGTATTTGTTCATATTTCGGCGGTCGAACGGTCTGGCCTGACCGGCTTGGCGGACGATCAAAAGGTCAGCTATGAATTGACCGAAGGCCGCGACGGACGGCAGATGGCCACCGACCTCGCGCTGCTCTAGCCACGATATTGCAAGAAAACACCCGGCGTCCCGCGCCGGGGGTTGCTTGAAAGATCAGTTATACGAACAGCCCTTGGTCCCAACCGGGCAAGGCACGCGGGCTGAACGGCGCGCTGTGACCACGCGGTGACGGCGCTGCACGGGGTGCGCCTTGACCGCAGCATAGGTCATGGTCTGGTTCGGCGTGCCACAACAGATCGCCCCGCCAAGGGTCACCGGTTGCAGCCCCGCCGGGCAGTAATTTGCGGAACTGGGATAGGCGTAGACCTTGGGCTCTGCCGAGACCTGACTGGCCAGCCCGGCTGAAAGCAGCCCTGCCGCCACTGCAATAGCTGTCATTACACGCATGATAACCCTCGTAATTATGTATAATATTAACAAAGATTGCCGGGGCGATTTCTTTTAGTCCAGTCTTTTATGGCAGGCTCGCTTTAGTTCAGCCGCGCCGGGAGCGTCGCATAGCCGTGAAAGCGGATGCGTCCGCCCCCCTGCCGAGCCGCGCCGATTTCATAATCCGGGTAGCGATTTAGGAAGCGTTGAAGCGCGATCTTCCCTTCCATCCGCGCCAAAGTCAGCCCAACGCAGACATGCGGGCCACCGGCAAAGGCCAGATGCCGATTGGGCTTGCGCCCGATATCGAATTTTTTCGGCTTCTCAAAGACTTCCGGGTCTCGGTTCGCAGCCCCGATACAAAGGTGCAGGTTGCTGCCCGCGGCGATCTCGACCCCGCCGATGGTGACCGGGGCCGTGGTTTCCCGGTTGCCGAATTGATTGGGCGAGCGGAAGCGCAGCACCTCTTCGATACAAGGCCCGATCAGGGCAGGCTCGGCCAGCAGCCGGGCCTTTTGGTCGGGATGGTCATGCAGCAGCGCAAGGGCGCTGCCGATCAGATTGGTCGTCGTCTCATGGCCCGCGTTCAGGATGAAAATACAGTTCTGGATTAACTCGATCTCGGTCAGCTGGCCCCCGTCATCCCCCGCGATCAACCGGGTCAACACATCGGTTTCAGGATCCCCCGGTGCGGCCCGGCGCCGCGCGATGAGGTCTTGCAGATAGGCTTTGAACTCGCGCACCGCGGTATGGCCCGCCTCAAGTTCTGCATCGCTCAAGGTCGGCTCCAGCGCGCCGAGGATTGCCAGCGACCAATCGCGAAGCGGGCCACGCTCTTCCATCGGCACGTCCAGCAGATTGCCGATGATCTGCACCGGAATACAACTGGCATAGTCCTCGATCAGGTCCGGCGTGGGGCCCAGCCCCTCAAGCAGCCGGTCGACCGTATCGATCAACCCCGGCTCCATCCGCGCCAGCGCCTTGGGCGTAAGGGCCGAGGTCATGATCCGCCGCACGCGGGTATGCAAAGGCGGGTCATTGAAAACGAGGCTGGTGGTGTGATGTTCGAACAAGGGGCTGCCGGGGCCGAATTTCGGGGCAAAAGCGAGTTTCTTGTCCGAGATATAAAGCGTGGTGTCGCGGTAGATCGCGTTCAGATCCGCATGGCGGCAGATCAGGACCGAGCCGTCAGGCTGGCGCAGCACCGGGGCGTCGCGCAGCAGGCGGTCGTAATGGGGGAACGGGTTCTCGACAAACCCTTCGGGCGGTGCGGATAGATCAAACATGGCCCGCAGTGATGCCCGCCGCGCGGCCTATGTCAATGGCCGGTCAGCAACGGCGCAGCCACTCCCGCGCGATGGCACGCGGACTGGATGTGCGCAGGCAAAGGTTGCCCAATTCGATCCATTCGTCTGGGTCGAACGCGGGAAAGAACGCATCGGCGCCGTCGATCTCCACATCCACTTCGGTCACCAAAAGCCGGTCCGCAAGGGGCAAAAGCGCACGGTAGATGCCTTCGCCGCCGATGCCGTAGACCCGGCGATAGCCCTCTGCCGCGCAATAGCCCAAGGCGGCTTGCGGGTCGCGCGCCACATAGACGCCCTCGACCTCGCTGTTGGAAACGACGCAATTCAACCGGTTTTTCAACGGCTTGAAGGGCAGGCTCTCCCACGTTCGGCGCCCCATGATGATGGCCCCGCCGGTTGTTTCACGCTGAAAGAATTTCAAGTCTTCGGGCAGCGACCAAGGGATATCCCCGTCCTTGCCAATGGCGCCGTTGCGGGCGCGGGCGACGATCAGGCTCAGCATCAGACGGCCACCAGAGCTTTGATCGCGGGGTCCGGATCATAACCCTCAAACGTGAAATCCTCATAGCGGAAATCAAAAATCGAGCTGACCTCGCGGTTGATCCGCAGCTTGGGCAGCGGCTTGGGCGTCCGCGCAAGCTGGGTCTTCACCTGCTCCAGATGGTTGGAATAGATATGCGCGTCACCCATGGAATGCACGAAATCACCCGGCGCATAGCCAGTGACATGGGCCAGCATTTCCAAGAGCAGCGCATAGGAGGCGATGTTGAACGGCACGCCAAGGAACATATCCGCCGAGCGCTGGTAAAGCTGCAAATGCAGCTTGCCACCCGCGATACGCACCTGCCAAAGCGTATGGCAGGGCGGCAGCGCCATCTGGTCCACCTCGCCCGGATTCCACGCCGAAACGATCAGGCGGCGGCTGTCAGGAGTCTTGCGGATCGCCTCGACCAGTTTGGCGATCTGGTCCACCTGCCCGGCCAGATGCAGCACCGTGCCATCGGGCTGGGGCATCGGTTCACCCACCATCGGAAAACGCCGCCACTGGTGGCCATAGACCGGGCCGAGATCACCGTTCTCATCGGCCCATTCGTCCCAGATGCGAACGCCGTTTTCCTTGAGATAGGCAATGTTCGTATCCCCGGCGAGGAACCACAAAAGCTCATGCACGATGGATTTCAGATGCAGCTTTTTCGTGGTGACCAGCGGAAAGCCTTCGGCCATCCGGTAACGCTGCTGCATCCCGAAATGAGAGATCGTCCCCGTTCCCGTGCGGTCGGTCGAGGTCACCCCCTGCTCCAGCACTTCGCGCAGCGCATCATGGTACTGTTTCATGCGGCGACCCTCGTCAATCTTGGCATTTGCCTTTGCGTTGCCTTCCGGGCCTTTAGCCTACAGCCAATCATTGCGCAATCAACTGACATCGCCCGCCCACTTTGACACCGGCGGTTTCGCCCCTAAACTCCACCGCGAAGCGCGAAGGGTTAATTTGCCCCCGCCCGCTTTGAACGACATTCAAGCTTGGAAGGGGCGCCGCCCCGTTCAGGCCAGCCAACCAAAGGAAAACCGATGCCCATCAAATACCTGCACACCATGGTGCGCGTGAAAGATCTCGACGCCTCCATCGCATTTTACAAACTTCTGGGCCTGGTCGAGCGGCGCCGGATCGACAACGAAGGGGGCCGTTTCACGCTGGTTTTCCTATGCCCCCCGGGCATGGACGACGGTCATGCCGATGTTGAGCTGACCTACAATTGGGACGGCGACGACGCGCTGCCCAGCGACAGCCGCCATTTCGGCCACCTAGCCTATACCGTCGAGAATATTTATGAGACCTGCCAGCACCTGCAAGACAACGGCGTGACCATCAACCGCCCGCCGCGCGACGGGCGCATGGCCTTTGTCCGCTCGCCCGACAATATTTCCGTCGAACTGCTGCAAGAGGGTGACGCCCTGCCCGCGCAGGAGCCATGGGCCAGCATGGAAAACACCGGCCATTGGTAAGCGGCTGCATCGGTGCCGCTCTGGCGCTAATGGGCTCCGCGCGGGGGGTCTTCCCGCCTCCCGCGCTTTTCTGATGCTCTGCCGAAGGCGGAGAAAGTAGAGCGATGATCCGTGCCGCCCTCGCCCTTTTTATCAGCCTCACTGGCACGCAATGGGTTGAGGCCGCCTGTCGTCAGGCGCTGGCCTTGGGGCTGGACGTCTCCGGTTCCGTCGATGCGCGGGAGTATCGGTTGCAGATCGGCGGCGTGGCCGAGGCGCTGAACGATCCTCCCGTGCGAGACGCCCTGTTGGCGTTGCCGGGGCATCACGTCGATCTGATGGTCTATGAATGGAGCGGGTCCAGTGATCAGCGGGTGATCCTGCCTTGGACGCCATTGCGCGATGCGGCTACGCTTGACGAAGCAATCGCTCAATTACGCACCACTGAGCGGCGCGCGGCGTCGCCCGGAACGGCCTTGGGCGATGCCATGCAATTCGGCGCGCGGCAGTTGGCGACGCGTTCGGACTGCCGGAAACACACGTTGGATATTTCGGGCGATGGCATCTCGAACTTCGGACCGCGGCCCCGGGATATACGCAGCAGCCTCCAAAACCAGCCCCTTGGGCCACAAGGGCTGACCATCAACGGCTTGGTGATCGGCACAGAAGACGCAGCCCTTGGCGACAGCGGACAGGCCGAGGTCGGCGCGCTGGCGCCATACTACCGGGCCGAAGTCATCCTCGGCCCCGGGGCATTCGTTGAGGCGGCGGAGGGGTTCGAAGATTACGCCCGCGCCATGACCCGAAAACTTCTGCGTGAATTGGACGGGCGGGCCTATGCCCAGCTCCCCCCTGCCCGGGATCAGTAGATATAGCGGATCTGATCCGTCCAATACCGCTCCATCCGTTTGAGCGAGCGGGTAATATCCTCGATCCCCGCATCTCACAAGACGCCCTTGTTTTCCATCCCATCGGCATGGCGCGAGAAAAGATCGGCGACCACATCGCGGATATAGCGCCCCTTTTCGGTCAGCCGCACGCGCACGGAACGGCGGTCAATCTCGCAGCGCTGGTGGTGCATATAGCCCATTTCGACCAGTTTCTTGAGGTTGTAGCTGACGTTGCTGCCCTGATAGTAGCCGCGGCTTTTAAGCTCCCCCGCGGTGACCTCATTATCGCCGATGTTGAACAAAAGCAGCGCCTGCACCGCGTTGATCTCCAAAACGCCGACGCGTTCGAATTCGTCCTTGATCACGTCCAGCAGCAGGCGGTGCAGCCGCTCGACCAAAGACAGGGACTCAAGATAGCCTGCCATGAAACCCTTTATGGCCATCGGCTGCGTGGCGGGGTCTTGAATGCTCATGCGAAATCTCCGGTTCACTTTGTTTGAACCGGAAACTCGCTAAAAAATCAGAATAATTCGTTAAACCCTTTCGGGTTTTTTGAATTAGCCCCGCGCCTCGGCCAATTGCCCGCGGATATCCGCGATTAGAGCCGCATATTCGGCGGGTGCCTCGGCCTGTCCGCTGACCCAAAGATAGAGGTCGTGGTCATTCTCGTTCAGCATTTGGTCGTAGAGCGTGAGGCCCGCGTCATCCATCTGCGGCAACCGCGCCTCGGCATAGGCCGAGAGGATCAGGTCCATCTCTTTGATGCCCCGGCGCATAGAGCGCATTTGCAGGCGTTTGATCCGGTGTTCGGGGGCTTCAGCCATCTGCGGGCTCCATCATGAGGCGCCGAATGCGCTTTTCCAATTTGCCGACAGTCTCGGCCTTTTTCAGCAGGTCGCTGCGCAGGGCGCGCATGTCGGCCAGCACTTCTTCGAGGTCCACACGGCGCGCGGTCTCGCCCGCTTCGGGGGCATCGACCCCCTCGCCTTCGCCATTGATCAGCCACATCATCGAAACGTTGAGCAGCCCCGCCAGCATCGAAAGCCGATTGGCGCGTGGCTCGGACAAGTCCTCTTCCCAGCCGCGCAGGGTGGACAGGCGCACGCCCAGCCGTTTGGCCAGCATCGCCTGTGTCATGCCGGTCTGTTCGCGGGCCGCCGCGACCCGGTCGCCAAAGGTGGCGGCCTCGGGGCCGTACCAGTCAATCTCGTCGGTCATGCTTCCTCTCCTGCCAGACACCCTTGCCGGGTGCGGGGACGCCCCCTATGAACGTGGAGATATTCATAAGCAACCCGAGGCTGAAATGGAACTGCTGTCCGCGACCCTTGATCGGGTCAAACCGTCGCCCACCATCGCCGTCACCACCAAAGCGGCAGAACTCAAGGCCGCGGGGCGCGACATCATCGCGCTTGGCGCGGGCGAGCCGGATTTCGACACGCCGCAGAACATCAAAGACGCAGCCGTGGCCGCGATCAATGCGGGCAAGACGAAATACACCCCCGTCGACGGCATCCCCGAGCTGAAACAGGCGATCTGCGCCAAGTTCAAACGCGACAACGGCCTCGACTACAGGCCCGCACAGGTCAGCGTCGGCACCGGCGGCAAGCAGATCCTCTACAACGCGCTGATGGCCACGATGAACCCCGGCGAAGAAGTCGTGATCCCCGCGCCCTATTGGGTCAGCTACCCCGATATGGTGCTCTTGGCAGGCGGCACGCCGGTCATTGCCCCCGCGACGCTGGAGAACGATTTCAAGCTCACCCCCGAGGCACTGGAAGAGGCGATCACGCCCAAGACCAAGTGGTTCATCTTCAACTCACCCTCAAACCCCACCGGGGCAGGCTACAGCCGCGACGAGCTGAAGGCGCTGACCGACGTGCTGATGCGCCACCCGCATGTCTGGGTGATGACCGACGACATGTATGAGCACCTCGCCTATGACGGTTTCGAGTTCTGCACGCCGGCAGAGGTGGAACCCGCGCTCTACGACCGCACGCTGACGGTCAATGGCGTGTCGAAAGCCTATGCCATGACCGGCTGGCGCATCGGCTATGCCGCAGGGCCGGAAGAGCTGATTGGTGCGATGCGTAAGATCCAGTCACAGAGCACCTCGAACCCCTGTTCGGTCAGCCAATGGGCCGCGGTGGAGGCGCTCAACGGCACACAGGATTACATCGCCGAAAACAACGAGACTTTCGTGCGCCGCCGCAATCTGGTGGTTGAGATGCTCTCGGCCATCGAGGGCATCACCTGCCCCACGCCCGAGGGGGCGTTTTACGTCTATCCCTCCATCGCCGGGCTGATCGGCAAGACTTCGGCAGCGGGCACCAAGATCACGGATGACGAGGCTTTCGCCACCGCTTTGCTGGAAGAAACAGGCGTTGCGGTCGTCTTTGGCGCGGCCTTCGGGCTTTCGCCGAATTTCCGGGTCAGCTACGCTACTTCGGATGAGGCGCTGAAAGAGGCGTGCAGCCGTATCCAGAGCTTCTGCGCCGGGCTGACGTAAGGGACAACACCATGGCGGGCGATCTTCCCGACTATTACTTCAGGGTCCGCGAGAATGGCGCGGCGGTGTTTCGGCTGGACGCCGCCAACCGCCAGCGCCGGATCGAGATGGAGCAGATCGCCGTCGTCAACACCCGCAACGGAGAGGTAAAGCCCCATGGGCAGCACCGTTTGACCGAGGCCGATCAGGCCGAGATTGCCCGCTGGACCAAAGCCCGGCGCGCGACCCTCGCCGCGCGAGAGATCGACGACATCCGCCGCGCGGTGGAGCATCTGAACCTCACCACCCAATGGGCGCAGTCCCGCGCCACGGATGCCGAGCTTGAGGCGGTGACGGATGAGTTGCTGCTGGCGATGCACGACCTGCGCAGCACGCTGGTGCGCAAAAAGGCGGATCGGATGGACCGGGGCTAAGGCCTAAACCGCCAGCCGCTTGACGATGACGCCCCAGAAACGCGCATTCAGCAGCAGCCCGGCCACCGCCAGCCCTGCCACCAGCCCGGCCCAGATGCCCATGGCCCCGAAGCCCAGCACGAAGCCCAGCAGGTAGGAGCAGGGCATGCCGACGATCCAATAGCTGACCGCGGCCATGACCATCGGCACTTTGGTATCCTGCACCCCGCGCAACAGACCAAGGGCTACCACCTGCGCCCCATCGACCAGTTGGAACAGCGCCGCCATCACCAGAAGCCCGGTGCCGATGGCGAGGATTTCAGCCCGCGCGGGCTCATCCTCTTGCATGAAAACCGAGATCAGCGGCTCGGGCCAGCCGACAAAGCCAACCATGGTGAGCAGCGCAAAGACCAGCGACAGCACCAACACGATCACCGCGCCGCGCTTCATATGCGGCACATCGCGGCGGCCATAGGCATTGCCCGCGCGGATGGTGGCGACATTGCTTAGCCCCAGATGCACCATGAAGGTCAGTGAGGCGAGTTGGATCGCGATACCATGCGCCGCCAGCGGGATCGTTCCCAGCCAGCCCATCATCAGCGAGGAGGCCGCGAAAAGGCCAACCTCGCTCAGCGTGGTCAGGCCAATCGGCAGGCCCAGCGTGAACACCCGCAGCAACATCTGCCCGTCCACCCGCCAAAGCCGCAGGAACAGGCTGTGCTGCGGCAGGGCGATCAGCACATAGATCACCACCCCGATCAGCGAGACGCATTGCGTCGTGACCGAGGCCACAGCCGCCCCCATCACGCCAAGCTCCGGCGCGCCCCAGTTGCCGAAGATCAGCGCGTAATTCGCCAACGCATTGACCCCGGCGGCCAGCAGGGTGATCCACAGCACCACCTGCGTGCGCTCCAACGCGGCGAGGTAGGATTTCAACACCATCACCAAAAGCGCGGGCAGAATCCCCCAGCCCGCCACTTTGAGGTAATCGCCCGCCCGGTCAGCAAGGTTCGGCCCCTGCCCCAAAAGGTCCAGCACCGCGGGCGACCAGATCATCGCAGGCAGCGCGATCATGGCGAACCCCACCGAGAGCCACAGCCCCATGCGCGTGGCGCGGCGCAGGCCGATCTCGTCATCTTCGGCGTCATAGGCGGCCACCAAGGGCATTACCGCCATGGCAAAGCCCGACCCAAAGATAAACAGGACGAAGAAATAGGTGCTGCCCAAGACCACCGCCGCCAGTGCCTCGACCGAATACCAGCCGAGCATGACGGTATCGGTCACGCCGATGGCCATCTGTGCCAGATGCCCGCCGATCAACGGCAGGCCGAGTGTCAGGATCGCCCGGACGTGATTGCGGTTGGTCATTGTCTTGCTCATGACACGAGCCTTACGCCGGGTCGCTGCAAAGGGGAAGTGCGGTTTTTACGCTCTGCCATGGGTTTGCGGGGGGTCGATGCCACTGTTTTGCCATGAAATCCTTGCGTCCGCGGCCCTTAACGGCAAAGCTGGTGGCAGGAGGGCTCGCGATGGAACCGACACGGACCGAAACCCGCCGATTGAACGGTCAGGAGATTTTCATTCGCCACTGGGGCGATGAGAGCCTGCCGCCGTTGTTGATGCTCCACGGTTTTCCCGAATACGGCGGCGCGTGGCGTGATCTGGCACCGCTGCTCTGCCGAGATTTCCACTGCATCGCGCCCGACCAGCGCGGCTATGGCCAAAGCAGCGCGCCCGAGGGGATCGAACCCTATGCGATGGCGCATCTCATGGCCGATATGGCCGCTTTGATCGGCGACAGGCCAGTGACCGTCTTGGCACATGACTGGGGGGCCTCCGTGGGCTACGCTTTGGCGATGTTCCGGCCTGAGCTGGTGGCCCGTCTGATCGTGCTCAACGGCGTGCATCCCGTGCCGTTTCAGCGCGCCATGGCCGCAGGCGGGGTGCAGTCGCGCGCCTCGCAATATATTAACGCGCTGCGCGCCGAGGGCAGCGCGGTGCGGCTGGCGCGGGACGATTTCGCGGGACTGCTCGACCTTTTTTCCGCCAATATGGACCTCAGTTGGCTGACGCCCGTGCGGCTTGAGGACTACCGCGCGGAATGGGGGCGGCCTGGGCGGCTCAGGGCGATGATCAACTGGTATCGTGCCTCCCCCCTGCAAGTCGCCGCGCCCGGCAAGCCCCTGCGCGACCTGCCAGAATTCCCGGTCGACCGTTTGCGCGTCCCCTGCCCGCATCTGCTGATCTGGGGAACGGAAGACACCGCCCTTCTGCCCGAAGCCACCGCCGGGTTGGAGGCTTTCGCGCCGGACCTCACCCGGGTCGAGATCGAAGGGGCGGATCATTGGCTGCACCATCAAAAGCCGTCGGAGGTCACGGCGGCGGTGCTCGACTGGAGCAGGCAGCGGCCCTTGTAAAATGGGCGAAACAATGTATATTTGTATATACATTCAGGAGCCGCGCCATGACCCGCATTCACACCAACCACATCGCCACCATGACCGAGATGCGCGAGCCGCATAAGGTGTTAGAACGCTCGGGCGGCAAGCCCGTGGCGGTGATGAAGAACTCGCGCTGCGTGGGCTATTTCGTGCCCGCCGAGGCGACATTGCAAGAAGAGCCGCGCGTGGCCACGCTGGATGAGGTGATGGAGAGCATTGCCGCCACCCGTGAGCAAACCCAACCCGTGCTCGACTACCTCAAAGACAAATGACCTATGTCCTGCTTAACGCCGAGCTTGTCGAAACGATTCACGATGCCGTCTTGAACCCTGGCGAACTCGCGGGTCGGGCGCTGGATAAATCGCTCGATGGGGCACTGGGCCGCGTGGACAACAGGCTGCTTTACGGGATGATCGCGGATACCTTCGATCTTGCCGCCGCCTATTGCGTCGCCGTGGCCACCGGTCATGTCTTCAATGATGCGAACAAACGCACCGCCTATAAGACCATGATCGTCTGCCTTCACCTCAATGGCATCCGCATCGACCACGAAACCATCGAGGCAGGCGATCTGATCCGCGAAGTGGCTCAAGGCCGCATCGATGAAGAGACCCTTGCCGACTGGCTGCGCGCCAAAGCTGGCTAACCGGGGCAAAACAGCAGCCCAAGACAAACCCGCGATTGCCCCCGGCGCGCGGGGCTGTCAAAATGGCCCCCACCCACAAACAAAGAGCAGGCCCGCATGACCGACCTTCTTTCCGGCCAGGAACCCACCGAATACGATGCCTCCTCCATCGAAGTGCTGGAGGGGCTGGAGCCCGTCCGCAAGCGCCCCGGCATGTATATCGGCGGCACCGATGAGCGCGCCCTGCACCATATGGTGGCCGAGGTGCTCGACAACTCGATGGACGAGGCCGTGGCGGGCCACGCTAACCGGATCGAGGTGGAGCTGAACGCCGATTACTCCGTCACCATCCGCGACAACGGCCGCGGCATCCCGATCGACCCGCACCCGAAGTTCCCGGACAAATCCGCGCTAGAGGTGATCCTCTGCACGCTGCACGCGGGCGGCAAGTTCTCGGGCAAGGCCTATCAGACCTCGGGCGGTCTGCACGGCGTGGGCGCCTCGGTCGTGAACGCGCTGTCGGATTCCATGGTGGTTCAGGTCGCACGCAACCGCGAGCTTTTTGAGCAGCGGTTCTCGCGCGGCATCCCGCAAGGCCCGGTGGAGAAGATCGGCGCCGCCCCCAACCGGCGCGGCACTACCGTCACTTTCCACGCCGACGAACAGATTTTCGGCGCGCATCGCTTCAAACCCGCACGCCTGCTCAAGATGGTCCGCTCCAAGGCCTATCTTTTCTCCGGCGTCGAGATCCGCTGGAAGTCCGAGATCGAGGACGGCGACACGCCGATGGAGGCGACCTTCCACTTCCCCGGGGGTCTCGCCGACTACCTGCGCGAGACGCTGGGCAAGGCCACGACCTATGCCGAAAATCCCTTCGCCGGGACGGTCGAGTTTCAGGAACGTTTCGGCGTGCCGGGCAAGGTCGAATGGGCGATCAACTGGACGCCGGCACGCGACGGTTTCATCCAGTCCTATTGTAACACCGTCCCCACGCCCGAGGGCGGCACCCATGAGAGCGGCTTCTGGGCTGCGATCCTCAAGGGCATCCGCGCTTACGGCGAGCTCGCCAACAACCGCAAGGCCAAGGACATCACCCGCGACGACCTGATCACCGGGGGCTGCGCGCTGGTCTCCTGCTTCATCCGCGAGCCGGAGTTCGTGGGCCAGACCAAGGACCGTCTGGCCACCACCGAGGCGCAGCGACTGGTCGAAAACGCCGTGCGCGACCATTTCGACAACTGGCTGGCGGCGGACACGAAATCCGCGGGCGCGATCCTCGACTTCCTGGTGCTGCGCGCCGAGGAGCGGATGCGCCGCAAGCAGGAGAAGGAAACCGCCCGCAAATCCGCCACCAAGAAGCTGCGCCTGCCCGGCAAGCTGACCGATTGCACCAGCAAATCCCGCGAGGGCACGGAGCTTTTCATCGTCGAGGGTGACAGCGCCGGCGGCTCGGGCAAGGGCGCGCGCAACCGTGAGAAACAGGCGCTGCTGCCGCTCAAGGGCAAGATCCTCAACGTGCTGGGCGCGGCCTCAAGCAAGCTTTCGACCAATGCCGAGATCAACGACCTTTGCGAGGCACTCGGTGTCGGCATGGGCACGAAGTTCAACCTCGACGATCTGCGCTACGACAAGATCATCATCATGACCGACGCCGACGTCGACGGCGCGCATATCGCCTCGCTGCTGATGACCTTCTTCTTCACCCAGATGCGCCCGCTCATTGACGCGGGCCACCTCTACCTCGCCTGCCCGCCGCTGTTCCGCCTCACCCAAGGCGCCAAGCGGGTCTATTGCCTCGACGAGGCCGAAAAGAACATGTGGCTGGAGAAGGGCCTTGGCGGGAAAGGCAAGATCGACGTCAGCCGCTTCAAGGGTCTGGGCGAGATGGACGCGAAGGACCTCAAGGAGACCACGATGGACCCCGAGACCCGCAAGCTGATCCGCGTGACCGTGGACGAGGACGTGCCGGGCGAGACCGGGGATTTGGTGGAGCGTTTGATGGGGAAGAAGCCGGAAATGCGGTTCGCGTATATTCAGCAGAATGCGCAGTTTGTGGAGGAGTTGGATGTTTGAGGGGGTAGATTCATGAATTTAGACGTTTTGGATCAGCTATCTGCCGACGACGACAAAAAACTGAGAAAAGCACTATCGGCAGTAGCTGCCGTAACGATATTCGTCGCGGGAATCGAATTAGTCTCGGACGAAATAACTCTACTTGGTTTCTCGGCCCGCATACCGCAATCTAAGCTCCTATCAGGCGGACAGCTTGTGACATTACTTCTGCTGATCTCGTTTATTTTTAGGTCCCTTCCAACTCTCTATGCCTCGATCTCAGGAATATTTAGGAGCGCGGTCAAATCCAAACATGAGCGCGAACGCATACATCTCCAGCTTGACTGGGGGCATCCTGACTACCCGCAATTCGAAGATGGACCAACCGGAGAATTCGAAGAACTGGACTATCGACAAAGGATTAGCGTCAAATCACTCGAAGAAAGGATTAATATTGGGACTGTGGTTCTCAAATCTATCTCAATTATAATTATCGATTACTCTATACCCCTTTTGGTTGGTATTGTCGCTTTGTTCGCGCCTGAATATCCTAGCAACGTATTTTCCTAATTTTTGCACTCTATGGACAGACGCCTGCTATATTTAGTTTGGGGTATCGCAGACTGAGATATCGGGCGCGCCTATCGCGTTCCGCCGCAGGCACAACCAGCCACCTATGTTCCGTATCCCATGCGCCTTTGGCGCATAGCCCCTTCCCTTCCCCCCATGGGGAAGGGGCTTCCACACAACGATAGGTCGGAACCGCAACAATCGTTACCTACACCCTTCGCATTCAGCCCCCAAACTTCCCCCTTGATCCGCCGCCTCCCCCGCGCCTAACTCATCCCATGATCCGCGCGCTTCTCCTCTGCCTCCTCCTCGCCGCCTGCGGTCGACCGCTGACGGACAACGAACGCGCCTATCTCGCCACCCTCCACGGCCCCACCCTCGACTACGACCGCCTGCGTCTGCACGATGGCGCGCCCACCCGCGCGGTCACCTTCCGCCGCAAGCCGCGCCCGCGCACCACCTGCCGCGAGCGTATCCTGCCGCCGCAGGTGGGCGAGACCGTCACCTCGAAACCCGCCGCCGTGGCGCTCTTCAATCATGTGCTCTTCGACAAGGATTGGTACCTCGAGGATTACCTGCCCGATCACCCCGACCGCATCGGGCTGATCGCCGCCATGCTGCTGGCGCATGAGATCACCCATGTCTGGCAATGGCAGAACCGCGACCTCACCGGCTATTCGCCCCTGCGCGCGGCCTCCGAGCAATTCACCAGTCCGGACCCCTACCTCTTCGACGTGGATACCAAGCCGCGGTTTCTCGATTTCGGCTATGAGCAGCAAGGCTCGATCGTGGAGGAATTCGTCTGCTGCCGCGCGCTCGACCCGCAGGCGCCGCGCACCAAGCGGCTGCATGCGATGCTGTCGGAGGTCATGCCCGTGGCCCCCCTGCCCCAGAGCCGCCCCTATGACGTGGGCCTGCCCTGGAACGGGGTCGAGTTAGAAAACATCTGCGGCTGAGTCAGACCGGCACCAACTGCCCCGCCTCGAGCCGGATTTGCCGGTCCATCCGGGCCGCCAGTTCGAGGTTATGGGTGGCGATCACCGCCGAAAGCCCGGTGCCGCGCACCAGCGCCATCAGCGCGGCAAAGACCTGATCCGAGGTTGAGGGGTCGAGGTTGCCCGTTGGCTCATCCGCCAGCAGCAGGCGTGGCGCATTGGCCAGCGCGCGGCAAAAGGCCACCCGCTGCTGCTCACCGCCCGACATGGCGGCGGGGCGGTGATCGGCGCGCTCGGCGATGCCGACCTGCGTCAGTAGCTCCCGCGCCCGCGCCTCGGCCTCCTTGCGCACCACGCCATTTGCCAGCTGCGGCAGCACGATGTTTTCCAGCGCCGTGAACTCGGGCAGCAGGTGGTGGAACTGGTAGATGAAGCCCACGTCGGCGCGGCGCACGGCCGTGCGGCGGCGGTCGCTCTGGCCCGTCAGGTCATCGCCCGCGATCTGCACCGTGCCGCTGTCGGCGGTGTCCAAAAGCCCCGCGATATGCAGCAGCGTCGACTTACCCGCCCCGGAGGGCGCCACCAGCGCGACCACCTCGCCGGGGGCCACCTCAAGGTCGATGCCGCGCAGCACCTGCACCTCATTGGGTGCACCGGGGTTATAGGACTTGGAAATGCCGCTCAGGCGCAGGACGGGATCATTCATAGCGCAGGGCCTCCACCGGGTTCATCCGCGCCGCTCGGCGGGCGGGAAAGATCGTGACGACAAAGGACAGACCAAGCGACAGCGCCACGGCCGAGAGCACGTCGCCCAGTTGCAGTTTCGCGGGCAGGAAGTAGATGCCGCGGATCGAGGCGTCCCAGGCATTGCCGCCGCTGAGGTAGTTCACGAAGCCGAAGATCTGGTCGACGTAAGTGGCAAACAGCACCCCCAGCACGACGCCCGCGGCGGTGCCGATGATGCCGGTGAAGGCCCCGCAGATGAAGAACACCCGCAGCACCGAGCCCTCAGACAGCCCCATGGTGCGCAGGATGCCGATGTCGCGGCCCTTGTTCTTGACCAGCATGATCAGCCCCGAAACGATGTTCATCGCCGCGATCAGCACCAACACGCTGAGGATCACGAACATCACCCGGTCCTCGATATCAAGCGCCGAAAGGAAGGAGCTTGAGGCGTCGCGCCATGTCCAGACCTGCGCGCGCTCACCCGCCGCCTGCATCAGCGCGGGCGCCATGGCATCCACGCCTTCCGGGTCTTCGACCATAACCTCCAGCTCATCCGCCACGCCCTCGCGATTGAAAAAGCTCTGCGCCTCGGTGATCGGCAGGTAGACCCGTGTTTTATCAATATCGTAGCGCCCGGCAGAGAAGATATAGACCACCTCATAGGCATTGACCCGCGGGCTGGTGCCAAAGGCGGTCTTTACCCCATTGGGCGAGATCAGCTTGACGCTATCGCCGACCTGCACGCCCAAGGACTGCGCCACGCCGCTGCCGATGGCCATGCCCTCTTCAAAACGCGTGATGTCACCGAAAGAACGCTCCGAAGGCTGGATGCCGGGGATGGTCATCAAATCATCCGAAGCGATGCCGAAAACCTCAACCCCTGCGTTCGACTGGCGGCGATTGGCCATGACCTGTTGCCGCACCAGCGGGGCGACACGGGTCACGCCTTCGACGGCTGCCACCCGCTCGGCCATGGCCTCGTAATCGTCGATGGTGCGGTCGATCTGGCCGTTGGGCAGCACCTCGCCCATCGTGTAGACGGTGACATGGGCATTGGCCCCGAGGATCGTGTCGACGAACTCGGCGCGGAAGCCCGAGCGGACCGAGAGCGTGGCGATCAGCGCAAAGACCGCCAGCGTGATGCCGATAAGGCTGATCCACGTCATGACGCTGACGCCCCCTTCGGCGCGGCGGGCGCGCAGGTAGCGCCAAGCGATCATCCATTCAAAAGCCGCGAATGGGGCGGTGCGTGTGGGTTTGCTGGCCATGCGGGAAGGCTCCGGTCTGAGGTGCGCGCAACCTGAGGCTTTGCCCCAGCAGGGTCAAGAACGCAATGCCCGGCGGCGGCGGAAGCGCGCGGGCCATGTGGGCAGCCATAGCAGCAGGCGGGTGAGACTGGCCCCCGCGATGAACCCCAAACCAGCGAAGAGCCATTCGGCACGGCTGCGCGGGGCGGTGGGGGCAAAGCCGCGCGGGGCGGCGCGCAAAGCTCCGGCATCCGGGCTGCGCCATAGCAGATAGCAGCGCAGGAAGGGGCCCGCTGATTGGAGCCTCGGCAATGTGGCCTCAAGCCACCCTTGCCGTTCGATGTTGCGGCGCATGTCCAAGCCCCGGCGCTCCAGCAGCGCCGATCCGCGCAGCCGCGCCACGGCGCCTTCCCGGTCGAGCCCCGCGGCCTGCGCGGCGGCATCGAAATCCGCCACGACTTTGGCGAGGCGCTGCTCCGCCGCCTCGAGCTGAAACACATAGGCCCGGGTGAACCCCGGGCCTTGTGCGGCAATGCCTGCGCTTACGATCCCACCGGCCAATGTCAGCGCCCGCAGGATCATCGCGGCCCTCAGACGATACCGGCGTAGATCTTGGCGATCTTCTCAACCGCCTGTTCTGGCGGCAGTTCCTCGCTTTCGCCTGTCCGGCGGCTGGTGAGTTCGACCACGCCATTCTTCAGCCCGCGCGGGCCAACGGTGATGCGCCATGGCAGACCGATGAGGTCCATCGTGGCGAACTTCATCCCCGCCCCGCCCTTGCGGTCGTCATAAAGCGGATCGAGGCCCAGTGCCTTGAGGCTGTTGTAAAGCGCGTCGCAGGCCGCGTCGGCCTCCGCATCGCCCTGTTTGAGGTTCACGATCCCCGCGTGGAAAGGCGTCACCCCCTCGGGCCAAATGATGCCCTTGTCATCATGGCTCGCCTCAATGATCGCGCCCAGCAGACGGCTGACGCCGATGCCGTGGCTGCCCATATGCACCGGCACCTGTTTGCCGTCGGGGCCTTGCACCTTGGCGTTCATCGCGTCGGAATATTTGGTGCCGAAATAGAAGATTTGCCCCACTTCGATGCCGCGGGCGGTGCGCTGGCGCTCTTCGGGCACCTTGGCAAATACCTCCGGATCGTGGGTCTCATCCGTGCGGGCGTAGCGCGAGGTGAACTCCTCCAGCACCGCGCGGCAGGCGTCGTGATCATTGGGGTCGATCTCGCGGTCGCCAAAGGTCAGATCGGTGATCTCGCTGTCATAGAAAACCTCCGATTCACCCGTTTCGGCCAGCACGAGGAACTCATGCGTGTCATCGCCGCCGATGGGGCCAGAGTCGGCGCGCATCGGGATCGCTTGCAGGCCCATCCGCTCATAGGTGCGCAGGTAGCTCACCAGATGGCGGTTATAGGCGTGCAACGCGTCTTCTTTGGTGAGGTCGAAGTTATAGCCGTCCTTCATCAGGAACTCACGGCCCCGCATCACGCCGAAACGCGGGCGGATCTCGTCACGGAATTTCCACTGGATGTGGTAGAGCGTCAGCGGCAGGTCTTTGTAAGAGCCGACATGGCTGCGGAAGATATCGGTGATCATCTCCTCGTTGGTGGGGCCATAGAGCATGTCGCGGTCCTGCCGGTCGCGAATGCGCAGCATTTCGGGGCCATAGGCGTCATAGCGGCCCGATTCCTTCCACAGGTCCGCCGATTGCAGCGTCGGCATCAGCATCGGAATATGGCCCACACGCTGCTGCTCTTGATGCACGATCTCTTCGACCTTGCGCAGCACCTTGTAGCCCAGCGGCAGCCAGGAATAGATCCCCGCGCTGGATTGCTTGATCATCCCCGCCCGCAGCATCAACCGGTGGCTGACGATCTGCGCCTCGGCAGGGTTTTCCTTCAGCACGGGCAGAAAATATTGGGACAGACGCATGGTGTTTCCTCATTGACGCATTGCCCCCTGACTAGTGCATGTCAAAGGGCGAGACAATCACATCGCTGAGGTCTGGCGGCCCGCTGGGCCAGTTCCACCGCTTACCCGTTCCGCGCCCCTGACGCGCGCGCCACCCGCAGCCAAGACTTGAAACAAAACGCCACATGGGCGATGTGATGGCATTCCCTGCCGGAGAGCGCCATGGCCCTGCCAATCAGAGACCAATTGAAGTACTGGGGCATCGCGGCAGCGGTGTTCATGGTGGCGCTGTGGTTCATCGGCGATGTGATGCTGCCCTTCCTGTTGGGCGGGGCGATTGCCTATTTCCTCGACCCCGTGGCCGACCGGTTGGAGCGTTTGGGGCTCAGCCGCACCATGGCCACCGCCGTCATCACCGTGGTGGCGCTTTTGGTCTTCGTGCTGATGGCGCTTTTGGTGATCCCGACGCTGGTCAATCAGACCGTGAACCTGATCGAGACCGCGCCCAAGCTCACCCGTAATTTCACCGATTTCATCACTGACCGTTTCCCCTCTCTCTTGGACGATGATTCGACCCTGCGCACCTCGCTGACGACGCTGGGGACCACCATTCAGGAACGCGGCGGGCAATTGCTGCAAACCGCGCTCGCCTCCTTTGCCTCGCTCATCAACGTCCTGCTCTTGTTCGTCATCGTCCCGGTGGTCGCGGTTTACCTGCTGCTCGATTGGGACCGTATGGTCGCCGCGATCGACCGGCTGCTGCCGCGCGACCATGCCCCGACGATTCGCCAGTTGGCGCGCGAGATTGACGCGACGTTGGCCTCGTTCGTACGCGGCATGGGCACGGTCTGCTTGATCCTTGGCACCTATTACGCCGTGGCGCTGATGCTGGTGGGGCTGCAATTCGGTCTCGTCGTCGGCTTTGTCGCGGGGCTGGTCACCTTCATCCCCTACCTCGGGGCATTGATCGGCGGGGCGCTGGCAATCGGTCTGGCGCTGTTCCAATTCTGGGGCGATTGGCTCTCCATCGGTCTCGTCGCGGGGATCTTCGTGCTGGGCCAAGTGGTCGAGGGCAATTTGCTGACACCAAAGCTCGTGGGTAATTCGGTCGGGCTGCACCCGGTCTGGCTGCTGCTGGCGTTGTCGGTCTTCGGCACGCTTTTCGGCTTCGTGGGTCTGCTGGTCGCGGTGCCCGTGGCCGCCGCCATCGGGGTGATCGCGCGTTTCGCCACGGCGCGCTACCGCGAAAGCGTGCTCTACAAAGGCCGCGAGCCTGAAACGACCGTCGACGAGGACATCCGCTAACATGGCCCACCAACTCGGGTTGAACCTGCCCAGCCGAACGGCTCTGGGCCGCGACGCTTTCTTTGTCGCCCCCTCCAACGCCATGGCCATGGCGATGATCGACGGCTGGCGCGGTTGGGCGGGCGGCAAGCTGGCGCTGACCGGGCCGCAAGGCTCGGGCAAGACCCATCTGACGCATGTTTGGGCGGACCTTTCGGGCGCGCGGATCATCAGTGCGGCGAACCTGCTGGAGGCTGACATTCCCGCCCTCGCCCGTGGCCCCGTGGCGGTGGAGGATGTGCATCTGATCGCCGGAGACGCGGCGGCGCAAACGGCGCTCTTTCATCTGCACAACCTCGTGCTGGCCGAAGGTCAGGCGCTGCTGCTCACCGGCACCGGGCCGGTGGCGCATTGGGGCCTTACGCTGCCCGATCTGGTCAGCCGGATGCGCGGCGCCACGATGGTCGAGATGGAGGCGCCCGACGATGCGCTGCTCTCGGCCCTGCTGGTCAAACTGCTGGCCGACCGGCAGTTGACGCCCAAGCCTGAACTGATCAATTACCTGATGACCCGGATGGATCGTTCCTTTGCCGCCGCCATCGCGCTGGTCGACCGGCTGGATGCCGCCAGCCTCGCGCAGAAGCGCCCCCTGACCCGCGCACTGGCCGCGCAGGTGCTGGACATCGCCCCGCCGCGCGCGTGATACTAGAATAATTAACGCAAGCCTTCGCAAACCCGTTACATTCCAATGTCATGAGGCCCGCATGACCCAAGCCGATTTCCTGCAAGCGCCCTTTCCGCCCGCCACCGATCTGCCCGATCTCGACACCACCGGACCGGGCCGGTTCTTTAACCGTGAGTTGAGCTGGCTCGACTTCAACTGGCGCGTGCTGGAAGAGGCCGAGAACCCGCGCGTGCCGCTGTTGGAGCGGCTGCGCTTCCTGTCGATTTCGGCCACCAATCTGGATGAGTTCTATACCGTGCGCGTGGCGGGCCTGCGCGAGCTTGCGCAGGCGGGCAACACCACCGCCGCTGCCGATGGGCTGAGCCCCGGCGAGCAACTGGTGTTGATTAACGAGGACGCGCGCAATCTGATGATGTCCCAGCAACGGGTGCTGGTCGACCTCATGGCCGAGATGGACGCGCAGAACATCATGCTGGAACGCACCGCCGACCTGACCGAGGCCGATTACAAACATCTAGAAGGGGTGTTCCTCAACCAAGTCTTTGCCGTCCTGTCGCCGCTGGCCATCGACCCGGCGCACCCCTTCCCCTTCATCCCGAACACCGGCTATGCGCTGGCGCTGCAACTAGAGCGCACCCGCGATAAACGCCCGCTACAGGCGCTGCTGCCGATCCCGGCGCAGATCGACCGTTTCGTGCCCCTGCCCGCCCCCGATGGCAGCCTGCGCTATCTGCCACTTGAAGATCTGCTGATCATCAATATTCCCAACCTCTTTCCGGGCTACAAACTTAAGGCGCATTTCGAATTCCGTGTGCTGCGCGACAGCGATCTTGAGGTAGAGGACGAGGCCGAAGACCTCGTGCGGGAATTCGAAGTCGCGTTGAAACGCCGCCGCCGGGGCGAGGTCGTGCGCCTGACCCATTCCGCAGGCGCGCCGGAAAAGCTGAAATCCGTCGTCATGCGCGAGCTTTGCGTGCGCCCCCAAGACGTGATCGAGATCGACGGCATGCTGGGGATCGCCGACCTGTCAAAATTGGTGACCGATGCGCGGCCAGACCTGCTCTGGCCGCAGTTCACCCCGCGCGTGCCTGAGCGAGTCAGCGACCATGACGGCGATATGTTCGCGGCGATCCGGCAGAAAGACATGCTGCTGCACCACCCTTACGAGACCTTCGACATGGTGGTGCGTTTCCTTGCCCAAGCGGCGCGGGATCCGGATGTGGTTGCGATCAAGCAGACGCTCTACCGCACCTCGCGCGACAGCCCCATCGTCAGCGCGCTTTGCGAAGCGGCAGAGGATGGCAAATCGGTCACTGCGCTGGTCGAGCTGAAGGCCCGCTTTGATGAGGCCGCCAACATCCGCCAATCGCGCCGGTTGGAGCGGGCGGGCGCGCATGTGGTCTACGGTTTTCTCGACCTCAAGACCCACGCCAAGATCTCGACCGTGGTGCGGCGCGAGGGTGATCAACTGGTGACCTATACCCACTACGGTACCGGCAACTATCACCCGATCACCGCGCGGATCTATACGGACCTGTCGCTCTTTACCTGCGACTCGAGCCTTGGGCGCGATGCGACGAAAGTGTTCAACTTTCTGTCGGGCTACGCCCCGCCAGAGCAGTTGGAAAACCTCGCCATCTCCCCCACGACGCTCAAGCCGCGCCTGCTTGAGATGATCCGGGCCGAGGCCGAACACGCCCGCGCCGGACGCCCCGCCGTGATCTGGGCCAAGATGAACGCGCTCATTGACGCCGAGGTGATCGACGCGCTGTATGACGCGAGCCAAGCCGGGGTGGAAATCAGCCTCGTCATTCGTGGTATCTGCGGGCTGCGCCCCGGGGTGAAGGGGCTGTCGGACAACATCCGCGTCAAATCCATCATCGGGCGCTTTTTGGAACACAGCCGCATCGTCTGTTTCGGCAATGGCCACGGGCTGCCGCATAAAAAGGCACGGGTCTTCATGTCTTCTGCCGATTGGATGGGCCGCAACTTGAACCGCCGGGTCGAGACATTGGTCGAGATCGAGAACCCCACCGTCAAGGCGCAGATCACCAGCCAAATCATGGCGGCCAATCTGGCTGACGTGGCGCAAAGCTGGGTCATGGGGCCGGATGGTAAATTCACCCGCCCGGCGATCCCCGAAGGCACTTTCGCCTTCAGCTGCCACCGCTTTTTCATGGAAAACCCCTCGCTTTCCGGTCGGGGCAGCGCCGGGGCGTCGGATGTGCCCAAGCTAACCCATACCGAGGATTGACCGGCAAGCGCCCCTTTGGCAATTGACCTCACCGCCCCCCTGCGCCAATTATCCAGTGAAACGGATGGCCCGCAGGAGCATTGATGGCAGACCAGACCGACCCTTCCCGAGCCGCCCCCGTCCCTGAGACGGGTGTGGCGGAACTGGGCCTTTTCGGAAAACCCTTGTTTCAGGATCCGGGCGCGCGGGCGCTGGCGCGCGTCGGCGTGGTGGATGTGGGGTCGAACTCCGTCCGGCTGGTGGTCTTTGACGGCGCGGCGCGCTCTCCGGCCTATTTTTACAACGAAAAGATCATGTGCGCCTTGGGCGCGGGCATGGCCGAGACCGGGCATCTATCCCCCGAAGGGCGCGCCCGCGCGCTCTCAGCCCTGCGGCGGTTCAGCAAATTGGCCGACGGCATGGGCCTGTCGGAGCTTACCGTCGTCGCCACGGCGGCGGTGCGCGATGCCAGTGACGGGCGCGCATTTTGCGCCGATGTGCTGCGCGAGACCGGGTTGCGCATCTGGGTGATCGACGGCGAGGAAGAGGCGCGGCTCTCGGCGCAAGGGGTGCTTTTGGGCTGGCCCGGCGCTTACGGCCTTGTCTGTGACATCGGCGGCTCTTCGATGGAGCTTGCCGAAATATCGGGCGGGCGCGTCGGACGGCGGGTCACCTCGCAGCTTGGCCCGCTTAAGCTGCGCGACCTCAAGGGCGGGGCCAAGGGGCGGCACGCGCATATCAAAGAGGTCATCACCGGGCTTCAGGAAAAGATGGGCAGCCAGCGTGACCGGCTGTTCCTCGTGGGCGGCTCGTGGCGGGCGATCGCGCGGATCGACATGTACCGCCGGGGCTATCCGCTGCATGTGCTACACGAATACCGCATGACCGTGACCTCGGTTCGCGAGACCGTAAAATTCATCCAAACCTCCAATCTGGAAGAGCTGCGCAACGCCTGCGGCGTATCCTCAAGCCGGATGTCGCTGGTCCCCTATGCCGCCGAGGTGCTGAGCCGTCTGGTCAAGACCTTCCGCCCCAAGGACATCGCGATTTCCAGCTACGGCATCCGCGAAGGTATGCTTTACGAACAGATGCCGCAGCGCCTGCGCGACCGTGATCCGCTGATCGAAGCCTGCTATTTCGCCGAGGCCAAAGACGCGCGGATGCCCGGTTTCGGCAAGGTGCTTTATAACTTCATCCTGCCGCTCTACCGCTCTGCCCCCCATGCGCGCAGACGGTTGGTCAAAGCAGCCTGCCTGCTCCATGACGTGAGTTGGCGTGCGCATCCCGACTACCGCGCCGAGACCTGTTTCGACAACGCCACCCGCGCCAACCTCGGTGGCCTGAAACACGCCGAACGCATCTACCTCGGGCTGGCCTTGCTGCACCGCTACTCCAACAAGCGTGAGAACACCCGTTTTGAAGACCTCTATGAGATGGTCGACGAGAAGACCCGGTTGGAGGCCGAAATCCTTGGCAAAGCCATGCGCTTTGGCGCGATGCTCTGGATGGACAAGGGCGAACAGCGCGGCGAACTGCGCTGGTTCCCCAAGAAGAAGCAATTGGAACTCTGGCTCACCCCCGACATGGTGCCGCTTTTCGGCGAGGTCGCAGAGGCGCGGCTGAGCTCACTCGCCAAATCGCTTGAGGCAGAGGTGCATGTTCGGACCGGCAAACGCGCCGCGCGTTAAAGCTCGATCTGCGGCGCGGGTTCGGTCGGGGTCTCAGGCGGCACCATTGGGTGATCGGGCTTGCGGCGGATGATGATATCGCCGTTGGGCTGCATCTCGGGCGCTTGATAGGCGCTCCAATCCTCGACCTCGTCCAAAAGCTCCGTAAGCTTCGGCCCCATCTCCCGCGCGAAGTCACGCAGCGCGGGGCGCATGGCTTCGCTGAACCCTTCAAACCCCTCCATCACCGGGCCCATCTCATCCATGATCCCGTCCATGAACATCTGCGCGCCGCGCTCCATCAGGCCGAGGCCGCGTTCTTCGGACTCCTCCTGCGCATGGACGCCAAGGGGCAGCAGCGCACAAAGGGCGATAAGGGGCATAAAACGTCTCATGCGATTGAGGTAGGCGGCGCCGCGCGCATGTCCAGTCTTGGGCCACGCCGCTGGCAGCCCCCCGCCTAAAGATCGACATCCAGCGTGACGGGGAAGTGATCCGAAGCCGCCAGCAGCGCGTCGCGCAGGGCGATATTTTGCCAGCAGGCCGGGTCATCCATCGGGTGCCAAATCCGCCAGCGGTCCGCGCGGGCCGCGATCTTCGGGCTGACCATGATGTAGTCCAGCAGCGCCTGAAGATAGCGTTCCTCCGGCGCGATCCAGAAACGCGCGCTCGTTGGCGCGGCCCCCAAACGGCGGCTGAGCGCCTGTTTGGCATGGGGGTCGAACAGCGCCGGCGCCCCCTGCCCCAGCACGATCTCGACCGAGGACCGCCCGAAGAGGCTTTCGAATTCATCCAGCCCCGGCCCGTCGTTTAGATCGCCCAAGACCATCACGGGCCGCTCCCCCGCCAAATGCATGTCGATCCGCCGCCTCAGCCAGATCGCCTGCGCCAGTTGCTTGCGCCGATTGGCGATGGCGATGCGCAGCACATCGGCCTCTGACTTGGCCCCATGGGGCGCTTTGGATTTGAGATGCGCGCCGATCATCTGAAAGGCGAAACCGGCCTTCGTGGTGACCTCCAACTCCAAGGGCGGTTTGGAAAAGACCACCGCGTCTTCCGTCGCATCCACGTCAAGGTCGATCCGCAGCGTCTGGTCAAAGCGCGGGGCATGCGCGGCACCCTGCGGCACATGGCGGGCGCTGAGCTTGTCGGGGTCATAGAGCAGCGCGATCTCTTGCTCGGTGTCGTTGGAAAACCCCATGACGGCGGCCCGCGTGCGCAGGGAAAACCGCGCGGCAAAATGCTCAAGCGCCGCCACGGTGGATTGCCGCCGCCCGTGGTTCGGCGCTTCGATCACCATGACCGCATCGGCATCCAGCGCGCTGAACACTTGGCCCAAAGCCGCCGTCTGCTGGGTACGGGTCACCCCGTGCCGCCCGGCCCAAGCGTCATCGTCGTAAAGCCGGTTGTCATCGTCAAAAAGGCTCGCGAACCACTCAACATTGTAGGTCGCGATGCGCATCAAGCGTGTTTGCCCGAGAGCGTTTCCCATGCGCGGTTGATATCGATCATGCGTTTCTCGGCCATCTTGATCGCCTCTTGCGGCAAGCCCCGCGCCACCAGCGCGTCGGGATGGTTTTCGCGCACCAGCCGCCGCCAGGCGCGGCGGGCCTCTTCCAACGTCGCATTGGGGCCGATGCCCAGAACCGTGCGCGGCAGGGGCGAGCTATCGGGCACGAAACGCGCTTTCAGCGAGGCGAAAGCCTCTTCATCCATGCCGAAAATCGCGGCCACATCCTCAAGAAAGGCGTTTTCGTTGGGGTGGTAGATGCCATCGGCCATCGCGATGTGAAACAGCCCCTCCATCAGGTCATGCAGGGTCTGGGGCTGGTCGCTGAACATCCGCGCGATGCGGCGGGCGTAATCCTCGAAACCGGTCACGTCTTGGCGGGCAAGGTTAAAGACCCGCGCCGCCCCTTCCTGATCCGCTTCGGCGATCTGGAACACTTCGCGAAAGGCGGTCACCTCATCGCGGGTCACCAGCCCATCGGCCTTGGCCATCTTGGCGCCAAGCGCGATCACCGCGATGGTAAAGGCGACCGAGCGTTCGGGCGGGCTGCGCAGCCGGTCAAAGACAGCCGACAGCCCCTCGCCCGCGGTGAGGGCTGACAGAGCTTCGGAGATGCGCGTCCAGATCGACATGGGCTGACCCTTTGGTATTCGGCCCCCAGCTTAACCGCTGGCATCGGGGAAGTCAGGATGCAGTCAGCGTTTTTTGCATCAAGATGAGATCAAGCCATTGCCCATGTTTGCGCCCCACCTCGGGCATTCGCCCGACCTGCGCAAAGCCCAGTCTTTCATGGAACGTCACAGCACCGGGATTAGCGCTGCTGATCGCGGCGACCATGGTGTGGCAGCCCTGCGCCGCTGCCGCCTCTATGGCCTGTGTCATCAGGTCGCGGCCCAGCCCCCGCCCCTGCGCCGCCTCGGACAGGACGATGCTATGCTCCACCGTCGCCGCATAGCCCGGCCCGCCGCGAAAGCTGCCATAGGTGACAAAGCCCAGCACCGCGCCCTCCCCTTCGGCCACCCAAAAGGCACTGGCGCGGGCGGCGATCAGCGCTGCGATCTCCTCCGGTGTCTTTTCGTCGGTGGTGAAGGTCGACAGGCTGTCGCGGATCATGCCGTTCCACAGCGCCGCCACCGCGGCGGCATCCTGCGCCACGGCGGGGCGGATCACGCCGCCCTTCAGGGCGGCGCCTCCTTCCCCTTGCATCACTTCCGCGTCTCGCGGATCAGCTTCAGGATGTCCTGCGCGGCGGTCGGGATATTGGTGCCGGGACCAAAGATCGCCTTCACGCCCGCGTCTTGCAGGAACTTGTAGTCCTGCTGCGGGATCACCCCGCCGCAGATCACGAGGATATCCTCCGCCCCCGCATCCTTCAGCGCCTGAATAAGCTGCGGTGCCAAAGTCTTGTGCCCCGCCGCTTGGCTGGAGATGCCGATGACATGCACGTCGTTGTCCACGGCGTCCTGCGCGGCCTCCGCGGGCGTCTGGAACAGCGGGCCCACGTCCACGTCAAAGCCGATGTCGGCAAAGGCAGTGGCGATCACCTTGGCACCGCGGTCGTGGCCGTCCTGACCCATCTTGACCACCAACATACGCGGGCGACGGCCTTCGGCCTCCGCGAACTCATCGACCGATTTCTGAATGTCAGCAAAGCCCGCGTCGCCCTCGTAGGCCGCGCCATAAACGCCCGAGAGCGTCTTGACCTCGGCCCGGTGCCGTCCGAATTCCTTTTCCATCGCCATGCTGATTTCTCCCACTGTGGCGCGTGCGCGCGCGGCCTCGACCGCGGCGTCGAGCAGGTTGCCGCCCTCGGCCGCCCGCCGTGTCAGTTCCGCCAAGGCCGCGGTGCATGCCTCTTCGTCGCGCTCGGCGCGGATGCGCTCCAGACGCGCCACCTGTCCTGCGCGCACCTTGACGTTGTCGACGTCGAGAATGTCGATCGGCTCTTCCTTGTCGCGGCGGTACTTGTTGACGCCCACGATCACCTCGGTGCCGCGGTCGATGCCCGCCTGACGCTGGGCTGCCGCTTCCTCGATCCTGAGCTTAGGCATGCCCGAGGCCACGGCCTTGGTCATGCCGCCCATCTCCTCGACCTCCTCGATCAGCTTCCACGCCGCCTCGGCCAGATCGGCGGTCAGTTTCTCGACGTAGTAGCTGCCCGCCAGCGGGTCGACGACATTGGTGATGCCGGTCTCTTCCTGCAGGATCAGCTGGGTGTTGCGGGCAATGCGCGCGGAATGGTCGGTCGGCAGGCCGATGGCCTCATCCAGCGAGTTGGTGTGCAGCGATTGCGTGCCGCCCAAGACCGCCGAAAGCGCCTCGTAAGCCGTGCGCACCACGTTGTTGTAGGGATCCTGCTCGGCCAAGCTCACGCCGGAGGTCTGGCAATGGGTGCGCAGCATCGAGGACTTGGGGTTCTTCGGCTCGAACTCCTCCATCACCCGCGACCAGAGCAGACGTGCGGCGCGCAGCTTGGCGGCCTCCATGAAGAAGTTCATGCCGATGGCGAAGAAGAACGACAGACGCGGCGCGAAGCGGTCGACGTCCATCCCTGCCGCAATCGCCGTGCGCACATATTCGCGCCCATCGGCGATGGTGAAGGCCAGTTCCTGCACGAGGTTCGCCCCCGCCTCCTGCATGTGGTAGCCTGAGATCGAGATCGAGTTGAACTTCGGCATGTGGTCCGAGGTATATTCAATGATATCCCCGATGATCCGCATCGACGGTTCCGGCGGATAGACATAGGTGTTGCGCACCATGAATTCCTTGAGGATATCATTCTGGATCGTGCCCGAGAGCTTGGCCCGGCCATGCCCCTGCTCTTCGCCCGCGACGATAAAATTGGCGAGGATCGGGATCACCGCGCCGTTCATGGTCATGGAGACCGACACCTGATCGAGCGGGATGCCATCGAAGAGGATCTTCATGTCCTCGACGCTGTCGATGGCCACGCCCGCCTTGCCAACGTCGCCCTCCACGCGGGGATGGTCACTGTCATAGCCGCGGTGGGTGGCGAGGTCGAAGGCGACGGAGACACCCTGCTGGCCTGCCGCCAAGGCGCGTCGGTAGAAGGCGTTGGATTCCTCCGCCGTAGAGAAACCCGCATATTGCCGGATCGTCCAAGGGCGGCCCGCATACATCGTGGCTTTCACGCCGCGCGTAAACGGCGCCTCACCGGGGATGCTGCCGAGATGCTCCAGCCCGTCCACGTCCTCGGCGGTGTAGAGCGGCTGGACGTCGATCCCCTCCAGCGTCTTCCAGGTCAGATCGTCAAGGCTGCGCCCACGCAATTCGCCGGTAGCCAGTTCCTGCCAACGCGCCTTCGCGTCCTTTTGGTCGGATGTCATATGCTTGTCCTTCTCCCTTAGCGCCCGGCGGCAGGCATCGGCCTGCGCAACTGTGGCGGCTGAATTGTCAAAGGCCGCGCCCATAGGGGGATAAATCCCCCCTGCGGCGCTTTGCCCTTCGCAAACTGGCACAGGCCCCCTATATTTGAGGGGACAGGAGCCTTGATGAAACGTTTGATCTCACTAGTTTTTGCAGGATTGATGACCACGGCGGCCATGGCCCAAGGGGCCGATGCCCCGGTGGAGGATCCGTTGTTCCTGCCTGCCGATATGGCTGATCTCAGCACCTTCCAATGGACCAAACGGCCCGTGCTGGTCTTTGCCAATTCCGAGAACGACCCCGCCTTCGTCGCGCAGATGGAATACCTCCGCGAGCGTGAGGATGAGTTGCGCCTGCGCGATGTCGTCGTGCTGACCGATACCGACCCCGCCGCGCGGAGCCCGCTGCGGCTGCGGATGCGCCCGCGTGGTTTCATGCTGGTGCTGGTCGACAAGGAAGGCCAGATCGAGCTACGCAAACCCTTCCCTTGGGACGTGCGCGAGATCACCCGCAGTATCGACAAGATGCCGCTGAGGCAGCGAGAGATCAGAGAGGCGAAGGAGCGCGACATCATCCGCTGATGCCCCGCGCCCTGCCCGCCCTGATCGCCCGCGCGTCGCACCCTATTCGAACTCCATGATCACATCGTCCACCGCAAGGCTGTCGCCCGCACCGGCGTTGACCTTGCTGACGACGCCCTTCTTCTCAGCGCGCAGGATGTTTTCCATCTTCATCGCCTCGATGGTGCAGAGCGCTTGGCCCTCCTGAACCTCGTCGCCCACTTCTACGTCGAGCTTCACCACCAGACCCGGCATCGGGCAGAGCAGCATTTTCGACGTGTCAGGCGGCAGTTTCTCGGGCATCAGGGCCGCCAGTTCCGCCTGCCGCGGCGTGCGGACATGGACCTTCAGATCCGCACCGCGGGTGCGGATGCGGAAGCCGCCTGAGATTTTGCCGACCTTCAGCACCAAAGGCGCGCCATCGACGGTCATCTCGGCCAGTTGGTCGCCCGGGGTCCAGTCACCGCTGACCCGCATTTCGCTGCCGTCGGAGAAAGCCACCGTCGCCCCTTCGGGATCGGCCTTGGTGACAACATCAAAGTTCTCACCCTGAAGCTTCACGTTCCAGTCGCTGCCGACTTTGCGCTCGTGGTTGTCCATCCGGCCCGAGACGCGGGCGCGGCGGATTTCGCCGACGCGGTGCATGGCGGCACAGGCGGCGGCGATGCGGCGCAGCTCGCTCTCCGGCAGGGTCACACCTTCGAATCCATCGGGATATTCCTCGGCGATGAAGGCGGTCGTCATCTCGCCCGAGACGAACTTGGGGTGATCCATCACGGCGCTGAGGAACGGCAGGTTGTGTCCGATGCCCTCGACCTCGAAACTGTCGAGCGCCACGCGCATCTTCTCGATCGCCTCGGCGCGCGTCGGCGCCCATGTGCAGAGCTTGGCGATCATCGGGTCGTAATACATCGAAATCTCGCCGCCCTCGTAGACGCCGGTGTCGTTGCGCACGGCCATGTCACCGGCGGGCGCGTCGCCCTGCCATGTGCCCTGCTCCAGAAGCGGCCCCGCAGCCACCTCCTGCGGCGGGCGGTAGCGGGTCAGGCGGCCGATGGAGGGCAGGAAGCCGCGGTAGGGGTCCTCGGCGTAAAGACGGTTTTCGATGGCCCAGCCGGTCAGGGTCACGTCGTCTTGGGTGATCGACAGCTTCTCGCCATTGGCCACGCGGATCATCTGCTCCACCAGATCGACGCCGGTGATCAACTCCGTCACCGGGTGTTCCACCTGAAGGCGGGTGTTCATCTCGAGGAAGTAGAAGTTCTTGTCGCCGTCGACGATGAATTCCACGGTGCCCGCGCTGGTGTAGCCCACGGCCTGCGCCAATGCGACGGCCTGTTCGCCCATGGCCCGGCGGGTCTCTTCGTCAAGGAAGGGGCTCGGCGCCTCTTCGACCACCTTCTGGTTGCGGCGCTGGATCGAGCATTCGCGCTCACCCAGATAGATGCCATTGCCGTGCGCGTCACAGAGCACCTGAATCTCGATATGGCGCGGCTGCGTCACGAATTTCTCAATGAAGATACGGTCATCGCCGAAGGAATTCGCGGCCTCGTTCTTGGACGATTGGAAACCCTCGCGCGCTTCCTCGTCGTTCCAAGCGATCCGCATGCCCTTGCCACCACCGCCGGCGGAGGCTTTGAGCATCACCGGGTAGCCGATCTCATTGGAGATCTTCACCGCTTCCTCGGCGTCTTCGATCAGCCCCATGTAGCCCGGCACGGTGGAAACCCCGGCCTCTTTGGCGATCTTCTTGGAGGTGATCTTGTCGCCCATCTTCTCGATGGCCCCTTTCGGCGGGCCGACGAAGGCCACGCCAGCGGCCTCCAGCGCCTCGGCGAATTTGCTGTTTTCGCTCAAGAAACCATAGCCCGGATGCACCGCCTGCGCGCCCGATTGCTTGATCGCCTCCATCACCTTGTCGATGACGATATAGGATTGGTTCGCCGGGGGCGGGCCGATGTGAATGGCCTCATCCGCCATTTCCACATGCAGCGCCTGCGCGTCCGCATCGGAATAGATCGCCACGGTGGTCAGGCCCATCTTCTTGGCAGTCTTGATCACCCGGCAGGCGATTTCGCCCCGGTTGGCAATGAGGATCTTGTCAAACATCAGCAGTTCCTTTGACGGTGACAGGCCACGCAAAATGCCGCGTCAGCCGGAGCTGCGCGGGTGCCTGTAGGGGTAAAGATGAAAGGGGAGGCCGCCCTGCCCGCGCGGATGGCGGGCAAAGCGGCTATTGTAGCTGGATCAGTTACATTTGCCGGGATTGAGCTGGCAATAACCGACGTTGGCTGCAGCGCCAATGGCTGCGCCCTGCGCCAGCGACCCGCCTGTGACGGCTGCCGCACCTGCGCCGACGGCTGCGCCGCCCAGACCCTGCTCGCCGATGTTGTCACCGCATGCGGCCAGACCGGCTGTCGCGCCAAGCGCGAGAATGATGTTACGAATGGACATGTGCCTGTTCCTTCACTGCTATCTACTATCCGACCAACGCCCTGCCGTTTGACAAGTTCCCGGTCGGTTTTTCGGTCTGCTGCCCTGTGGCGCGAAAACCACCCTTTCGAAAAGTCGGGCAGCCCCGCACCAGCGCGCGACTGCCCGATAGGGGAAGGGGTATGGTCTTCATGTCCAGCAGCACGAAGGACAAATGATGTGCCGCCAGCCAATGCAAGCTTGGCCCACGCCGCCAGCGGTGCCAAGCCTGCGCCAGCCCCGGAGGGAACTTCGGCAAAGCCATGCTGATCTATGAACGGGCGCGGCGACATCATGCCGATCAATCCTCGAAAGCTTCGGGGAATGCGGCGCGGGCTGCAGGCACGTTGAGCACCAGCATAGCTTCGTAATCGGCAGGATCGAAAGGATCGGTCGCGGGCAGAACCTCACGGCCAAAAAGCCAAGACAGACGGCCCGCATCCAGATTGCCACGCTCGAAAGGATGCTCTCCAAAGGCCTCCCAGAGGGCTTTGACAAAGGCGGTATCGGCACGGCGGTCCGGAGCGCGGCGGTCGGGGCGACGCTCACGCCGGGTGATGGGCGTGACCCCTTTCGGGTTCGGGCGGCGAATTGTGAATTGGAAATCGGTGCCGGGCAGACGCCCGGGGAACCCGCGGTGTTTCAACATATAGGCGGGCATCAGACACCCCTCCCGGTTGCAGGGGTGGCTGGGATCAGGGCAGGCGCAAACGCCTGCCCTGCAACGGCATTACTTGTACTTGCCGGTGTAGACGGGCTCAACCGAGATGGGCTCGGGCTCAACCACGACGTACTCTTCTTCTTGCTGTGCGCAGGCCGAAACCGCTGCGACGAAACCGATAGCTGCCAGCAACTTGATGCTCTTGGACATGTATATCTCCTATTAATGTTAAATGAACCTGACACGACAACACGCCGGCCAAGCCCGGGTTCTGAGGTAAGGGATACGTGGGTATTCCTTGACCGCATCATATGCGATTCACATGGCAATGGATACGGTTGCAAGTGCAATCGGTCACGTTGTGACTCCAAAGCATCATTCCAATCCGAGGATCGGCGGATTCTTGCAAGATATTGCCTGCGCATCACAAACCCTCCCAAATGCAGGTGTCATCCTGCGCCCGGAAAGCTTCGAAATACTGGGTCGCCTCGGGGTCGGCCGCGCCGAATTCCACCGGACGGTCGGCGAGGGAGACGACGATCACCTGCCCCGCCAGCGCATGTTCAGTCATGTAAGGAAGTGCGACGACCGCGCAGAGATGTTCCATATCCGGCGCGGCGCGGTCATAGGCGATGGCCCCCGGCCCTTTGGCAATCTGCGGCGCAATGAAACGGAAGCGAAGCCAAGTCTCACCGCCGAGCTCCTCGACCAAGACCTCTTGCAGGTCAACTGTTTGTCCAGATGGGACATCAATGGCCCGCGCGGGGGCTGCAAGCCCGACCGCCAGCAGGGCTGGCAGCCAGGCCCGGCGCAGAAGAGCGCCTAGTGGTTGCGCAGCGCGTCGATCAGCGCGTCCTTGTCCATGTCCGAGCGCCCTTCGATCCCGAGCTCCTGCGCCCGGTCGTAGAGATCGCCCTTGGTCCAATCCTCGTAGGGCGGCTGTTTGCCCCCCTTCTTGCCGGGGTGCTGGCTGTCGTTGGCCTGCGCATTGGCGATCCGGGCGGCTTTCTCCTTGCTCGCCCCATCTTCGCGCAGGGACTTGTAAGTCTCTTCGTCCTTGATAGATGAATTCGGCATGATCCGGTCCTCCTTTGTAAGGAAAACCACCCAGCCCGCCGAGGGTTCCGCGCGCGGCCCTCGTGGGATCGGTATTTGAGAAAGGATGAAGCTGCATGATGGCGCTCAGAGCGGGATGTTGTCGTGTTTCTTCCACGGCGTCTGCACTTTTTTGTTGCGCAGAGAGGCGAAGGCGCGGGCGACCCGTTTGCGGGTGCTGCGGGGCTGGATCACCTCGTCGATGAAGCCACGTTCGGCGGCCACGAAGGGATTGGCGAAACGATCCTCGTAATCCTTGGTGTGTTTGGCGATCTTTTCGGGGTCGTTCAGATCCTTGCGGTGGATGATCTCGGTCGCGCCCTTGGCGCCCATCACGGCGACTTCGGCGGTGGGCCAAGCGTAGTTGAAATCCGAGCGCAGGTGTTTTGAGGCCATCACGTCATAGGCGCCGCCATAGGCTTTGCGCGTGATGACGGTGACCATCGGCACCGTCGCCTCGCCATAGGCGAAGAGCAGTTTCGCGCCGTGTTTGATGACGCCGCCGAATTCCTGACCGGTGCCGGGCAGGAAGCCGGGCACGTCGACGAGCGTGAGGATCGGGATCTCGAAGGCGTCGCAGAAGCGCACGAAACGCGCCGCTTTGCGCGAGCTGTCGATGTCGAGGCATCCGGCCAGCACCATCGGTTGGTTGGCCACCACGCCGACGGTACGCCCCTCAAGGCGGATGAAGCCGGTGATGATGTTCTTGGCGAATTCCTCTTGGATTTCGTAAAAGTCGCCCTCATCCGCCAGTTTGAGGATCAATTCCTTCATGTCATAGGGGGTGTTGGCGTTGGAGGGCACCAGCGTGTCGAGGGAGGGCTCGATCCGGTTGGGATCGTCGAAGAAGGGACGGACCGGCGGTTTTTCACGGTTGTTGGCGGGCAGCAGATCGACGAGGCGGCGCACCTCGGCCAATGCCTCCACGTCATTTTCGAAGGCCGCGTCGGCGACGGAGGATTTGCGCGTGTGGGTCGTGGCGCCGCCCAGCTCTTCGGCGGTGACGACTTCGTTGGTGACGGTTTTCACCACATCCGGGCCGGTGACGAACATATAGGAGCTGTCTTTGACCATGAAGATGAAGTCGGTCATCGCGGGCGAATAGACCGCCCCGCCCGCGCAGGGGCCCATGATGACGCTGATCTGAGGGATCACGCCGGAGGCTTCGATGTTGCGCTGGAATACCTCGGCATAGCCTGCAAGGCTGGCCACGCCTTCTTGGATGCGCGCGCCGCCGGAATCGTTGATGCCGATCACCGGGGCGCCGTTTTGCACTGCCATGTCCATGATTTTGCAGATTTTCTGGGCATGGGTTTCAGAGAGCGAGCCGCCGAAGACGGTGAAATCTTGGCTAAAGACATAGACGAGCCGGCCGTTGATCGTGCCCCAGCCGGTGACCACGCCATCGCCCGCGGGCTTTTGATCCTGCATGCCGAAATCGGTGCAGCGGTGGGTGACGAACATGTCGAATTCCTCGAAGGAGCCTTCGTCGAGCAGCAGATCAACACGCTCCCGCGCGGTGAGCTTGCCGCGGCTGTGCTGCGCATCGATCCGTGCCTGACCGCCGCCCAAACGCGCATCTTCGCGACGCCGCTCCAGTTGTTCGAGAATGTCTTTCATGACGCACCCCTATTGTGATTTCGACCAGTCTACCGGAGGAGCGCAACTGACCAAAGCGCAATTTTGCAAATTTGCAAAATCAATACAGGCGCGGTGAAGCAAAATGAAAAGTTGCAAAACAATCTAGTTAACATGGACATTTCCCATGCCCGCGACTACTTGCATTTGCATGAGCGATATCCCCCGGGTCCGGTATTTAGACCGGACGACCCCGTCCCATATTTCAACGCTGATCCTGCTGGCCGGGCTTTCGGCCATGGTCATGAACATCTTCCTGCCCAGCCTGCCGAAGATGGCAGAGCATTTCGGCACGGATTATGCGGTGATCCAGCTTTCGGTGCCGCTCTACCTGTTCTTCAGCGGGATACTGCAAATCTTCATCGGGCCGATTTCGGACAACCTCGGGCGGCGGCGGGTGATGCTTTGGGGCTTGGGCATCTTTTTCGTGGCCACGGTGGGCTGTCTGCTGGCGCCGAACATCGCCGTGTTTCTGGTATTCCGCATGGCGCAGGCTGTGATCGCCACGGGCATGGTGCTGAGCCGTGCGGTGATCCGCGACCTTTATACCCAAGACGAATCCGCCTCCATGATCGGCTATGTCACCATGGGCATGGCGCTGGTGCCGATGATCAGCCCGGCCTTGGGCGGTTTGCTGGAGCAGGGTTTCGGCTGGCAGGCTTCCTTCTGGGCGATGCTGATCCTCGGCGGGTTGGTCTTTTGGGTGGCTTGGGCGGATTTGGGCGAGACCGCCCGGGCCAGCGGCAAATCGCTGCGCCAGCAGTTTGGCGAATACCCCGAGTTGCTCCGCTCCCCCCGTTTTTGGGGCTATGCGCTGGCCACGGGTTTTTGCTCGGGCGCCTTTTTTGCCTATCTCGGCGGCGCGCCCTTCGTGGGCACCGTGGTCTTCGGGATGGAGCCTGCGGTGCTAGGCCTCTATTTCGGCGCGCCCGCGATTGGATATTTCATCGGCAACTTCGTCACCGCGCGGACCGCGACCCGTTTCGGCGTTAACACGCTGGTGCTTTGGGGCTGCATTTCCAACGCCGTGGGCGGCACGGTGTCGCTGCTGATCTTCCTGGCGGGCTACGGCTCTCCACTCAGCTTTTTCGGGCTGATGACGCTGGTGGGGCTGGGCAACGGGCTCTGCATTCCCAATGCCACCGCCGGGATGCTGTCGGTGCGCCCGCATCTGGCGGGTACGGCCTCCGGGCTGGGCGGGGCGATCATGATTGTCGGCGGCGCGGCTTTGAGCGCGCTGGCGGGCGCCCTTCTCACCCCCGAAACCGGGGCCTATCCGCTGTTGTGGCTCATGCTGCTGACGGCCATCGCCTCGGTCGCCTCCATCTGGGTGGTGATCCGGCGGGAGAAAGCTTTGGGCCTCTAGGCCCACGCTCTCCGCGCTTGTGACCCCGGCTTTGCAAAGCTAGGCTGCACCCGACTGCAAAGTTGCAAAGGTGCGCGGATGGCGATCCAGAAACTCTATGCCGGTGTGAAACTGCGTGAGACCCGCACCCGCGCGGGGCTGACGCAGAAAGACTTCGCCGCCCGGTTGGGCGTCTCCTTGCCCTATCTCAACCAGATGGAGAACAACAACCGACCCGTCAGCACCAATGTCGTGCTCGCCTTGGCGTCGGAGTTCAGGCTGGATGTGACCGAACTTTCCAGCGGCGATGGGGAGCGGTTGGTGAGCGATCTGCGCGAGGCGCTGGCCGATCCGATTTTCGCCGGAAAGGCACCCCCGGTGGCCGATCTGCGCCTTACCGCCTCCAACGCGCCGGGGCTGGCACATGCCTTTCTCGCGCTGCATCAAAGCTACCGACAGGTGCATGAACGGTTGGCCTCGCTGGACGAAGCCCTGGGCCGTGAGGATGCCCGCGCGATGCCCTCCCCGTGGGAAGAGGTGCGGGACTTCTTTCACTATTGCGACAATTACATCGATGCCGTCGACCGTGCGGCCGAGCATTTCGCGACCCGCGAAGGCAGCGGCAGTGATACGCGGGCGACCGCGGCGCGCGCTCTTGAGAGCGTCGGGGTGCGCGTGGTTTTTGAGGATGACGACCGGCTGCGCGCCTATGATCCCGCGCGCAAGGTGCTGCATCTATCGGCCCGTGCGGCACCTGAGACGCAGACCTTTCAGATGTTGTTGCAGGTGGCGCTGACCCAGCAGGATGCGCTGCTGGAGGCGACGCTGGACCTTGCCCGCTTCAACAGCGCCGCGGCGCGGGATATCGCAAAGATTGGGCTGGCCAATTATTTCGCCGGGGCAGCCCTCTTGCCCTATGGGCGGTTCTTGCAAAAGGCGCAGGATTGCCGCCATGATCTGGAGGTGTTGGCCGGGCATTTCGGTGCCTCGATCGAGCAGGTGGCGCATCGGCTGTCGACGATGCAGCGGCCCGGCGCGAAGGGGGTGCCCTTCTTCTTCGTCCGGGTCGATCAGGCAGGAACGATCACCAAACGCCATTCCGCCACCCGGCTGCAATTCGCGCGTTTCGGCGGCGCCTGCCCGCTTTGGAATGTCCACCGCGCCTTTGAAACGCCGGGGCGGTTCCTGCGGCAACTGGCCGAGACGCCGGATGGCGTGCGCTATATCAGTTTGGCGCGGGACATCTCGAAACCGGCGGGGCGGTTTGGCGCGCCAGTGCGGCGCTACGCGATTTCACTGGGCTGCGAGGTGCGCCATGCGCCCGCGCTGGTCTATGCCGATGGGATGGATGTCACCCGCAGCGATGCCTTTGAACCGATCGGCATTTCCTGCCGGATTTGCGAACGCCGGGATTGCCATCAACGCTCCGTCCCGCCGCTAGAGCGGCAGTTGGTGGTCGACCCGCATCTGCGCGACACCCTGCCCTACCAGGTGGAGTGATCAGCGCCGCGCGCGCCGCCACCCCGCGCCGCGGGCCTCGGCTTCGGAGCAGAACCAACGCTCGCCCTTGCGGGCGCTGATGCGGGTGCGGCTGTAAAATTCTTGCCCCGGCATATGATAGATCTTAACCCCCTTGGCGCTGATATTGCCTTTGATCTGGCAGCTCCCCTCGGGCCGGGCAGGCTCGGACCCGCTGCGGCGGGTCACGCGGTAGCGGGCGGGGGAAACCGTCTTGAACCCGTGAATCCCACGGCCTGCGACAAAGGCGGCCTTCTCATCCAGATCATAGTCCATCGAATATTTCCGATAGGCAAAGGCCAGCCCGTCACGCACCAGCGCCTGCCCCATGTCAACGTCGCCCACATGGCAGCGGGCGACGATGCGATCATAGCGGTCGCGGTCTAGTGCCTCACAACGCGCATCGGCCCCTTGGTATCTGTCGCGCACCTCCCTCGTTGTCCAATCTCCGCAGGCCCAGGCCTGCCCGTCATCGGTCTCGCAGGTCTGGCTGGATTCGAGCGCATCGATGCCGTGTAAGCGGATGCGCGTACCGCCGAGATCGAAAGTATCCCCGTCGATCACGCGAACCACGCCCGAGACGGTCTGCGCCCCCGCCGATCCAGTTGCGAGGCTCAGTGTCAGACTGAGGGCGAAAAGTGAACAAATCCTTAACATGAGGCAGGTATGACGCCCCGCCCCGCGGCCTTCAAGACAGGATGTTAAGGCAGGTTAACGATCAACGCTGCGCCACCTGCCAGTTCGGATGCACCCAAGGTTCGTCATTCGCGTGCGGCAGCGGATCGCGGCCCAGAAGCAGGTCTGAGACCTTTTCGCCGACCATGATCGAAGGCGCATTTAGGTTGCCATTGGTGATCCGCGGGAAGATCGAACTGTCGGCGACGCGTAGCCCCTCGACCCCGATCACCCGCGCCTGCGGGTCGACCACGGCGTTCGGATCGCCCGCCGCCCCCATGCGGCAGGTGCCGCAGGGGTGATAGGCGCTCTCGGCGTGTTCGGCGATGAAGGCGTCAAGTTCCGCGTCCGATTGCAGCGCTTCTCCGGGCTGGATCTCGTGTTTGACGAAGGGCTTGAAGGCATCCTGCGCGAAGATCTCCCGCGTGAGGCGGATGCAGGTGCGGAACTCTTCCCAATCGTCGGGATGCGACATGTAGTTGAAGCGGATGCGCGGCGCCTCGGCAGGGTCGGCGGAGCGCAGGGTGATCTCGCCCCGCGACTTCGAACGCATCGGCCCCGTGTGCGCCTGAAAGCCATGCCCCTCAGCCGCCGCCTGCCCGTCGTAGCGCACGGCAATGGGCAGGAAATGATATTGGATATCAGGGTATTCCACACCGGGCTTCGAGCGGATGAAGGCCGCAGATTCGAACTGGTTCGAGGCGCCCATGCCGGTCTTGGTGAACAGCCACTGCGCGCCGATGACGGCCTTCGACAAGAGGTTCCAGTGCTTGTAGAGCGTGATCGGCTGGCGCGAGGCCATCTGGATGTAAAGCTCTAGATGGTCCTGCAGGTTCTGCCCAACGCCCGGGCGGTCGGCCAGCACCTCGATCCCGTGTTCGGCCAGATGCGCGGCGGGGCCGATCCCCGAAAGCATCAGCAGTTTCGGCGAGTTGATCGACGAGGCCGCCAGCACCACTTCGCGGCTGGCGCGGATCACTTCCGTCGCGCGGCCACGCTTGACCTCGACACCCACAGCACGGCCCTCTTCGATCACCACGCGCTGCGCCAACGCGCGGATCAGGGTGACGTTGCCGGTCTTCTGCGCCGGGCGCAGATAGGCATTGGCCGCCGACCAGCGCCGCCCGTTCCAGACAGTCTGTTCCATCGGGCCGAAACCCTCCTGCTGGCGGCCGTTGTAGTCATGGGTCACCGGGTAGCCGGCCTGCGCCCCGGCCTGCACGAAGGCATCGAATAGCGGGTTCTCGCGCGGGCCGCGGCTGACGTGCAGCGGGCCATCCTTGCCGCGCCATGCCGGATCGCCGCCATGGCCGTTCTCATGCCATGTCTCCATGCGCTTGTAGTAGGGCAGCACATCGGCGTAGGACCAACCGCGCGCGCCGGACTCTTCCCAATGGTCGAAATCCTTGGCGTGGCCGCGCACATAGACCATGCCGTTGATCGAGGACGAGCCGCCGATCACCTTGCCGCGCGGGCAGACCAGCTCGCGGTTGTTGAGATGCGGCTCGGGCTCGGATTTATAGCCCCAGTCGTAACGCGGCATGTTCATCGGATAGCTGAGCGCCGCCGGCATCTGGATGAAAGGACCCGCGTCGCTGCCGCCGTGTTCGATGACGATGACCTTGCGGCCCGCCTCGGCCAAACGGTAAGCCATGGCGCAGCCCGCGGAGCCCGCGCCGACGATGACAAATTCAGCTTCCATAGCTCTTCCTTCCGTGATTCCCCGCCGGGTCAAGGATGCGCAGCACCGCGCGCAGGCGCGGCTTGTCCTTGAGGCGGTGGGGAATCGCTCCCCAGAATTGACGAGGTGACTTGAGGATCAGGCTGATCCCTCAAGCACCTCTCAGCAAATTCACCCCTTAGAAGGGCGCCTCGACATCGCCCATGCGCACGTAGACCGACTTCACCTGGCTGTAGTGCTCGATCGCCGCCTTGGCGTTCTCGCGGCCGACGCCGGAGTTCTTCATGCCGCCAAAGGGCGCTTCGACCGGCGCGTCGTTGTAGCTGTTGATGTAGCAGGTCCCGGCCTCGAACCCCGCCGCCACGCGATGCGCGCGGGCAAGATCACGGGTGAAAACACCGGCGGCGAGGCCGAACTCGGTGGCATTGGCGCGGGCCATGACCTCGGCTTCGTCCTCGAAGTCGAGCACCGCCATGACGGGGCCGAAGATCTCCTCGCGGGCGATGATCATGTCGTCCTCGACATCGGCAAAGACGGTGGGCTGCATGTAGAAGCCCTCACGCTCGATCCGCGCACCGCCATAGACCAGCCGCGCGCCCTCACCCTTGCCCTTCTCGACGTAGTCCAGCGCGATTTGCATCTGCCGCTCGCTGACCATCGGGCCAAAGCTGGTGTCGGGGTCCATCGGATCACCGATCACGGCGTTGTCCAGCCGCTCGGAAAGCCGGGCGAGGAACTTCTCCTTGATGCCGCGGTGCACGAAGACCCGCGTGCCGTTCGAGCAGATCTGGCCGGAACTGTAGAAGTTGCCCAAGATCGCGCCGCCGACGGCATTGTCGATGTCCGCGTCTTCGAAGACGATCAGGGGGGACTTGCCGCCCAACTCCATCGTCACGTGCTTGATGCCCTCGGCGGCGGCGGCATAGACCTTGCGCCCCGTGGGCACCGAGCCGGTGAGCGAGACCTTGTCGACGCGGGCATCGGTGACCAGCGACTGCCCGACCTCGCCCATGCCCTGCACCACGTTGAAGAGGCCCGCGGGCAGCCCGGCCTCGATCAGAATCTCGGCGACCTTCAGGGCGCAGAGCGGCGTGGTCTCGGACGGTTTGAAGATCATCGCATTGCCGCAGGCCAGCGCGGGAGCGGCCTTCCAGCAGGCGATCTGGGTGGGGTAGTTCCATGCCCCGATGCCGACACAGACGCCCAAGGGCTCGCGGCGGGTATAGACCCAGTCCTCGCCCAGTTGGATATGCTCGCCGGTCAGGCTGCCAGCGAGGCCGCCGAAATACTCCAACGCGTCCGCGCCGCTGGTGGCATCGGCGACGGAGGTCTCCTGATAGGGTTTGCCGGTGTCTTGGGTTTCCAGCACCGACAGATCGTGGTTGCGTTCGCGGATCATGTCGGCGGCGCGGCGCAGGATGCGGCCCCGTTCGGTGCCGCTTAGCGCGCCCCATGCGGCCTGCGCGCGGCGGGCCGAGGCGATGGCCTGTTCCACGATCTGAGGCGTGGCGGCATAGACCGTCGCGATCTTTTCGCCCGTGGCGGGATAGATCACCGGGATCGGCGTGCCATTGGTGTCTTCGACATAGGCGCCGTCGATGAAGTGGCTGGCGTTGGGTTGGGGATCATAGGACATCAAAGGGACTTTCTTGCCTGAGGCGAGGAGTGTTCAGTGAGGCGGAGCGCGGCGGTGCCGCCCGTCTCCGCGGTGTTCAACGGCCCGCTTTGAGCAGCAGGTCGAGTGTATAGAGCGCGCGGGTCATGGCCTCTGCCGCGCTGACGCCATCCGACAGCGCCGCGCGCAGGTAGAGCCCGTCGATCAGCGCCGCCAAGGTTTCGGCGTCGCCTTCGGGCTGGGGGCTGATCGGGCGCAGCGCATGTGTGAGGTTGGACCGCAACCGGCTTTGGTAAGCCGTCAGCAGCCGCCGGGTTTCGGGGTTGGTGCGGGCATGGGCGTAGAGTGTCATCCACGCGCTGATCGTGCCGGGGTGAAAGCCGGTATCGTCGAAACTGGCCACGATAATCGCCGCCGCGCGGTCATGCGGCGTGCGGGCCGTGGCAAGCCGCTCGCGGACCCCGGCGGCATATTCCGACAGGATATGCCGCATCGCCGCCAGAAAGATCTGGTTCTTGCCGCCGAAATAGTGATGCGCCAGCGCGCTCGACATGCCTGCCCGCTTGGCGATCTGGCTCACCGTCACATCCAGCGACTGGGCCTCGCCGATCTCGGCGATGGTGGCTTTGACCAGCGCAGAGCGGCGAATGGGTTCCATTCCGACTTTGGGCATTGGATTCGGATCCTTGGGGCATTGTTGACCGCCTCAGGATAGGGGAATCTTTATTGACTCGTCAATCAAGTACCGACTGACGGGGCGGAAGGTCAGAATTTCGTCGCATGCGAGGGGGGCGTGACCTGCCGTTTCAGCATCGCTTCGCGCCATGTGATAAAGGTGACAGAGCCCAAGATCACCGCCCCGCCCAGCACGACCCAGAGGTCCACCGGCTCGGCAAAGACCACCACGCCGAGGATCGTGGCCCAGACCAATTGCAGGAAAGTCACCGGCTGCGTCACCGTCACCGGGGCGGCGGCAAAAGCCAGCGTCATGGTGAAATGCCCCGCCGTTGCGAAAAAGGCGACCCCGGCGAGGATCAGCAGTTCCTGCGGTGTTGGCGTGATCCAGACGGCGAAGGCAAAGGGCGCCAGCCCGATGGTCACGAAGATCGACAGCATGGTCACGATCATCACCGGGCGCGCCTCATCCGCCAGCACCTTGGCCAAGAGGTAGGACCCGGCAAAGACCACCGCCGCCAGCAACATCGCCAAATGCCCGGTAGAGACTTCGCGAAAACCGGGCCGCAGGATGATCGCCGCACCCGCCAGCCCCAGACAGACCGCCACGATGCGCCGTGCGGCCAGCTTCTCTCCCAGAAAGATCGCGGCACCCACGGTGACATAGATCGGCGCGAGGTAGTTCATCGCGGTCACCTCGGCGATGGGCAGGCGGGTCATGGCGTAGAACCACAGGATCACCCCGCCCGCGTGGCACAGGCCCCGCATGCCGAAAAGCCCCCATTGCCGCCGGCTCACCGGTGTGGCCAGCAGCGACCGCAGGACCGGCAGGACAAAGACCAACCCCATGGCGTAGCGCAGGAAAGCGGCCTCGGCCGAGGGCAGCCGCGGCCCCATGTATTTCACCAGCGCGGTCACGCCTATGAAACAGGCCCCCGTCACCAACATCCAAAAGACCCCGACAAGCGGGCGGTTGGGCGGAGCGGGGATGTCGGGGGTGGTGGCGGGAGAGTGTGTCATGCCGCGACCCTTTCCCAAAGCGCTGCCAAGGGCAAGATGGGCGCGGCATTTTTATTCACATCGCAAGCAATTTGATGGCAATCGCCCACATGGTCACGGCGATAATGGCGTCCAAGACCTGCCAACTGCGCGGTCTGGCAAAGAGCGGCGCCAGCAGCCGCGCGCCATAGCCCAGTGAGAAGAAGAAGACGAAGCTTGCCAGCACCGCCCCGATGCCAAAGCTGAGCCGGTCGGGATATTGCGCCGAGATCGAGCCGAGCAGCACCAGGGTGTCGAGGTAGACATGCGGGTTCAGCCACGTCAGAGCCAGCAGCGTCAGGATCGCCTTGCGCAGGCTGCGGGTGGATTGCCCCTCGGCCTCCAGCGCCTCCCCGCCCCGCCATGCGGAAACCGCGTTGCGCCAGCCGTACCACAGCAGGAAAGCCGCGCCGCCATAGCGCATCAGCGGGCCGAACCACGGGGCCGCCTCGGCCAGCGCGCCAAAGCCCGCGACCCCCGACATGATCAACACCGCATCCGAGGCAGCGCAGACCAGCACCACCGGCAGGACATGTTCGCGGCGCAGCCCTTGGCGCAAGACAAAGGCGTTTTGCGCCCCGATGGCCATGATGAGGGTGAGGCTGAGGGCGAAGCCGGGAAGGAGTGAGGTGAACATCAAAGGCGTCCTATAACATGGGTTGCCTTTGCCTAGCCCGGCGGTTCAGATTACTCAAATTCAATAGTCTACGTTAGGATTAGCAAATCTTATGCAGCTCGATAGCGCGCAGCTAACCGCATTGGCCCATATCCTGCGGCTCGGCAGTTTTGATGCCGCGGCGGCGGTGCTGGGGGTGACCCCCTCGGCAATTTCGCAACGGGTGAAGGCGCTGGAGGATCGTGTGGGGGCCACCCTCGTTCTGCGCGGCCAGCCCTGCACCGGCACCCCCATGGGCCAGCGTCTTGCCAAACATGCGGAGGATGTGGCCCTGCTCGAAGCGCAGGCGCTTGGCGCGGGCGATGCCACCGCCCCGCCCCGGCTGCGCCTTGCGGTGCCTGCGGATGTCTTGGCCACATGGCTGATCCCGGCGCTGGCGCAGGTGCCCGACATGCTTTTCGATCTGATGATCGACGACCAAGACACCTCTGCCGATTGGCTGCGACGGGGGGAGGTCAGCGCGGCGGTGACGGCGCAAGCCCGCGCGGCACCGGGCTGCGACGTGCTGCCCTTGGGGGCGCTGCGCTACCATGCCACTGCCAGCCCCGCCTATCGCGAGACTTGGTTTGCCGAAGGCGTCACGACCGAGGCACTGGCCCGCGCGCCGATGCTCACCTTCGATCATAAGGATCAACTGCAAGGGCGATGGTTGATGCGAAAGACCGGGCAGCGACTGACCCCGCCAAGCCACCATCTGCCCTCAAGCCACGGCTTTGTCGCGGCGGCGCGTCAAGGGCTGGGCTGGGGGATGAACCCCGCGCCGCTGGTGGCCGAGGATATGGCGGCGGGGCGGCTCGTGTCACTGGACGAGGCGCTGCCGCTGGATGTGCCGCTTTACTGGCAGGTCGCGCGGATCATGGCGCCCGCGCTGGCCCCGCTCACCGCCGCCATAAGAGCCGCGGCGCGCGAGGCGCTGGTGCAAATGCCGCGTTAAAGCTGCGACATAACCTCGTCGGAGGCCTCAAAGTTGGTGGTGACGCGCTGCACGTCGTCATCTTCCTCAAGCGCATCGATCAGCTTCATCAGCTTTTCCATGTTCTCAAGATCCATCTCGGTGGTGGTGGTCGGACGCCAGATCAGCTTGGTCGATTCCGACTCGCCCAATTCGGCCTCAAGCGCGGTCGACACGTCGTTGAGATCGGTGTCGGCGCAATAGATCACATGGCCTTCTTCGGAGCTTTCCACGTCTTCGGCACCGGCTTCGATCGCCGCCATCATCACGGTGTCGGCGTCGCCGACGGAAGCGGGATAGATCACCTCGCCCTTGCGCTCAAACATGAAGCCGACCGAACCGGTCTCGCCCAGATTGCCGCCGTTCTTGGTGAAGGTCGAGCGCACAGTCGAAGCGGTGCGGTTGCGGTTGTCGGTCATCGCCTCGACGATCACCGCCACGCCATTGGGGCCATAGCCCTCATAGCGGATTTCCTCGTAATCTTCGCCCTCACCGCCAACGGCCTTCTTGATGGCGCGTTCGATGTTGTCCTTGGGCATGGACTGGCCCTTGGCCTCTTTCACCGCCAGACGAAGACGCGGGTTCTTGTCCGGGTCGGGGTCGCCCATCTTGGCCGCGATGGTGATTTCCTTGGAGAGTTTGGAAAACACCTTGGCGCGCAGCTTGTCCTGACGGCCCTTGCGATGCTGGATGTTTGCCCATTTGGAGTGACCGGCCATGAATACCTCGTTCTGGCAATGCGTTTGCGCCACTCTATATGCCAGCATCACCGCTGGAACAAGCCACCCGGCCTGTGCTTAGCTTTCCGCCGATGGGGCAACCACGTTAGACCGGATTTATGACCACTGATCAGATCATCCTATTCACCCTCTTCGGCGCGGTCTTTGGTCTGCTGCTCTGGGGGCGGTTTCGCTATGACATCGTGGCCTTCGGGGCGCTGATGCTCGGTGTGGTGCTGGGGGTGGTGCCCACGGAAAACGCCTTTGACGGTTTCGGCCATCCGGCCACGCTGATCGTGGCGCTGGTCTTGGTGGTTTCGGCTGGGTTGGTCCGTTCGGGCGCGGTGATGCTGATCACCCGCACGCTGGTCGACAGTTCGCGCAGCCTGGGCGCGCATATCACCATGATGGGCGCCGTGGGCGGGGTGCTGTCTGCCTTTATGAATAACGTGGCCGCCTTGGCTTTGCTGATGCCGGTCGACATCCAGACCGCACGCAAGGCGGGCCGCGCGCCGGGGCTGAGCCTGATGCCACTCAGTTTCGCCACCATCCTTGGCGGCATGGCCACGCTGATCGGCACGCCGCCCAATATCATCATCGCTTCCATCCGGCAGGAATCCTTGGGCGCGCCTTTCAAGATGTTCGACTTCGCCCCCGTCGGCGGGTTTGCCGCTATTGCCGGGCTGATCTTCGTCGCGCTGATCGGCTGGCGGCTGATCCCCGCCCGCGAAGACGCCATGATCGAGGCCGAGGACATCGCCCAATATATCGCCGAGCTGACCGTGCCCGAGGGCAACAAACAGATCGGCAAACGGCTGGCCGAGTTGCAAGAAGAGGCGCATCGCGCCGATGTGGCGATCTTGGGGCTGATGCGCGACGGCAAACGGCGCTATGGCACGGCGCGTAACGTGGTGCTGCAAGCCGGAGACGCGATCGTGCTTGAGGCCACGCCCGACGCGCTGGACGAATTCCGCAGCACGCTGAACCTCGCGCTGGCCGACCGAGACCGCGAAGACCTGCTGCTGGCTGACGGTGACGGGGTCGAGATTGTCGAGGTCGTGGTGACCGATGGCTCGCGGCTCAACGGGCGCACGGCGCAGGCGGTGGGCCTGTCGTGGCGGCAGCGCACGGTGCTGCTGGGCTTGTCGCGACAGGGCCGCAAGATCACCTCGCAACTGCGCACGACCGAGCTGAAACCGGGGGACATCCTGTTGCTGCTGGTCCCGCGCGACACGGTGGCCCATGTCACCGACTGGCTGGGCGTGCTGCCGCTGGCCGACCGCGGCCTCGCGGTGACGCAAGACAGCAAGACATGGCTCGCCATCGCGATGTTCGCGGGAGCCGTGGCGGCGGCCTCCTTCGGGCTGATCTACCTGCCCATCGCGCTTGGCATCGTGGTGGTCGGCTATGTGCTCGCCAAGATCGTGCCGCTGTCGGAACTCTACACCCATATCGAATGGCCGGTCATCGTTCTGTTAGGCTCCATGATCCCGCTTGGTGCTGCGCTCGAGACTTCGGGCGGGACCGAATTGATCGCGGGCGCGCTGGTGGGGCTGACCGAGGGGCTGCCCGCTTGGGTGGTCCTCACGGTGCTGATGGTGGTGACCATGTCGCTGTCGGATGTGCTCAACAACACGGCGACGACCATCGTCGCGGCCCCCGTGGGCATCCAGATGGCGCAGTCGCTCGGCGTCTCTCCCGATCCGTTCCTGATGGCGGTCGCGGTGGCGGCCTCTTCGGCTTTCCTGACGCCGATTGGGCATAAGAACAACACGCTGATCCTCGGCCCCGGCGGCTATTCCTTTGGCGACTATTGGCGCATGGGGCTGCCGCTGGAGATCATCGTCGTCGCCGTGTCGATCCCCGCGATCCTGTTCTTCTGGCCGCTTTAATTGCCGCCGCCGCGCGTCGGACTTGCCAGAGCATATTTGCCGCCCATAGGCTGAGTGTCAGCTTTGGGGGGACAAATGGACATTCTAATCAACGTCGTACTGCCGCTGTCATTGGCGATCATCATGCTGTCGCTGGGCGTGGGCCTCACGGTCCCAGACTTCACCCGCGTGGCGAAATACCCGCGCGCTTTTGCCTTGTGCGCGCTTTGCCAAGTGGTGCTGGTGCCCGCTGCCGCATGGGCGGTGGCCATGGCCTTTGGCCTGCGCGGAGAACTGGCCGTGGGGCTGATGATCCTCTCCTTCTGCCCGGGCGGCGTGACCTCGAATATGATCAGCAAATTCGCGCGGGGCGATGTGGCGCTGTCGGTGACTTTGACGGCAGTGGTCTCGCTTCTGAGCATCCTGACCGTGCCGGTCTTCACCGCCATCGCCGTGCGGCACTTCATGGGCGATGCCGCGCCGGATGTTTCGGTCGCGGCGCTGGCGGTGGCGATGTTCGTGATCACCACCCTGCCCGTGGCGCTTGGGCTTGCCCTGCGCCACCTCGCCCCCGGCTTTGCCGCGCGGATCGAGCCGGGCCTCTCCGCCCTCGCCGCGCTGCTCTTCGTGCTGATTGTCCTCGCCGCATTGGCCGGAAATTGGAGCGTTTTCACCGAGAACCTCGCCCGGCTTGGTCCCGCGCTTGTTAGCATGAACGCGGCGCTGATGTTGCTGGGGCTGGGCATTGCCGCCGCGGCCGGGCTGGCGTGGCAGACCCGCAAGACGATCTCAATCGAAGTGGGCACCCAGAACGCGACGCTTGGCATCACCCTCGCCGGGTTGATCTCGGGCCAAGCGTCGGGGTTCAGCGCCTATGCCCTGCCCTCGGCGGTCTATGGCATCACGATGTATCTGGTGGCCCTGCCCTTCGTCCTTTGGATGCGCGGACGCTGAGGGGGCGACGCCCGCCAAGCAAAAGGCGCGTCCAGAGGGACGCGCCTTTCGTTTTTAGACTGACGGCCCCTTAGGCCATGTCGAAGGCGTCATCCTCGCAGGTGTCGCCCCCTTCGTCTTCCTCCTCCGGCACGGAAGTGAGGGTCAGCGCGTCCATGAGGGCGCTCGCGGGGTCGGAGGTATCGGCATCGGAGTCCTCCATGTCAGGATCGACCATACCGGACACCTCAAGCACCTCGCCGCCGCTCTCATCCGAGTCCACCACGACACGCATGCCGCTCAGATCGATATCTTCGAAAGACAGCGAGCCGGGATAGGTCCAGAGGGTGAAGTTCGTGCTTGTGACCTCATCATCGGAACTGTCAGCGGTCGTGCCGAACTGCAGACCCACATCGAAGCTGCCTCCCGCTTGGGGACCATCGTCGAAACCGTCGACACCGTCATCCACGGCCTTCACATCCGTCAGGTGATAGCCTTCGGCGTTCACATCAGGGAAGAAGTTCAGTTCTTCGATTGCGCTGCCATCAGTCACATTGAAGAAAAGCCCGTTGATGTCAGCGTGGGATTCCGCTTCGGGATCAGTGGGCGAGAGGTTGAAGTGCAACTGCCCCTCCGGCGTTTCCGTGACGGCGATTGTGATCTCCCCACTCTCTCCCATCAGGAAATTAAGAACGGACTTATCGTCGCCACCGGTATCACCCCCTTGCGTACCACCCGAACCAGACCCCTTAGTGCCGCAAGAGCCGGAACCTTTGGTGCCGCCAGAGCCGGAGCCTTTCGTACCGCCAGAACCGGAACCCTTGGTGCCACCGGAGCCGGAACCCTTCGTGCCACCAGAACCGGAACCCTTAGTGCCACCCGAGCCGGAGCCCTTCGTACCGCCAGAGCCGGAACCCTTGGTACCGCCGGAGCCGGAACCTTTCGTGCCGCCAGAACCAGAACCCTTCGTGCCACCCGAGCCGGAGCCCTTAGTGCCGCCAGAACCGGAGCCTTTCGTACCGCCAGAACCGGAACCCTTGGTGCCACCGGAGCCAGAGCCTTTCGTACCGCCAGAGCCGGAACCCTTGGTACCGCCGGAGCCGGAACCTTTCGTGCCGCCAGAACCGGAGCCTTTCGTGCCACCAGAACCGGAACCCTTCGTGCCACCCGAGCCGGAGCCTTTCGTGCCTCCAGAGCCGGAACCCTTGGTCCCACCCAAGCCGGAGCCCTTCGTGCCACCGGAACCGGAGCCCTTCGTGCCGCCCGAACCGGAACCTTTTGTGCCATCGGAGCCGGAGCCTTTCGTACCGCCCGAGCCGGAACCCTTGGTGCCACCCGAGCCGGAGCCTTTCGTACCGCCAGAGCCGGAGCCCTTCGTGCCGCCAGAACCGGAACCCTTGGTCCCACCCGAACCGGAGCCTTTGCCGTCATCGTTCCCGTCGAACTTCCCGGCCAAGTGCTTGTCATACCACGTCGCGAAGGAGGAGCCCTCTACCCCGCCGTTGTGATAGGACTTCGTTCCGCTGGCATCGCAACCGCTGCCCGCTTCACCGCCAGTGGACCAGCTATTGTCCTTGCTGTTCCAACCCTTTGAGAATCTGTAACCCATGACGCCAATCCCTCATATGCATTTGCAGCCGCGGCCGCTTTGCAGCGCCGCATCCCCCACTGACCTGTGAAGCTAGCAGCGGCGCCTATTTCCGCCAAATTCTTTCCATTTTTTGGGTAAATTGGGCCGACAAAGCGTGATAAATCGAAACAGTGAGACACCCTGAGAGGGCATTGTTCTTTCGTATAGGTCAAATGCGCTGATGGGGTGCGAATCACTCCCGTCGGGATAGGTGGAAATTGCCTTTGTTTTGCCCAAAACCCGCCGTACCCTCGTCAGCCAGCCGACCTAGACAGGCGAAAACACCAGCGGAGGCCCCATGGCACGACCCAAGGAACAAAGCGCTCAGGCCCAGATCGTCGCGGCGGCGCGCAAGCATTTCGGGCAAGATGTGGCGCGGGTATCGGCCCCGGGCGGCGAAAACCGGTCGAGCTTTCGGCTGCATCTGACCGACCGCACGGTGATCGCCACCCTGCGCCCGAACTTCCGCCGCACCCATCTCGAAGCCCATGTGCTGACCGAGCTTGGCCGCCACTGCAGCGACCTGCCCGAATGTCTGGGCGTTGTGGGAGAGATCATGTTCCAATCCGACGTCGGCAAGCGCCGCCTCAACGTCGAGATCGCGCGGGTGGAACGCGCCGAACAGCTTGACCTCGCAGCCGAGGCCGTCTCAGCCATCTTCCGCATCCACGGCGCCGCGCGCCAGACCGAGTTGAACGCGATCATGCCGCATCTGGGCAACAACCGCGACTGGGTGCTGAACTTTGTCGATGCGGTGGATTTTCTGAAAGACCTCGGCGACGGCATCTCGGACCAGTTCGACCGCACCGCCGCCTATGAGCGCATCAACGCCCCGGTGCGGCAATTCGTCAAATGGGACTGCCGTTCGGGCAACGCCGCGATTGGCCGCGATGACAAGCTGCGCTGGTTCGACTTCGAATATGCCGGGCTGCGTCACGGGGCAGAAGACATCGCTTGGCTGATCGGGGATGAGGCATGGCCCATTGCCCCGCCAGACATGGTCGACGTGGTGATCGACGCCTTCGATCCGACCTGCGGCATCCCCCTGCCCGACTACCTCGACTATCTCTCGGTCTATCTGACCTTTCACGCGGTGCAACGGCTCAAGCTGATCAGCAAAGAGGCCAAGAAGCGTGGCTGGCTGAGCAAGGACCGCATCCGGCGCTATGACGACGCCGGGGTGCATCCTGAATTCGCGGCGCATATCTGTCGGGTCGGGGCCTATTTCTCGGACCAATCCGAACTCACCGCCCCGCTGACCCGTAACTTCCTTGAGGCGCAAGCGGGCTTTGACGCAATCGTCGCCCAGACCGAAAAGCAGCGCAGCGCCTGAGTTACCAAAACAGCGGGATCACCGCGCTTACCAACAGCGACATGCTCAGGTTCAGCGGGATCCCGATGCGCATGAAATCGGTGAATTTATACCCCCCCGGCCCGTACACCAACGTATTGGTCTGATAGCCAATGGGCGTGGCAAAGGCGCAGGAGGCCGCGATCATCACCGCCACCACCAGCGGCCGCGGGTCCATGCCAAGCGCGGTGCTGAGGCTGATGGCGATGGGCGTCATAATCACCGCCACAGCATTGTTGCTGACGATCTCGGTCAGGATGGTGGTCAGCAGGAACACCGCCCAAATGATGAAAAACGGCGGCAATTGCGCCAGCCCCGGCGCGATATTGTCGACGATTAGCGTGATCGCGCCGGAATTCTGCAAGGCCGCGCCAACCGCCAACATGGCAAAGATTAGCGCCAGCAGCCGCCCCTCGACGAAAGAGAAAGCCTCCTCCGCGTCGATACAGCCCGTCACCAGCACCACGGCCACGGCGATCACGGCCAGCAGGAGGATGGGCGCCACGTTGAAGGCCGCCAGAGCCACGATCCCCACGAGGGCGGCAATGGCGATCGGTGCATGACCCCGGCGGAACGCCCGGGCCGAAGGTTGGGTCACATCGACAAGGTTCATCTCGCTTGCCAGCCGCTGGATGTCTTCGGCAGCCCCTTCCAGCAGCAGCGTATCGCCGACCTTGACAATCAATTGGTCAAGCTGCTGGCCGATGTTCTGGTTCCGCCGATGCACCGCCAGCGGATAGACCCCATAGCGCCGCCGCAGCCGCATCGAGCCCAAGCTGCGCCCCACCATCCGGCAACCGGGGGTGATCAGCACTTCGACAGTCGTGGTCTCCACCGCCGACAGCTGGTCGACCCGGCGCAGTTCCTTGTTGTTTTGCAGGCTTAAAAGCTCGGTCATCTGGGTGCGCAGCACGACACGGTCGCCAACCTGAAGCGCGACCCCTTTGAGGTTGCGGCGCAATGAATCGTCGCCCCGCACCACGTCGATCAGCCGCACGCCCTCGCGTTTAAAAAGCTGCACGTCCAGCACTTCACGGCCAATCAGGTTGCTTTCGGGCGGAATCACAGCCTCGGTAAAGAATTTCATCTTGGAGCGGTCAGAGAGCATATTCGCCATGCTGTCGCGCGCGGGCAGCAGCCGGTCAGCAAAGAGCAGCATGTAAAGCAAGCCCCAAGCGCAGACCACAAGGCCCACGGGCAGGATCTCGAAAATGCCGAAAGGGGCCATGCCCTGCGACCGCGCCACACCATCGACCAAGAGGTTGGTAGAGGTGCCGATCAGCGTCAGAGAGCCACCCATGATCGCGGCATAGCTGAGCGGAATCAGCAGCTTGGAGGCTTTGGTGTTCAGCGTGCGGGTCAGTTGCACCACCACCGGGATCATCACCACCACCACCGGCGTGTTATTCATGATCGCACTGGCCGCCATGACCGACAGGATCACCCCCGCCACCGCCGTCTTGGGGTGGGTCTTGGCCGAGCGTTCGGCCAGCCGCGTCAACACATCCAGTGCCCCGGTGCGGACCAAGGCCCCCATGATGATGAACATCGCCGCGATGGTCCAAGGCGCGGGGTTTGAAAGCACCTCAAGCGCGTCGTCATAGGGCAGCACGCCAAGCGCCAGCAGCAAGGCCGCCCCGGCGATGGCGACGACTTCGGTCGGAAAGGCTTCGCGCAGGAAAAGCACGAACATCATGCCGACGACCACGAGGGTCAGCACCGCCGTCTCCATCGGAGAGAAGCTGAAAAATTCCATCAAGAACCTGTCATTCGGGCAAAAGGCCGTTGTCCAGTTACGCCGATTGCCGCCCTCGGTGCAAGCGCGACGCATGGGGCCGCGCCTTGCCGGTCTTAAGGGGCGCTGGCCTGAAGGGCACCGCCCTCACGCACCGGGACGATCCGCGTGGCGCGGCCCGTGCGGTCGTCAGTCTCGATATAGACGCCCGACAGGGTCGCCTCGCCATTGGCGGGGGTGAAACGTTCGCGCGGCATTCCGGTGATGAAACGGCGCAGCGGCTCGGCCTTATCCATGCCGATCACCGAATGATAATCGCCGCACATGCCAGCATCGCTCAGGTAGCCCGTCCCGCCCGGCAGGATCATCGCATCGGCCGTGGGCACATGGGTATGGGTGCCGACCACAAGGCTCGCCCGCCCGTCGCACCAATGGCCCATGGCCATCTTCTCACTCGTGGCTTCGCAGTGCATATCGACGATGATCGCCTGCGCCATGCCGCCCAACGGATGGGTTTTCAGCACCGGCTCCAGCGCCGAGAAAGGGTCATCGAAGGGCCGTTTCATAAAGACCTGCCCAAGCGCTTGGGTGACTAGAACCTTCTTGCCGTTCTGTGCCGTGAAGAGTTTAGCCCCCTTGCCCGGCGCGGATTTGGAGAAGTTCAGCGGGCGGATAACACGCGGCTCCTGCTCGATAAAGCTGAGCATGTCTTTCTGGTCGAAAGCGTGATCGCCAAGGGTCAGACAATCGGCCCCGGCATCGAGCAGCGTCTTGGCATGTGCGCCCGAAAGCCCCATGCCGCCGGTCGCATTCTCGCCGTTGACCACAATGAAATCGAGCTTCCAGTCGCGCCGCAGCCGCGCCAGATTTTCGGTGATCGCCCGCCGTCCGGCGCGGCCCATCACATCGCCAAGAAACAAAATCTTCATGCCCATGGACTAGGACGCGCGCGGCTTGGCGGCAACCCTTATTCCGCTCGGGACGGGGGTTGGCCCGGCGTCACCTCGATCACCCCGGCCTCGGTCACGATTAGATCGAGCGGCGCGTCGGTGTCTTCCAGCGGGACGTCGTCCCACTCCTGCCCCGCGAAAGCAAAGCCAATGGCCAGCGTGGCCCGCCGCCCGCGCAGCATCGCCAGCGTACGGTCATAAAAGCCGCCGCCATAGCCCAGCCGCCCGCCTGCGCGGTTGAAGGCCAAAAGCGGCACGATCACGATCTCAGGCTCGAAGAAATCGGGCTCAGCGGGGATCATCGCGCCAAAGGTGCCCGGCACCATCGCAGTCTCGGGGGTCCAACGGGCAAAGGACAGCGGGTGGTTCGGCTTTTTGATCACCGGCACGCCGACGGGACCATGGGCGCATGCCTCGGCCATGGCAGGGCGTGGATCAATCTCCGTTCGGATCGGCATGAAACCCGACAGCGGCACGCCGCGGTAGCCCGCCAAAACCTCGGAAAGATAGCCTGCCTGCGCTGCATTCGCCTGTTCGAACAAGGGCTTACGGCGGGCAAAGGCCGCCTTGCGCGCCTCGGCCTTCCGAGCGGCGCAATCGCTCACAACAGCACCATGGCGGCAAGGCCGAGGAAGGCAAAAAAGCCCACCACATCCGTCACCGTCGTCACAAACGCGCCCGAGGCGAGCGCCGGGTCCACCCCGAACCGCTCAAGCAAGATCGGGATGCCGGTGCCCGCAAGCCCCGCCACCACGAGGTTGATCACCATCGCCGTGGCGATGACATAGCCCAGACCCGGCGAGCCGAACCAGAGCACGCCGACAATGCCCATGATCACCGCAAATATCAGCCCGTTGACCAGCCCCACCAAGACCTCGCGCCGGATCACCCGCCAAACGTTGGAGCCGGTGAGGTCTTTGGTCGCGATGGCGCGCACCGCCACCGTCAAGCTCTGCGTGCCCGCGTTGCCGCCCATTGAGGCCACGATCGGCATCAACACGGCCAGCGCCACGATCTGCGCAATCGCCGCCTCGAATTGCGAGATCACCACGGAGGCCGCAATCGCCGTCACAAGGTTCACCGCAAGCCACGGCAGCCGCTGCTTCGTCGTCTCCGTCACCCGGTCAGAGAGCGACCCCTCGCCCACGCCCGCCAGTCGCAGGATGTCTTCTTCGTGTTCTTCGTCGAGCACGGCCATGGCATCGTCAATGGTGATGACCCCGATGAGCCGCCCCTCCTCGTCGACCACGGGGGCCGAGATCAGGTGGTACTGGTTGAAGGCATAGGCCACATCGCCCTCATCGCGCATGGCAGGGATGATCTGAAAGGTCTCCTCCAGAATATCCGCCAGCCGCGTCTCGCGGCGCGAGCGCATGAGCTTGCCCAAGGTCACATTGCCCACCGGATGCAGGCGCGGGTCGACCATGACGATGTGATAAAACTGATCCGGCAGGTCTTCTTCCTTGGTGGCGCGCAGATGGTCGATGGCTTGGCCCACCGTCCAATGCTCTGGTGCCATGACAACCTCGCGCTGCATCAGACGACCGGCGGAATATTCGGGCCAGTTCAGCGCCTGTTCCACCGCAACGCGGTCGGTCTCTTCCAATGCGTCGAGAATGGTTTCCTGCTGCGCGTCTTCCAGATCTTCGATCAGGTCGACCACATCGTCGCTGTCCAGCTCGCGCACCGCTTGGGTCAGAACCTGCGGCGTCAGAATGCTGATAACTTCCTCGCGGACCGACTCGTCGAGTTCCGACAGAATCTCCCCGTCGAATTCCTGCCCGTAAAGCCGGATCAAGGCGGCGCGATCGTCTTCGTCGATCTGCTCAAGAAGGTCGGCGATATCCGCGGCGTGTAGCGGCTCCATCAGTTGGGTCAGATGCGCCTGATCGTTGGCCTCTACCGCCTCAAGGATCGCGGCCACGGCTTTCCGGTCGAGCACATAGGCCTCGGCACGCTCTTCAGGGGAGGCCGCCGGATCCAGCTCTTCGATCTGCTCTGACATCCGCTGCTCTCCGTCTCTGCGCCTTTGTTGGGAAGGATGATATGCGAGCGCCCAAGCCGGTACAACGGCACCAGCGACGCTTCGGTATTGTTCCCCGTCCCGCCCTCACCTAAACCACTGGCATGACAAATCAACGACTCCTTTTGGGCGCGACGCTCACCTATTCCGGCAACCCGATGCAAAGCGTTTGGGAGGATGCCGTAAAGATCGACACCCAAGGCGGTGTGCTGATCGAAAATGGCCGGATCGCCGCCGTCGGCAAGGGGGAAACCCTGCGCGCCGCGCATCCGCAGGCCGAGGTGACGCGCTATGCCGATGCGTTGATCTGCCCGGGTTTCGTTGATGCTCATGTGCACTACCCGCAAACCGCGATCATCGCGTCATGGGGCAAGCGGCTGATCGACTGGCTGAACGCCTATACTTTCCCCGAAGAGATGCGCCTGTCGGATCCGGCTTATGCGAGCGAGATCGCGGCGCGCTATCTGGACCTGACGCTGGCGCATGGCACCACCACGGTCGCGTCTTATTGCACGATCCACCCCCACAGCGCCGACGCGCTGTTTCAGGCGGCGGAAAAACGCGGCCAGCGGATCGTCGCGGGCAAGACCTGCATGGACCGCAACGCGCCCGAAGGGCTGCGCGACACGGTGCAATCGGCCTATGACGACAGCAAAGCGCTGATTGAGCGCTGGCATGGCAAGGGCCGCGCGACCTATGCGATCACGCCGCGATTCTCGCCCACCTCCACGCCCGAGCAGCTTTCCGCCCTCGGCGCGCTTTGGGCAGAGCATCCGACCTGCCTGATGCAGACCCACCTCAGCGAGCAAACGGATGAGATCGAATGGGTCCGTGACCTGTTCCCAGAGGCGCGCGATTACCTTGATACCTATGAGGCCCACGGCCTGCTGGGCGAACGCGGCCTCTACGGCCATGCGATCCATCTGGAACCGCGTGAGATCGACCGGCTGGCGGAGGTCGGCGGTGCGCTGGTGCATTGCCCAACCTCAAACACCTTCATCGGGTCGGGGCTGTTCGACATGACCGGCCTTGCCGCGCGGGGCATCCCGCTGGCGCTGGCAACGGATACCGGCGGCGGCTCATCCTTTTCGATGCTGCGCACCATGGCGGCGGCCTATGAGGTCGGCCAGCTGCGCGGCACGCCGCTGCATGCGGCACAGCTCATCTGGCTGGCGACCGCAGGCTCGGCCCGCAGCCTGCATTTGCAAGATCATGTGGGTTCACTGACCGAAGGGATGGAGGCCGACATCACCGTGCTGTCGCTCGACTCCACGCCCGCCATCGCGCAGCGTCATGCCGCGGCCAAGGACATCTGGGAAAGTCTTTTCGCCACCATCATGATGGGCGACGACCGCGCGATCGCGGATGTTTGGGTGGCGGGCGCGCGGCGGGGCGGCACGGCGTAACGCCCCCCGCCTAGGGCTGGGCTCAGCAGGGCGCGCCCAGCACCATGACCCAGACCGCGTCATCAGCACGGACCAGCCCCATCTCCTCGGCCCGGGCGTCGACCATATTGCGGTAATGCCCCGGCGAGTTGGTCCAGCCGGTCATGACCTCATCGAGCGATTGCTGCCCCTTGGCAATATTCTCGGCCACGAAACACCATTCATAGCCCGCCACCGCCGCGCGGCGGCCAACATCGGTGCCATCGCGGCCTTGGTGGCTGAAATAGTCATGCGTGGCCATATCGCGGGCGTGGTCCTTTGCCGCCTGTTCCAAACGGCTGTCATAGCTCAGGGGCTGCAACCCCTTCACATCGCGCAGGGCGTTCACCCTGTCCAACCCCATCGGATCGGCCAAAGCGGGCATCCCCGCCAGCATCAGTATCGAGAATAAAACCGGCTTCATTCAGCCAAGCCTTTCGCCAAATGATTCTGCCGCGCCACCTGAGCGGCCAAGTCGATGGTGGTGATCTGACCATCGCGCACCACCTGTCGGCCTTCAACGAAAAGGTCGCGCACCGCCGTAGGACCGGCAAGAAGCAGCGCAGCCGGGTCCCAACTGCCCGCGCTTTGCACGCCCGAAACATCCCAGATCGCCACATCGGCCCGTTTGCCGGGCATCAGCCGCCCGCAGTCAGGCCGCCCCAGCACATCCGCACCGCCCCGCGTGGCCAGTTCGAGCGCCGCGCGCGGGCTCATCGCGTCGGCACCGCGGGCCACCCGCTGCAACAGCATCGCCTGCCGCGCCTCGGCAGCCAGATTGCCGCTGTCGTTGCTGGCGGAGCCATCGACGCCCAGCCCCAGCGGCACGCCCGCGTCCAGCATCGCCCGCACCGGCGCGATGCCCGAGCCGAGGCGACAGTTCGAGCAGGGACAATGCGCAACCCCGGTGCGGGTTCGGGCGAAAAGGTCGATCTCGGCCCCATCCAACTGCACGCAATGGGCGTGCCAAACGTCGTCGCCGAGCCAGCCGAGGCTTTCGGCATATTCCCCCGGGCGGCAGCCGAATTTCTCCTGCGAATAGGCCACATCCTCGGCATTCTCGGCCAGATGGGTGTGCAGCATCACGCCTTTGTCGCGGGCCAACAGCGCCGTGTCGCGCATCAATTCGCGGCTGACCGAAAAAGGCGAACAGGGTGCCAGCCCGACGCGGCACATCGCCCCTTCGGCGGGATCGTGAAAGGCGTCGACCACGCGAATGCAGTCTTCCAAAATGGCCGCCTCACGCTCCACCAGTGCATCGGGCGGCAGGCCGCCATCGCTTTCGCCGATGCTCATCGAGCCGCGGGTGGGGTGAAAGCGCAGCCCAAGTTCGGCGGCGGCGTGGATCGTATCCTCCAGCCGCACGCCGTTGGGGTAGAGATAAAGGTGGTCCGAACTTAGGCTACAGCCCGAAAGCGCCAGTTCCGCCAGCCCGATCTGGGCCGAGACGAACATATGCTCTGGCCCCATGCGCGCCCAGATCGGGTAGAGCCGTTGCAGCCAGCCAAAGAGCAGCGCGTCCTGCGCCCCCGGCACGGCGCGGGTCATGCTCTGGTAAAGATGGTGATGGGTGTTCACGAGGCCCGGTGTGACGACGCAGCCATTCGCCTCGACAATCTCACCCTCTGTCCGAAGGCCCTGCCCGATCTCGGCAATCACGCCGTCGCGCAGCAACAGGTCCGCGCCCGCAAGCTCCCGCCGGGTGTCGTCCATCGTGAGAAGGTAATCCGCGCCGCGGATGAGGGTCTCTGCCATAGGTCACACTTTCGCTATGCCCGTCTCATGCAAAGCGTGTGTGATCGGTGGAAAACGGGCGAGAGAACCGACCTTCTGCGGGATTTATCGCATCCCGCCGGGGCCGGTCAATCCGGGCTTTCCCGACAATTGGATCAATAGGCGGAAAGGATCGCAAGCGCTTGGGCGTGGATGTCGCGATTGGCCGCGGCCAGCGCCCTGCCCCCTTCATGCACCGGGTTGCCCTGCCAATCGGTCACGATGCCCCCGGCGGCTTGGATCACCGCAATGGGCGCTTGAATGTCATAGGCGTTCAGCCCCGCCTCGATCACCAGATCGACCTGCCCGGCCGCGACCAGCGCATAGGCATAACAATCCATGCCATAGCGGGTCAGCAACGCCTGCGAGGCGACGGCGCGAAAGGCGCTGCCCTCCTCACTGCTGCCGACCTCGGGGAATGTGGTGAAAACGATGGACTGCCGCAAATCCCGCGCCTCGCGGGTCTGCAAGGGGTGGCTGCCGTGGGGCCCGCTCAACAGCGCGCCATCCGGCGCCCCCTCGAACCGCTCCCCGATATAGGGCTGGTCAATGATGCCATAGAACGGCCCCGAGACGTCGGAGACCGCAATCAGCACGCCCCAAGTCGGTGTACCGCTGAGAAAGCCGCGCGTCCCGTCGATGGGGTCGAGCACCCAAGTCAGCCCCGATGTGCCGGGCTGCGCGCCATATTCCTCACCCAGAATACCATCCGCAGGCCGCTCCGCCGCCAAGATATCGCGCATCGCCCGTTCGGCGGCGCGGTCGGCCTCTGTCACCGGATCGAAACCCGTGCCGAGCTTGTTGTCGGCCTGCAAATCGAGCCTGCGGAAATAGGGCAGGATCACCTGCCGCGCCCCATCCGCCATCAGATGGGCAACGCGGCGGATATCGGGATCGAAGTCACTGGTGTTCATCATGGCGAAGACCTGACAGTTTGCGCCCCTTTGCGCAAGCCTGTCAGTGCGTTAGAGCCACGTCCAGACGCGGGCGGGCAAGCTCAGGCCACGTCACTCAAGACGCGGGCCAGTTCAAACAACCGGCGGCGCTGGTTCTCGGGGATGGCGTAGTAAGAGCGCACCAGTTCCATCGCCTCCTTGTCAGCCATCAAATCGGCAGGCAGCCCGTCCATCGGCGCGCCCTCGGCGACCTCCTCATCCTTCAACCCTTCGAAAAAGAAGGACACAGGCACCCCAAGCGCATCGGCGATATCCCACAGCCGGGACGCGCTGACGCGGTTCGCGCCGGTTTCGTATTTCTGTATCTGCTGGAATTTGATCCCAACCAGTTCCGCCAGTTTCTGCTGGGTCATCCCCGTCAGCCAGCGGCGCTGCCGGATACGTTTGCCTACATGTACATCTACCACATGCACCATATTCTCTAATCCTTATAGGGCACATGCGACCGTGCCAATCTCAGTTCCAAACAAGGACGAAGTGTGCCGTCGCCTCGCACGATACCGCAGGGGTTGCGCGAAAGTTCTGCCTCCTATCATAGCGGTTGCGTTGAGTTCGGCCAAGAATTTTCACGGGATGGTAAAAATCTGCCCTGTATCGACTGCAACCTCAGGCGGTGCACTGCCCCTCTCTCTCTGCGACCGGCGGGTGTGAAATCCCCAAGTTTCCTTGGGCCTGTCGGTTTCCCGCTCGGCAACCACTGGATGAACGCGAAGAATATCAATCGGTTCCCGTCGGAATGCGTCAAATGCCATCTTTCCGTGTTTGGGGCGGTGGGAATGGCTGCCGCCCGCGCGCGCGCCGCTTGAAATGCATCGGTGCTTTTCCGCCGATCGACCGCTCGCGGCAGTCCCGTCCAAGGCGCGCGCAGGGCAAGCCGACGCCCCGCGCACGCCCCGAACATCCCTACCCGTAAAACCCGCGATTATTGCCGTGTTATCAGCCCGCAAGACACTTGAAATTCGCCCCCTCAGGCCCGATATTCAGACCCAAGAACGTGTCGGCCGGGTTTCGACACGCAACTTTGCCAATGGGAGTCACTAAATGGCTGACGTCAATTCAATTCGCTCTGCTGCCGGGTCGCGCGTCTCCGCGATCGACGAGGGTCTGCGCGCTCATATGAACAAGGTGTATGGCACCATGTCGATCGGCATGCTCATCACCTTCGCCGCGGCCTGGGCCATCTCGGGCCTGTCGGTCACCGCCGACCCCTCCGCCGCCGTGGCGCAGCTCAGCCAGGATAAATACCTGACGCAATTGGGTTATGCGCTCTATGCCTCGCCGCTGAAATGGGTCGTGATGTTCGCACCCCTTGCCTTTGTTTTCGGCTTTGGCGCCATGATCAACCGCATGTCCGCCGCCACGGCGCAGGTTGTGTTCTACGCCTTCGCCGCCGTCATGGGCATCTCGATCAGCTCGATCTTTCTGGTCTTCACCGGCTATTCGATCGCGCAGGTTTTCCTGATCACCTCCATCGCCTTCGCGGGTCTGTCGCTCTGGGGCTACACCACTAAGAAGGACATCTCCGGTTGGGGCAGCTTCCTGATCATGGGTGTGATTGGTCTGGTCGTCGCGTCGATCGTCAACATCTTCCTCGCCTCCTCGGCGCTGATGTTCGCGATCTCGGCGATCGGTGTTCTGATCTTCGCGGGTCTGACCGCCTATGACACCCAGAAGATCAAAACCGAGTATCTGGCCCACGCCCATCACGGCGACACCGAGTGGCTGGGCAAAGCCGCGATCATGGGCGCGCTGAGCCTCTATCTGGACTTCATCAACATGTTCATGATGTTGCTGTCGCTCTTCGGCAACCGCGAGTAATCGCTCTGCCATCTAATGCGAAAGGCCGGCTCCGAAAGGGGCCGGCCTTTTTCTTTGGCACCGTCTTAGGCCAAGCCGCTTATCCAATCGCGCCGAACAGATGCCCGACCCCGGCCGTGACGGCCATCGCCAGACCGCCCCAAACCACGACGCGCCCGATGGCGGGCCGCTTTGGCGCACCGCCCAGTTGCGCGCCGCCCGCGCCGAGCAGTATCAGCGCTAGCAACGCCACCAAGGCAATGGTCACGCCGCGCAGCCCCGCAGGCGCCAGAACCGCCGCAAACAGCGGCAGCCCGCCCCCCAAGGCAAAGGCCAATGCCGAAGCGCCCGCTGCCTGTAGCGGATCGGCCTGACCGGCGAGGCCGAACATGCCCAACTCTTCGCGCGCATGGGCGCCGAGGGCGTCATGGTCCGTCATCTGGGTGGCGACCTCTAGGGCGAGGTCGCTTTGCACGCCCCGGTTCTCCAGCCCTTCGGCAAGTTCGCTCAGTTCATAGTCCGGGTCTTCGATCAGGGCGACGCGCTCGCGCTCCAGATCGGCCTTCTCCACATCCGCCTGCGCCGAGACCGAGACATATTCCCCCGCCGCCATCGACAGCGCCCCGGCGGTTAGCCCCGCAAGCCCCGTCAGCAGGACATTGCCCTGCGTCATGCCCGCCGCGCTCACCCCGACCAGCAGGCTGGCCGAGGAGACGATACCATCATTGGCCCCCAGAACGGCGGCGCGCAGCCAGTTGCTGCGGTTGATGAAGTGGCCTTCTTTGGGCATCTGACCCGCCTTGCGTCTACTGCGGCTGATACACCGACAGATGCGCCGGGAAGATGACCGGCCTGTCACCGCCCACCCCGGTAAAGCCGACACTGCCGGTGGGTTCGGCCCGGCTCAACGGGGCGCAGGCCCCCAGTGTCAGCAGCAAGATCACGGCAGTCGATTTGGCAAACATAGCATTCCCCGGCAATTCCTTCAGGTATCCCCCGTTCCGCCCCGCCGCGCAAGGCGTCGGGGCGGAGGAGGATCAGACGGTGATCGGCTGCATCACCTGCGGCTCAACCACATCGACGCCCGGAAGCCCGTCGATCAGCGTCTGCGCCGATTGCTCCAACGCGTCGAAGGTGCGGTAGTGGCAGGGGATGACCGTCTTGAAATCGAAATAGCGTCTGGCGGCATAGGCGGCCTGCGCCATGTCCATCGTGAAATGCCCGCCCGCCGAGAGAATGCCGATATCGGGTTTGTGATAGTCGCCCATCCAATCCATATCCGCCATGATCGCCGTATCGCCGGAATGATAGATCGTATGCCCCTCACCCGAGATCATGAAGCCGGTCTCCATTCCGGTGTAGATCGGCCCGTTTTCGCCTTCCACCGATGAGGAATGCGAGGCCGGGACCATGGTGATCGCCACCGCGCCTGCGCGGATCGTCCCGCCTTTGTTGAAGCCAGTGGTCTGCTGCACACCTTTGCTGTCCAGCCAACTCATCAGCTCGACCATCCCCGCCACCGGGGCGTTGGTGCGGCTGGCGATGTCGGCGATGTCTGCCGTGTGGTCGAAATGGCCGTGGGTAACGAGGATCTGCGTGGCGCCTTTGATTGCATCGGCATGGTGCGCGTCGTCCAGCATGGGGTTTTCTTTGAGCCAAGGGTCGATCAGCAGCACTTGGTCTTCGATCTCGATGCGGAATGAGCCATGGCCGAGCCAGATGATGTTCATGGGGGTCCTCCTGATTGCGGTGGGTCTAACATCAGATTTGACCCTATGCTGCGCGGAATCAAGTAACACCCGAACATGCCACCCTAGCCCGGAATCAAGGGCGCATGCCCGACGGGCTGGCGCTTCTGCAACACCGACGCCATCCCGACATTACCGAATACCGCCGCGGCCATGAATTGCCCAACTGCCTCGGAGCAAGCACCATCCCCCGGTCTGGCGCCGCCCGGCTCCGTTCCGAACCTCTCAAACCCTTGCGAGGCCCGCCCCCAAACGGTAGAGGAGCCTCAAAGAGATGGAGATGTTCATGTCGATCGACGAAAACACCGCCGCACGCGTGGCGAAACTGGCCCGGATCAAGGTTGAACCCGACGCGCTGCCGGCGCTGGCGGAAGAGTTCAACACCATCCTCGGCTTTATCGAACAGCTGTCCGAAGTGGATGTCGACGGCGTCGAGCCGATGACCTCCGTGACCCCGCAGCGCCTGAAACGGCGCGAGGACGTGGTCACCGATGGCGACCAGCAGGACCGCGTGCTGGCCAATGCCCCCGATGCCCGTGAAGGGTTCTTTGCCGTGCCGAAGGTGGTGGAATAATGACCGATCTGAACAAATTGAGCCTGGCCGAGGCCCGCGACGCGCTGCGCAAGGGTGAGACCACGTCGAAAGACCTGACCGAGGCCTGCCTCAAAGCCATCGACGGCGCAGGCGCGCTGAACGCCTTTGTTCACCGCACGCCCGAAATCGCGATGGAACAGGCCGCCGCTGCCGACGCCCGCATCAAACAGGGCGACGCGCCCGCCATGTGCGGCCTGCCCATCGGCATTAAGGACCTCTTCTGCACCAAAGGCGTGCCGAGCCAAGCGGGCAGCCGCATCCTCGAAGGCTTCCTGCCCGAATATGAGAGCACTGTCAGCCAGAAGCTGAAAGACAGCGGCGCGGTGATGCTGGGCAAGCTCAACATGGACGAGTTCGCCATGGGCTCGTCGAACGAAACGTCCGTCTACGGCAACGCGGTGAACCCGTGGCGTCGCGAAGGTGACACGGCAGAACTGACACCCGGCGGCTCCTCGGGCGGCTCTGCTGCCGCCGTGGCAGCCGACCTCTGCCTTGCGGCCACCGGCACCGACACCGGCGGCTCGATCCGGCAGCCTGCGGCTTTCACCGGCACCGTGGGCATCAAGCCGACCTATGGCCGCTGCTCCCGCTGGGGCATCGTCGCCTTCGCCTCCTCGCTCGACCAAGCCGGGCCGATGACCAAAACCGTGCGCGACGCGGCGATCATGCTGGAGGCCATGTGTGGCCATGATGCCAAGGACAGCACCAGCGCCGATCTGGCCGTGCCGGACTTTGAAGCGGCGCTGACCGGCGACATCCGCGGCAAGAAGATCGGCATCCCCCGCGAATACCGCATGGACGGCATGCCTGCCGAGATCGAGAAGCTGTGGGCCGACGGCATCGCCATGATGAAGGACGCGGGCGCCGAGATCGTCGACATCTCGCTGCCGCACACGAAATATGCCCTGCCCGCCTATTATGTCATCGCGCCTGCCGAGGCATCCTCGAACCTCGCGCGCTATGACGGGGTGCGCTTTGGCCACCGCGCTAAGCTCGACCACGGCGACGGCATCACCGAGATGTACGAAAAGACACGCGCCGAGGGCTTCGGCCATGAGGTTCAGCGCCGCGTGATGGTCGGCACCTATGTGCTCTCCGCCGGTTTCTACGACGCCTATTACAACCGCGCCCGCAAGGTCCGCACGCTGATCAAGAAGGACTTCGAAGACGTCTTCGCCCAAGGCATCGACAGCATCCTGACCCCGGCGACGCCTTCGGCGGCCTTTGGTCTGGGCGAGATGAAGGACGCCGATCCGGTGGCGATGTATCTCAACGACGTCTTCACCGTGACGGTGAACCTCGCCGGTCTTCCCGGTGTCGCGCTGCCGACGGGCCAAAGCGCGACGGGTCTGCCGCTGGGTCTGCAACTGATCGGGCGCCCGTGGGAAGAGGCAGACCTGCTGTCCTCCGCCTATGCGCTGGAGAAGGCCGCCGGTTTTGTGGCCAAGCCCGAGAAATGGTGGTAAGCCGCAGAGCGGTGAACAAGAGGCGAGAGCGGGTCAGATGATCACACGGACACTTCTAGCGATGACGGCAGGCGGTCTTTTGGCAGCCTGCCAACCGGCGATCCCCGATTCCGGGAACATCAACACCGGGCGCGGTGTCGGCTTTGGTGACGGTAGTTTCGAGGCCGAGCAGCGCGCGCGCGATGCCGCGCTGGCGGGCGACGGCAGCTACATGCCCGCCGCCTCAGAGGTGACCGCCCAGCCTTTGGATGACGGCTCTCCCGAAGCGACGGCGGCGGAAACCGCCCGCGTTCTCGCCGCCACCCGTCCGGGTGGGGCCAGCAACGGTCTGGGCAATGATGCGGCCACCAACTCGGGCGTGGCCCCGGTGAACGCCAGCCCGTCGAACCCGCCCCCCGCCGCGGTCAACGCCGTGGGCATCTCGAACGAGAACAACTTTGACGCCGTGTCGGGCCAGCGCAGCATTCAAGACGACGCCGCCCGCGTGGCCGCGAACCGCGCGCAATATGAGGTCGTCCAACCCGAGGCCCTGCCCGAGCGCCGCAATGTCGGCCCGAATATCGTCGCCTACGCGCTGCAAACCAATCAGTCGGTCGGTCAGCAGATTTATAGCCGCATCGGTTTCAACAAGGCCCGCAAGTTCGAACGCGCCTGCGCGCAATACGGCCACGCCGACCAAGCGCAGATCGCCTTCCTTGAGGCCGGTGGCCCCGAGAAAGACCGCCTTGGCATGGACCCCGATGGCGATGGTTTCGCCTGCGACTGGGACCCCACCCCCTTCCGCCGGGCTGCACAGGGCTGACAGATGCCTGCCGCGCCTGATGTGACGGCGCATCCCTCGCCCAATTGCGGCCCGCGGCGCGGTGGGCTGCGCCCCCGGCTGATCGTCTTGCACTACACCGCCATGACCAGCGCCCAAGCGGCGCTGGAGCGCCTCTGTGACCCCTCTGCCGAAGTCTCGGCCCATTACCTGATTTCAGGCCGCGGAGAGGTCATTCGGATGGTCGAGGAAGACCAACGCGCGTGGCATGCAGGCGCGGGCGAATGGGCGGGGTTGGAGGACATCAACTCACGCTCCATCGGGATCGAGTTGGACAACCGCGGCGATCACCCGTTTTCCGAGCCACAGATGCGGGCGCTCGAAACCCTCCTGCCCGGCATCATGGCCCGCCACGGCATCCCGCCCGAAGGGGTGATCGGCCATTCCTGCATGGCGCCGGGCCGCAAGATCGACCCCGGCCCCCGATTCGATTGGGCCCGGATCGCAGAGCGCGGGCTGGCACTTCCTGCGGGCGATGGCCCTCTTTCTGACAGCGTAACCACAGAAACCTTCCGCGCCGCCGCGCAGGCCACAGGCTTCACCGCGCCTTGCGACGATGACACGCTGCTAAACGCCGTGCGGATGCGTTTCAGGCCATGGGCGCGCGGCCCTCTCACCCCCGCCGACCTTGCCGCTCTGCCCGCCCCCATTGACGCGCCGCGCGGCGGCGTCTAGGGCGGGGCTGCGCGGAAGGCTGGATGGCCGCTGCGTCGACTCGCGTCGCATGACCGACATCCGCTCTCGTCACACGCATGTGTGACATCCGCGGCGTCGCTTTTGCGGGGCAAAGCGACGTAGAGGAAAGTCCGGACTCCAAGAAGGAACGGTGCCGGGTAACGCCCGGGCGGGGCAACCCGACGGAAAGCGCCACAGAAATGAAACCGCCCCTACGGTCCGGCTTGCCGGAACAGCCGAGGGGGTAAGGGTGAAACGGTGGGGTAAGAGCCCACCGCGGGGCTGGCAACAGTCCCGGCATGGCAAGCCCCACCGGGAGCAATGCCAAATAGGGACCGCGCGCCGATGACCTTCGGGTTAAAGGCGGGGCTCTTCTGCCCCAGCAGGTCCGGGTTGGCAGCTATAGCCGCATCGGCAACGGTGCGGTCAGAGGAATGGTCATCGCCTGTTTTCGGACAGGTACAAAATCCGGCTTATAGGCCTTCCGCGCATATTTCTGCTCTTTCGAGGCTGAAAGGCAGGTTTTTCGACGAAACCGGCGTCTTTCGGCACCGGGCGGGCAAATAGCGGTTGACTCGGGCGCGGGTCTGACTAGAACCCGAAATTCAGAATTCACGCAGGCCTGCGCGGCGCTGCAGCAGGAGAAGACACATGGCGAAGCCAACCACGATCAAGATCCGCCTGAACTCGTCCGCGGGCACAGGCCATTTCTACGTGACCAAGAAAAACGCACGCACCATGACCGAAAAGATGGTCATCAAAAAGTACGACCCCGTTGCGCGCAAGCACGTCGAATACAAAGAAGGCAAGATCAAGTAAGATCGCCTGACTTTTGAGTTTCAAAAGGCCACGCGGTTTCGCGTGGCCTTTTGCGTTGTGCAGGGCCAGCGGGTGCTTCAGCACCGGGGGCGCATAGCGCGCCCGCCCTGGAGGCGGGTCGGGCCCGATCCGGACGCGGGGCGTCCGAATAATCGTTGAGACGCCTGAATGCCATCCCCGGTCAGGCGCTGCCCGGCTAGCGGTCTCTCTTCTCGCGGAAAAACCTCACGAGCATCTCTTCCGCCTCTCCCGCCGCGATCCCGTCGAAGACCTCTGGCACATGGTGACATTGGGGATGCGAGAACACCCGCGCGCCCTGCGCCACGCCGCCTGATTTGGGGTCCGCCGCACCGTAATAGAGCCGCTCCACCCGGGCGGCGGCGATGGCACCGGCGCACATGGCGCAGGGCTCCAGCGTGACGTAAAGCGCGTGACCGATCAGCCGTTCCGAGCCGACGGCGGCGCAGGCGGCGCGCAGGGCCAGCATCTCGGCATGGGCAGTTGGGTCATTGCGGGCGCGGGTCTCATTGCCTGCGGCGGAAACGATCTGCCCTTTCGGAGAGACGACGACTGCCCCCACCGGCACTTCGCCGCGCGCGGCGGCGGCGCGGGCCTCGGCCAAGGCCTGTCCCATATACGAGCGAAACTCCATCCCGTCACATGGCCGCAAACGCCACCCTTTCGCAAGCCCGTGAAACAGGGTAAGCGCAGTGCATGAACGCAAAAACGCCCCCTTCCGGCTCCGGCCCGCAAAACCCCCACACCGATGCAAGTGCAGGCACCCCCACCGGCGACCGCATCGCCAAGGTGCTGTCGCGCGCGGGCATCGCCTCGCGCCGCGAGGCCGAGCGCATGATCGAAGCGGGCCGCGTGCGCGTGAACGGGGAGCAGATCACCTCGCCCGCGCTGAACGTCACGCCAGAGGATAAGATCACCGTCGACAACACCCCCGTCGGCGCGCCCGAGCCGCCGCGCATGTGGCTGTATCACAAGCCTGCCGGACTGGTGACCACCGCCCGCGATGAAAAGGGCCGCGAGACGATCTTTGACGCCCTGCCCGAGGATATGCCCCGCGTGATGACCGTGGGTCGGCTCGACCTCAACTCCGAAGGGCTCTTGCTGCTGACCAATGACGGCGGGGTGAAGCGCAAGCTGGAACTGCCCAGCACCGGATGGCTGCGCCGCTACCGCGCGCGGGTGAATGGCCGCCCCACCGATGAGATACTGGAGCCGCTGCGCAAAGGCATCACCGTGGAAGGCGAGAACTTTCAGCCGATGGACGTGACGCTCGACCGCCAACAGGGGGCCAACGCCTGGCTGACCGTCGGCCTGCGCGAAGGCCGCAACCGCGAGATTCGCCGCGCGATGGAGGCCGTGGGCCTGACCGTGAACCGGCTGATCCGCATCTCCTACGGCCCGTTCCAACTGGGCGAATTGAAGATCGGCGAGGTGGAAGAGCTGCGCCGCAAGGTCGTGCGCGATCAACTGGGGCTCGAGTTGGAAGACCCCAGCGGCACCGCCACCAAGAAACCCACCGGTCTGCGCCGCCCGCCGCGCCGCAAGCCCGGCGGTTTCGGCGGCGCGGGCCAACCGGGCCTGCCCGTGCAACGGGGCGAAGACGACGAACCGCCGCCCCGCCGTGGGGGCGGCAAGGCAAAGAACGCACCGCGTGGCAAGGCCGCGATGGGCAAGACGGTTGGCAAAGCAGGCGGCAAGGCAAGCGGCAAACCGGGGGCGCGCCCGACAGGGCGACCGAATGGCAAACCGGGGCCAAAACCCACAGGCCGGGGGCCAAAACCCCGCCGCTGACCGGCCCTGCCCCGAGCTGCCCCTGCGCGTTTCCGGAACGCGGCCGACCTGCGTGCGTTGAATAGAGAACAGCAGGCAAGATCAGCGCGAAACCGCTGTCAGAAAAGGGCAATATGGCGCGAATAGTGATGTTTTTGGTGGCCTTGGCCGCGCTCGTGGTTATCATCCTCGGCGCAGCCTCGCTCGTGGGGCGCGCGGCTGACAGTGCCGGTACGGCGCTGCGCCCGATCTGGGGCAGCAAAAGGGGAAACATGATGGCGCCAACTACCTTTCAGAAAATCGCCTTTGGCGCGTTGCTGGTGCTGCTGCTCGGGCTCACCAGCGGTTTCCTCGGGGGGCTTTGATCCATGGCGCAGCGCTTTGGCGGCAAATATAGCCCCGACACCGATGCCGCTCCCGGCCGCACTTCGCGCAAGACGCAGCGCCTGCGGGTCGATCCAGCGGGCGGGCGTGTAAACCTGATGTTCCTGCCCCCGGTCCTGCTCGCAGCAACCTCGCTCATCGGCGGGGCGGGCACGCTGGTTCTTGGCCTCGGCGGCGCGTTCTTGCTGGCGTCAGGCGTCTGGCTTCTGCGCGACGGCCTGCTGGCCGAGGCCGAATACAACGAACGCAAAGTCGCCCGCCGCCCCGTCTTGCCGCGCAAAATTCTGGCCGCCCTCTTGGCCGGTGCAGGCGCTGCCCTCGCCGCCTACGCCAATGAGCCGAGCCTTACCGCAGCCCTGCTCTATGGTATCGCCGCCACGGCACTGCACCTCGCCGCCTTCGGCATTGATCCGTTACAGAACAAGGGCATGGAAGGCATCGACACTTTCCAGCAAGACCGCGTCGCCCGCGTGGTGGATGAGGCCGAAAAACTGCTGTCGGGCATGAGCCAAGCGATTCAGCGCGCGGGCGACCGCCGCGCCGAAGCGCGGCTGGCCGAGTTTCAGGAAACCGCCCGCCATTTGATCCGCACGGTCGAAGAAGACCCCCGCGACCTGACCGCCGCGCGCAAATACCTTGTCGTCTATCTACGCGGCGCGCATGATGCGACGGTGAAATTCGCCGACCTCTATGCCCGCAACCAAGACACCCAAGCACGCGATGACTACCTCGCCTTGCTGGACGATCTGGATCAGAACTTTGCCGCGCGCACGGCCAAATCGCTGCTGGACGACCGCAGCGATCTGAACGTGGAAATCGACGTGCTGCGGGCGCGCCTCTCTCGTGAGGGGGTCCGACTGGAGCAACCCACCCCTGCAAATACTAAGGAAGATCAGTGATGACCGATGCCCTCCGTGAGAAAGCTGCCCAATCGCAAGGGTTGGTGGAAGAAGTGAACGCAACTGTCTTGCCCGAACCGGCGGATGCCAATGCCATCGTGCCGCTGAACAAAGCCGATCCCGAACAGAGCGCGGAAATCCAAAAGCGCATGGCCGAGATCGACGTGACCGATACCCAGTCCATCGTCAGCTTCGGCTCTGCCGCGCAGGCCGAGTTGCAAGAGATCAGCCAATCCATGCTGGCCGATGTGCGCAACAAAGATGTCGGCCCCGCGGGCGACAGCCTGCGCACCATGGTCAGCGCGATCCGCGGCTTCTCGGTCTCGGAATTGGACGTGCGGCGCAAGCAAAGCTGGTGGGAGAAACTGCTGGGCCGCGCCACGCCCTTTGCCAAGTTCACCGCCCGTTTCGAAGAGGTGCAGGGCCAGATCGACCGGATCACCGACAACCTGCTGGCGCATGAGCATACGCTGTTGAAAGACATCAAATCGCTCGACCTGCTTTATGAAAAGACGCTGCAATTCTACGACGAACTGGCGCTTTATATCTCTGCCGGTGAAGCCAAGATCGAAGAGTTGGATCACAAGACCATCCCCGCCAAACAGACCGCGCTGGATAAGGCGGGCGAGGACGATCAGGTGATGCGCGCGCAGGAGCTGCGCGATCTGCGTGCCGCCCGCGATGATCTGGAGCGTCGGGTGCATGACCTGAAACTGACGCGGCAGGTCACCATGCAATCGCTGCCCTCGATCCGTCTGGTGCAGGAGAATGACAAGAGCCTTGTGACCAAGATCAACTCGACCTTGGTCAACACCGTGCCTCTGTGGGAGACGCAATTGGCGCAGGCCGTCACCATCCAGCGCAGCGGCGAGGCGGCAAATGCGGTGCGCGAGGCCAATGACCTCACCAATGAATTGCTCACCTCCAACGCGAAGAACCTGCGCGACAGCAACAAGGTGATCCGTCAGGAGATGGAGCGCGGCGTCTTCGACATCGAGGCGGTGAAACAGGCCAATGAAGACCTGATCGGCACCATCGAGGAATCCCTGCAAATCGCGGATGAGGGCAAGGCGAAACGCGCCAATGCCGAGAAAGAGTTGCAGGAGATGGAAGGCCGCCTGCGCGACACGCTCGCCGCCGCCAAGGCCCGCGAAACGGGGTTGGGCGATACCACCGGCAACGCGGTGCCAAGCTAAGACCGACGTGAGGGAACAGGCCATGCAAGGACGTCTGCGCAGAAATCTGCGCGCCGCAGGGGCGCTGGCGCTGAGCACGCTGCTCTTGGCCTGCGCCGAACCTGCGCCCGTCTTGCAAAAGGTCGCCAAACCGCAGGCCCGCCCTGCCGCCGCCACCCCTTCCCCGGCGGCGGTGGCGAAACCGACCTCGCAGAAAAGCGCCATGCTGCGCAGCTATCTGCATCAGGTCGAAAAGGCGCAGTTGGGCCAAGATCTACTGCGCCAAGACGGGGGCGGTGTGGACACACCCTTCACCAGCGAAATGCTGGCGCGCAATTTCGAGCAGATCGCGCTATATAACGAATATGACGGCAATTTCTCAGGCCAAGGCGGCGCCAGCCCGCTGCGCCGTTGGGATGCGCCGGTGCGGATGCAAATCATCTTTGGCGACAGCGTACCGCCCTCGCAGCGCCGATCCGACACCGCCAAGATCAGTGCCTTCGCCCGCCGTTTGGCGCGGGTGACCGGGCATTCGGTCTCAATCGGCGACAGGCCGAATTTCATGGTGGTCGTGGCCTCGGAAGATGACCGCGTCGATGCGCTGGCCCAAGCGGCGGAAGAGGTCGCGGGCGTCAGCAAATCCTCGCTCCGGGCCATGCGCAACATGCGCCGCGACACCTATTGCGCCGTGGCCGCCTATGCCGCGGGCGACAACCCCAATGTCTATACCGCCGCCGTGGCCGTGATCCGTTCGGAAAACCCCGAATTGCTGCGGCTTTCCTGCATTCACGAGGAATTGGCGCAGGGCTTGGGCCTTGCCAATGACAGCCCCGCCGCGCGACCGTCGATTTTCAATGACGACGACGAATTCGCCCTGCTTACCAAACATGACGAACTTCTGCTCAAGATGCTCTACGACCGGCGCCTGCGCCCCGGCATGACGGCAGAGCAGGTCAACCCGATCACCCGGATCATCGCGCGCGAGTTGACGGACGGCCCGGTGTAACGCAGCATTACGACGAAAGAATAAGGACCATCCCCATGGGCATTTTCGATTTCCTCTCTGGCCAGTTCATCGACGTCATCCATTGGACCGACGACACCCGCGACACGATGGTTTGGCGGTTCGAGCGTGAGGGCCATGAGATCAAATACGGCGCCAAGCTGACTGTGCGTGAGGGGCAAGCGGCGGTTTTCGTGCATGAGGGGCAGTTGGCGGATGTCTTCACCCCCGGTCTCTATATGCTTGAGACCAACAACATGCCGATCATGACGACCCTGCAGCACTGGGATCACGGCTTTCGCAGCCCGTTCAAGTCTGAGATCTATTTCGTCAATACGACCCGCTTCAACGACCTGAAATGGGGCACCAAAAACCCGATCATCGCCCGCGACCCTGAGTTTGGCCCCGTGCGCCTGCGTGCCTATGGCACCTATTCCGTGCGGGTAAGCGACCCCGCGAAATTCCTCACCGAGATTGTCGGCACCGATGGTGAGTTCACCATGGACGAAATCTCGTTCCAGATCCGCAACATTATCGTTCAGGCTTTCTCGCGCACGCTCGCCTCCTCCGGCATCCCGGTGCTCGACATGGCCGCCAATACGCGCGAGTTGGGGCAGTTGGTGGGCAAGGATATCGCCGCCCAGATCGCAGAATACGGGCTGGCGATGCCCGAGCTTTACATCGAGAATATCTCTCTCCCGCCCGCGGTCGAAGCGGTGATGGACAAGCGCACGTCCATGGGCGTGGTCGGGAACCTTAATGAATACATGCAGTTCCAAGCGGCTGAGGCGCTTGGCCGCGACGGTGCGGGCGGGGCCGCGATGCAAACGGGCCTCGGCGCGGGGCTGGGGATGAGCATGGCCCAAGCCGCCACCGCGCAGGCTGGCCCTTGGGGCGCGCGCCCTGCCCCCACCGCCGCCGCACCGGTGCCGCCACCCCCGCCGCCGGTCGAAAAGGTCTGGCATATCGCCAAGGACGGCGCGACCTCTGGCCCGTTTTCCAAAGCCGCGATGGGCCGCAAGGCGAGCGAGGGTAGTCTTACCCGCGATTCTCTGGTCTGGACGCCGGGCCAAGATGGCTGGCAGCGGGCCGAAGACGTGGCAGAACTGGCGCAGCTTTTCACCGTGATGCCCCCGCCACCGCCGCCGCCCCCGGCCTGATCCGCAGGCGCGTGGGCAAAAGACCTTCGCGCGTCCCGCCCGTGGCCCCTCAGGTCCACGGGCCACCCCCATCCGCTCCGCCGCGATTGACCTTGCAAAGCACCCCTTATGTCCGCCACCGATCTGCCCCCCGCCGCCCCGCTTGAAGAGCACCGTTTCCCCTGTGACACCTGCGGGTCGGACATGCGCTTTGACCCGGCGCAGGCGCTGCTGATCTGCGATCACTGCGGCAATGTGGAGCCGATCGACGGCAGCGGGCGCCACGCCCATGCCATCGCCGAACAGGATTTTCGCGCCGGATTGCAGGCCGCCCTGCCCGCCGCCGAGATGGAAGAGACCCGCGTTACCACCTGCCCCAATTGCGCAGCGCAGGTGGAGTTCGAGCCCGGCAAACATGCCGCCGAATGCCCCTTCTGCGCGACGCCCGTGGTGATCGACACCGGCACCAACCGCCATATCAAACCCCGCGCCGTGCTGCCCTTCGCCCTGCCCGAAGAACGCGCCCGCGATGCGATGAAAGACTGGCTGGGCAGCCTCTGGTTCGCGCCCAACGGCCTGCAACAATATGCCCGCAAGGGCCGCCGCATGCAGGGCATCTATGTGCCCTTCTGGACCTATGACGCGCAAACGGCCTCAAGCTATCGCGGGGAGCGGGGCACGGTCTATTACGTCACGCGCACGGTTATGCGCAACGGCAAGCGGGTAAAGCAGCAGGTGCCGAAAGTCCGCTGGCGGGCGGCGTCAGGGCGGGTTGCACGCTTCTTTGACGATGTGCTGGTGCTGGCCTCGCGGTCGCTGCCCAAGAAACACACCGACGCGCTGCACCCTTGGGACCTCTCGGCGCTGGAGCCCTATGCGCCCGAATATCTCGCCGGTTTCCGGGCCGAGGCTTACGGCATTACGCTGGAGGAAGGCTTTGTTCAGGCCCGCGCCCATATGGACCGGGTGATCGAGCGGGACGTGAAATTCGACATCGGCGGCGACCGCCAGCGCGTGCATGACATCAACACGCAGGTCAGCGATGTGACCTTTAAACATATTCTGCTGCCGGTCTGGCTTGCCGCCTATAAATACCGCGGCAAGACCTATCGTTTCGTGGTCAACGGCCATTCGGGCAAGGTGCAGGGCGAACGCCCCTACTCCGCGGTCAAAATCACCTTCGCCGTGGTGCTGGGGCTTATCGCAGCCGCCATCGTCGGTTATTTCATGGCACAGCAATGACCCAGGCCTACGACCAATTCACCGCCCTTTTGCAAGCGCGCTATTCCTGCCGCGCCTTTCGGCCCGATCCCGTCCCCAAAGAGAGCATCACCCAGATCGTCGGCGCCGCGCGCCATGTGCCCTCGTGGTGCAATGCGCAGCCATGGCAGGTGACCATCACGCGCGGCGCGGGCACCGATGCCTTTCGCGCAGCCCTCCTTGAAGCCGCCAGCGCCAATACCCCGGTCGCGCCAGACCTGCCATGGCCCACGGGTTACTCCGGGGCCTATGCCGAACGCCGCCGCACCTGTGGCTTCCAGCTTTACGACGCGGTGGGCATCGCCAAATCCGACCGCGCCGCGCGTCAGGCGCAGATGCTGCGCAACTACGCGCTTTTCGACGCGCCGCATGTGGCCATCGTGACCGCCCCGGCCGAGCTTGGCCCCTATGGCGCGATGGACTGCGGCGGCTTCGTCACCGCCTTCACCCTCGCCGCGACGGCGCTTGGCGTGGCCAGCATCCCGCAGGCCGCCATCGCCGCCTATGCGCCCTTGGTGCGCGAGGTGTTGGCGTTGCCCGAGGATCGGCTGGTGCTCTGCGCGATCTCCTTCGGTTATGCCGATGAGACGCATCCCGCGAACGCCTTTCGCACCGAGCGGGCCGCCCCTTCTGACATCATTGATTGGAAAGACTGACATGCGCGCATTGCTGCAACGGGTGACCGAGGCTTCGGTCACGGTCGAGGGCGAGGTTATCGGCGAGATCGGCTCCGGCCTCCTGATCCTCGTCTGCGCCATGCCCGAAGACACCGAAGAGACCGCCGAGAAACTGGCCCTAAAGATCTCCAAACTGCGGCTGTTCAAGGACGATGGCGGCAAGATGAACCTGAGCCTAGCCCAAACCGGTGGCGGCGCCTTGGTGGTGAGCCAGTTCACCCTCGCCGCCGATACTTCGCGCGGCAACCGTCCCGGCTTTTCCGGCGCGGCGAAGCCTGACATGGCCAAGGCGCTCTACACCCATTTCGCCCGCAGCCTCGCTGGCCTCCATATCCCCGTGCAGACGGGACGGTTCGGCGCGGACATGTCCGTGGCGCTGGTCAATGATGGGCCGGTGACCCTCTGGCTCGACAGTGCAGCGGCTTGATATCGTCGTGGAAAGCATGGGCCGGCAAGCTTGGGAGGAGGTAAGCTTGCCGGCCGGTATAACGGGTCCGGGAGGAGGAGGACCGTTAATATGCGGTGTCAGATCAACCCGGGAAGGAGCGGGGTCCGGCACCTGACAATGCAGCGCGTAAGGCGCGACATTGATGGCTGAGGGTCTATAAGCGCAGTGGCTTAGAGACCGTCGTATTCTTCGGTCACCAGCGCTTGGGCGTGCTGGGGAATTTGGTTGCGGTCGATGCCCGCACGCTCAAGCTGCGCGTCGCTCATGCTGTTGAGGACGGCCCGCATGCGCGAGATCTGCATCTGGGTGACGCCACGCGCCAGCAGGTTGCCGACCTTGCCCGCAGCGGTGCCGAGCGCACCGAGAACCGGAGCGGACGCATCACGCAGGGAGAAACCGTGGGGGGCGGATAGGGTGTTGTCATACTTCATAGGTCTGTTCCTTTGAAAGTTCTTCCGACGCCACACGCCGGATCTCGCACCGTGCGATGCCGATATCGGACAGTTCGCGATCGCTCAGTACGTTGAGTTCTGTGAAAGTTCGGTTGTAAGCTGCGCGCCGGGCTTTGATCTGGGCCACGCGACGGCGCATGCCGTCAACGCTGTGATGAAGCCCATCGAGCGCGGAGCTCAGGGTAGTGCCACGTGAGATTGCCGTCGTCATAAGCGCAACTCCTTTCAGAATGCTGCAAGTGCATTATCAATGCTGCAATGCAGAAGTAGTACGCTCTGACCCTATTTTGAACCCGCAGAATTTGCATAGGCGCTATGCCCGAAACGAAAGGCCGGGGGCTAACTACAGGTAAACAGCCTAAAATTTTTGCGCCGATACACAGGAAATGTGCATCGGCGCAACGCAGCGGGGCTGCAATCAGGGGATTTGGGGACGGGCGGCGGCGTGCCGCCCTTTCTTGTGTGAGTCGATTAGCTCACCGGTTCCCAAGGGCGTGTGTAGACGCTGAGCACCTTTGACACCTCGTCATGGGTCGCGTCGTTCATCGTGACCTGCGCCACCAAGCCGCGTTTCTTGTCGTCCACCACCTCGGTTACCCGGGCGGCACAGCCCGCCTTTTCAAGGCTGCCGTTATAGACCCGCGTGATCGCGTCCTTGCGCAAATCGGGTTTGAAGATCTTGCCAACAGCCGTCTTGGGCAGCTCGTCCATGATCTTGAGGTGCTTGGGCTGGGCTGCGCGTTCGGCGACATGTTCCCGCGCATAGGCCAGCAGTTCCTCTTCGGTGACATTGGCCCCCTCGACGAGTTCGACAAAGGCGCAGGGCACCTCGCCCGCGTGGGGGTCGGGCTGGCCGATGGCACCCGCAAAGGCGACAGCCTCATGGCCCAGCAGCGCCTCTTCGATCTCGGCAGGGTCAATATTATGACCGCCGCGAATGATCAGGTCTTTGGCGCGGCCCGTGATCCAGATATAGCCATCGCTGTCGATCCGGCCCAGATCGCCGGTGCGCAGGTATTTGCCGTGGTAGAAGAGGTCTTTGTTCTTGTCCTCCTCGACATAGGTATGGCCCGAGAAGACGCCGGGGTTCGACACGCAGATCTCGCCAATCTCATCCGTCTCCGCGTCGATCGGCCCATCCACAGTGCCCTTGATGATCCGCACGTCTGAATAGGGGAAGGCGATACCGATGGAGCCAACCTTCTTGATGCCGTCCGTCGGGTTGCAAGAGACAAGGCAGGTCGCCTCGGTCAAGCCGTAGCCTTCGACCAGCGTGACGCCCGTGGCCTTCTCAAACCGGCGGAAGAGTTCAAGCGGCAGCGGGGCGGAGCCGGAGAAGGCGGTTTTCACCGTGCTGACATCCGCATCAATCGGGCGCTGCATTTTGGCCGAGATCGCCGTCGGCACGGTGATGATAAAGGTGATCTTCCACCGCTCGACCAGCTTCCAGAAGTTATCGAACACCCCATCCCCGCGATAGCCCTGCGGCGTCGGGAAGACCACATGCGCGCCTGACGACACGGCGGCCATCAGGATCACATGGCAGGCAAAGACGTGGAACAGCGGCAGCGGACACATGATATTGTCCTGCTCGCTGAACAACAGCCGATGCCCCAGCCAGCCGTTGTAAATGAGGCCCGAATACTTGTGCTGCGCCACCTTTGGCATCCCGGTCGTGCCGCCAGTGTGGAAATAGCAGGCAACGCGATCTTCTTGCACATCCTCGAAGTTGAGCGAGGTGTTCTGCTTGGCGATCTCCGCGTTGAAGTTGAGGTATTTAGCTTGGTTGTTCACCATCCCCTTGGGCCGCACCAGCGGGACGATCCAGCTTTTCGGCGGGGTGAGATAGCGCACCAGATCGACCTCGAGCACCGTGTGTACCTTGGGCGCAAGCCGCACCGCTTCGGCGGTCTTTTGGGCCACATCCGTTTTCGGGAAAGGCCGCAGGGTGACGACGACCGAGGCGCCCACTTCGCGCAGGATGGCACCGATCTGTTCGGCGTCGAGCAGCGGGTTGATCGGGTTCACGATCCCGGCCACGGCACCGCCCAACAGGGTGATCGTCGTCTCGTTACAGTTGGGCAGCACATAGGCCACCACGTCCTTCTCACCCACGCCGAGGCTGCGGAACAGGTTCGCCGCCTGCGTCACGCGGCCATGCAACTCTTTCCAAGACAGCGTTTCGGCCTTGTCCTTGGGGCCCGAGAAAATCTGATAGCTGACGGCATTGTGGTTGGGGAATTTCGCGGCCGTATTGCTTAGCATTCCGTAAAGCGTCTTGGCCACGTCGCGGTCTTCCCACGGCATTTCCGCCGCGATGGCATTGCGGTCTTCGATCCCGGCGAATGTCATGGTGTCTCCTCCCCTGTGCCGGTGTTCCGGCTTATTCTCCTCGCGCCAGATTGCGGCGAAACGCGCCGTTTCGCAAGCAATCGGCGGCAACAAACGCAACGTCACACTAGGGTGACGTAACGCCGGGGTTGCACTGTTCAAGGGCGGCTCAGGCCGCGGCGGCGGCCCCATCGGTGAACTGAAGCCGCGCTAGGCGCGCATAAAGCCCGTCACTGGCGACCAATTCGTCATGGGTGCCGATGGCCGCGATGCGCCCGGCCTCCATCACCACAATCCGGTCGGCCTTTTTCACGGTCGCCAGACGGTGCGCCACGATCAGCGTCGTGCGATCCGCGCTGAGCCGGTCGACGGCGGCCTGCACCAGCCCCTCGCTCTCGGAATCCAGCGCCGAGGTCGCCTCGTCCAACAGCAGCACCGGCGCGTCGCGCAGGATGGCCCGGGCGATGGCGATGCGTTGTTTCTGCCCGCCCGACAGCATCACGCCGCGTTCACCCAGATAACTGTCATAGCCATCGGGCAGCGCGGTGATGAAGTCATGCGCGGCGGCGGCGCGGGCGGCTTCCTCGACCTCGGCGTCACTGGCATCGGGGCGTCCGAACCGGATGTTCTCAGCAGCCGTGGCGGCAAAGATCACCGGGTCTTGCGGCACTAGCGCCACCGAACGGCGGAAGTGGTCTCGCGCCACATCGCGCAGGTCGACCCCATCCAAGGTGATCCGCCCCGACTGCGGGTCATAAAAGCGCAGGATCATCTGGATGATCGTCGTTTTCCCCGCGCCCGAGGGGCCGACAAAGGCCACCGTCTCGCCGGGGTTGATCTCAAGGTCGACACCATCAAGCGCCGCGACATCCGGGCGCGCGGGATAGGTGAACTGCACGTTCTCAAAGGCGATCCGGCCCGCGACAGGCTGCGGCAGGCTGCTCTGGCTTGCGGGCGCCGGGTCTTGCACCGTGTCCTCGCTTTGCAACAGGTCGATCAACCGTTCCGTGGCGCCCGCGGCGCGCTGCAACTCGCCCCAGATCTCTGACAGGGCGGCGACCGCGCCCGCGACCATGACCGCATAGATCACGAATTGCACCAGCGCGCCCGCGCTCATCACCTCCGCCCGCACGTCTCGCGCGCCGATCCACAGCACGCCCACCACGCCCGCGAAGACCAAAAAGATCACGATCATCGTCATCACGGCGCGGGTCTTGATCCGGCGCTGCGCGGCATCGAAAGAGGCTTCGGTCATCTGCGCGAATTGGCCCCGGCTTGCGGCCTCATGGGTAAAGGCCTGCACCGTTTGCACCGCGCCCAGCGTCTCAGAAGCGTTGCCCGAACTCGCCGCGATCCAGTCTTGGTTCTCGCGGCTGAGCACCCGAAGGCGGCGGCCCAGCGTCAGGATGGGGATCACCACGGCGGGCACGATCAGCAGCACCAGCCCGGTCAATTTGGCCGAGGTCAGCAGCATCAGCCCCAAGCCGCCCACGAAGATAAGCAGGTTGCGCAGCGCTATTGAAACCGAGGAGCCGATCACCGAGAGGATCAGCGTGGTGTCGGTGGTGATCCGGCTGAGCACTTCGCCGGTCATGATGCGTTCATAAAAGGCGGGGCTCATGCCCACGACACGGTCAAACACCGCGCGCCGGATATCGGCCACCACCCGTTCGCCCAAACGCGTCACCAGTGCATAGCGCAGCCCGGTGCCAAGGGCGAGCAGCCCCGCGATCAACAGTGCGGCGATGAAATAGAGGTCGAGCAATTCGCTCTCCCCCGTGCCGAAATTGTCGATCACCCGCCGCACGGCCAAGGGCAAGGTGAGCGAGATCATCGCGGTCAGCACCAGCGCCGCCCCGGCGGCGGCCATCAACCAGCGATAGGGCGCCATGAAGGGCATCAGCGCCGCCAAAGCCCCGATCCGCCGCGACTTTTCGCGTTCGTCTTTGGCGCTTGGTGCGGGGGCTGGGGTGCGTGCCATGGGCTTTCCTTTGTCTTTCCACATCGGTCATGGCGCGGGGGCTGGGCGGGGTCAAGCAAGACCGCCTCGATAAGGACAATCTGCCGCCCCCGACAGACAGCGGCGGGCGCATCTATCCCGCGCGGCGGCGGTCACGAAAGCTTCGGGGAAAGAGTGGAGCGGGCGACGGGAATCGAACCCGTATCATCAGCTTGGAAGGCTGAGGTCTTACCATTACACAACGCCCGCGCTACGGCTCCTCTCCTATTTTATCGCTCCCTGAGCGTCAAGTGGAGCGATGCCCCTTTGGCAAGATCAATCACATGAGCCTGCTCTCGCCTGTGGCCCGTGATGAAGGTGGCAGCCCGGCCCAAGGGGCACTAGCTTAGCCTCACGGGATGAAAACGAGGCATTGGAATGGACGCCAGACCGGCCCAAGACCAAAAGCGCGAGGTCGTCATGACCCACGGTGTTCTCAGCGAGGACCCCGAGGATCTGTTTCACGGCACCGGGTTGCGGGTGGTGCGGGCCGTCCTGCACGAAGCGGTGCTGCGGCTGTGGAGCGATGATGCTTTCGGCATGGCCGGAAACGTGGCCTTTCGCGCGCTGCTGGCGATCTTTCCATTTCTGATCTTTACCAGTTCGCTTACCGCCTTTGTCGGCGACCGGTCGATGGCCGACGACCTGATCCATTTCCTGATCGCCATTGTCCCCCCTGCCCTGATCGAGCCGATCGTGTCGGAGGTGGAAAAGGTCATGACCGTGCCGCGCGGCGATCTGCTGAGCGTGGGTATCCTGCTGACCGTCTGGTTCGCCGTGGGCGGGGTCGATGGGGTGCGCGTGGGGTTAAACCGCGCCTATGGGCTGCGCGAGACGCGGTCGGTCTTCACGATCTACGCGGTGCAGGTGGCCATGGTGCTGCTGGCGAGCCTGATCCTCGTGATCGTAGGGTACCTTTTGGTGCTGGCCCCGCGGGCCGGGTCTTGGCTGCATATGCTGATGCCGGGCTTCGATCCGCGCTCGGTCACCGTGGGGCTTGTCCGTTTTCCGGCCTCGGCCACGATCTTGCTGGTCGCGCTTTTCGCGGCCCATGTGATCCTGCCCGCACGCCGCACCAAGTTTAACAATATCTGGCCCGGCGTGGTGGCCACCGCCGTCGCTTGGACGGTGCTGGCGGTGCTGTTTTCATCCTACCTGCGCAGCTTTGGCACCTATGCCAGCTATTACGCGGGCATGGCGGGGATCATCGCGGCGCTTTACTTCATGTATCTCGCGGCACTGGTGCTGATCTTTGGCGGAGAGTTGAACCGCGCATTGCGCATCCGCAGATTGGCCCGCGCGATGAGCGATCAGCCCTGATCCCCCGCGCAGGGCGTGCCCGCAGCGCCCCAGACCGTCACGTCATGCACCAGCGCATCGAGCGTCCCTTCGGGCACTGATCGCCCCGCGCCGGGGGCGAAACCCCAGTTGACGAAGGCCGAATTTTGCAGGTGATCGACCAATGAGGCGATGTCATGCCCGTCATTGGTCTCAGGGTCGCGCAACTGGGTGCAGACCTCTGCCGAGGTCTTGCCGAGCCACGCCAATTCCACCGGCGGCAGCCGCCATGCATCGTCGATATGCGGCGGGGCGTGGGGCACGGTGTTCGCAGCGGCAGAGGTGACGTGGCAGGCGTCGCAAGGGATGCTCTCGGCCCCAATCCGGCTCTCGCCCGCGCGCACATTCATGCCGTGCTCCGCCTCCGGCCCATAGCCCAAGCCCTGCCACATCGGCTCCCCCTCTTCGCCGACATGGCAATTGGTGCAACGCGGATGCGCGGTGACGGTAAAAATCCGATCCCAAGCGGCCAGCCCTTCGGCGCGATCAGGCGCCTCCTGCGCAAAGGCGGGGGCGGCCAGCATCAGCGCGGCACAGGCAAGCAGGTATTTCATGCGAAATCCACGGATTTGGAGAGGGGGAGTTCACGGATACGTTGGCCCGTGGCGGCAAAGATCGCATTGGCCAGCGCGGGCGCGGCAGGTGGCACGCCCGGCTCACCGATCCCGCGCAGCTTGCCGCCATTCTCCAATCCACGCACCTCGATCTTGGGGGTTTGATACAGGCGCAGCCCTTCGTAGAGGTGATAGTTATCCTGCTGCGGCACCCCATCGCGATAGGTAAGCTCGCAGTTCATCGCATGGCCCAAGCCCCAGATCACCGCGCCGGAGAGTTGCGCCTCGAAGTTCACCGGGTCCATCACGCGGCCCACTTCGGCGGCGACGAAAACGCGGTCGATCTTGAGGCCCGCGTCGGTCTGGCTAACCTCGACCACCTCCGCCACCGGCACACCAAAGGACAGGCAAAAGGCCAGCCCCCGTCCCCGCCCCGGGCCGAGGTCCGCACCCCAATCCGACATTTCGCCCACAGCCTCCAACACCTTGCGCGACGGCGCATGGGTGCAAAGGCGCAACCGTTCCTCCAAAGGGTCGACACCCGCCGCATGGCACATCTCATCCATGAAGCTTTCGTGCAGGAAGCCGTTACCCGATGCCCCGACCGACCGCCAAGAGCTGACCGGCACCATCGCCGGCACCCGGTGGCCGGTCACGCGATAATCGGCGATCGCAAAGGGCTGATCCCACGCGCCCGCCACGATGGCGATATCAGGTCCGAAGACAGGTTGGTTCAACCGCGCCATCTGCGATTCCGCTGTCGAAGGTGCCGCGATGGCCAGATCATAGGCCGCGATCTGCCCCTCCGAAACCTTGCCCCGCGCCCGCGCCATGGCCAGCGGGCGGGGGAAGTCATGGGTGAAATCCTCCTCGCGCGACCAGACCATCTTGATCGGCGTGCCGGGCATCTGCATCGCCACTTCGACGGCGCGCAGGGTATAGTCATCCTCAAGCCGCCGCCCGAAACTGCCGCCCGACATCAGCACATGGATATGCACATTCTCAGCGTCGATCCCGGTCAGCGCGGCGACATTGGCCTGCATGAAACGCGGGATCTGCGTGCCGGTCCAAATATCGACGCGGGCCTTCTCCAGCTTCACCACCACGCTCATCGGCTCCAGCGGGGCATGGGCCAGATAGGGGATGCGGTACTCGGCCTCCAACACCTCCCCATCGGCCAGTGCTGCGGTGACATCGCCGTCATCGCGAAACCGGCTGTCCTGCCGGTCATCGGTGAAGGAGGCCGCCACGGCTTTGAATTGATCCGCCGTGTCGCCGATATAGGGCGACGGGCCCCAATCACATTTCACCGCCTGCGCGGCCTGAAAGGCCCGCCAGGTGTTGTCGGCCACCACCGCGACACCGCCGGTGATGGGCAAGACCGCCTTCACGCCGCGCATCTTTTCGGCGCGGCCCGCGTCAAAGCCCATGATCGCCCCGCCCTGCGCCGGGTTGGTGCGGGTCGTGGCGTGAAGCATCTCCTCCATCATCATATCGATGCCATAGGTCTGGGTGCCAGTGGATTTGGCCATGATATCGGTGCGCATCTGCGCCTTGCCAAGGTGCCGCCACGCGCCGGGGTCGCGCAGTGTGACCTCGGTCACCGGGGCGATCTCCGCCGCGGCGGCGGCGAGGTCTTGATAGGCCAGCCGCATGCCGTCGGGCAGCACAACCGCGCCCGCCTCGGTCTTGAGTTGGCTCCGCTCCAGCCCCGTCTGCGCCACGGCGGCGGCCAACAGGGTTTCGCGGGCCACGGCCCCGGCCATGCGCAGCCGGTCGTACATATCCGGCACGGTCGAACTGCCGCCGGTCAATTGCAGGCCAAGCAGCTTTCCCGCCACATCCGAGGCGCCGCGCCCGGTCCGCGCCAGCAGCGTTTCCGAGGTCGCGGCGATCGGCATCGCCTCAACCCCGACCACGCCGTTGTAATAGACCGGCGAGGGCGGCCCGGGCGTGATCTGCACCGTATCGAGGTCGACATCCAATTCCTCGGCAATCATATGGGCTTGGATCGAATAGGCCCCCTGCCCCACATCGGCGCGCGGGGTGATCAGGGTGACGCCGCTTGCATCAATCTTGACATAGGGCGTGATCGCCGCCGCACCGGGTGGCAGCCCCTCAAGCAGCGGGTTCTTCAGGTCACGTTTGTAAAGATAGGTGCCAAAGGCCACGCCCCCGGCAATGGCGACGGAGCCGACGATAAAGCTCCGGCGGGTGATGGTGCGCAGGCGCGACATGTCAGGCCCCCCGCAGCCGCGCGGCGGCGCTGTGAACAGCGGCGCGAATGCGCGGATAGGTGCCGCAGCGGCAGAGGTTCCCGCTCATCGCGGCGTCGATCTGATCGTCGGTCGGCTCGGGGTTCAGCTCCAGAAAAGAGGCCGCCTGCATGATCTGCCCCGATTGGCAGTAACCGCATTGCGCGACCTGATGCTCCACCCATGCCGCCTGCACCACATGCAGCGCCTCGGGCGTGCCCAAGCCTTCGATGGTGGTGACATCGCCGTTCACATCCGCCGCTCGCAATTGGCAAGACCGCACGGCCAGCCCATCGACATGCACCGTGCAGGCACCGCATTGCGCGATGCCGCAGCCGTATTTCGGCCCGGTGATCCCCAACTCGTCGCGCAAAACCCAGAGCAGCGGCATGTCGTCTTCCACGTCCACCTCGTGGACCGTGCCGTTAACCGTCAATTCCATCGGTGATCCTTCCGCGCTGGTGCCCCCAATGTAGCGGGCAGCGCCTATCGCGCAAGACCGCGCGAAGCGGCTCGCGCAGCGTCACCTTGGCGGGGCGTGCATGGCGGCGGGTGCCGCCGCTTCGCTTATTCGAGGTCTTGCGCCGTCAGCGCGCGGTGAATTTCGCGGCGGACCAATTTGCGCACATTGCGGGTGATCCGCTCGCCCAAGGCACCCTGAAGCTCGGCGCGGACGATCTCAGTCACCATGTCGCGCAGTGCTTCCTCGTCGAGGAACTGATCCTCACCCGCGCTGCCCGCCTCCTGCGCGGGGGCGGCATAGTCGAATTCCGGCGCGGTGGCGGCGGGATCGGCCACACGCGGGCCGCTGTCGGCGAAACGGCGCACCTGCTCTTCGTGCTGCGGTGTCGTGGGCTGCGGGCGGTTTGGCGCTGGCGTCTCAGCCTCTACCGTCGCCGTATCGGCAATCGGGGCCTCAGGCGCGTCAAGCTCCGCATCGTCTTTCCACTCCATCGCCGGAGGTTCGGTGCCGGAATAGTCATTATCGCCGGGCGCGTCCGGATCCCAATCGTCAGAGATCTTGCCGATGGCCGTCTCAAGCGCCGCCAGCTTGTCGCTACGGCTGGCCCCGGTCGCCTTGGCCACGGCGTCGGAGACGGCGCGGGCCCGGGCCTCATCCGCGGTCTCCGCGGCGGGGGTGCGATAGTCCTCGGCATGCAGATCGCTCGGATCGTCATGCAGCATGTCATAGTCCAAGGGCGAGACCTTGGCCGGATCAACGGCAGCGGCCTTTGGGCGATCCTCGCCATCCGACGTGGCGACTCTGAGTGCGGGGGTCAGCACCAACCGGTCGCTCGACGCCGCGGGAGCCTTGTCGGCAGGCGGGGTCGCGGGGTGACGGGCCGAGACGAATGGACGCTCTGCCTCATCGACACTGTCTTCCGCTTCGGTCTGCATGGCTTGGGTCAAGCTCAGCGGCTGCGGCGCGGCTTTGGATGCTTCACCGACGCCCTCGTCAGAAGCGGGACGCGGCGTGCCGCCCGAGGCTGTGCGCAGCGACAGATGCGAGGTGAAATCCTCAGAGGTCACGCTATCCGATGTCGGCTCGTCCAATGCGCCCCGCATGCTTTTGAACGCGGCCCCGGTGTCATTTGCAGAATCGCCAGCCTCCGGCTTGGAAACCGGCGTAGGGTTGGACGTTTGCAGGGGACGCTTGTCTTCGGACACCAATCGGCGAATCGACGACAGGACGTCTTCCACCTCCGCGTTTGTGACGGGTTCGGACATATTTCTCTACCACTCTTGCCTCGCGGATAGCTTAACCGCGTGGAAGGATTCTCACAATGGGGCGGCGCAAAATGCCAAACGACCGTGCAAACCGTCAGTCTTTTTGCAGCGCGCGCAGCACCCGATCCAGCGCTTGGCCCTCTTTCGAGTGTTTAGCAGGGGCGTCCTTAACAAGGTTGTAATAGGCCCCCGCGTCATAGATCTGCACCGGCAGCTTCAGGTCCTGCGCGGTCAGACGGCCCGTGGCCGCCAGCACGGAATAGGCCGCCACATAGAGGTTGGCGCGGGCCGACACGCGGGTCGATTCCGCATCCAGCAGCGATTGCTCTGCATCCAGCACGTCCAAGGTGGTGCGCGCGCCGAGGGTGGCTTCCTCGCGGACGCCGCGGAAGGCGATACGCGCAGCCCTAATCTGCCGGTCGGAGGCTTCCAACTGCGCCCGCGCCGAGGCCAGCGCGGCATAGGCGTTGCCCACTTCCTGCTCGACATCTTGGCGCACCACATGCAAATTCGCGCGCTGCGCGTCTCGCTGCGCCATCGCGCTGCGCACGGCCGAGGACAGCGCCCCGCCCTGATAGATGGTCTGACCGACCTCGACCCCAACGCTGCCGCTGCGGGTATAGGCTTCGCTGTCGAAAGTCTCGTTCAGACCATATTGCCCGTTCAGCGTAATCCGCGGGGCCATGGCGGCCTCATTGGCTTCGACGCTGAGATCGGCTGCCGCCACCTGATGCTGTGCGGCGATGATCGACGGGTGAGTGCGCACAGCCAAAGCCTTGGCCGAGGCGAGGTTGCCGCCGACATTCGGCAGGCTCGGCGGTTGGCTAAGGTTGCCCGGGGCATGGCCCACGGCATTGCGATATTCCTCGACCGCGCGCAGCAGCACGCCTTCGGCGCCCGCCAGCCCGCTGCGGGCATTGGCAAGCTGCGCTTCGGCCAAGGCCACATCGGTACGGGTAACTTCGCCCACGTCGAAACGATCCCGCGCGGCGCGCAATTCCTGCGTCAGCAGCCGCAGGTTATTGTTGCGCAGCTCGACCGTTTCCGAGGCTTCGATCACGCCCATATAGGCCGCAACCGCGCGCAGCAGGACTTGTTGTTCTAGGTTGACCAAGGCCTGACGGGTGGCCAGCACGGTCTCTTTTGCCGCCTCCACCCGATAGGCGCTTGCCCCGAAATCATAGAGCAAAAGCTCGCCAATCAGGCTAATCGACGCTTTTAGGCTTTCCGTCGACTGCGCCGGCAGAAGAGAGGAACTGCGCGTGGTGCCAAAGCTCTGCGTCAGCGCGGCGGCCCACCGCAGCACGGGTTTCAGCGCCGATTTCGCCGCGGCCACATCCTCATCGGCGGCACGCAAAAGCGCGCGGTTCTGCTCCAGCAGACCGGAATGCTCATAGGCCCCCACCAGCGCATCGGCCAATGTCTCGGCGGCAGCCACACGCGGCAGGGCAGCGCCACTGGCGAGGACAAGGCTCACCGGCACGGCGATGGCAAAACGTTTGAGGGATTTCGTAAAACTGTTCGCGCTCATGGCTCAATGCCCCTGAATGGCTTTTTTAGACCTTTGGACCGGCCCGTAGGCCGATCGGGGCGGGTGCCCCTCCCCTGAAGGCGAAGTGGCGCGCGGTATGATCGGCGCGCCATCCTGTCGCTTACAGCTGGAATTCTGCCTGACGTTCAAAGCCACGCAGCACCGGCGCACCGGCGTTGAATTCGGGCCGCCAAGACACCTGACCGCCGCGTTTATAGCCCACGCGCACCTCGCCCAGACCCCGATCCATAAAGAGACAAGCGATCCGCCCGCCCTCTTTCACCTGTTCCACCAGCGCTTCGGGCAGCTCACCTACCGCACCCTGGACGATGACTACATCATAGGGCCCATGCTGCGGCGCGCCTTCGGTCAGCGGGGCGACATGGACGATCACATTGTCCGCGCCCGCCTGCGCCAGCGCCTCTTGCGCCTCGGCGGCCATGGCTTCGTCTTCCTCAACGGCGACGACGGCCTCAGCCATATGCGCGATCACGGCACTGGAATAGCCCATGGCGCAGCCGATATCGAGCACGAGTTCCTCATTGGTGATGTCGAGGTGATCGAGCATCTTGGCCAATGTCCGCGGGTCGAGCAGCACCCGGTCCTGCCCCAGATCGAGGTTTTCACCCAGATAGGCAGCCTCGCGCTGTGCCGCCGGCACGAAGTCTTCGCGCTGCACGGTCAGCATCGCGTCGATGATTGGAAACTTGGTCACATCCGAAGGACGAACCTGCGTATCTACCATGGTTACGCGGCGGGCGGCGAAATCACTCATCAGCTAAACTCATTCGTTCAGGGTGTCTGAAGAGTGATGTGCCACATTGCCGGGCCAGCGGCAACGCCCTGACCGCATTTTCGCGCGCATATGGGACTTGCGGCCTCCTTCGTGATCCGTTAGCAGTGCGCCAACCACCGGTCGGCGAGTTGGCGGAGTGGTTACGCAGCGGATTGCAAATCCGTGTACACCGGTTCGATTCCGGTACTCGCCTCCATTTCTCTTCTAGCACTTAGCCTTTTTTGCGCACGCTAGTTGCGTATAAATTTCCATTAGAAATTTGGGGATTGCCCCATAAACCCTTGAGGAACCGAGGTAAGCCCAGGAAAAAGGGGGCGATGACAAACTTTCGTCGTGCTTATAGATATAATCACGCGAATACAGAAGATATCAATTACTGAAGCTCAACAAGCGGTGATAGAAGTGGTCAGGCATCTTATATGAAGCCTTGACGAAGTCATTCTGACGGTGGACATGAACAATCGAAACGAATAGGCCTTCCCCTCGCCGGGGGAGCCAAAACTCACTCACTAGTTCGGTGTGCGCGTGCAAACTGCCTCAAAAGGCACATAGACATTATTGAGGCTAACTTGGGCTGTCGAACTAGAGATGGCAAGACAGGCCCTATCCTTTCCCACCTCTTCTGGCATAACGAGCAAGCTATTCACCCCTTACGAGATAGAAACGACAAAGGCAAAGTTTTATGGGGCTATTGAGACTACCTTTCTATTGCAGAAAAGGCCCGATCCGCATGCTATCTCGGAATAAGGTCCTTCATCAATTGGGCTTGGATATCTTGGAGGGCTTATCGGATAGCGATTTACAGAACCTACCAAACACCATCGTTATAGTGGGGTGCCACCATTCATTCAGTCATTCACTTATTCGCGTTCTAGCGCGCAAATCAAATTTTGTTGTAGCCATTCAGACGGAACAGTTTTTTGATGCGAATCAAAGGCCGTTATGGGGTTCTCCGACATCTAAAAATGCTACCGATACCCTTTTGCAAAACCTTAGATTTGTAGATACTTTATTAGATCTAAGCGAAAACAATAAGAAATGGTATGAAGATTTAGGGTTATCTCAAAGCGAATTAAAAAAATTACATTTTGGACCCTTCGTCTTTCCCACGGAGAAGAGAAGTATATCCAGCGGGTCAAGAGGGAAGCATATCTTCTTCGGTAATCTGAACGAAAGGCGGCGTCAGTTCCTAAACAAACTTGGCGATGGGAAGATTGCGATCGTGCAGGACGGCACGTACGGCGACCGGCTTGCGGACGAGCTAGCCAAATCGAAAGGTGTGCTAAACTTACACTATTCGGAAGGGGTGTATACCGAAGTGCCAAGGCTGCTAACTGCCTATCTTTCTCGGAAACCAGTCGTATCAGAAAAACTTGCAACTCCGTTTGTGGCAGGGGTCCACTATATTGATGTTAATGAAAAGTGGGCTGACATCGATAGACACGTTTATGATAACTTTAGCGACCTAGTGACAAAACAGTTTTCGTTTGCGGCATTCCTGAGAGCCGCGGTTCGCGAGAACCGGCGGCGAAGCTCGTTCTATATATAGCTACCTGAACCCCCTCGATACTCCTTTACTGCAGCTTGTGTCGCTGGAAAGCTGATACGCCCAAATGCAGCGCCAAAGCGCTCGGCCCGAACTGAGGGTCGCGGTAGTGGCGGGTCATGAGTTGTAGGGCTCGTTCGATGATCTGCCCACAGGCATCCAAGGTCTGGCTGCGCCGCTCGTGGAAATAGGCACCCATCAGACCATAAAAGGCTTCGCTTAACTGCGTGCCCGCGTCGGGCGGAGCATGCATCATCTTGTAGAGCCCGGCGCGCAGCGCAAGCCACAGCGGATCATTGCGGTCAATCGCGACCCCGCCATCACAAACGCCGCCGAACCTCCCGATCATCTCGTCTCTGGGGAGGTGCACGGAAATCTGATGCGCCAACTGCCCCTCATATACGAATTTCGAGGGACGGGTCGCGTCCACGATGAACATGTCGCCGGGCCGCAACAAAGCGGATGCGCCGCTTTGTTGCACCACGCATTCGCCGACATCCTGCACCAGCATAAAGAAATATTCGCCCGGATCGCGCCGAATGCAGGCCTGCGTACGGATCGCTTCCTGCGCATCGAGCGAGACCAGCGCCGCGTCGAATCCCCCCATCTCCCGCTTGCGCGCCCGACCGTGCGACAGCCCCTCCCGGCGCGCTGGCTCCACCTCGAAAGCGCCGCAGATTTGCAGGATGTCGTTGCGCAGAACTTCGATGGGGGTGGATTTCGTGGAAATACGGCTCAGTGCTTTCACGATTTCATACCCCCCATCCATTTGCATGCATCAAGCGTGCTGCGGCCTTGAGGACGGGGGGCGCTTCGGGTCGCGCAGGTCCGCGCGGCCAACGAGGCGCCCGCGCGCAAACGCACCGTAGACGCGTTACAATAGATCTTTGAACACCCCGAAAAGCTCACGTTGCGATGAAATCCCGCCCTGCGCGGAGGTCAGTCCGAAGGACCAATCCTCAACCCCCACCACTTTTCCCCGCCGCCGCCAAAACCTCGCGCAACTCATCCTCATTCCGGTAGCCGATCAGAATACCCGCCGTCGCCTCGCCCATCGTGGCATCGCTCGCTCCGATCTTGGCGTCGGAGATGGTGGTGCGCTGAGCGGTGCGGCGCGTCCAGCGGAACAACAGTTGCTTCAGCCGGGCGCGCTCAGGCGCATGAGCGGGGTCGCCCCCCAGATCGTCCAACTCGTCGGGGTCGCTCTCAAGGTCGAACAGCATCGGGCCGAACCCTTCGGCAAAAACGTATTTCCACCGCCCGTCGAAGAGCATCGTCAGCTTGGCGTCCTTCACCTCGACCCCCAAGCGTTTGCGCACGTCGCGCTGCGCGTAGTCGTATTCCGAGACCACGAAATCGCGCAACCGCTCGGCCTTGCCATGTAACAGCGGCAAGAGGGATCGGCCTTCGATGATATGCGGCACGGCGGTGCCGCCGAAATAATCAAGGATGGTGGGCACCACGTCGATCGCCTCGACCAGTGCCGAGGATTTTGCGCCGCGGGTCGCATCGGCCTCGGGGCGGGGATCAACGACGATCATCGGGATGCGCGCGGAGGGGTCGTGAAAGAGCTCTTTCTCGCCCATCCAGTGGTCGCCAAGGTAATCGCCGTGATCCGAGGTGAAGACGATCATCGTATCATCCGCGACCCCCTCTTCGGTCAGGAACGCCATCAGCCGACCGATCTGGTCGTCAAGCTGTTTGATCAGCCCCATATAGGCAGTCAGAACCCGGCCTCGGGTCGCGTCATCGGAAAAGGCTTGCGAGACGCGCTCCTGCATGAATGCGCCATAGACGGGATGCGGGTCGCGCTTCTCCGCCGCGCTGCGCACCGGGTCCAGATGGCTCTCGGGCCCATAGAGATCATGGTAGGGTGCGGGGACGATATAGGGCCAATGCGGTTTGATATAGCTCAGGTGCAGACACCACGGCTGATCGCCGGCATCGCGGATGAAATCCATGGCGCGGCCCGTGATATAGGGCGTCTCGCTCTCCTCATCCGCCGCGCGGGCCGGTTTGTCGGCATGGTCCAAAAACCAGCCGCTCAGGATATTGCCCTCTGCGTCCTCGGCGCTGTTGGCGACGGAATGCCAAGGGTTCTCATCCTGCCACCCGCGGTCCTTCATATGCGCGTCATAGGCGGGGTTGCGGGCGTAGGGTCCGCCGTCGGGGTGCAACCCGTCGTCCCGCTCATAGGGCTCGAACCCGCATTCCGAGATCAGCACGCCAATCTCGCTGTCGGGCGACAGGCCAAGGCGGCGCAGCCCTTCGATATCGGCGGCCATATGGGTCTTGCCGCAAAGCGCTGTGCGCACGCCCAAGGGGCGCAGATGGTCGCCCAGTGTCATCTCCCCCACCTTCAGGGGGATGCCATTCCAAGTCGACCCATGCGAACTGACATAGCGGCCCGTGTAGAACGACATGCGCGAGGGGCCGCAGATCGGAGACTGCACATAGGCGCGGTCAAAAAGCACCCCGCGCGCGGCCAACGCATCGATATGCGGCGTGTGCAGATGCGGATGGCCGGTGCAGGAAAGGTAATCCCAGCGAAGCTGGTCACACATGATGAAAAGAACGTTCTTGGGCATGAGCCGCTTTCCCTGTGATGGTCCTTCGCGCGCCCTGCCCGCGAAGCGTTTCGTCGTGCCGCGACTCGATTTTGGCCCGCCTGACAGTGCTTTGCAGTTTCCGGCCCAAATTTAACCAAATTTTTAGCATTCACGGCCCAACCTTCACCAGGACGATGGGAAAGGCAACTCAAGCCGCGCAAAGCGAGGATGCCAGAATGGACAGCACGCAAAGGATACTTGTCACCGGCACGGGCGGTTTCATCGGCTTTCACCTTGCCCGGCTGTTGCTGGCCGAAGGCGCGCGGGTGCAGGGCTATGATGGGATGACCGATTACTACGATGTCGCCCTGAAACAACGCCGCCACGCGATGCTGCTGCAGCATGAGCATTTCACCACCAAAGAAGCCCTGCTGGAAGACCGCGAGACCTTTGACGCGCTGGTCGATGACTTTGCCCCCGACATGATCGTGCACCTTGCCGCACAAGCGGGTGTGCGTCACAGCATCGACCACCCCCGCGCCTTTCTGGAGGCGAATATCACTGGCACCTTCAACGTGATGGAGGCTGCTCGGCGGTTGGAGGTGAAACACCTGCTCATGGCCTCCTCCTCGTCAATCTACGGCGCCAATACCGATATGCCTTTCGCCGAGGCCGGGGCCACCGACCGGCCCCTGTCGATCTACGCCGCCACGAAAAAGGCGAATGAGGGGATGGCCCATGCCTATGCCCATCTGTGGAATCTGCCGACGACGATGTTTCGGTTTTTCACCGTCTACGGGCCTTGGGGTCGGCCCGACCTTGCGCTGAGCAAATTCGTCGACGCGATCCTCGATGGCCGTCCGATCGACATCTACAACCACGGCGAGATGTACCGCGATTTCACCTGTGTCGACGATCTGGTGCGCGCCATTCGGCTGCTGATGGATTGCGTTCCGCCGCAACCGGGCACGGCGCCACCGCCGCCGGACTGGGATTCGCTCTCCCCCGCGGCCCCCTACCGTGTGGTGAATATCGGCAATTCCGAAAAGGTGCGCCTGCTGGATTTCGTCGAGGCGATCGAAGCCGCTCTCGGCAAGCGGGCGGTCCGCAATTACATGGGGATGCAGATGGGTGATGCCCCCGCCACATGGGCCGATGCGACCCTGCTACATAGGCTCACCGGCTACCGCCCACAGACCGACATTCACGAAGGCATCGCGCGTTTCGTCGCTTGGTTTCGGGATTATCACGGCAGATAGCCGCAGCGCTTAGTGCTGGTGTTGCTGGCGGACGTAGTCCATCACCGCGCCCCTGACCGACATCTCGCCCTGCTCTCGTGCGGCATGGATGACCGCGCGCACGTCATCGAGATTGCAGCGCCGCAGCAGGCTTTTGACCGGCCCGATCGACGCCGGGCGCATCGACAGGGTCTTGAGCCCGATGGCCGCGAAACACAGCGCCTCGACCGGGCGGCCCGCATCCTCCCCGCAGAAAGACAGCGCAGTATCTGTTTCGGCGCAACGTTCTACGATGCCCTCAAGGAAGGTCAGGAAAGAGACGTTTAGCGTGTCATAACGCCGCCGCACCCGCTCATTCTCACGGTCGGCGGCGAAAAAGAACTGCTTTAGGTCATTGCCCCCGATCGACAGGAACTCGACCTCTTCAAAGAATTTCTTCGGCGCGAAGGCGAGACTGGGCGTCTCTAGCATAGCGCCAACCTCTAGCTTTTCGGGCAGGACATGGCCTAGAATACGCTCACGCTCCATCGCCTTGTCGACCTCGGCGCGCGCGGCGCGGAATTCTTCGAACTGGGCGATAAAGGGAAACATTACCGCCAGCGGGCGGCCCGCGGCGGCGCGGATCAGGGCCTGCAACTGCATCCTCATGACACCGGGCTTGTCCAGCCCCACCCGGATCGCGCGCCAGCCCAAAGCCGGGTTCGGCTCATCATGGGGCTTCATATAGGGCAGCACCTTGTCCGACCCGATGTCGAGCGTGCGAAAGACCACGCGGCGGCCATGGGCGGCATCGAGCACGCGGGCATAAAGCGCGGCAAGCTCGGTCCGGCGGGGCATCTGGTTGCGCACCAGAAACTGCAATTCGGTGCGGAAGAGCCCGACCCCTTCGGCGCCAGACCCTTCGAGCGAGGGCAGATCGGCCATCAGCCCGGCGTTCATCTGTAGGCTGATGATCCGCCCGCATTTCGTCTCAGCCGGTTTGTCGCGGATCGAGGCATAGCGTTCCTGCGCCGCCGCCTGCATCGCGATCTTGTCACGAAAGGCCGTGGCCACGGTATCGTCCGGGCGAAGATGCACCACGCCCTGCTCACCGTCGACCATGATGTGATCGCCGTTCAGCGCATCATTGGTCACGCGGCTGGCATGGACGATCAGCGGAATCGCCAGTGCCCGCGCGACGACAGCGGCATGCGAGCCGACCGAGCCGCCCTCTAACACAATGCCGCGCAACGACCGCCCGTAATCCAGCAGTTCCGCCGGGCCGATGTTGCGCGCCACAAGGATCGGATCGACCGGCATCTCGGCCCCGGTATCGCTGCCCTGCCCCGTCAGATTGCGCAGCAAGCGGTTCGACAGATCATCCAGATCCGACAACCGCTCGCGCAGGTAGGCATCATTGACCTGCCCCAGACGGGCGCGGGCCATAGATTGCTCTTTCTCGACCGCGGCCTCAGCACTCAGCCCGCTTTGAATATCCTCCACCATGCGCCGCATCCAGCCTTTGGAATTGGCGAACATGCGGTAGGCTTCGAGCACCTTCTGCTGCTCTTTGTCGGCGGTAAGGCTTAACAATTGGTCAACGCTGAGCCGCAATTGCTCAACCGCTTCGGTCAGCCGCTCCGTCTCGCGTTCAGGGTCATCGGCAATGGGGTTTGAGACCACCACCCGCGGCTCATGCAGCCAGACGTGCCCCTCGGCCACGCCCTCCTGCCCTACGGTACCGCGCAGCAGCACCGGCTGGCTATGCCGGGCCGACATCGCAGCCCCCTCGCCGACAAAGGCGCCAAGCTCGGCCATTTCGGCCAGCACCATCGCGACGACCTCAAGCGCATAGACCTCATCGGCGGAGAACTCCCGCGCGACCTTGGACTGCACCACCAGCACGCCCAGCGTCTCACCCAGACGTTGCACCGGCACCCCAAGGAAGGAGGAATAAATCTCCTCCCCCGTCTCGGGCATGAAGCGGAAACCGGCGGCTTGGGGCGCATCGGGCGTGTTGATGACCGTGCGCCTCTTGGCGACCCGACCGACCAGACCTTCGCCCAGTTTCATGCGCGTTTCATGCACCGCCGCTTCGTTCAGACCTTCGGTGGCACAAAGCTCAAGCGTGTCTTCGTCGCGGAACAGATAGATCGAGCAGACTTCGCAGCCCATGGAATTGGCGATCAACTGGGTGATCTTGTCCAGCCGCGCTTGGCCCGCCACATCGCTGGCCATCGCATCACGCAGCCGCCCCAGCAGCTTGCGGCTTTCTGTCTCAACCCGTTCGGCCATATGCTCCGGTCCCTGTCCCTCTGGAGCAGGGTTTAGCGCACTCGCGCAAGGATAGAAATGCTATTCGCGCCATACCCTACATCCTCGACCAGCATATCGGCGGGATGCTGCAGATTTACGCAAGGGGTCACCTTGCGTAAAACCCGTGTCATCGGAAGTGTTTAGGCCGCTTTATCAAGCCCGAAAGCGTCGTGCAGGGCTTGCACGGCCAATTCCATATACTTGCGGTCAATCAACACGCTGATCTTGATCTCGGAGGTGGTGATCACTTTGATGTTGATCCCCTCGTCCGAGAGCACCTTAAACATCTTGGCGGCCACGCCGGTGTGGCTGCGCATGCCGATCCCCACCACGGAAACCTTGGCCACAGCCTTGTCGGCGATCAACTCCTGATAGTTGATGATCCCCTCTTCATGGGCCTTTTCCATCGCCTTTTCTGCGCGGATCACCTGGTCGACGGGGCAGGACCACGTCATATCGGTGCGCCCCTCTTCCGAGATGTTCTGAACGATCATATCAACGTTCACGCCGCCCTCGCTGAGCGCGGTAAAGATCGTCGCCGCGATGCCGGGGCGGTCCGCCACGGACACCAAGGTCATCTTTGCCTCATCACGGGAAAACGCGACCCCGGCCACCACATTGCTTTCCATGATTTCCTCCTCATCGCAGACGAGCGTCCCGGCGTCGTCAGATTGTTCTTCGAAACTGCTCAGCACCCGCAGTTTAACCTTGTAGCGCATCGCCAGTTCGACCGAACGGGTCTGCAAAACCTTCGCCCCGAGAGAGGCCAGTTCCAGCATCTCTTCAAAGGAAATCTTGTCAAGTTTGCGGGCCTTGGATTCGACCCGCGGGTCGGTGGTGTAGACACCATCGACGTCGGTATAGATATCGCAACGCTCCGCGCCAAAGGCGGCGGCAAAGGCGACGGCGGTCGTATCAGACCCGCCCCGGCCCAGCGTGGTGATCCGGCCCTGCGGGCTGATGCCCTGAAAACCTGCGACCACGGCCACCTTCATGCCTTCGCCGAACTTGGCATTGATGTTGTCGGTGGGGATCTCTTCGATCCGCGCGGCGGAATGGGCATCGGTGGTGCGCACCGGCACCTGCCAGCCCTGCCAAGACCGCGCGGGCACGTCCATTTCCTGCAAAGTAAGCGCCATGAGGCCGGCGGTGACATTCTCCCCGCTCGACACGATGGCGTCATATTCGCGCGCATCATAGAGTGGCGAAGTCTCATTGACGAAGCCCACCAGCTTGTTCGTCTCACCCGACATGGCGGATACGATGACGATCACGTCATAGCCCTTGGCCACCTCGACGCCGACGCGCTTTGCCGCGCGGCGGATACGGTCCAAAGTGGCAACCGAAGTCCCACCGAATTTCATAACCAGAACAGGCATATTGTCCCCCGCGCAACAGTCCAGCGCGGTCTAAGCCCACGGCACGGCAAGGGCAAGCCTATTTAACATGACGTTATGTAGCGCCGCTTAGAACGGATGCGCGCGGCCATCCCATGTTTCGAAACAACCCGTCTGGGCGATGTCCAGCGCGGCGATCCGCCCAGCGAGCCCCTGCGCCGAATCCTCAACGCTGATCTCGCCCTGATCGCCGCCCATATCGGTGCGCACCCAGCCGGGGTGGTAAATGCCCACCGCGATGCCCTCTGACTTCAGGTCCACCGCCAGATTGCGCCCCAGATTGATCGCCGCCGCTTTGGAAGCGCGGTAGATATAGCTGCCCCCCGGCGCCCGCGTTTGCGACCCCATCTGCGAGGCGATGATCGCGATTTTCGCCCCCTGCGCCGCACGCAGGTTGGGCAGCAGGGATTGCACGGTGAGGAAAACCCCGGTCACATTGGTCGCAAAGCTCTGCGCCCAGAGGTCGGGGCCAAAGCCGGTATCCAAGTCATCGCCCTTGTCGAGATACACACCCGCATTGCAGATCAGCAGGTCCAGCGGGCGGTCTTGCAGGCTTGCGGCGAAGGACGCGTGGCTTGCCGGGTCGGTCACCTCCAGCACGGCCTGCGCGCCTGCGCCGCGTGCGGTGCCGATCACCTCTTCGCCCGCGTCTTCATACTGGCGGGCCAGCGCCGCGCCAATGCCGCGGCTGGCGCCTGTGATAACGATGGTCATGGGCGATCCTTTATGAAAATGGGCCTTTAGGAAAGTTGGCGTTTGGGTTTGAACGGAAGCGGCATCAGGGGCACACCCTCTGCCACCAATTCCCGCGCTTGATCCAGCCGCGCTTCGCCATAGATCGGGCGCTCGGGGCTGCGCCCTGCGTGCATGTCCCGCGCCTCGCGCACGAAATTCTTGCCGACGTAATCGGAGGTGGATTCGACCTTTTTGCGCAGGGCGGTCAGGGCCTTTTCCACATCACTTGCCGGATTGGACAGGGCCGGGGCGGGTGTCTCGGCAGGTTGCGGTTTTTCTGCTGCGTCCGGTACAGCCGGGGCGCTGCCGCCCGAGGTGACCCGCGGGGCCATCAGCGATTTACTCACCTCCGTCGATCCGCAGACCGCACAGCTCAGATGGCCTGCACGGGCAAGGCTGTCAAAGGCTGCCGCGGATTGGAACCAACTTTCGAAACCATGCCCGGCCTCGCATTTCAGTGCATAACGGATCATTCGCCCGGTCCTCAAACTCTCTGCTTTAAATGGGCTGCGGCGCGAAAGAGGTCAAGACAAGCGCGGGCGCGGCGCGGATCGCAACGCGGCGCGGTCAGCCCGCCAAACCACCGCTGCGCGGATCGAAATCACGGATCAGCCGCGCCAGATCGGGGGCCTCCACCAGCCGGGCGGCCTTGCGGCGCGAACACCACATCCGCTTGCGCTGTCCCTTCTCGGGGAAGTGTTTGGCCAGCGCCTTGACCTTTACCGGGTAGAGCATCGCCAGACAGGGCAAGGTCCCATCCGCGCCGGTTTTGGCATAGCTGTAGACGCCCAGACATTGCCCCCGCGCCTGCCCCACGACGCCGCCTTCCTCCCAAGCCTCGACCAAGGCCGAGGCGGCGGGGGTCTTACCCTCCATCGGCCAGCCCTTGGGAATGATCCAACGTTTGCTCCCGCGCGAAGTGATCAGCAGGATCTGCAACTTGCCCCGTTTACGACGCCAGCAAAGCGCCGCGAATTGAATGCGCAGCTCATCCTTCTGTCCGCCGTTCAAGGATATCGGAGCCTGTTTCACCATCCGTTGCAGCTGCGCCCCTTGGCAGGTTGTTTCCCCTTGACCCTAGCGCGGCGATCCCCGTCTGGCCATATCCCCTTGCCCCCTTTCATCGCATCAAAGATACTACCAAAATGATAAGATTTTCCGCTCTTCTGACAGTGCTTTGCAGCCTTGCCCTGCCCCTTCGGGCCGAAGCACCCGTGACGGTCTTTGCCGCCGCCAGCCTGCGTGGCGCGTTGGAGGAGGTCACGGCGGATTTCCCCGCGCCGGTGGTGCTGTCTTACGGCGGGTCGGGCACGATGGCGCGGCAGGTCGCCTCCGGGGCGCCCGCCGATGTGGTCTTGCTTGCCAATAGCGACTGGATGACATGGCTCGCGGACAAAGGCGTTGAGGGGGCCGGGAATGCGCAGATCATCGCCCGCAACCAGCTCGTGCTGATTGCCCCCGCCGACAGCGCCCCACTTGCCGATCCCGCCGAGCTGCCCGCCCGGCTTGGCCCCGAGGGGCGGCTCGCCATGGGGCAACGCGATGCCGTTCCCGCAGGCAGCTATGCCCTTGCATGGCTCACCCATGCAGGGCTTTGGCAGCAGCTGCAAACCCAATTGGCCGAGACCGACAATGTCCGCGCCGCACTGGCGCTGGTCGCGCGGGGCGATGCGCCACTTGGCGTGGTCTATGCCAGCGATGCGCAGGCCGAGCCGGAGGTGCAGACCATCTACGAGGTCCCTGCCGAGGCCCATGCCCCGATTACCTATCCTGCCGCGGCGCTGACGGCCAAGGGCAAGGCACTGGTCGATTTTCTGACCACCGACGCGGCTCAGGCGATCCTTGTTGACCACGGGTTCCTTCGGGCCGATCATGGATCTTGACGCCGCCGCTTGGGCCGCGCTCTTGCTGTCGCTGCGGGTGGCGAGCGTGGCGATGCTTTGTTCGCTGCCGCTGGCGCTCTGGGTCGCGTGGATTCTCGCCCGGAAAGAGTTTCGCGGCAAAGGCGTGCTGAGCGCGCTGGTCCATCTACCGCTGGTGCTGCCGCCCGTGGTGACGGGCTATCTGCTGCTGCTCGGCTTTGGCCGCAATGCCCCTTTGGGCCGCCTGTTGGAGAGCCTGGGCATCGGTCTTGCCTTTCACTGGACGGGCGCGGTGCTGGCGGCGCTTATCATGGGGTTCCCGCTGATGGTCCGCGCCATGCGATTGGCGATCGAAGCGGTAGACCCGCGGATCGAGGAGGCCGCCGCCACCCTCGGCGCGCCGCGCCTGAGCGTATTTTGCCGCGTCACCCTGCCGCTGATCTTTCCTGGCATCCTCGCCGGGGCGGTGATGGGCTTTGCCAAGGCGATGGGCGAATTCGGCGCCACGATCACCTTTGTCGCCAATATCCCCGGCCAGACCCAGACCCTGCCAAGCGCGATCTGGACGGCCTTGCAGGTGCCGGGCGGTGAAAACCGTGCGCTGGCCATGGCCGCGCTGACCGGGTTGGTAGCGCTGGCCGCCGTGCTGCTCTCCGAAGCCTTGGCACGGCGGGTCGCGAAACGCATTTCGGGGGCGCGCTGATGCTTGAGGTCACGCTGCGGCATGGGTTCGACGGCTTCGATCTGGACCTGTCTTTCACCACCCAAGGCGGGATTACCGCGCTCTTTGGCCGCTCCGGCGCGGGCAAGACGACGGTGATCAATGCACTCGCCGGATTGCTGCGCCCCGATGTCGGGCGCGTGGTGCTGGACGGTGAGGTGCTTTTGGATACACAGCGCGGCATCTGGGTGCCGCCACATCGCCGCAGGCTGGGCTATGTCTTTCAAGACGCGCGGCTTTTTCCCCATTTGGACGTGCGCGGCAACCTGACCTTCGGCGCGCGCTATGCGCCCCGCGGCAGCCAAGGCGCGGGTTTTGCGGATGTCGTGGCGCTGCTGGGGCTATCGCCCCTGCTCGACCGAGCGCCGGCAACGCTTTCGGGCGGAGAAAAACAGCGCGTCGCCCTTGGCCGGGCGCTGCTGTGCCATCCGCGTATGCTGTTGATGGACGAACCGCTGGCCAGCCTCGATGGGCCGCGCAAGCAAGAGATCCTGCCCTATCTCGAACGGCTGCGCGACGGGGGGTTGGGCCTGCCGATCCTCTACGTCAGCCATGCGGTGGACGAGATCGCCCGCCTCGCCGATCGCTTGGTGCTGCTGCAAAGCGGACGGTTGAAGGCCCAAGGCGCCCTGTTTGACGTGATGGCCGACCCTGCCGCCGTGCCGCTGCTGGGCGTGCGCGAAGCCGGCGCGGTGCTGGAGGCCGACGTCATCGCCCATGCCGAAGATGGGCTCTCGACCCTCGCCGTGCGGGCGGGGCAGTTGGAGCTTCCCGGCGTGCAAGCCCCGGTGGGCGCGCGGGTGCGGCTGCGGGTCTTGGCGCAGGATGTGATCCTGTCGCGCGCGCGGCCCGAGGGGCTGTCTTCGGTCAACATCCTGCCCGTCCGGGTCGAGGCCGTGCAGCCGGGCGACGGGCCCGGTGCGGCCATCGCGCTCGACGCTGGCGGAGACCGCCTTTTGGCGCGGGTGACGGCCCGGGCGGTCCGCGACCTTGATTTGCGCGCGGGCATGGGCTGCTATGCCATCCTCAAGGCCACCACCGTGGCCCCGGGCAGCATCGGGCGCTGATCACAGTTTGGGCGGCGTCCTGCCCATTTTCTTTCGTAGGCGGGTGACCAGTTCGTCTTGAGGGATATCGGCCTCTATCGCCAGTCGGCGCAGGCCGAAATGCACATGGGCCATGTCTTGGTAATAGCTGGTATAGGCATAGTTCGTCGCCGCCCCAGCCACGGCCCCCAAGACCGGCACCGCCTGCGCGGCAAGTTTTTGGCCCATCACCAATGCCAGCCGTGGCGCCACGCGCGCAATCACCGCATTCATCGCGCGGCCCGTGAGCGCCATGCGCACGGTAAGAAACCCCAGATCGGCGCTATCGTCATCCGCCAGCGGCCCGGCGGCGGTAAAGACATGCACGCAGTCGAATTGCACATTCTCCGCCGATGGATCGAACCCATGTTCCGCCGCCACCCCTTGGATGACCCGCAACAGCAGCGTGGTGGTCACCGGCAGTTCCGCCAAGGCGGTCGGCAGCCCCCCGGCCCCGCCTGCGGCGCCCATCGCGGTCGAGACGGCTTGGTTCAGCCAGCCCTGTTGGTCTTTCACATAGCTGCGGCTGGAATGGGCGGCCTGCATGGCATGGCCAAGTGCCTTCATCGTCGCCCCTTCGAGGTTGCGGCGCACCGCCCCCGGCAAACGGTCGATCAACCCATCCGCACTGCCGCCGATAAGGTTGAGCACATGGATGCCCACGCCACCCGCCTGTTTGTAACGGCGGGCGATCTCATCTAGCCGGGCATCGACATCAATGGTGCTGGGCAGGTTGCTTTCGATCTGCATGGGCGTCCCTCTTTGAGCTTAGGCTCAATGTGGGTCGCGGGCGGGGTAAAATCAATCGTGCCAGCGGCGAACCTTGCCCGTCACCCCGGCCCAAGCCCCCTCGGTCAAGGCGCGGCCCAAGATGCGCGCGGGGTTCGTGGGCGGCGGCATCTCGACCCCTTGCAACAGGGCAAAGCCGAAGCGGTTGTAATAGGGCGCATCGCCCACCAGCATCACCCGTTCCCAGCCCAGCGGGGCCGCCTGCGCAAGCGAGGTCTCGATCAGCCCCGCGCCCAGCCCTTCGCCCTGCCTTGTGGGGTGCACCGCCACCGGCCCCAGCAAAAGCGCCTTCGCCGCGCCGATGCGCACGGGCCAATAGCGGATCGCCCCGGCCAGAATCCCACCGCTATCGCGCGCCACATGGTTCAGCCCCGCCACCGGCGGCACGCCATCGCGCAGACGGTAAGACGACAACGCCTCGCGCCCCGGCGCGAAACAGGTGTCATAGAGCGCTTCGACCTCCCAATGGTCGGCGGGCACCTCCGGGGTCATCTTGTAGGGCGTCTGATGCAAGGCCGGAGGCTTTCAGGAGCAATTGCGGGTGGCGCTGGACGTAGCATGAGGCTAGCCATGGGTGCAAACCTTCAAGGAGTGTACATGTTCTATCGTCCCGAAGACGGCCATGGTCTGCCGCATAACCCGTTCAACGCCATCATCAGCCCCCGCCCAATCGGCTGGATCTCTACCCGTGATGACGCGGGTCGAGACAACCTCGCGCCCTATTCCTTTTTCAATGCCGTCGCCTATGTGCCGCCGCAGGTGATGTTCGCCTCGACCAGCGCCAAGGAAGACGTGGACGGCACAAAGGACTCCGTCGCCAACATCCGCGAGACCGGGGTGTTTTGCGTGAACGTGGTGGAATATGCGGCGCGCGACGTGATGAACGTGAGTTCCGCCATGCTGCCTCATGGCGAGGATGAATTCGCCCGCGCCGGGATCGACAAGGCCGAATGCGAACAGATCTCCTGCGCGCGGGTGGCGAATGCGCCCGCGAGCCTCGAGTGCAAGCTGACCCAGATCGTGCAACTGCCGGGCGAGGCGAATTTCGCGGTTTTCGGTGAGGTCGTGGGCGTGCATATGCGCGACGATTGCGTGGTCGACGGGCGGTTCGACGTGACGCGGTTCCAGCCGCTGTCGCGTTTGGGGTACCGCGATTACACGGTGGTGCGGGATGTGTTCGAGTTGAAGCGGCCTGATGATTGAGGGTTGAGGACCGCAGTCGAGATGCGAGGGCCAGCGCCTGTCCGCGGGTCGGCGATCTAACGGCGCTGCGTGCCACTTTATGGCTCAACCATGATGTGCGGTCCGCAGGCTCGCGCCCAGCCTCTCTTAATCGCCTACCCGTCCGGGCGGGCAGGCGATGGCCCGGCGCCTGCGGCTTGATTCCGGGCCGGTGGCAAACTCGACCAGAAACAAAAAAACCGGCACCTCTCGGCGCCGGGTTTTCCATTCAATGCCCGCCCAGAACCCCGGTACGCACATCGTAATCAACCGCCAATTCGTAATCGGGGTCGTCATCGCTATCGACCATCAAATGCCCCGCCTTGTTCAGCAGACGGTGACAATCCCGGCTGAGGTGGCGCAGTTGCAGACGTTTGCCCGCGGCCTCGTATTTCGCAGCCATCGCCTCGATCGCCTGTAGCGCGGATTGATCCACCACCCGGCTGTCGGCGAAATCGACGATCACCACCTCGGGGTCGTTCTCCACATCGAAAAGCTCGGCAAAGCCGTCGGAAGAGCCGAAGAACAGCGGCCCGTGAATCTCATAGACCTTGGCGCCCTTCTCGGTCACCGATTCCCGCGTGGTCGCGTGGATGCGCCGGGCGTTGTTCCATGCATAGGCCAGCGCCGAGACGATCACGCCGACGACCACCGCCACGGCGAGGTCTTCCATCACGGTCACCACGGTCACCAGAATGATGACGAAAGCGTCCATCAGCGGCACTTTGCGCAGGATGGTGAGGGAGTTCCACGCGAAGGTGCCGATCACCACCATGAACATCACGCCCACCAGAGCGGCCAGCGGAATAAGCTCGATCACCGAGGAGCCGACGAGGATGAAGAGCAACAAGAACACCGCCGCCGCGATCCCGGCGACACGGGTGCGCCCGCCGGATTTCACGTTGATCATCGACTGGCCGATCATCGCACAGCCGCCCATGCCGCCGAAGAAACCGGTGACCGTATTGGCCACACCTTGCGCGATACATTCTTGGCTCGCGCCGCCGCGCTTGCCGGTGAGATCCCCGACGAGGTTCAGGGTCAGCAGGCTTTCGATCAGACCGATGGCCGCGAGGATGACGGCGTAAGGCAGAATGATCTCAAAGGTCTCCCAAGTCAGCGGGACCATGGGGATATGCAAGCTCGGCAAGCCACCTTGGATCGACGCCAAGTCACCCACCCGCGGCACGTCGAGGCCGAAACCGATCACCACGGCGGCAATCACGCCGATGCCCGCAAGCGGCGCGGGGATGACCTTGGTGATGCGCGGGGTGATCCAGATGATCGCCATGGTCGCCGCCACCAGCGTCAGCATGAGGTAGAGCGGCTGGCCCGAAAGCCATTCACCACCGCCCACGCCATGACCGGTGTCGACCATGGTGCCGGGCACTTTGAACTGACTCATCTGGGCGAGGAAAATCACGATGGCGAGGCCATTGACGAAGCCCAGCATCACCGGATGCGGCACCAACCGGATGAACTTGCCCCATTGCATGACGCCCGCGAAAATCTGCAACAGCCCCATCAACACGACGGTGGCAAAGAGGTATTCGACTCCGTGCTGCGCCACCAGCGCCACCATGACCACGGCGAGCGCCCCGGTCGCGCCAGAGATCATCCCGGGCCGACCACCGATCAGCGCGGTGATGAGGCCCACGAGAAAGGCGGCATAGAGCCCGACCAGCGGGTGCACCCCGGCGACGAAGGCAAAGGCCACCGCCTCGGGCACCAGCGCCAGCGCCACGGTCAGCCCTGACAGCAGTTCGATCCGCAGCCGCCCGATGGAGAAACCGTCATCCGGCATCCAACGCAGATCGGTCACATCGAGGTTCTTGGCGAAATTGTGCAGCGTGGCGCGCATGGGGGCGTCCTTTGACTTTCGGAAAACGGGTATAGCGTCCTGACCGCGGATGCGGGGCGCTTTTGGCTGCACCTAGAGGAATTTCGCCGCAAAGAAAAGCGCCTTGGCAATGGGGCCACGGAAGTTGCTGCAACGCAGAAACACTTTCACCCCCTCCCCTGGCGCAGTCGTGTCTTGCCTCTCGGCAAAAACACTTGATCCCCGTGGCATTCTATGAGGTTCTTTGACCCTTACCCGCAACCATCCAAGGCACAGGCTTACCCCTCATGACAGATACGAAAATCGCCGTGATCGGCGGCTCCGGCATTTACGACATCGACGGGCTTCAGGATGCCGATTGGGTCACCGTGGAGACCCCATGGGGCGCGCCCTCGGATCAAGTGCTGACTGGCACGCTGGATGGGGTCGCCATGGTCTTTCTGCCGCGCCATGGCCGCGGGCATGTGCATACGCCGACCTCCGTCCCCTACCGCGCGAATATCGACGCGCTGAAACGGCTCGGCTGCACGGATGTGATCAGCGTCTCGGCCTGCGGGTCGTTCCGCGAGGAGATGGCCCCGGGCGACTTCGTGATCGTCGACCAATTCATCGACCGCACCATGGCGCGCGAAAAGAGCTTCTTCGGCCCCGGCTGCGTGGCCCATGTCTCGGTCGCCCATCCGACCTGTCCGCGCTTAGGGGACGCCTGCGAGACCGCAGCACGAGACGCGGGCATCAACGTGCACCGGGGCGGCACCTATCTGGCGATGGAGGGGCCGCAGTTCTCAACGCTTGCGGAATCCAAGATGTACCGCGACAGCTGGGGGGCGGATGTGATCGGCATGACCAATATGCCCGAGGCGAAACTCGCCCGCGAGGCGGAGCTTTGCTATGCCAGTGTCGCGATGATCACCGATTACGACAGCTGGCACCCGGACCACGGCGAGGTGGATGTGACGCAAATCATCGCCACGCTGATGGGCAACGCCGACAAGGGCCGCGCCATGGTCTCGCGCCTGCCCGCGCTTCTGGGGGCCGAGCGCGCGCCCTGCCCGCATGGCTGTGACCGGGCCCTGGAATTTGCGATCCTGACCCAGCCGGATGCGCGGGATCCGGAATTGCTGTCCAAGCTGGATGCGGTGGCGGGGCGGATGCTTTGACCGCAGGCGGCGGCTTTGCTTGGCTGAGTGCGGAAGGTATTTAAGAAAGGATGAAGGGAGGGGGTTGGCGCCCCTTCCTGGATGTTGTGCGGCGGGCGCAGATGGGGGGTTCGCCCGGGCGGCGCGTTGCGCTAAGACGGGTCCGGTCAAACACGCGGAAGGGCGGCATGAAACAGGTTCAGGACTATATTCGCACGATCGTAGATTTCCCCCATGAGGGGATCATGTTTCGTGACGTGACAACGCTTTTTGCCGATCCGCGGGGGTTTCGCATGGCGATCGACCAGATGCTGCACCCCTATGCGGGGATTGCGATTGATAAGGTCGTGGGGCTGGAGGCGCGGGGCTTTATTCTTGGCGGGGCGATTGCGCATCAGCTGAGCGTGGGTTTCGTGCCGATCCGCAAGAAGGGCAAGCTGCCCGGCACGGTGATCAGTCAGGAATATCAGCTTGAATATGGCGAGGCCATTGTCGAGCTGCATGATGATGCGATCAAACCGGGCGAGAAGGTTCTGGTTGTGGATGATCTTTTGGCCACCGGCGGCACGGCGGAGGCCGGGATCAAACTGATTGAGCGTTTGGGCGGCGAGATCGTTTCCTGCGCCTTTATCATTGATCTGCCCGAGTTGGGCGGGCGCAAGCGGTTGGAAGCGCTTGGCAAAGAGGTGCATGCGCTCTGCGCTTTCGACGGGCTTTAAGCCCTTAGGACGGCGCCGGGGTTCATGATGCCTTGAGGGTCGAGCGCCGTTTTGATGGCGCGCATGGCGGTGAGTTTGGCGGGGTCGCCGTAGCGTTCGAGGTCGTCGACCTTGATGCGGCCCACGCCATGTTCCGCGCTGAACGAGCCGCCAAGGTCGTGGACAAGGTCGTGCACCAGGCGTTTCACGGCGTCGCGCTTGTCTTCGTAATCGGCGCGGCTTTTGCCCTTTGCGGGGAAGACGTTGTAGTGCAGGTTGCCGTCCCCGACATGGCCGAAACAGTTGATGCGAAAGTCGCCGAGGGCCGAGAGCGCATCGGTGGCGCGGGTGATGAACTCGGGGATCGCGCCGAGGGGCACTGAGATGTCGTGGCTGGAGACCGAGCCGATCAGGCGGTTGGCCTCGGGGATGGTTTCGCGGATGGTCCAGAAGTCTTGGGCCTGTTGGGCGTTCTGGGCGATGAGGCCGTCGGAGACGAGGCCGGCGTCGAGGGCTGCAGCGAATAGGGCCTCTAGGGCGTCGTCGGTATCGATCTCTCCGGGGGTGCCGATGTCGATCAGGACGCACCATTGCGGGGTTTCGGCGAAGGGTTGGCGGATGTTGGGCAGGGTTTCGTTCAGGAAATCGAAACCTCTTCGGTGCATCAATTCGAAAGCGCTGATCATTTCGCCCAAGTGATCGCGCGCGAGAGAGAGGAGCGCCAATGCGGCGGCGGGGCTCTCGACCACCATGAGTGCGGTGCCGCTGCGGGCGGGGCGCGCGTAGAGCTTGAGGGCCGCGGCGGTGATCACGCCGAGGGTGCCTTCGGCGCCGATCAGCAGGTTGCGCAGATCGTAGCCGGTGTTGTTTTTGCGCAGGCGGGTCAGCCCGTGCCAGATTTGGCCGTCAGGCAGGACGGCTTCGAGGCCGAGGCAGAGGTCGCGGGCATTGCCGTAGCGCAGCACGCCGGTGCCGCCTGCGTTGGTCGAAAGCGTGCCACCGATGCGCGCGGTCCCTTCGGCGGCGAGGGACAGGGGGAAGAGGCGGTTTGCCTCTTCGGCGGCGGTTTGGACATCGGCGAGGATCGTGCCTGCTTCGGCGACCAGCACATTCTCTTTGGGCAGGACAGCCCGGATGCGGTTCATGCGTTCGAGGGAGAGGATCAGAGGTGCCGGGCCATCGCTGCTGACCTGGCCGCCGACAAGGCCGGTGCCGCCGCCATAGGGCACGATCGGCACGCGGGCGGCATGGGCAGCGCGGATCAGAGTGGCCACCTCTTCGGTGCTGCGCGGCAGGGCCAAGACGCCGCCCAGCCCCGCGTAGCGGCCGCGGGGTTCTTCGAGGTAGCGCTGCTCTGGGTCGCGCAGCACATCGTCTGGCAGTTGCGCGCGCAGGGTGTCGATGAAGGCGGTGTCGGCGGGGTTCAGTGTCATGGGCCTTTGATCCTGCGCGGGGCGCGCGGATGCAAGGGCAAAGCGCCGGACCGGCGGGGAGAATGCGGGGCGTGAGGCGGGGCGATCATGCCCCGGCGATGCTTATGTTGTCAGCGAGGCGTTTCGCCTTGAGGCTTAGCCTACGTCCGTGCGACCGCGCCGGTCTTTGCGCAGGGAGGCGTAGAGCACATGGGTCCGCCAGCGGCCATCGATTTGCAGATAGCTCTGCGCGACGCCCTCGTATTTGAAGCCCGCCTTTTCGAGCAGGCCGCGGGAGGCTTGGTTTTCTGGCAGGCAGGCGGCCTCGATGCGCGACAGGTCGAGCCGGGTGAAGGCCTGATGCACCGTCGCTTCGATCGCCTCGCGCATGTAGCCTTGGCGGGCGAAGGGCTCACCCGTCCAATAGCCCAAGGTGCCGGATTGGGCCGGCCCGCGACGGATGTTGTCGAGGGTGATCGCACCGACAAGGTTTTGATCGCTGCGCCGGATCAGGAAGAGCGGCATGGCGTTGCCCGAGGAGACCGAGCGCTGCGCCCAGTAGACACGGTTTGTAAAAGCCTTGCGGGTCAAATGATCCTCGGCCCATGTCGGCTCCCACGGGCGCAGGTAGTCGTTGCTGGCGCGGCGCAGGGCCGCCCAGGCGCGGAAATCGGCATGGATCGGCGGGCGCAGGGTCAGCCGTTCCGTTTCAATCCGCAGTTTGCGTCGCCCCAGCATCAGGCGGCGCGTCTGTTGTGAAGGTCGTCCAGCGTCGGGGCGGCATCGACCGGACCGTAGAGCGCGAGGGCCGCAGGGGCTTGCGTGGCCATGCGTTCGGCGAAATCACGCACGTCGCCGGTGGTCACCGCGTCGATCTGGGCGACGGTTTCTTCCAGCGGCGGCACGCGGTCCCAAATCTGGATGAGCCGCGCCAGACGTTCGGCACGGTTGGAGGGGCTTTCCAGCCCCATGAGTAGCCCGGCTTTCATCTGCGCCCGGGCGCGGGCGACTTCGGCGGGCGACATGTCGGAGGCGGCGCGCTTCATCTCGTCGATGGTGATATTGGCCAGTTCGGGAAGCTGCTCGGCGCTGGTGCCAGCGTAGATCGTGGTCATGCCGGTGTCGGCATAGGCGCCTGCTTGGGCGAAGATCGTGTAGCAGAGGCCGCGGTTCTCGCGGATTTCTTGGAACAGGCGCGACGACATGCCACCGCCCAAGGCGGAGGCGTAGATTTGCGCGATGTAGATGTCGTCGGAGCGGTACCCGGGGCTTTCAAAGCCAAGCGCGAAATGGGCCTGTTCCAGCTGTTTGACCTGTCGATATTCGCCGCCGCCGAAACGGGCGCTGTCGATCTGGTAGAGTGTCTTGGCGGGCATGTCGCCAAAGAGGCTTTCGGCGAGTTTGACGATTTTGTCGTGGTCCACCGCACCGGCAGCCGAAAGGATCATCTGCTCGGGCCCGTAGTGATCGGCGATGAAACGTTGCAGGTCGTCGCGCGAGAAGGCCGAGACCCGCTCGCTCGGCCCAAGGATCGTGCGACCGATGGGCTGATCCGGGTAGGCCTGCTCTTGTAGCCAGTCGAAAATCACATCGTCGGGCGTGTCGAGCGCTTGGCCGATCTCTTGCAGGATCACGCCGCGTTCGACTTCGACTTCCGAAGGGTCCAGCACCGGGTTGCGCAGGATGTCGGCGATCACGTCGAGGCCGAGCGCCACATCGTTTTCCAGCACGCGGGCATAATAGGCGGTGACTTCGCGCGAGGTATAGGCGTTGATATAGCCGCCCACATCCTCAATCGCCTCGGCGATTTGCAGCGAAGAACGGGTCGCCGTGCCTTTGAACGCCATATGTTCGAGGAAATGCGCGATGCCGTTTTGCTGCGGGGTCTCGTGGCGCGCGCCTGCGTTGACCCAGACGCCGATGGCGGAGGAGGCAAGCCCCTCCATATGTTCGGTAACGATGCGAAAGCCGTTGGGCAATGTAGTCTGTTGAAGGCTCACGCGGAGAGGTTTCCTTTGATATGCGCTTTGAGCGCGTCGAGGTCGTTAGGCAGCCGGGTGAAACGTTCTTCCCGGTCGAAAAGGTCCGCCATGCGGGGCGGCAAGGCAGGGCGAATGCCGGTTGCGGCTTCCACCGCGTCGGGGAATTTTGCCGGATGGGCGGTGGCGAGGGTGACCATCGGCGTGGCCGGATCGCGCAGATCATCCGCGACTTTCACGCCGACAGCGGAGTGCGGGCAAAGCAGCTCACCCGTGGTCCGGCGACGGTCAGCGATGGTGGCGGTGGTTTCCTCTTCGGAGACGCGGCCCGAGCGGTAGATGTCTTGCAGCGCTTGCATCGCCCCTTGGGAGACGTCGAAACCGCCCTGCCCCAACTCGTCCATCAACTGCGCCACGGCACCGGCATCGCGATCATAGGCATCAAAGAGGGCGCGTTCGAAGTTCGAGGAGACCTGAATGTCCATCGAGGGGCTGATTGAGGGGGTCACGCTCCCCTTGTGATAGCCTTGACCCGAGAGGCAGCGGTGCAGGATGTCGTTCTGGTTCGTGGCAACGACCAGATCGGCGATGGGCAGGCCCATGCGCTTGGCGATATAGCCTGCGAAAATGTCGCCGAAATTGCCGGTGGGCACGGTGAAGCTGATCTCACGCAGGGGCGCGCCAAGGCTCGTAGCGGCGGTGAAGTAATAGACCACCTGCGCCAGCACCCGGCCCCAGTTGATCGAGTTTACGCCCGCCAGCCGCACGGAATCGCGGAAGTCGAAATCGTTGAACATGTCCTTAAGGCGCGCTTGGCAATCGTCGAAATCACCGTCGATGGCCAACGCGTGCACGTTGGATTCCGCGGGCGTGGTCATCTGGCGGCGCTGCACGTCAGACACGCGGCCATGAGGGTAGAGGATGAAGACATCGACATTGTCGAGCCCTTTGAAGGCTTCGATCGCGGCGGAGCCGGTGTCACCCGAGGTGGCGCCCACGATGGTCACCCGCTCGCCCTTGCGGCCCAAGGCGGCCTGGAACATCTGGCCGATGAGCTGCATGGCGAAATCTTTGAACGCCAGTGTCGGCCCGTGGAACAGCTCAAGCAGGAAGTGGTTCGGGGCGAGTTGCACCATGGGCGCACGGGCGGCATGGCCGAAACCCTCATAGGCGCGGGCGATGATGGCGCGGAATTCTTCATCCGTAAAAGTGTCACCGATAAAGGGGCGCATAACGGTGAAGGCCACCTCTTCGTAGCTTTGGCCCTGCATGGCCGCGATCTGTTCCGCGCTCAGCGTCGGGATCGTTTCGGGGACGTAGAGGCCGCCGTCACGGGCAAGGCCGGTCAGCATTGCCTCTTCGAAGGACAGAACAGGGGCGGAGCCACGGGTAGAGATATAGCGCATAGGGTCAGTCGACTTTCGGCGTTGCAGGGGCGCGGCGGCGGCGCAGGAAAAGGACGGTCATCGCCAGCCAGATGGCGGCGAGGGAAAACCAGGTGATCGCATATTGCAAGTGATCGTTGGGGATGCGGGCGGTATCGACGGGCAGCGGGGTGATCTTTGGGTCCGGCCCGGCGCCTTCGCGCATGACGATCAAAAGCGGTTCGGTGTCGAGGGTTTCGGCCATGACCTCAACATCGCGGGCGAACCAGATGTTGCGATCCGTGTCGGCCTCCGGTGTGAAACTGTCGACCTCCTGAGGCCATTGCAGGTTGCCGGTCAGAGTGGCGGTGCCTGCGGGGGCGATGGCGTCTTTGTTCGATGTGGCGGTAAAGCCGAGGTCGATGAGCACGCGCCGCCCGCCTTCCAGCGCCATAGGCGCGATGACGCGGTAGCCCGCCCCTTTCTGCTTTTGGCTGACCAGTACATGCAGCGCCTGCCCCCCGATCTCTCCGCTGACGGTGACGGGCAGATAGGCGTCGGCTTCCGGGTCAGGATCGGCGGGCAAGGCGACGGGCGTGGCGGCGATGCGGTTGTTGATGTCGGCGATGATCGCCTCTTTCCATGCCAGCCGCTGCACCTGCCAGACCCCGAGTGCGACGAGGATGGCTGCCCCGCCAAGGCCGACGATGATGAAGAACAGGCTGCGCCGCATTCGAATCTCTCTGGCTGAAACGACAAACGCGCGAAGAGGGCTTCGCGCGTTTGGGTTTTACGGGTGTGGGGCGCGGATGCAACCCCGCCCTATGGTCAGGGCTGGCCCCACATGTAGACGGCGAAGAAGAGGAACAGCCAGACCACGTCAACGAAGTGCCAGTACCACGCCGCCGCCTCGAAGCCGACATGGCGTTCGGGGGTAAAGTGGCCACGCATGGCGCGCAGCAGGCAGACGAAGAGGAAGATCGTGCCGATAATCACATGGAAACCGTGGAAGCCGGTCGCCATGAAGAAGCTGGAGAAATACATGTCGCCGCCGAATGTCCAATCGTCATGGACCAGCAGTTCGTAGTATTCGTAAGCCTGCAGCGCTGTGAAGAGCACGCCGAGGATCACCGCGATGGTCAGGCCCGAGATCAGGTCTTTGCGGTTGTTCTCATGCGCCAGCGCGTGGTGCGCCCATGTCACGGCGCAGCCCGACAGCAGCAGGACCAGCGTGTTGATCAGCGGCAGGTGGAAAGCGTCGACCGCGTGAATCTCGGGCTGGACGTATTCCGTGCCGACATATTCGTACATCGGGTAAAGGGCCTGTTTGAAGAAGGACCAGAACCACGCGACGAAGAACATCACTTCGGACATGATGAAGAGGATGAAGCCATAGCGCAAGCCGATCCGCACCACGCCGGTGTGATCGCCCACTTCGCTTTCCGAGACGACTTCGGCCCACCAGCCGAACATGACATAGAGGGTGGCGACCAGACCGCCCAAGAAGACGAAGGGCGTCATCCCGTGCATCCACAGGACAGCGCCCGCCAGCATGACAAATCCGCCTACCGACCCCAGCAGCGGCCAGGTCGAGGGGGGGAGAATATGGTAGTCGTGGTTTTTTGCATGGGCCATGGTTGCGGGTCCCTCACCTTTGTTCAATCAGGTCGTTAATTGGTTGTTGTGACGCTGTCCTGATCAAGGGCGGCATAGCCCTCGGGCAGGTCAATTTCGTAGAATGTATAGGACAGAGTGATGGTATGTACAAACTTCCCATCACGGTCTTCGACCATTTCCGGGTCGACGAAAAAGCTTACCGGCATCTGCACGCGCTCGCCTGGGGCCAGCACCTGTTCGGTAAAGCAAAAGCAGTCGATCTTCTCGAAGAAGGCCCCGGCGGTATACGGGGTGACGTTATAGCTCGCCTGCCCCGCTACCGGTTTGTCGGTCGGGTTGTACGCCTCGTAGAAGGCCAACCCGGTCTCGCCGATGCGGATCTCCATTTCGCGGACCACGGGCTTGAATTCCCACGGCATACCGTCGTTCAGGGAGCCGTCGAAACGGACCTTGACCGTCTTATCCAGCACGTCGGCGCTGGCGGCAGAGACCTGCCCCGGCGTGCCGCCAAAGCCGGTGACGCGGCAGAACCAGTCGTAAAACGGTACCGACGCCCAAGCGAGGCCGCCCATAAGCACCACCACGCCGACGGTTTGCATCACTGTTTTCTGAGGACCGGAAAGCGCCATTACTGTGTCACCTCACGTTGCTCCGGGGGGAGTTCGAAATCGGTCTGGGTGATCTTGACGTAGGTCAACGCCATAATCAGCACCACGAAGGCACCCAGCATCAGGCCCACGCCGATGTTGCGGCCGCGGCGGCGATTGTGAAGCTCATGCTCTGGTCGGATGCCCATTACCAGCCCCCCAAGCCAAAGGTGCGCAGAGCCGCTTCGCCCAAGATCGCGCCGAAGTGCAAAAAGAGATAGGCCAGCGACAGGCGGAAGAACTTGCGCTCTTCGGCATAGTCGTCACCCTCGGCCATCACCTCATCCCGCTTCCAGATACGGTAGGCCCCCAGCAGGAAGGCGGCGTTCAGCACCAGCGCCACGGCGAAATAGAAGATGCCGCCGATGGCCGTGAAGGCCGTGCCAATGGCCAGAGCGGCCAGAAGGACGGTGTAGACGAGGATATGCAGCCGCGTGGCCGGGCGGCCATGGGTCACGGTCAGCATCGGCACCTTCGCGTCGTCGTAATCCGAGCGCATGAAGAGCGCCAGCGCCCAGAAATGCGGCGGTGTCCACATGAAGATCAGAGCGAACATCAGCCATGCCTCAACCGAGAAGCTGCCCGTGGCCGCGACCCAGCCGATCACCGGCGGGAAGGCCCCCGCGGCACCGCCGATGACGATGTTCTGCGGCGTCAGACGCTTGAGCCACATGGTGTAGAAGACGGCGTAGAATAGGATGGTAAAGAGCAACATCCCGCCCGCCAGCAGGTTGGTCGCCAGCGCCAGCATCATCACCGACAGGCCCGAGAGCGCCACGCCAAGCGTCAGCGCCTCTCCGGGTTGGACCCGGCCCGAGGGGATCGGACGCCCGCGCGTGCGGCGCATCACCGCGTCGATATCGGCGTCCCACCACATGTTCAGCGCGCCCGAGGCACCGCCGCCGATGGCGATGAACAGGATCGCGCAAAAGCCGATGACGGGATTGACCGAAACCGGCGCGGCCAACAGCCCCACGAAGGCCGTGAAGACGACCAACGACATGACGCGCGGCTTCAGCAGGGCGAAGTAATCCCCCAGCTGCGCGTCGTATTCACTTGTTGGCGTATTGGTGATGTCAGTCATCCCGAACCTTCCAAGGGTAAACACGGGGCACGGGCCTGCGCCCTGCCCCGTGGCACTGGCTTACTTAGAGGCGACGGTCAGCGGCTGTTCGATGCCGGCATATTCCGCCTTGGCGTTGCCAAGCCATTCCGCATAGGCCTCTTCCGAAACCACTTTGACGGTGATCGGCATATAGGCGTGCGCCTGACCGCAAAGCTCGGAACACTGGCCGTAGTAGACGCCTTCCTGCTCGGCGGTGAACCACAATTCGGCCAGACGACCCGGCACGCCATCCTGTTTCACGCCGAAGGCGGGGATGGTCCAAGAGTGGATCACGTCGCTGGCGGTGACCTGCACGACGATGGTCTTGCCGACGGGGATGACGACCGAAGTGTCGGTGGCCAGCAGGAAGTCATCGCGGCTGTAGCCTTCGTCTTCGAGCTTGGCGACCATCGCGTCATTCAGCACGAAGGGTGTCACGTCCTCATCGCCATCGCCCAGCGTGGCCGGAGCGCCGATCATGTAGCTGTCAAAGGCGATCTCTTCGTCGACGTATTCATAGGTCCAGTACCACTGGTTGCCGATGGCCTTGATCGTGATGTCCGCTTCGGGGATTTCCTGCTGACGGAACAGGATCGGCAGCGAATAGGCACCGATCAGCACAAGGATGAGAATCGGCCCGATCGTCCAGGCGATTTCGATCGGGGTGTGGTGGGTAAAGGACGAGGGGTTCGGGTTCCGCTTTTTGTTGTAGCGGATCATGACCCAGATGATCAGGCCGGTCACGAAGACGGTGATCGCGGCGATGATCACCAGAATCAGGTGATCCAAATCATGGATATCCCGCGCCAATTCGGTAACGGCGGGTTGAAAGCCTGTCTCGCCGTCAACAGGTCTGCCGATGACATCAAGCCCGTCAATGCGCAGGCTGTCCTGTGCCAATGCAGGCAGGGCGGCAAGGCTGGTCAAAAGACCGGAAAGGGGGAGTAGATGTTTCATATGTCGTCCTGATCTTGTGACCATTAAGAAGCCGATAAGCACCCCAAACCGCGGCTGCGATCCGGTGCCGTTGTAATCCTGGGTGCTTACAATCATATTCTGCCTACAAGATAAAGTCACATGCTTGCGTCATAGAGCCGCGCGAGACAGTTTTGTGACAGCAAGCAAGGATACCCCCGATGAGCCGCGCGCATTTCACCCCCTTCGAGGCCGATCTGGACCGAGAAACCGCTCTGAGCGTGCTGCGCGAGGCCGTGGCCGGTGCCGATGACGGCGAATTATTCCTCGAACGGCGCCGCTCTGAGGCGCTGGTTTTCGACGACGGACGCCTCAAAACCGCCAGCTATGATGCCGCCGAGGGCTTTGGCCTGCGCGCCGTGCGCGGTGAGGTGGCAGGCTACGCCCATTCGACCGAGCTGAGCGAGGCCGCCCTGCGCCGCGCGGCGGAAACGGCGCGGCTGGCGGTGGGCGATGGCGGCGGCACTTGGGCGGATGCGCCTCAGGCCAGCAACACGCGTCTCTATACGGACGAAGACCCGATCGCGGGCCACGCCTTCCCGGTGAAGGTCGATACCCTGCGCGAGATCGACGCCTATGCTCGAAGCCTCGATTCCCGTGTGGTTCAGGTGAGCGCCACGATTGCCGCAAGCATTCAGGAGGTCGAGATTCTTCGCCCCGAAGGGCATTCGGTGCGCGACGTGCGCCCCATGACGCGGGTCAATGTCTCGGTCATCGTCGAGCAGGATGGCCGCCGCGAAAGCGGCGGTGTCGGCGGCGGCGGGCGGATCGGGCTGGACGGCATGCTGGCCCCCGAAGATTGGCAGGCGAAGGTCCGCGAAGCCCTGCGCATCGCTTGCGTGAACCTCAAAGCCGTCCCTGCCCCGGCGGGCGTGATGGACGTGGTGCTTGGCCCCGGCTGGCCGGGCATCCTGCTGCACGAAGCCATCGGCCACGGGCTTGAGGGCGATTTCAACCGCAAGGGCTCCAGCGCCTTCGCCGGGCTGATGGGCCAACAGATCGCAGCCAAGGGCGTGACCGTGCTGGATGACGGCACGATCCCCGACCGGCGCGGCTCGATCTCTGTCGATGACGAGGGCACCCCCTCGGCGCGCAATGTGCTGATCGAAGATGGTAAGCTGGTCGGCTATATGCAGGACCGTCAGAATGGGCGGCTGATGGGCAGCGCCTCAACGGGCAACGGGAGGCGGCAATCCTATGCGCATATCCCGATGCCGCGCATGACCAACACCTATATGCTGGGCGGCGAGGCGGCACCGGGCGATATCGTGGCTGATCTCAAGGACGGGATCTATGCCGTGGGCTTCGGCGGCGGGCAGGTCGATATCACCAATGGTAAATTCGTCTTCTCCTGCACCGAGGCCTACCGCGTGCAGAACGGCAAGATCGGCGCGCCGGTCAAAGGAGCGACCTTGATCGGCGATGGGGCTACGGCCTTGCAAAAGATCCGCGCCATCGGCAATGACCCGACGCTCGACCCCGGCATGGGCAACTGCGGCAAGCAGGGGCAGTGGGTGCCGGTGGGTGTCGGACAGCCCACTTTGATGATCGGCGGGCTGACCGTCGGCGGCGCTGCGACCTGACAGCACGCTGGGGTTGAATTAAATACGCGGGGAAATGTTCATAGGTTGTTAAGCACTAAATCCTATACCTGATTCTGCAACGGACGGAGTTTCGGGATGACTGACAAGGACCTACATCCTTCTTCCACTCACCCCCCACTCCCACCCACCCAGGAAGATGAACAGTTTGCCCGGCTTCGTCTGTTGCGCTCTCGCCGCGTGGGTATTTCGACCTATCGGCGCCTGCTGGATGAACATGGCTCTGCCCAAGAGGCGCTGAAGGCGCTGCCGGAAGTCGCGCGTGCCGCCGGGATATCAGACTACCGCATCTGCCCCGAAGGGGTGGTTCAGGCGGAACTCAACGCCGCCCGCCGCGCCGGGGCGCGGCTACTGGTTGAGGGAGAGGCGCCCTACCCGCGCCTGCTCAGCGACCTTCCCGATGCGCCGCCCTTCCTATGGCTGATCGGCGACCCGGCATTGTTGGGCCGACCGATGATCTCCCTCGTGGGCGCGCGAAACGCCTCTTCGCTTGGGCTGCGCATGGCCCGCAGCCTCGCCGCCGAATTGGGGGAAGCTGGCTTTGTCGTCGTCTCCGGCCTAGCCCGGGGGATCGACGCGGCGGCGCATGAGGCCGCATTGCCCCGCGGCACCATCGCCGTGCAGGCGGGCGGGGTCGACATTATATACCCTAATGAGAACACTGCGCTGGCCCGTCAAATTGCCGCGCAGGGGCTGCGGCTGTCAGAGCAACCGATGGGGCTACAACCGATGGCCCGGCATTTCCCCCGCCGCAATCGCATCATCTCGGGCCTGAGCCGTGCAACGGTGGTGGTTGAGGCGGCGGCCCGCTCAGGCAGTTTGATCACCGCCCGAGATGCGTTGGATCAGGGCCGCGACGTGCTTGCGGTCCCCGGCCATCCGATGGACGCCCGCGCGGCAGGCTGCAACATGCTAATCCGCGACGGCGCGGTGCTGGTGCGCTCTGCCGCGGATGTGTTGGAGGTTTTGCCGGATGAGAAAACTCAGCCCCCGCCACCCCGCAGCAAGCCCCCCGCGGCCCCGCGCCCGGAAACGCCGCCGCGAAACCAAAGCCCTGTCGCTAAGCTCCATGCACAGATCCTCTCTCGTCTCGGCCATGCGCCGGTTGCGGAGGATCAATTGATCCGCGACTTGCAAGTGCCCAGCAGCGATGTCGCCCCCGCGCTCCTCGATCTTGAGATGGAGGGGGAAATTCAACGCCAACCCGGCGGGCTGCTCAGCCGCTCTGCCTGACGCCGCGAAGGAGCGCGGCCCGGTCAAAGCGCCGCGAAACCGGGGACCAACCGCGCGGCACTTGGTCGGGCCGAGCAAGCCTCGAATGCCGAGGGTCGATGCCGCCGAAACGGCACATCCGGCCTGCGAAACCGCTGCGCCGCAAACCCGTGTTACGCAGCAGCTGCATTGACAAACACCCCTGCAATCCCACATGAGACAGCGCAAAGCCGCCCCCGTTTTTGATCTAAGGTGCCTGTATTTATGCCCGTCGTCGTCGTCGAATCCCCAGCCAAGGCCAAAACGATCAACAAATATCTGGGCGACGATTACACCGTTCTCGCCTCTTACGGTCACGTCCGTGACCTGCCGCCGAAAGATGGCTCGGTAGATACCGACGCCGATTTCGACATGAAATGGGAGGTCGCCAGCGACAGCAAGAAACACGTCAAGGCCATCGCCGATGCGCTGGCCCAAGACAACGCATTGATCCTCGCGACTGACCCCGACCGCGAAGGTGAGGCGATCAGCTGGCACCTGCAAGAGGCGCTGACCAAGCGCAAATCGATCAAGAAAGACACGCCCGTCAGCCGCGTGGTCTTTAACCAGATCACCCAGAAGGCGGTGACCGAGGCGATGCAGAACCCGCGTCAGGTCGACATGCCGCTGGTTGAGGCCTACCTCGCCCGCCGCGCGCTGGACTATCTGGTGGGGTTCAACCTCTCCCCCGTGCTCTGGCGCAAGCTGCCGGGCGCCAAGTCTGCGGGCCGCGTGCAATCCGTCACCCTGCGCCTCATCGTCGAGCGCGAGATGGAGATCGAGGCGTTTCGCGCCCGTGAGTATTGGTCGGTAAAGGCGCTGCTCGCCACCCCGCGCGGTCAGGAGTTCGAAGCCCGTCTCGTCTCGCTCGCCGGCAAGAAGCTGGAGCGGTTCGATCTCGCAGACGCCACGCAGGCCGAAATGGCGGTGCAGGCGATCACCAGCCGCGCGTTGAAGGTGATGAATGTCGAGGCGAAACCGGCCAGCCGCAACCCCTCGGCCCCCTTCATGACATCGACCCTGCAGCAGGAGGCGAGCCGCAAATTCTCCATGGGTGCGCGCCAGACCATGTCGACCGCGCAGCGCCTCTATGAGGCCGGGCACATCACCTACATGCGGACCGACGGTATCGACATGGCGCCCGAGGCCGTCTCGATGGCGCGCGACGCGATCAAGGATCGGTTTGGCGCCGATTACGTGCCGAAAGAGCCGCGCATTTACAAGAATAAGGCCAAGAACGCGCAGGAAGCCCACGAATGTATCCGCCCGACGGATATGACCAAGGACGCCAAGGCGCTGAAGCTCGACGCCGATCAGGCGAAACTCTATGACCTGATCTGGAAACGCACCCTCGCCTGCCAGATGGAAAGCGCCCGGCTGGAGCGCACCACCGTCGAGATCGGCAGCGACGACGCGCAGGTCGGGTTGCGCGCCAATGGTCAGGTCGTGCTATTCGACGGTTTCCTGCGGGTCTACGAAGAAGGCCGCGACGATGTCGTCGACGAGGACGACAAACGCCTGCCCCAGATCAGCCAAGGCGACGCGATGGACAAGCGCAGCGTCACGCCCGAGCAACATTTCACCCAGCCCCCGCCGCGCTACACCGAGGCGACGCTGGTCAAGAAGATGGAAGAGCTCGGCATCGGCCGCCCCTCGACCTATGCCAGCATCGTCACCACGATTCAGGACCGCGAATATGTTCGCAAGGATGGCAACCGCCTGATCCCCGAGGACAAGGGCCGTCTGGTGACCGCCTTTCTTGAGAATTATTTCCGCCGCTACATCGGCTATGACTTCACCGCCGATCTGGAGGATCAACTCGACAAGGTCAGCGCCGGGGATGCCGCCTATAAAGAAGTGCTGCGCCTCTTCTGGCGCGATTTCTCGGCCGCCATTGCCGAGACATCCGAGCTGCGCATCACCGAGGTGCTGGAAAAGATCAACGAGGTGCTGGAGCCGCATCTCTTCCCGCCCACCGAAGACGGCAGCGACCCGCGGCTTTGCCCCAATTGCGAGATTGGCCGCCTGTCGATGCGCACCGCGCGCTCGGGCGGTGCCTTCATCGGCTGTTCGAACTACCCCGAATGCCGCTATACCCGCCCCTTCGGCCCACCAGACCCGGAGGCCGAAGCCTCCGCCATTCCGCCCGACGGCAAGCTGCTGGGTGAGGATCAGGGCGACGAAATTCGCGTTTTCAAGGGTCGCTTCGGGCCTTACGTCCAGCGCGGCCCGGTGACGGAAGAGAACAAGAAACCCCCGCGCCAGTCGATCCCCAAGGATTGGGTGCCCGAGGATCTGACGCTGGAACAGGGCGTGATGCTCCTGTCGCTCCCGCGTGAGATCGGCCCCCACCCCGAGGATGGCGTCATGGTCTGGGCCAACATCGGGCGCTATGGGCCTTACATCAAGCACGCCGAAAGCACCTCGCATCGGGGCGGCACCAATGCCAATCTCGAAGGTATCGATGAGGTTTGGACCGTCGGCATGAACCGCGCGGCGCAGTTGTTGGCCGAGAAAGTCGCCAGCCGCGGTGGCCGGGGCAAGGCCGCGAAACCGATCCGTGAGATGGGCGAGCACCCGGATATGGGCGGCGCGGTCAACGTCATGGAAGGCAAATACGGACCTTATGTGAAATGGGAAAAGGTCAACGCCACGATCCCCAAGGAGATCGAACCGGCAGACCTGACCATGGAGCGCGCGGTGGAGTTGATCGAAGAGAAGCTTGCCAAATCCCCCGCCAAACGCAAAGCGGCGACAAAGAAGGCACCGGCCAAGAAGACGGCAGCCAAAAAGCCCGCGGCGAAAAAGACGTCCACCAAAAAGGCCCCGGCAAAGACGGCGACCAAGAAACCTGCGGCCAAGAAAACAACCGCGAAAAAAGCCGACGGCGCGTAAGCCGCGCCTAGGCACAGCAACCGCGCCGGGGGATCGGCGCGGTTCCGCCTGTGGCCTGCCTTTATATCCAGCATCATGAATATGTGATTTGCCATTCGCCTTCGATTTTCGGATCAGGGGCGGCGGCAAGACCACTATGAAAGGCAGATCAATGTCAGGCATGAAATTCACCCGGCGCGGGCTTATCGCCGCAAGCGGCGCGGCGCTGATGACGCCGCAGATCCTGCGCGCGCAGGAACCCGGCCAAGCGCCCCGCGAATATTCCGCCGAACCTCCGGTGTCGCGCAACACGTCGAGCTTTGCCACCCAGCGTTGGCGGGACCATTTCGACAGCCTTGGCAAAGGCGCGATCGTGGCCGACACCACCAGCCGAGCGCTGCATTACTGGAGCGCGGACGGTCAGACCTATAAGGTCTACCCCACCTCCGTGCCCGCCACCGAAGAGCTGACCAAACGCGGCTATACCGAAATCGTGCGCAAGAAAGTCGGCCCCGATTGGACGCCCACCGCCTCGATGATGGAGCGTTTCCCGCATTACAAATACATGCCACCGGGCCCAGACAATCCGCTCGGCACCCACGCGATGTATCTTAGCTGGCCTGCCTATATCATCCACGGCACCCATGACACGCGCAAGATCGGGCGGCGGTCCTCGGACGGTTGCATCGGGCTTTATAACGAGAAGATCGAAGAACTTTTCGGCCTCTGCCCCGTGGGCACGCAGGTGCGCATCATCTGACCTTCCGGGCGGCCTTTCCTGCGTAGCACCACGTAATTGACACTGCCCCGACGCAGGGTCACATATGGCGCAGCGAAACTGTAGGGAGGTCGCCCGTGAACAAAATCTATGGATCCGCCGCCGAAGCGCTGGAAGGCGTTCTGTCGGATGGCATGCTGATCGCCGCCGGGGGCTTTGGCCTTTGCGGCATTCCGGAATTGCTGTTGCAGGCGATCAAGGAAAACGGGGCCAAAGACCTCACCTTTGCGTCGAACAATGCGGGCGTCGATGACTTCGGCATCGGCATTCTGCTGCAATCGCGGCAGGTGAAAAAGATGATCTCCTCCTATGTGGGGGAGAATGCCGAATTCATGCGCCAGTATCTGTCGGGCGAACTGGAATTGGAATTCAACCCCCAGGGCACCTTGGCCGAGCGCATGCGCGCTGGCGGTGCGGGCATTCCCGGCTTCTACACCAAGACCGGCGTCGGCACCCAGATCGCCGAGGGCAAGGAAGTGAAGCAGTTCCACGGTGAGGATTACATCCTCGAAGAAGGCATCTTTGCCGATCTGTCGATCGTGAAGGCATGGAAAGCCGACGACACCGGCAACCTCGTCTTCCGCAAGACCGCGCGCAACTTCAACCCGCCCGCGGCCATGTGCGGCAAGGTCTGCATCGTCGAGGTCGAAGAGATCGTCCCCCGCGGCAGCCTTGACCCCGACTACATTCACCTGCCGGGCATCTACGTGCATCGCATCATCCAAGGCGAGCACGAGAAACGCATCGAAAAGGTCACGACACGAAAGCGGGAGGAAGCCTAATGCCCTGGGATAGAGATCAGATGGCGGCGCGGGCCGCAGAGGAACTCGAAGACGGCATGTATGTGAACCTCGGCATCGGTATTCCGACGCTGGTGGCGAACTATGTCGGCGACAAGGACATCACCCTTCAGTCGGAAAACGGCATGTTGGGCATGGGCCCCTTCCCTTATGAGGGCGAGGAAGACCCCGACCTCATCAACGCCGGCAAGCAGACCATTACCGAGCTGAGCCGCACCGCCTATTTCGACAGCGCCATGTCTTTTGGCATGATCCGCGGCGGCAAGATCGCAGCGGCGATCCTCGGCGCGATGGAAGTGGCCGAGAACGGCGATCTGGCAAACTGGATGATCCCCGGCAAGCTGGTCAAGGGCATGGGCGGCGCGATGGACCTTGTCGCCGGTGTGCGCAAAGTGATCGTTGTGATGGACCACCAGAACAAAGCCGGTGAATCGAAGGTCTTGAAAGAATGCACCCTGCCGCTGACCGGCAAGGGTGTGGTCGACCGGATCATCACCAACCTCGGTGTGCTGGATGTGGTCGAAGGCGGGTTGAAAATCGTCGAATGCGCCGATGGCGTGACCGAGGATGAGCTGCGCGCGGCGACCCAAGCGACCATCGTTTAACTATGGCTCCCGGCGGCATCCGCCGGGGGCATGCCCGTCGCGATCAGTTCATCGCGGCAAAAACACAGCCATCGCTGATCAGCTCTGGCGGTGTCAGGCAAAGCCCCTGCGCCACTTGAAACGCCGCCAGCACCTTGGGCACATAGTCGCGCGTCTCAGCAAAAGGCGGCACGCCCGCATGTTTCCGCACCGACCCCTCCCCCGCGTTATAGCCCGCCAGCACGAGAATCGGATCGCGGTCGAACTCCCCCATCAGCCAGTCGAGGTATTTGACCCCGCCTGAGATATTCTCGGCCGCGACCATACTGTCGCGCACGCCAAAACGGGCGGCGGTATCGGGCATCAGTTGCATCAGGCCAGCCGCCCCCGCCCGGCTCACCGCATCGGCCCGGCCTGCTGATTCCACGCTGATCACCGCCAACACGAGCGCCGGAGAGACCTTGGTGCCCACGGTGGCGCGCAAGATGTCCACCCCATTGCTGCGCGCGATATCTTGCATATGTTGCAGGCGCGGTGCGGGCACTTTGCCGCCCGAAAGCGCCGCCATCGCGGGGGCCAATCGCCCTGCCCCGCTCCGCTCAGCCGCGGGAGAGATTTTATCCCAGAACCAATCGAACTGCCCGGCGTTCAAAGGCGCGATCGCGCCGCTCGGGGTCGCGGCGACCGCGGGGCCTGTGTCCACCTCCGCCGCTACCGCGGCGCGGGCCGCCGAATCGATTTGCACGGTGATGCGTTTGGCCCCCTTCTTGGGCGGGCCGACCCGTTTGGCCGAGAACTCAGGGAACGGTTTCGGCCCTTCTGCCATAGCGGCAGGGGCCATGAGGGCCGTGACCAGCGAGAATGCCAATATGCGATACATGCCTGCTCTACCTTGCGTCTGACGCGCCTTTGCGCGGCAATATCACACGAATCGTGGAATCGGGCCAGCGTTTGAGGCGGGGATCATGGCAATTTCGCCGCAATTGCGGTGTTCGACGGTGGGGAAGCGCAGACGGAAGGCCCAATACGGGAATTAAAACGCCATTAAACAGAGGGTTAACATGTTTCCGCAAGAAAAACGCGGACAGTCTGGAAAAGGCACGTTTGCTGCCAAATTCGCGCCCCAATCTGACGGCTATATAGGGTCATACCAAGTCGGACAGCCTCAAATGAGAGAACGAGGCACACCGGACGGCGAGGTTAATACCTTTTACTCACTGATCCTTGGAGGGACATGACATGATGAACTTTATCAAAAACTTCCGCAAAGACGAAGACGGTGCCGTGACAGTTGACTGGGTCGTTCTGACGGCTGCGATCGTTGGCTTGGCGGCTGTGGCCTACGGTTCAATTTCGGACGGGGTAGATGGCCTTAGCGAAGGCATTGCGACAGATCTGCGAAGCCATAGCACTAATAGCACTAATAGCACAACCCCGTAACCTTGTAGCCGCACCCTCACATTAAAACAGTTGTGTAGCGGGGCCGTTTGTCAACCACGAATGGCCCCGCCTAGACATTATCAAAATTTGGCGTGAAACTCACGGAGGTGAACTTGGTCAATACGTTAAAAACGTTCTGCCGGTCGGAAAAAGGTGCCATTACCGTAGATTGGGTCGTTTTGACTGCGTTAATCGTCGGGCTTACGGGAACTGTTGTTGTTTCCATCCACAATGGATCGGCAAGTGTGGGTGAACACACAGGCGAACGTATCAGCAGTCACCCAGTTGGTGGGTAAGCTCCAAGACCATAGCAAGCTAACTTTGCACTGCAAAGGCCCATAAAGACGCTGCGGCCTAACCTTTTAGCTTCGAACGAACACCACTTCTCTGGCGGGCAGCAATTAACCCGCCCAACCCAGCATGAGGTAAAACTAATGCGAGCCGTATTCGGATTGGTTCTTTTGGTAGGTGTCGCACTTGCCGGCGGGGCCGTTTATCTGGCGAAAGACCGGATTTCACAGTATCAAGCCGCCAACGCGCAGGCCCAAGCCGCGCTGGCGCAGGTCGTGCCAACGAAGACCGTTTGGGTGGCCGACAAGCCCTTGAAATACGGGCAGCCCCTCACCCGCGAGGACGTTCGTGCGGTGAAATGGCCAGAGAATGCCATTCCCGAGGGCAGTTTCGTCGAAGAAATCGCCCTTTTCCCGGAGAACACCAAAGAACAACGCATCGTGCTGCGCAACATCGAGAAAGATGAAGCGATCATGGCCGTAAAGGTGACCGAGCCGGGCGAAGATTCCGGTCTCACCTCCCGTTTGGCCCGCGGCACGCGTGCCTTTACCATCAAAGTCGACGTCTCTAGCGGCGTTTCGGGCTTCCTGCGCCCCGGGGACCGGGTTGACGTCTATTGGACGGGCCGCGTGAACGTGGGCAACCAATCCAGCAACGGCGATGTGACCAAACTGATCGAGTCTGGCGTACAACTGATCGCCATCGACCAGAGCGCCGATGCGCTGGTGATGGAAGAAGCCTCGATCGCCAAGACAGTGACGGTGGCCGTGAAGCCGCAACAGGTGGCCGCCCTTGCCCAGGCGCAATCGACCGGCAAACTCTCCCTCGCTCTCGTCGGCACGAATGACGACACCGTGGCCGAAGCCATCGAAGTCGACCAACGCTCGCTTCTGGGAATCGAGGCACAAGAGACCATCGCCGAAGTTACCAAAGAGAAGGTTTGCACGATCCGCACCCGCCGTGGGGCCGAGGTGGTCGAACTGCCGATCCCCTGCACAAACTGACCTGAAAACAACCTCTTGCTAAGTTAATGAAGGCGCCGCACTCCCATGCGGCGTCTTTCATTTTTGCAGCTATGTTGCGCATAGCCCACATGCACAGCGCCCGCGAAGAGCTTGATTCTTGCAATAAATTTGGAATTGCCGCAGAGTGTTGCCAAACGAGGGCGAAAAGACCCATCCCGAGGCGTGATCAAAAAGGCAGGTCACATGAAAATCGATAGATTTCTGAAAGCGGCCCTGCTGGGGCTGACACTGGGCGCAATGCCGATGGCATTGACCCTGCCCAGTTCAGCTGGCGCCGATACGCTGCGCGTTGTCAAACGCGGCACTAATTCCAGCCTCGACGTCCCGATGAACCGCGCCGTGGTGGTGGAAAGCGACATTCCCTTCGCGGAACTCAGCATCGCCAACCCCGGCATCGCGGATATTTCCTCTCTGTCTGACCGCACGATCTATGTGTTGGGCAAATCGCCGGGGCTGACCACGCTCACGCTGCTCGACGCGGCGGGACAGCTGATCACCAATGTCGATGTCCGCGTCGCGGCGGATGTCTCTGAATTCAAAGAACGGCTGCGTCAAATCCTGCCGGGTGAGAAGATCGAAGTGCGCACCGCCAATGACGGTATCGTGCTGTCGGGCATTGTCTCTTCCACACAGCGGCTGCAACGCGCGCTCGATCTGGCCGAACGCTACGCTCCCGAACGGGTCAGCAACCTGATGAGCGTGGGCGGCATCCAGCAGGTCATGATGAAGGTCCGTTTTGCCGAGATGCAGCGCAACGTGTCGAAATCGCTCGGCTCTTCGCTGGCAATCAACGGCGGCTCCGATTTCAGCGCGGGCACCGGCAGCACCAATACGTCAGGCGGGGTCGCGACCTCGCTTGGTGGGTCGATCCCGTCGGCAAACCAGAACGCGGGCGCGGTGCTTTTCGGTTTCAACGCAGGCTCTACCCAGGTGGGCATCCTGTTGGAAGCATTGGAAGAAAAAGGCGTCGTCCGGTTCTTGGCAGAGCCGAACCTCGTGGCGCTTTCGGGGCAAGAGGCTAAGTTCCTCGCCGGGGGCGAGTACCCGATCCCAGTCGCCCAAACCAGTGATACGGTATCGGTGGAGTTCAAACCCTTCGGCGTAGAACTCGCCTTTATCCCGCGCGTCGTGGACAAGGATATCATCAACCTTGAGATGAACGCCGCCGTTTCGGCCATCGACGCAAGCAACAGCATTTCATTGGGCAACGGCATCGAGATATCCGCCTTCACCCGGCGCGAAACCTCGACCACGGTCGAGATGCGTGACGGCGAAAGCTTTGCCATCGCGGGCCTTTTGACCGACGACTTCACCGACAGCACGCGGCAACTGCCGTGGATTGGCGATGTGCCAGTGCTGGGCGCGCTGTTCCGTTCGGCGGATTACCAGCGCAGCCAGACCGAGTTGGTCATCATCGTCACCGCCCATCTGGTCACCCCGACCCGAGGCGAAGCGCTGGCTCTGCCCACGGACCGCATCAAGCCGCCCTCTGAGAAAGACCTGTTCCTGCACGGGCGCACGGCGGATGGCACCCGCACCCCCAGCCGGGGCGCTGCGGGCGAAGTGGCCAAGCAGGACTTCCGCGGTTCCTACGGTTATGTACTGGATTGATCCGATGACACGCAGACATATCACGTTGATCGCGGGCACCGCGGCCCTTGCCGGGCTCGCCGCCTGCGCGCCCAGCAACGATCCGGTCTATACGCAGTTCTACCGCGAGGCGGGGTCGATCGTCGACACGGGCCAATTCGGCAATGCCACGCTGCACAACCGCCAAGTCATGACCGGCGAAAAGCGTGTGACCTTTGATCTGGCGAACCGTTTCTCGAACGAAGTCCGCTCGACCGTCACCTTCGCCTTCAACTCGGCCCGTCTGGACGCGAATGCGAAAGCCATTCTGCGCCAGCAAGCCAGCTGGATTCGCCAATTCCCCGAGATTCGCTTCCGCGTCTATGGTCACACCGATCTGGTCGGCTCGCAGGCCTATAACCGCGCCTTGGGGCTGCGCCGGGCGCAGGCCGTGGTGCGCTATCTCTCGACCTTGGGAATCAGCCCCAGCCGTTTGGAAGCCGTTGTTTCCTTTGGCGAAACGCAGCCGCTGATCGTGACCCAGGGCCGCGAGCGCCGCAACCGGCGCACGGTGACCGAGGTCAGCGGCTTCGTCCACGGCCACCCGATGCTGCTGGACGGCAAATATGCGCAGATCATCTACCGCGAATATGTAGCCAGCGCCGTGCCCGCCTCTCAGCTAAGCTCCGGTGCCACCGAAGCAGGTGGCGGCGGCGGGGAGTAAGGGTAAGCCCTTCTTTCGCATATAAAATATCCCCCCGCGCCTTCGGGCCGCGGGGGTTTTCGTCTCTGAAAAGCCATGTCCAATCGGGCGCGAATGGACGTATCGTTTCAAGATACCCAACAATAGAGGCTTTTTGGCCCCAATCTCGCCCCAGTTTGGGGTGATATTCGACGCAGAAGGATAAATGTGCCCGGCTCAAGCGCCGCGCATAAGGCAGAGGTTAGAGCGTTCGCGGCGACAGAATATCGCCGCCCTCCGGCCAAACCGTTGATGTAAAGGACAAAAGGTCATGAGCAGCACTATGCCACAACCCGAAGCAGCGCCGATCGTTGCCTGCACAATCAGCCGTGATGTACAGAACTTCGACCTCTTGATCGAAGATATGGAAGCCACTTTGGGCGAAAGCTGGGGCGATCTGGGATTCGCCGAGGCGCTGGCATTCTTCAGCCAACCCGAAGCCGAGGCGATGGAATTCGTCGCCCTCGCCATGGATGAGACCGACGAGGACAACCTCGTTTTGATGAGCGAAATCATCACACAGGCCAAGGCGCGCGACATCCGGGTGATCCTGATCGCCGAAGACATGACCCCCGCCGCGTTGCATTCGCTGCTGCGGAAGGGGGCGGATGAGTTCGTCCCCTATCCGCTGCCCGAAGGCGAATTGGCACAGGCCATCGCCCGCGTCCGCGCCGGAGAGAACGCCCCCCCTGCCCCCGCAGCCGACAGCAGTGCGCCGCAGTTGAAGGCCGGTGCGCAAAAGGATGGCGCACTGATCGTCGTGCATGGTTTGGCTGGCGGCACCGGGGCCACGACCCTTGCCGTGAACCTAGCTTGGGAACTGGCGAATGCCGACAAGAAAAACCCGCCCTCGGTCTGCCTGCTGGATTTCGACCTGCAATATGGCTCGGTCGCGACCTTCCTTGATCTGCAACGCCGCGAGGCAGTCTATGAGATGATGTCCGACACGGAATCCATGGACGAAGAGATCTTTGGCCAAGCGCTGCAAACCTTTGAAGACAAGCTGCATGTGCTGACCGCCCCGGCAGAGATGCTGCCGCTCGATATCGTGACCAACGAAGATATCGACCGCATCCTCAACATGGCGCGCAACCAGTTCGACTATGTCATCGTCGATATGCCCTCGACGCTGGTTCAATGGTCCGAGACGGTGCTGACCAGCGCGCATGTCTACTTTGCCATGCTGGAACTCGACATGCGCTCGGCCCAGAACGCGCTGCGCTTCAAACGGGCACTGCAGTCTGAGGAACTGCCCTTTGAAAAGCTGCGCTATGTGATGAACCGCGCGCCGAAATTCACCGATCTCAGCGCCAAGAGCCGGGTCAAGCGCATGGCCGAATCGCTGAGCATTTCGATCGACGTGCAGATGCCCGATGGCGGCAAGGCGGTGACGCAGGCCAATGACCACGGGCTGCCGCTGGCCAATGCCGCGCCGAAAAGCCCACTACGCCGCGAAATCGCCAAACTGGCAAGCTCCATCCACGATCTCAAGGGCGAGCAGGCCAAAGCCGCCTGAGCCCCCTAGCGAAAGAGCGTACCGATGTTCTCGAAATACAAGAAACCAGCCTCTGCCACCCCGAAAGCCGCCGCCCCGGCGCCGGCGCGTGAGGCCAAGCCAGCCAAAGCCGCCCAGCCCGCCCCCGCGGCACCTGCGCCCGCACCGGCGGCCAAACCGGTTTCAATGCGCCGCGCGGTCAAACCCGCCGCCGCCTCCCCCGAGGACCGTGAGGTCAAGCGCAAGCAGCGGATGAGTGAGATCAAACTCGAATTGCACCGCGCGCTCTTGGACAACCTCAACCTCGCCGCGCTGGAACATGCCTCGGAAGCTGATTTGCGGCAGGAAATCAACGATATCGCCGTCGAGATCCTTTCGGAAAAGAGCATCGTGCTCAACCGCGAAGACCGCATGACGCTGAACTCCGAGCTTTATAACGAGGTCACCGGTCTTGGCCCCCTAGAGACGCTGCTGAAAGACGACAGCGTCAACGATATTCTGGTGAACGGCCCGCAGCAGATTTTCGTCGAACGCGACGGCAAGCTGCAATTGACCGACATCACCTTTAAAGACGAAAAGCACCTGCTGCGGATCATTGACAAGATCGTCTCGGCGGTGGGGCGTCGGGTGGATGAAAGCAACCCTTACGTTGACGCGCGTCTCAAGGATGGCTCGCGTTTCAACGCCATGGTGCCCCCGGTGGCCGTCGATGGCTCGCTCGTGTCCATTCGTAAGTTCAAGAAAGACAAGCTGGGCATCGACGATCTGGTGAACTTCGGCGCCTTCTCGGAAGAGATGGCCGCCTATTTGCAGGCCGCCGTGGCCACGCGTCTCAACATCATCGTGTCGGGCGGTACGGGCTCGGGTAAGACCACCACGCTCAACGCGCTGTCGTCTTTCATCGACAATGCCGAACGCATTCTGACCATCGAAGACACCGCCGAATTGCAACTGCAACAGACCCATGTGGGCCGGATGGAAAGCCGCCCGCCCAACGTCGAAGGCAAGGGCGAGGTCTCCCCCCGCGACTGTCTGAAAAACGCCCTTCGGATGCGCCCCGACCGCATCATCGTCGGCGAGACGCGCGGCGAAGAGGTCATCGACATGTTGCAGGCGATGAACACCGGCCACGACGGTTCCATGACCACGATTCACGCCAACTCGGCCCGCGATGGCATCAGCCGTCTGGAAAACATGATTGCCATGGCCGGGATCGAAATGCCGCTCAAGGCGATGCGCAGCCAGATCTCCTCGGCTGTGAACCTGATCGTGCAGGCCAGCCGCTTGCAAGACGGCTCACGCCGGATGACCTCGATCACCGAGATCACGGGCATGGAGGGCGAGGTCATCTCGATGCAAGAGATCTTCCGCTTCCAGCGCGTCGGCCTGACGCCCGAGAACAAGATCATCGGCCATTTCACCGCCACCGGCGTGCGTAGCCACTTCTCTGAGCGGTTCCGCATGTGGGGCTATGACCTGCCCGCCTCTATCTACGAACCCGTGGCGGCCCAGTAAGGATTGATGCAATGAGTGCCGAACCAATCATCTATGGTCTGATCTTCATCGGCGTTCTGGTGCTGGTCGAGGGGCTGTACCTTGTCGCATTCGGCAAATCCATTAGCCTCAACAGCCGCGTGAACCGCCGCCTTGAGATGCTGGAGAAAGGCGCCCGCCGCGAAGAGGTGCTCGATAAGCTGCGCAAGGAAATGCAGCAGCATATGAACGCCAAGTCGATCCCGCTCTACTCCCTGCTGTCAGAACGTGCGCAGAAAGCCGCGATTGCCTTCACGCCGCAGCAGTTGTTGATGATCATGGCCGGGTTGGCCGCCTTGGCCTTTCTGGGGCTGACCATCGGCACCGATACCTCCGTGTCGGTGCGCGCGCTGATGTCCATCGCCATGGGCGTGGGCGCGGTGTTCTTCTGGGTGTCGCATAAGGCCAGCAAACGCATGGCGATGATCGAAGAACAGCTTCCCGATGCGGTGGAGCTGATGGTGCGCAGCCTGCGGGTGGGGCACCCTTTCTCCAACGCGATTTCCATCGTGTCGAAGGAAATCCAAGACCCGCTCGCCTCGGAATTCGGCGTGATCGCCGATGAGGCCGCCTATGGCCGCGATCTGGGCGAGGCGCTGAAAGATATGGCCGAACGGCTCGACATGCAGGATTTGCGCTTTCTCGCCGTCGCCGTGACCATTCAGCAGCAATCGGGCGGCAACTTGGCCGAGATCCTTGCCGGTCTGGCCAAGGTGATCCGCGCCCGCTTCCGCCTGTTCCGCCGGGTCAAAGCCATCACGGCCGAGGCGAAATGGTCGGGCAAGTTCCTATCGGGCTTCCCGCTGGCCGCGCTGGTGGTGATCAACCTCGGCGATCCGCATTACTACGACGAGGTGCGCGATCACCCCTATTTCATTCCCGCCTGTTTCCTTGTGGGGATCTTCCTTGTGCTGAACCTTTTCGTGATGCGCATCCTTACCAATATCAAAGTCTGAGAGGCCGGTGATGGAATTTTTCAATCAGCTTAACGATCAGATCAACCAAGCCTTGGGGCCGATGGGGCTGATCATCATCATCGGCACTTTGGGCGTCGCCTTGGTGGCGATCACGCTGGTCTTGATGCTGCGCCAGCCCGAAGACCCGCTGACCAAGCTCAAGCGCACCAGTTCTGCCCCGACGGGGGACAGTTCGCGTGAAAAGCTGCGCCAATCGGATCAAAACGCGCAGTTGCAGAAATTCGCCAAGTTTCTTGAGCCTGAGGACGTGGCCGAACTCAGCGCCAAACAGTTGATGCTGCGCCAAGCGGGCTATCGTTCGCGCGATGCGGTGCGGCTTTATTACTTTGCCCAATTTGCCCTCGGGATGCTTGGGCTGGTCGGCGGCCTGGTCTATACCAATGTCTTGGGCGGCGGCGAAGGGCTGACAACGCAGCAGACCATGATGTGGGCCATCGGCCCCGGCGCCATTGGTTACTACCTGCCGAAATACTGGGTCCGCCGCCGGGTCGATTCCCGCAAAGAAGAGATCACCCGCGGCTTCCCCGACGCGCTGGATATGATGCTGGTCTGCGTCGAAGCCGGGCAATCGCTGGACCAATGCATCGTCCGCGTCGCCCGCGAGCTGCGCGCCTCCTACCGCGCCCTCTCCGAAGAGTTCGAGATGGTCGCTTATGAGATGAAAGCGGGTAAGGACAAGGTATCGGTGCTCAACGACATGGGCGAGCGTTGCGGCGTGCAGGATGTCTCCTCTTTCGTGACCGTGCTGATCCAATCGGCAGCCTTTGGTACCTCCATCGCCGACGCCCTGCGCGTCTATGCCGCCGAGATGCGCGACAAACGTGTGATGCGGGCCGAGGAAGCGGCAAACAAGTTGCCAACCAAGATGACCCTTGCCACTATGGGCCTTACCGTGCCGCCGCTGTTGATCATTCTGATCGGCCCCTCGGCGCATGGCATCTCGCAACTGGGTCAGATGGGGAATTAATGAAAAAGGAAATTCGGCGCAGCCTCCTCCGCGCCGTTTTCACCGGGCCGATCTTGGGCCTTGCTCTGGCCGCCTGTTCGACAGGCGGCTTTTCCGCGTTGCGCGGGGATCAGACACCCGAAAACCTCTATGCCCCCGGCGTGAACCAACGGGCCGAGGCTGTCGACGGGGTCGAAGTAGGGCACCGGCTGATTGCGGCGGGGCAATATGAACTGGCCATCAAATCCTTCAACCGCGCCGCGCTGGAGCATGGGCTGACCGGGGAAATCCTCTCGGCCCTCGGCAGCGCGAACCTTGGGCTTAGGCGTTTGGGACAGGCGGAAACCCTGCTGCGCCGCGCCGTTGAGAAAGACGCCGCCGAGCCGGAAGTCTGGAACAACCTTGGCGTCGTGCTGATGGAAAGCGGCCAGACCGCCGAGGCCGAGCAGATTTTCCGCAAAGCCTATGCGCTCGACAATGGCGAAAGTGACGCAATTCGGGACAATCTGCGCTTGGCGCTCGCAAAAACGGAAAAATCTGTTATAACAGAAGTCAATGAGGATAATTACAAATTGGTGCGGCGCGGCAGCGGGGACTACCTGATACGTCCGACACCATGACCCGGCAGAGCAGTAAGAGGACGCAAAATGCGCCATCCAATCATTCTGGCCGTCTGCATGGCAGGCGTCACCGCCCTTGCGGGCTGCGGTGAAAAAGACGCGAACGCCACCGTTGAACGGGCCTTCAAGGACGTCAACGTGGTGGATGAGACCAACCTCTCCGACGTGATGCTGACAGTGGCCGACCCGAATGAGGCGGTGAGCTATTTCGCGCGTTCGGTCAAGGAAAGCCCCGACCGGATCGACCACCAGCGCGGGCTCGCTACGTCACTGGTCCGCGCCAAACGCACGACCGAGGCCGTGAGCGAATGGGACAGGGTCACCAAGATGGAAGGCGCCACCCCCGAAGACAGCGTGCAATTGGCCGATGCGCTGATCCGCTCGGGCAACTGGGCGCGGGCCGAAACGGTGCTCAACAGCATCCCGCCCACCCACGAGACCTTTGCCCGCTACCGGCTTGAGGCCATGGTCGCCGACAGCAAGGAACAGTGGGACCGCGCCGACAGTTTTTACGAGATCGCCGTCGGCCTGACCACGACCCCCGCCGCCGTGATGAACAACTGGGGCTACTCCAAACTAACCCGCGGCGATTACCCCGAAGCCGAGCGTCTGTTTGGCGAGGCGATCCGTCAGGACAACACGCTTTTCACCGCCAAGAACAACCTGATCATGGCCCGCGCCGCGCAGCGCGACTACACCCTGCCCGTGATGCCGATGGAGCAATCTGAGCGCGCCCAGCTTTTGCACACGATGGCCCTCTCGGCGATCAAACGCGGCGATGTGGAGACCGGCAAGGGCCTGCTGCGCGAAGCGATCGACACGCACCCCCAGCATTTCGAAGCCGCCGTTCGCTCTCTGCGCGCATTGGAAAACGGCTGATCCATGGCGATCTCTGCCACGGCGGCCCTGTGGTTTCTGCCCTTCGTCCTGCCGATCTGCTTCTATGTCGCCTTCACCGACATGAAGCAGATGCGCATTACCAATCAGGCGGTCTTGGTGCTGACCGCGATCTTTGTGCTACTGGGGCTGTTTCTGCTGCCCTTTGACACCTATCTCTGGCGCCTGCTGAGCCTTGTCGTGGTTCTGGTGGTCGGCATCGTCCTGAACGCCGCCGGGATCATGGGGGCCGGTGACGCAAAATTCGCCGCCGCCGCCGCGCCCTATATCGCATGGGGCGATCTGCGTCTCTTAATGATGCTTTTCATGGTCACCCTTCTCGCCGCGGCAGCCACGCACCGCGGGGTGAAATACACCCCCCTGCGCCGTCTCGCGCCCGATTGGCAAAGCTGGCAGGAAACCAAGAAATTCCCCATGGGCCTCGCCCTTGGGACCACGCTGGGGCTCTATCTCATCCTGGGCGCGCTCTACGGGGGCTGAACGCCCCCGCCCTGCCGCAAACTCTCTTTTCAGCGGGCAAATGCGTCCACATTCACGCCATATTCAAGATTTACCGTCCAGTCTGACCGACAAGCCGCACCGCCGCATGACTTTCCAAGGAAGCCATTGATGAACGCCCCGACCAGCACCGTGCTTGCCCCGCCGCCCCCCAAGCGGTTGGAGGATATGAAGCTGCCCATCGTGATGATGCGCGATATCCTTCTGAAAACGATCTTTCGCAAGAACGTCGAGATGGTCAGCGATCTGGCCCAAGCGCTCTGCCTGCCGATCCCGGTCACGCAGGAGATGGTGGATCAAGCTCGCAGCCAGCGCCTGATCGAAGCCACCGGCACGCTCAGCGCCACCAGCGGCAATGAGATGGGCTATCAACTGACCGACGCGGGCAAGGCGCGCGCATTGGATGCACTGGCGCAGTCGGAATATTTCGGCGCCATGCCCGTCCCGCTTGAGGTTTATCGCGAGCAGGTCAAACGCCAATCCGTGCGCAATCTGCAAATCACCCGTGACCAGTTGACCGGCGCCATGGGCCATTTGGTGCTGCCCGACAGCCTGCTGGATCACCTCGGCCCCGCCGTCTCTGCCGGGCGGTCGATCCTGATGTACGGCCCGCCGGGAAACGGTAAATCCAGCATTTCCAATGGCATACGCGACGCGCTTGGCGATCGGGTCTATGTCCCCCGTGCCATCGAATACGCAGGCCAAGTCATCACCGTCTATGATCCGATCGTTCATTCCGCCGCCGAGGCCGAGGTGCAAGACCCAACCTCCTTGCGCCGGATCACGCGCTATGACGCCCGCTATGTCTGCTGCGAACGCCCCACCGTCATCACGGGCGGCGAGTTGACGCTCGACATGCTCGATCTGGTCTACAACCCCACGGCGCGGACCTATCAGGCGCCGCTGCAACTCAAGGCCACGGGCGGCATCTTCATCGTCGACGACCTTGGCCGCCAAAAAGAGCCGCCGCAAAGCATCATCAACCGCTGGATTGTCCCGCTGGAGGAAAGCAAAGACATCCTCGCCCTGCAATCGGGCGAGAAATTCGAGGTGCCCTTCGACACGCTGGTGATCTTCTCTACCAACTTCCACCCGAACGAGATTTTCGACCAAGCCGCCCTGCGGCGTATCTTTTTCAAGATCAAGATCGACGGGCCGGACCAAGAGAACTTCCTCAAGATCTTCGCCATGGTCGCCCGCAAACGCGGCATGCCGCTGGACGAGGCGACGCTGGTTCATCTGCTCAAGGTGAAATACCCCACCATCGACAATGTCTATGCGAATTATCAGCCGAATTTCCTGATCGACCAGATGATCGCGATCTGCGATTTCGAAGGCATCCCCTATCAGATGAACCCCGATCTGGTGGACCGTGCATGGGCCAATATGTTCGTTCGCGATGAGGTGATCGTTAAATAGCCTTCGCCGCTGGCACCGCGCCCTGCCGATACTACATTGGGTGCATGCGCGCCCTACCCCCAAAATTCGCCGATTGGTTCGCCCAGAACGGCTGGTCTTTGCACCCGCACCAGCAAGAGATGCTGGACCGTGCCGAGGCCCCCGCCCTGCTGCTCATCGCCCCCACAGGGGGCGGCAAAACGCTGGCCGGTTTCCTGCCAACCCTCGTCGATCTGGCCGAGAATGATCACGAGGGGATGCACACGCTCTACATCTCGCCGCTCAAGGCGCTCGCGGCGGACATCAAACGCAACCTCACACGCCCGGTCGAGGAGATGCGCCTGCCGATCCGCATCGAAGACCGCACCGGCGACACCTCGCAATCGCGCCGCCGCCGCCAACGCGCCGACCCGCCGCATATCCTGCTGACCACCCCCGAAAGCCTCGCCCTGCTGACCTCCTATGAGGACGCCGCGCGCACCTTTCGGGGCCTCAAACGCGTGGTGATCGACGAGATCCACGCGCTGGCCGAAAGCAAACGCGGCGACCAGCTGATGCTGGCGCTGACCCGGCTGCAAGCGCTGTGCCCCGATCTTAAGCGCGTGGGCCTCTCGGCCACCGTCGAAGACCCTTCGGCCATCGCCCACTTGATGGCCCGCCACCCCGACCCCTGCGAAGTGCTCTTGGCCGATCCCGGCCCCGCCCCCGACATCCAGATGCTGCGCACCGAGGAAGCTCCGCCCTGGGCCGGCGGCGGCGCGGCCTATGCGATCCCCGCGGTCCTCGAACAGGTGCGCCAACACAAGACGACGCTGATTTTCCACAACACCCGCGCGCAGGCCGAGATCTTCTTCCACAAACTCTGGCTCGCCAACGAGGACGCCCTGCCCATCGCCATCCACCACGGCAGCCTCGACCGCGCGCAGCGCGAGAAGGTCGAGGCGGCGATGGTACACGGCGATCTACGCGCCATCGTCTGCACCGGCACGCTTGATCTGGGGATCGACTGGGGCGACGTGGACCTCATCATCCAGATCGGCGCGCCGAAGAACGTGAAACGTCTGGTCCAGCGCATCGGCCGCGCCAACCACCACTACAATGCGCCCTCCAAGGCGCTTCTGGTCCCCGCCAACCGCTTCGAAGTGGTGGAATGCGTCGCCGCCCTAGAGGCGGTTCTCGAGGGCGCGCTCGACGGCGACCCAAGGGGGGACGGCCCGCGCGACGTGCTCTGCCAACACATCCTCATCACCGCCTGCGCCGGCCCCTTCGACGCCGAGGACCTCTTTGCCCAAATCCGCACCGCCGGCGCCTATTCCAACCTCTCGCGCGCCGCCTTCGACGCCTGCCTCGACTTCTGCGCCACGGGGGGCTACGCGCTGCGCGCCTACGACCGCTGGCAAAGGCTGCTGCAACGCCCCGATGGGCAATGGCAACTGCGTGACCCCCGCGCCGCGCAACGTATCCGCATGAACATCGGCACCATTCAGGACACCGACAAGCTCAAGGTCCGCATGAAACGCAACCGCGGCGGTAAGCCCCTAGGCGAGATCGAAGAAGGCTTTGCCGCCACGCTGACCAAAGGCGACACCTTCCTGATCGGCGGGCAAATCGTGCGCTACGAAGGGCTGCGCGAAACCGTGGTCGAGGTCAGCCGAAATGCCGCCAAAAAGCCGAAAGTGGCGACCTTTGGCGGTACGAAATTCGCCACCTCCACCCAGCTTTCGGCCCGCGTGCAACAAATGTTCACACAAGACAGCTGGCCCGAACTGCCGCCCCACACCGCCGAATGGCTCAGCCTGCAACGGGAGGTCAGCCAACTGCCGCAGCCCGGCACGCTGCTGGTGGAAAGCTTCCCCCATGACTTTGCCGAACAGACGGTGTTCTACGGCTTTGCCGGACGCAACGGCCAACAAACGCTCGGCCTTCTGCTCACCAAACGCATGGAAGACCTCGGCCTGCGCCCCTTGGGCTTCGTCGCGACGGACTATGCCACGCTGATCTGGGGGCTCTCCCCTGTCGACGACCCGGCACCGCTGCTTGATCCGACAGTGCTGCACGAAGGGCTCGACAGTTGGCTCGCGGGCAATGCCGTGATGAAACGCACGTTTCGCGCCGCCGCAACCATCGCCGGGCTGATCGAGCGCAACAGCCCGCAGGCGCGCAAATCCGGACGGCAAACGACCTTCTCCAGCGATATCCTCTACGACACGCTGCAACGCTATGAACCGGACCACCTAATGCTCGACATCACCCGCGAAGAAGCCCTCAGCGGGTTGGTGGATTTCGGCAGAATCGAAGAAATGCTCGGGCGAATTGCCGGGCGGATCACCCATCGCAAGCTCTCCCGCGTAAGCCCCCTGGCCGCGCCGCTGTTTCTCGAAATGGGCCGCGTTCCGGTCGAAGGCGCCGGGCAGGATCGTCTGTTGGCAGAAGAGGCGGAACGTTTGATGGAAGCATCCGGCCTCGCGCAACTCACCCCGCCGCCCTCGGATCAGCCGCCATGGCGGGATGGTCGTTGAACATGAGCGTTTCGCGGGCGGAGAGGTTCTGCAAGGTATTTGAAAAAGGATGAAGATGATTAAGGGATCTTTAACTAAGGTGGCGCATCCTCCTCTCGCGGTACAGGCCGAGGAGCCGATGACCGCAAAGGATGAAGGCGCGTCTCCGGTCCGGTGACCACCCGATCGCGGGGCGCGCTTTCTGCAATTCATCCTTTCTTAAATACCTCTGCGCTGACCTTTCCATCTGCGCAACCTTCGCGTTTGGCCCCTTGCCAAATCAGTGCCGATCTCAGATGAACAAAGGATGAACGGACTTGAATTTTCATTCGCCGGGGCCGGGCTGACTGCGCTTGGTTCTGGCGCGCTTTGGTGGGGCGAAAGGGATTTGCTTTGTGTGAGCGACCTTCACTTGGGCAAGTCGGAACGGATCGCGCGGCGCGGCGGGTCGGCGTTGCCGCCTTATGAGACGCGCGATACGTTGAACCGGTTGGCGGCCGACCTGTCTTTCACGCAGGCGCGGCATGTGATCTGCCTTGGCGATAGTTTCGATGACCTTGGCGCGGCGCGGGCACTGCCAGAGGAAGAGCGGCTTTGGATTCTCGGCCTGCAGGCCGGGCGGCGGTGGGATTGGATCGAAGGCAATCATGATCCGGGCCCGGTTGGGTTGGGCGGTACGCATTTGGGTGAGTTGGCGCTCGGCCCGCTGACCTTTCGGCATATTGCGGCGGAGGGGACCTCCGGCGAGGTGTCGGGGCATTATCATCCCAAGGCATCGATCCGCGCGCGGGGCCGCAGCATCTCGCGTCCGGCGTTTTTGTTTGACAGCAAGCGGCTGATCCTGCCTGCATATGGCACCTATACCGGCGGGCTGCGCAGCCAGTCGCGGGTACTTTGTGATTTGATGGGGCCAGAGGCCTGTGCGGTGCTGACGGGGCCGCACCCTGTGGCGATCCCCATGCCCGGAAAGATGCGATGATGGACGATCAGATTGAACGCCGGGTGCGGGAGAGTTTTGCCAAGCAGACCATGATGCAGACCTTGGGGGCCGAGATCATCGAAGTGCAGTCGGGTCTGGTCAGGGTTGCCGCGCCGGTCCTGCCGGGCGCGATGCAGCAGCAGGGTTTTGGCCATGCGGGGCTGACCTTTTCCATCGGCGATTCCGCGGCGGGCTATGCGGCCTTGAGCATGTTGCCGCCGGAAATGGATGTCGTGACCTCGGAGATCAAGATCAACCTTCTGGCTCCCGCTCGGGGAGACCGGCTGATTGCCACGGGCCGGGTGGTGAAACCGGGCCGGCGGCTTTGTGTGGTCACGGCGGAGGTGCATGCGGAAACGGATGGCGCGGCCAAGCTCATCGCCATCCTGCAGGGCACCATCGTGCCGGTGCCAGGCGCTTAAGCGATCAGCCCTTCGGGTTCTGCCAACCCGTTGGCACGGCAGCAAGCGGTGACCGTATTGGCCAGCAGGCAGGCGATCGTCATCGGCCCGACCCCGCCGGGCACCGGGGTGATGGCCCCGGCGCGCTGGCTGGCGCTGTCGAAGTCCACGTCGCCGACCAGTTTGGTTTTCTCGCCGGTCTCGATCCGGTTGATGCCCACGTCGATCACCGTGGCGCCCTCTTTGATCCAATCGCCGGGCACCATCTCGGGGCGGCCAACGGCGGCGACCACGATATCGGCGCGGCGCACCACTTCGGGCAGATCGCGGGTGCGGCTATGCGCGATGGTCACCGTGCAGCTATCGCCCAAGAGCAGCTGCGCCATCGGTTTGCCGACGATGTTGGAACGGCCAATGACCACCGCGTTCATACCCGTCAGATCGCCGTGATGGTCCCGCAGCATCATCAGGCAGCCCAGCGGGGTGCAGGGCACCATGCTTTTCTGCCCTGTGCCCAGCAGGCCGACGTTGGAGATGTGGAAGCCATCCACGTCCTTGGCGGGCGAGACGGCATTGACCACGCGGGTTTCGTCCAGATGATCCGGCAGCGGCAGTTGCACGAGGATGCCGTGGATCTCGGGGTCGTTGTTCAACGCGTCGATCAGCTTGAGCAGGTCGTCCTGATCAACGGTCGCGGGCAGCTTGTGTTCGACCGACTTCATGCCGACTTCGCGGGTCATCTTGCCCTTGGAGCGGACATAGACTTGGCTTGCCGGGTCTTCGCCGACCAGCACCACGGCGAGGCCGGGGGTGACACCGTGATCCGTCTTCAGCCGGTCGACATGGCCCGCGACCTTCTCACGCACCGTTGCTGCAAAGGCTTTGCCATCTATGATTGTCGCTGCCATATCCGTCTCACTTTCGCTCGCTGCAGGTTGAACATGCTCTACATCACCGCGACGGCGGGTCATTGCAACCCGCCTTAGAACAATCCCTCCACATCGCCATCGGCGTTGAGCTTGATTGCCTCGGCAGAAGGCACCCGCGGCAGGCCCGGCATGGTCATGATCTCACCGCAGATGACGACAACGAAGCCCGCCCCTGCCGAAAGGCGCACCTCGCGGATGGGTACGCTGAAACCGGTGGGCGCGCCGCGCAGGTCGGGATCGGTTGAGAAACTATACTGGGTCTTGGCCATGCAGACCGGCAGATCGCCATAGCCCTGCGCCTCCCAATCCTTCAACTGGTTGCGCACCTTTTGGTCGGCCAGCACTTCATCGGCACGGTAGACACGTTTGGCGATGGTCTCGATCTTTTCGAACAGCGGCATCTCGTCGGCATAGAGCGGGGCGAAATTCGCGTGATCGCCATCGGCGATCTCTGCCACGCGGGTGGCCAGATCGGCGGAGCCTTCCGAGCCCAACTCCCAATGGCGCGAGAGGATCGCCTCGGCCCCTTGAGCCGCGACATAGTCCTTCACAGCCGCCACTTCGGCGTCGGTATCTGTGACGAAATGGTTGATCGCCACGACCACGGGTACGCCAAAGGATTTCACGTTTTCGATGTGGCGGCCAAGGTTGGCGCAGCCCTGTTGCACGGCCTCGACATTCTCGGCCCCTAGATCGGCTTTCGCCACGCCGCCGTTCATCTTCATCGCGCGCACCGTGGCGACGACGACCACCACCGAAGGCGCCAGCCCCGCCTTGCGGCATTTGATGTTCATAAATTTTTCGGCCCCGAGATCGGCGCCAAAGCCTGCCTCTGTCACCACATAATCTGCCAGTTTCAACGCTGTGGTCGTGGCGATGACCGAGTTGCAGCCATGGGCGATATTGGCGAAGGGCCCGCCGTGGACGAAGGCGGGGTTGTTCTCCAACGTCTGCACGAGGTTCGGCTGCATCGCGTCTTTCAAAAGCACCGTCATGGCCCCATCCGCCTTGATGTCGCGGGCATAGACCGGACTACGGTCGCGGCGGTAGGCGACGATCATCGCGCCAAGGCGCTCTTGCAGATCGGTGAGGTTCTTGGCCAGACAGAGGATCGCCATGACCTCGGAGGCCACGGTGATGTCAAAGCCCGTCTCGCGCGGGAAACCGTTGGGCACACCGCCCAAGGAGGCGGTGATCTGGCGCAGGGCGCGGTCGTTCATGTCGACCACCCGGCGCCATGTGACGCGGCGGGTATCGATCTCCAACTCATTGCCCCAGTAGATGTGATTGTCGATCATCGCCGCCAGCAGGTTGTGGGCGCTTGTGATGGCGTGGAAATCGCCGGTGAAATGCAGGTTCATCTCTTCCATCGGCACCACTTGGGCGTAGCCGCCGCCCGCGGCCCCGCCCTTCATCCCGAAGTTCGGCCCCAGCGAGGCTTCGCGGATGCAGACCGCCGCCTTTTTGCCGATCCGGTTCAGCCCGTCGCCGAGCCCGACGGTGGTGGTGGTCTTGCCCTCCCCCGCCGGGGTTGGGTTGATCGCGGTGACGAGGATCAGCTTGCCGTTCGCGCGCTCCTGCACAGAATCGATGAAGGATTGGCTTACCTTCGCCTTGTCATGGCCATAGGGCAGCAGGTCGTCGCTTGAGATGCCCAGCTTCGCGCCGATCTCTTGAATAGGGCGTTTCGCCGCTTCGCGGGCGATTTGAATGTCGGTTTTGAAAGCCATGAGAATCCCCTGTTGCCGTTGGTGGCGATCTTTATTCTTTAGCCATAGCGCGACAAGCCCCAGACGGGGGGCCGTGTTTCCGACACTCAAAGTTCGCGAAACGGCGCGCGCTTAGCCCAGATGCGGCCAGACCGGCTGGTTCGGCACGAAAAGCCGCAGCGTGTCGCCCAGACTCAACGGCCCCTCCCGCTCGACCCATGCGGTCACGCCGCGTTTGCCTTGGGCGGCGGCTTTGAAGGTTTTGCCATGGCCGGGGGCCTCCACCTCGATCTCACGGGCCGGCAGGTTGCAGGGGCCGTTTTCGATGTCCACGACCAAGGTGGTGCCATGCTCGTTTTGCAGCCGCGACCCCGGCGGGACAAGGGTGAAATCCGGGATCCCTTCAAGGATGATCGAAGCGCCCAGCAGGGTCGGGTCGAGCTTGGGAAGGTCGATGGCGGCGGCGATCTCGGCCATCTCTTCGGCGGAGAGGATGGAGAGTTGACGCGTGTTGCGTATCTCCGTCCCCTTGGCATGCAGGTTGCGCACGCGCACGCAGGCGGGGCGGGTCAGCCCTGCGTGAAAATCACCTTTGATGCCCGCATAGGTCGCAAAGGCCTGCTCCACCGCGACCGAGCGGATGTTTTCGCGGTCCTGAGGGACCATGCCCAGCCAAGTGATCCGGGCGGTATGGTCTGTCTTGCGTAGTTCGGGCATGGGGCGTCCTTTTGGCGTGGTTTGCTATGGCATCCTATGCCTATTGCCGGATCAGATGCACCTTGAAACCGCCCCCGCTCAATGAGGCTTTGGCAAGGGCGCCCGCCGTGTAGACAAGCGCCATCCCGAAAGATTTGAGATAAAAGGGCGAGACATAGCCCGGCCCCATGACAACGCGGTAGGACATATCGCAGACCACCGAAGCCCCCTGCTCTCGGCTGCTTTGCGTCGCGATCTTCACCACGCGGCGCCCATCGTAGAGCGACAGCGGCGCGGGGCAGCTTTTGCCGGTGGCAAGAGCGGCGAAAAGCTCGGGCGGGAAGAGGACGCCGGCAGGCACCGCCTTGGCATCCGACATTTTCGTCATTTCCGATGACGGCGTGATCTTGACCGAGGTGACCTGCCGCCCCGCCCGTTCAATCGCGATATCGCGCGTCTCGCTCCCCCGGTTGGACCCGAGATAGCTCACCGCGGTGCCACGCGACTGGGTGACCGCCTTGAAGCTGCCGTTCTTGATGCCGAAGGGCGCGTTGTCGAGCGACAGCAGGAAGGCCGCGTTCCGGCTTTGCCCGTTGAACTGCAAGGTCCCGAGCTGCCGCCCGCCTAAAGCGACAGCATAGGTCTGCGGCTCGGCCCAGACCGCTCCGGCGGTGAAGGCGAGTAGAAGGGCGAGGGCAGAAAGGATGCGTCGCATAAGACCCGGCTTGTTCCAGAATTCCGTTCCTGTCTAACGCGATGGCGACTGTGAAGCGATAGTGGAATTCCCGGCCCGACCGGAGGGAGTGTCGAAAACGAAAAGACCCCGCCGAAGCGGGGTCTGTCATATGTCGCAGGTCGGATCAGACCGAAGGTTCAGGTTCCATCCCGCCATCCTTCGGCGGGGTCTTCTTGCCCTTCGCCTTGGGGATCGCGGTGACGCTCGGCGCGCTGCCGGTGTCGGAGTTGTCGTCGTCGGAATCCTCTGCCGGCGGCAGGCCGTCCATGACGCGTTTGATCTCATCGCCGGTCAGGGTCTCATATTCCAGCAGACCTTGGGCCAAACGCTCGAACTCCACCTCTTTCTCGGTGATGATCTTCATCGCGCGATCATAGCCGTCTTGGATGAACTGCTGCACCTCTTTCTCGACCAGTTCCTTGGTATTGGCCGAGACGGAGAAACCCGCAGTGTTGCCCTGATAGCCCTGCGCGGCTTCGGAATAGTCGATGTTGCCGACCTTATCCGACATGCCCCATTGGAGCACCATCGCACGCGCCAGCGCCGAGGCTTGCTGGATGTCGCCCGCCGGACCGTTGGAGACCGAGTCCGGCCCGTATTTGTGGATTTCCGCCGCCTTGCCCGCCATGGCCATGGCCAGACGCTGGTGGCATTGGTCCTTAAACATGTTCAGCCGGTCGATCTCAGGCAGGCTCATCACCATGCCAAGCGCGCCGCCGCGCGGGATGATCGTGGCCTTGTAGACCGGGTCGCACTTGGGCAGCGTCATGCCAACCAGCGCGTGACCGGCCTCGTGATAGGCGGTCATTTCCTTCTGCTCGGCGGTCATCACCATCGACCGGCGCTCGGGGCCCATCATCACCTTGTCCTTGGCCTGTTCGAAATCGACCATAGTGACGAAACGCCGGCCGACACGGGCGGCCATCAGCGCGGCCTCGTTCACGAGATTCGCAAGGTCAGCACCCGAGAAGCCCGGCGTGCCGCGCGCGATGATGCGCAGGTCGACGTCCGGCCCCAGCGGGGTCTTGCGGGCATGCACCGAAAGGATCTTCTCGCGGCCTTTGATGTCGGGGTTGGGCACAGTGACCTGACGGTCGAAACGGCCCGGACGCAGCAGCGCGGGGTCGAGCACGTCGCGGCGGTTGGTCGCGGCGAGGATGATGACGCCCTCGTTGCTCTCGAAACCGTCCATCTCGACCAGAAGCTGGTTCAGGGTCTGCTCACGCTCATCGTTGCCGCCGCCATAGCCTGCGCCACGGTGGCGACCGACGGCGTCGATCTCGTCGATGAAGACAATACAGGGGGCGTTCTTTTTGGCCTGTTCGAACATGTCACGCACGCGGCTCGCACCGACACCCACGAACATCTCGACGAAGTCGGAGCCCGAAATGGTGAAGAAGGGCACGCCAGCCTCGCCCGCAATCGCACGGGCCAGCAGCGTCTTACCGGTGCCCGGAGGGCCGACCAGCAGCGCGCCTTTGGGGATCTTGCCGCCGAGGCGGGAGAACTTCTGCGGGTTGCGCAGGAATTCGACGATTTCCTCAAGCTCTTCCTTGGCCTCGTCAATGCCCGCCACGTCGTCAAAGGTCACACGGCCATGCTTTTCGGTCAGCATCTTGGCTTTGGATTTGCCAAAGCCCATGGCCCCGCCCTTACCGCCGCCCTGCATGCGGTTCATGAAGTAGATCCACACGCCGATCAGCAGCGCGATGGGCAAAAGCGACATCAGGAAGGTCTGGAAACCGGATTGTTGCTGGGGGCGCGCTTTGACGGGGATGTCGTTGTCGATCAGAAGCTGGGTCAGCTCGGCATCGCCGGGTTTGATCGTCAGGTAGTCGGCACCATCCGCTTGGCGGAATCGCACTTGCTCACCATCCAATGTCACATTTCGGACATCACCATCCTGTACGGAGGTGACGAATTCGGAATAGCTGACTTCGTTGTTTTGCAGCGACCCGCTGGACCCGCTGAACAGGTTGAACAGCGCCAGCACAAGCAACATCAGGACAACCCAGAAGGCGAGGTTACGAACATTTCCCAAGGGAATTCTCCTAAATTCACATGGCCGCGGGCAAGTCCCGCAACCCAAGGGGCGCCCGTTCGGGCAACCACCATACTAAGATAGACATGATGCGCTCATGTTCAATGCGATAATGGCGCGGTTTTGTTCCATTCCGCGCCGCTTTCGCGCCGGACATGCCATTTCTGGTCCAGCCCGGCAAGGGGCGCGGCAAGCAGCCGCGGGCCCTGCCAGATGGCCGGGGTCGACAGCAAGGCGGCACGGGGTCGCCCAAGGCTGCGCCAATCGGGGCATTGTGCCAGCCCCTCGGGGCCAAGCGCGCGCAATTCGGCCACGGGCGGCAGCCCTTCGGGGGGAATCGCACGCCAACGCCCGTCCCAAAGCTGATCCGCAGGCACGCGCAGATCGCGCACCGCGTTATACTCGCGAAAGATCCAGATTTCACCGCGCCGGAGCAGCGCTTGACAGCCCGCCAGCGTGGCCGCCTGCCCTTCCGCTAGCCCCGCGATCAGGGCGGCCACGGGGCCGCGGCGCGGGGGGTAAGCGCCGCCGTTGATCTGCCCGAGCGCGCGGAGCATCAGGCGGCGGCGGATCTCTTCCGGCTCGGCGAAAAAGGCATCGGCCTGCATCACCTGCGCGCCCGCCTCCATACGCAGGATATCGCCCGCGGCGCGATCGGTTTGGGCGTCCAACGCCGCCCGGGCGGTGGCCATGTTGCGCGCGACCTCGGCCAAAGTCTCTACATCGATGCCAAGCGGCGCGAGGGCATCGAGGCTTTGGCGGGTTTTGATCCGGGCATAGCGCGGGTCATCGTTGCTGGGATCTTCGACCCAGTGCAGCCCCGCCCGCCGCAGATGATCGCGCAGGGCCGCGCGCCGGGCGAAAAGCAGCGGGCGCAGCCATGTGACACCGAACCGTTCGCTGCGCGGTGCCATGGCCGCAAGGCCATCGACCCCCGACCGCCGCGCCAAGCGCATCAGCACCGTCTCGGCCTGATCGTCCGCCGTATGGCCAAGGGCCACGACGGGAAGCCCGCGCCGCACGGCCCAATCGGCCATCAGGCGATAGCGCGCCTCACGCGCGGCGTTTTGAAGATTGCCCTGACCGTCCCAATCGCGCCAGTGCAGGGTCTCATGGGCCAACCCCAGTCGGGCGGCATGGCGCGCGACCATGGCGGCCTCTTCCGCCGCTTCCGGGCGCAGCCCATGGTCGACGGTCACGGTCTCAAGATGGCTGCGCGTCGCCGTCGCCAGCTCATGCAGAAGCGACAGCAGCGCCATGGAATCGCCCCCGCCTGAGACGGCGACGCCAAGGCGGGGCGGCAGCGCGCCGCCCAAGCCCGAAAGCAGCCCCTCGGTCAGCGCTGCATCAGCCGGTGCGGCGGGTGCAGTCATCTGCGGTCAGGAACAACCCAGCGTCTGGCGCTGCGCCTCGGCTTGGCTGACCTGCGGGGCATTCGGGAAGCGCACGGCGACTTCCGAGAGGGTCACGCAGGCCTCTTGGGTCTGCTCCAACACGCCAAGGGCGCGGCCCAGCTCGAAGAGCGACCGCGGGGCCACCGGCCCTTCGGGATCGGTGCTGAAGGCCGCGAGATAGGCGCGCGCTGCTTCGCGGTTGTCGCCCAGACCGGTCAGGGCTTCGCCCCGGCGCATCTCGGCCTCGGCGGCTAGCGGACCGCCGGGGTAGGTCGTATTGAAGGACGCAAAGAGGTCGGCGGCGCTGCGAAAGTCACCCGATGCGAGCGCCTCCTGCGCCCGCTCGAAATCGGCCTTCTCGCTGACCGCCAGCTCTGCTTCGTTGATCGGGGTGATGATGCCGCCGGAAGCGCCCGCATTGCCGTTGCCGGGGGTCACTTCGACCACCTCACGGCCCGCTTCGGGGGCGGGGGACGCTTCGGGGGCGGGGGCTGCCACGGCGGGCGCCTCCCCTCCGCCGAGGGTCGACGTCTCACCCAAAGCGCCCAGATCGCCGCCCTCAAGCTCGACCAAACGGTACTCCAGATCGCCGATCCGGTTGGTGCCATCGGCGACGATCCGGTTGATGCGGTTCTCCATCTCCTCTGTCTTGGAGGTGAGGCGCTGCAACTCGCTCTCCATGGTGCTGACCCGTTCCAGCACCGAATTGCCCCCGGTTTCGACAGAGGCCCCGCCGGTGGTCGACAGCTCGCGGCGCAGCTTTTGCACCTCGACGTTCAGGACGGTCAGTTGCTGGCGGATGTCCGCCAGCGTCTGATCGTTGTCCTGCGCCATAAGCGCGGCGGGGGCGGTCATCAGCCCCATCACGGCCACGAAGATATATCGCTTCAGCACATCAGCCTCCTTGGATTGGTCATTGCTTGGACGGTTGCCGCGATCAGCTGGTCAGCGCGCCGCCAGCCAGCACGGTCACCGCGCGGCGGTTCTTGGCATAGCAGGCCTCGGCCGAGCAGATCTCGATCGGGCGTTCTTTGCCGTAGCTGATGGTCTTGAGCCGCGACGCCGAGATCCCGCGCGAGATCATATATTCGCGCACCGCATTGGCGCGGCGGCCACCAAGCGCGATGTTGTATTCGCGCGTGCCCTGCTCATCGGCATGGCCTTCGATCACGGCTTGGTAATCGGAATTGGCTTGCAGCCATGCGACCTGCCCGTCAAGCGTGGCGCGGCCTTCGTCGGTCAGGGTGGATTGGTCGACCAAGAACAGCACCCGGTCGCCGACGGCCTGCTGGAAATAAGCGGTGGAGGTCGGGTCATTCGCGCTGCCCGGCACCACGCCGGCGTTGACCCCGGCCCCTGCATTTGCCCCGCCCATGCCATCGGCACCAAAGCGGTCAGGGTTGGTACAGGCCGACACGGCCAATGCGGAAATCAAAAGCGTGCTGGTCAGAATGCGTTTCATGGGGTCTGCCTTCTATGTGGTGGCGTTATCGTTGCTGGTATTAACACAGGCGCGGGATCATTGGAATTGCCCGCACCCGTGGGTGGCATGGGGAAACCTTAGTCTTGCAGCGGTGACCACGAGGGGTCAGAACCGCCTTCGGGCGTGCGCACAGGCTTGAGGTTGCGCCCCGAAATATCGACGGAATAGAGCGAGGAGGACCCGCCCGCCCCTTGGGTTTCGCGCGCGAACATGATCACCCGCCCATTGGGGGCCCAAGTCGGCCCCTCATCGAGGAAAGAGGCGGTCAGCAGACGCTCTTCCGAGCCATCCAGCCGCATGACACCGATGTGGAAGCGGCCCTTGTTCTGCTTGGTGAAGGCCACCAAATCCCCGCGCGGCGACCAGACGGGCGTGCCGTAGCGCCCCTCGCCAAAGGAAATCCGCGTCGCCTCGCCCCCGGTGGCGGGCATGACGTAAAGCTGCGGGCTGCCGGAACGGTCACTCTCAAAGACAATCCGGCTGCCATCGGGCGAGAAGCTCGGCGCCGTCTCAATCGCAGGCGTGTTCGTCAGGCGCACCGACTGGCCGCTGTTGATGTCCATCGAATAGATATCCGTGTTGCCGCCTTGGCTCAGCGAATAGACCACCGTCTGACCGCTGGGCGAGAAACGTGGGGCAAAGGCCATGGAGCCTTCGGCGCTTTGCAGCGCGCGGCGTTGGACGGTGCCGATGTCGAGCACATAAATGCGCGGGAAGCCGCTTTCATAGCTGGTGTAGAGCACACGGTCCCCGCTGGGCGAAAAACGCGGCGCCAGCACGATGGAGCCGGAGTCGGTGAGGTATTTCAGGTTCGCCCCGTCATAGTCCATCACGGCCAGACGTTTCTGGCGATTGTCCTTCGGCCCGGTCTCGGAGACGAACACCACGCGGCTGTCGAAATAGCCACCCTCGCCGGTGATCCGGCTGTAAACCGCATCGGCCACCTTATGCGCCATGCGCCGCCAGCCGTCGACGGTGCCGCTGAATTGCAGACCGCCCTGCCCGCTGGCATCCAGCAACTCCTCACCCGAGAAGACGTCATAGACGCGGAACTTCACGTTCACGCTATTGCCGGTGACATTGACAGCCCCGGTGATCAGCGCCTGCGCGTTGATCGCCTTCCAGTCGGCATATTCGACCGGCGCGTTGAAGTCGCTCACGGTGGAGATATAGGCGCTGGCCGGAATCTCGCGGAACAGGCCAGTGCCGGTCAGATCGTCCGAGACGACGCGGGCGATGTCGACGGCCAATTGCCCCGCCTCACCGCTTTCGGGCTGAAAGCTGGGGACGGCAAAGGGCAAGGGTTCGATGGTCGGGTCGTCAATCACGATGCGCAGCGGCTCGGCGCGCGCGGTGTCCGGGGCCGCCGCGAAGACGGTCGCGGCCCCCAGTGCCAGAAGTCCCAGAAGTCTCGTCAGCATGTTATCGGCTCCTCATTGGATCGAATGTCATCTCGATGTCTTGCCACTGGCTGTATTTCTCCTGTGGCAGGTCGTAGCCGCGGCTGCCGCAGCGGATGATTGCACGTTTGGCCGCCTCGAAGGCCTGCCTTGCTGCGGCATCGCCACCGCCCGAAGCGCTGAGCATCCGGATCGACCCGATCACCGGCGTGCCGTCCTGATTCATCTGCAGCCCCACGATCACCGTGGTCCGCGCCGCTTCGGTCGACAGCGCGCCGATGTTCCAGCAGGCCGAGACCGCGACACGCAGGCTCTCGCGCTCGCCCGACGACAGCGGCGGGCCGCTCGGCACCGGGGCTTCGGCCTCCGGCTGGCCCAGGACCTCGCTCAGCGCATCGGCGATGGCGTCGTCGGTCGTGTCCTGCGCGGGTTCCTCGGCGGGCTCCGGCGTGGGCTTCTCCTCAGGTTCCTCCGGGGCCTCGGCCACCTCGACGGGCGGCGGCGGGGCCGGACGGCGACCGGGCGGACGGGCCGAGGCCGCCGGGGCCTGATCGGCCTCGGTCACGATCTCGGTCGTGCTGTCCTCAGGCGTCTGCGCCTCTTGCGGCTCTTCTTCGACGGCAACTTCCGGCTCGGCCTCGGGCTCGGGCGCGACGGCGGGCTGTTCGTCAAGGTCGGGGCGCGCTTCGGGCTCGGGCGGGGCCACGGGCTCGGGCGCCACGCGCGGGGCCTCGCGGGGGCGGGCCTCGGGGGCGATCTCGGGCACCAGAACGGCGGTGTCGCCGATGGGTTCGATAAGCTCGGGCGCGCTGTCGTCCACTTCAGTCTGCGGAGGCAGTTCCAGCTCGGTCACCTCGGGCGGCGTGTCCTCCGGCGGGGTCTCTGTTTGCACCGGCTCGGGCTGTTCGATCTGCGTGTCCGGCTCGGCGGTGACCTCGGGTGCCTCCTCGCTCGGCGCGGGCAACGCGGGCTGAGCCACTTCGGTGGTCGAGGCGGGCGGCTGCTGGGCCGAGACGAGCGCGTCATATTCCGCCGCCGAGATCACCGAGACCTCGGTCATCTCGACCGGGTCCGGCTCGGAAGTGAAGATGTTCCCGAGCAGAAGCCAGCCGATAAGACCCAGATGCCCGGCACCTGATATGTAATGCCCGGTATGCACCGCTCAGCCACCCGACGTGTCGCTGCCGTCCATCGCCGGACCGCCGATGTCGGTCACCAGACCGATGTTGGAAAATCCGCCCGCGTTGAGCGCGCCCATGACCTCCATGACCTGCGCATAGGGCACGGCGCCATCCGCGCGCAGGAAGACCCGGTCGCTGGCCCGCTCCGCCGCGATGGCGCGCAGCTTGGTCACCAGCTGGTCGCGTGGCGTGTCGGTGGTCTGGATCTGCACCGCGCCTTGGGCGGTGACGGTGACGGTCAGCGGCTCTTCCTGCTCGGCTGGCAGGGCCGTGGCGGCGGTCTTGGGCAGTTCCACCGGCACGCCGACGGTGAGGAGCGGGGCCGCGACCATGAAGATGATCAGCAGCACCAGCATCACGTCCACGAAGGGCGTGACGTTGATCTCGGCCATCGGCTGGGCGCGGCCGCGCCGCCGCCCCTTGCCGCCTTGCTTTTTCATGACACCCGCACCCATGGCTTAGCTGTCCAACTGGCGGCTGAGGATGGTCGCGAATTCGTCCGAGAAGGCCTCGTAGGTGCCGAGGATCCGGTCACTGTCGGCGCTCAGCTTGTTGTAAAAGACCACCGCCGGGATCGCAGCGAGAAGGCCGATGCCGGTCGCCAGAAGCGCCTCGGCGATGCCCGGGGCCACGACGGCGAGGTTGGTGTTCTGCTGGGCTGCGATCTCGATGAAGGAGTTCATGATGCCGAAGACGGTGCCGAAGAGGCCAACGAAAGGCGCGGTGGAGCCCACGGTCGCCAGTACCGGCAGGCCCTTCTGCAGGCGCTCCGCCTCCTTGGCGATGGCCACGTCCATAGAGCGGTCGATCCGCGCGGTAGCACCGGGGATGAGCGCGCCATCCTCGCGGTGGGAGCGGCGCCATTCCGACATGCCGGCGGCAAAGATCTTCTCCGATGGCCCATCGGGATCGGCGCCGATGGTGTCAAAGAGACCGTCGAGCGGCTCACCCGACCAGAAGGCCTGATCGAACTGCGCCGCCTCGGCGCGGGCGCGGCGGTATTGGATGGTTTTCTGAATGATGATCGACCACGACCAGAAAGAGGCCCCGATCAGCATGATCATTACAAGTTTGACCGTGACCGTCGCCTTAGCGAACAGACCCCACAGGGAGAAATCGATCCCCTGTGCCAATGCCAGCGTCTCTGCTTCCATTTAACTATGCTCTTTTACTGCCGCCCCTTCGGGGCATTCTGCCTCTGGGTTCTATCTCTGGGCCCTATTTTCCGGCCTCAATTTGGAGCAAAGCTAACGGACTGCAACCGAGATTGCCAGAATTATGGTATCACGCTGCCGGATCGCCGTCCGACAGGCGGAGTTTCGCTGGCAAACGTGTGGGTTTACCGGCTGTCGTCATGCAAACGGCGGTGACCTTGGCGCGAAAGATGACCTTGCCGTCGCGCAGCACGTCTTGGTCGAACACCCAACGCACGGGCCCTTCGGCCTGATGGGTGGTCTGCACCTCCAGCCGGTCGCCAAAGCGCGCAGCGCCGAGGTAATCCGCCTCCACCCGCGTCACGACAAAGACCAGCCCCTCATCGCGCATGGCGCGTTGATCAAGGCCGATCTGTTCGACGATATCAGACCGCGCCCGTTCGATATAGCGCAGGTAGTTGGCGTAATAGACGACACCCGCCATATCGGTGTCTTCATAGAAGATGCGGACCGGGAAGCTATGGCTCATGACGCCACCTGCACCCGCGCGGCAAGGCGCAGCGCGTGGCTAGCATCATTGGCGGCAGGCGGCATCACCGGGTCATAGGCGGCGCGGATCACATCCGCCACCTCGGGGCGCAGCACCAGCGCGTCATCGGCCATCGCCAGCGGGGATTGCTCCTGAAAGGCATCCTCGGACCACAAAAGGATGACCTGCACCGCTTGGCTCAGCGCCAGCACCTGCGCAGACATGTCTTGCAGGCTCTCGTCCATGCGCAGGAAGACGAAAGCCGCCTTGATCGCGCCGTTCTCGTCGAAACGGAAGAAACGGTACTGGTTCGCCCCCGCGGCCTGCAGCCGCTCGACCTGCGCCGCGAGGTCGGGCACCAGCCCATCCATACCCGGCACGTCGAGCAGTTCCGCCCAATCGGCGAAGAAGAACATCATCAGGTTGCTGCCCAACTCCGGGTCGGTTTCGGCCATGTCGTGACCGGCAAGCTTGGCCACCGCTTCGAGCGCGCCTTTCACCACCGGCAGCGCCTCTTCCTCGATCCCAAAGGCCACGGGGGCGATGGGGCGGCCCCAGCGGGCAAAGGCGAACTGCCCGTCGCGGCGGGTGAAAAGGGTCTCGATCTGCTCTGCGGTCATCGTCATCTGGTCTACCTTCGCTCCGAAACGTCAGCCGAAAAGGTCGCTCTGCCCCTTTGGCGCGGCCATGCCAAGATGGCTCCACGCCTTGGCGGCCAACATCCTGCCGCGCGGGGTACGCTGGATCAGCCCCTGCTGCAACAGGAACGGCTCAATGACCTCCTCCAGCGCATCGCGGCTTTCCGAAAGTGCGGCGGAAAGCGTCTCGATCCCCACCGGGCCGCCTTGATAATTCTCAGCCATCAGCCTCAGGTAGCGCCGGTCCGCCCCGTCAAGGCCGAGATGATCGACCCCGAGCCGGGTCAGCGCCATATCGGCCAACTCGCGCGTCACGCGACCATCGCCTTCGACCACGGCGAAATCCACCACCCGGCGCAACAGCCGCCCGGCGATGCGCGGCGTGCCGCGGGCGCGTTTGGCAATCTCGCGCGCGCCGCCTTCGTCCGCCGGGGCGCCGAGCTTGCGGGCGTTGCGGTCGACGATGATGTAAAGCTCGTCCTCAGTGTAGAACTGAAGCCGCGTCGGGATGCCGAACCGGTCGCGCAGCGGCGTGGTCAGAAGCCCCATGCGGGTGGTCGCGCCCACGAGCGTGAAGGGCTGCAATTCGATCCGCACGGTGCGCGCGGCGGGGCCTTCGCCGATCACCAGATCAAGCTCGAAATCCTCCATCGCCGGGTAGAGCACCTCTTCGACCGAGGCGTTCAGTCGGTGGATCTCGTCGATGAAGAGCACGTCGCGGGCCTCAAGATTGGTGAGGATCGCGGCGAGGTCCCCGGCCTTGGCCAGCACCGGGCCGGAGGTCATGCGAAAGCCCACGCCAAGCTCGCGCGCCATGATCTGCGCCAGTGTCGTCTTGCCCAAGCCCGGCGGCCCGTGAAACAGCGTGTGATCCATCGCCTCGCCGCGCTGGCGGGCGGATTGGATGAAGACCGACAGGTTCGCCCGCGCCTCCGCCTGCCCAACGAATTCGCCAAGCATTTGCGGCCGCAGCGCGCGGTCGGTGTCTTCGGGCAGCGGGTCGGGCCGCACGGTGGGGTCGATGTCGGTCATAGGGCCTCGTTATGCCGTAGGCTGCGTGGTTCTTCCAGCGGAAGGTTCACGCACCAACCGCCGCGCGCATTCGTGCTCACCCCTTCGGCGCCAGCAGCTTGAGCGCCGCGCGAATGAGCGCCTTGGTATCGGCCTCGGGCGTCTCGCCTGCCGCCTGCGCCACGGCGCCCGCCGCATCGCCCGGGGCATAGCCAAGGTTACCGAGCGCCGAAAGCGCCTCGGACTGGGCAGAGGCATTGGGGGCGGCAGGTTTCGGCGCGGGGCGCGGGGCAGCGGCTTCGATCACCGCCTCGTCGGCGGCGGCCTCAGTCTCGCCCATGGCGTCGGCCACGGTGCCGGTCATCGCCATGACGCCGGGCGCCTTGTCCTTGAGATCCAGCACCACGCGCTGCGCGATCTTCGGGCCGATGCCCTTCGCGGCCTTCACCGCGTTCCAATCGCCAAGCGCGATGGCGCGGCTCACGCCATCCGGTCCCAGCGTGCCGAGGATCGCGAGCGAGGCCTTGGCACCCACCCCCTGCACCGAGGTCAGTAGCCGGTGCCATTCCTTCTCTACCAGCGTCTGGAAGCCGAAAAGCTGCATCAAGTCCTCGCGCACCACGAGGTCGGTATAAAGCGCGACAGCCTCGCCCACGCCCGGCAGTGCGGCTATGGTCCGGTCGGAGACATAGACGAGGTAACCCACCCCGCGCACGTCGATCAGCACGTGATCGGCAGCGCGGTAGTCGATGCGGCCCGAAAGCTTGCCGATCATGCGCTTGCCCTCGCCACCGCTTGGGCCAAGGTGCTCGCCCCGCCGTGATGCGCGTGACAGATTGCGATGGCCAGTGCATCGGCGGCATCCGGCCCCGCAATCTCGATCCCCGGCATCTGCATCTTAACCATATGCGCCACCTGTCCCTTATCCGCATGGCCGACGCCGACCACGGTTTTCTTGACCTTGTTGGGGGCATATTCGCCCACCGTCAAACCAAACTGCGCGGGCACCAGCATGGCGATGCCCCGCGCCTGCCCCAGTTTCAACGTCCCGGCCCCGTCCTTGTTCACGAAGGTCTGCTCAACCGCTGCCGCTTGGGGCCGCCATGCCGTCAGCACGCGCGTAAGCTGCCCATGCAAGGACAAGAGCCGCGCGCCAAGGTCGTCGCCTTCGGAGTGACAGATGCCATTGGCCACATGGGCGATTCGGCTGCCCGAGACGTCGATCACGCCCCAGCCCAGATTGCGCAGCCCCGGATCTATGCCGATCACCCGTATCATCTCTGCCCCTCGATAAAATTGTTGCTTTTTTGGTGCACTAGCACGAAAGGCGAACATCGCAAAGCCCTGATGCGCGGCGGGCACTTTGCGACAGGCGCTCTGTCGCTTTTAAACCGCGGTGTCGAATTGCGCCTCTCCATGGTTCAAAACCGACATGCCGGGCGGTGAATTTTTCCCGTAATGAGAGTGGGTTAACCCTGTTTTCGACCCATGCAAAAAACGCAAGCCTCACTGTCGTTTTTGAGGGATTGCGCGGGGCGAATTTCGGGCATACTTGCCGAAAATTCCGTTCGGTAAGGAAGGCCACCCGCCCCCCCTGCCGACGCAACCTGAGATCAAACAAAGGACGGCCCCATGGCAGCTTTCGACACCACCCGCACCGCTTACGGCTCCCCCTCGGCCGTCACCCGCATCCTTGGCTTTTTCGGCGCCTTCTTCGCCGCGGTTGAGGCTTGGCAAGACAGCCGCGCCACCCGCAAGGCGCTGTCGGACCTGACCGATCTCGAATTGCAGGACATCGGCTTGATCCGGGGCGACATCGACCTTGTGGCGCAGAACCACTTCGTGCGTTGACCCTACGGGATAGGCACCAGCCCAATTAGAAAAGCCGTAGCGGAGAGCCTCCGCTACGGCTTTTTCTTTACGCAAGAGGCGATGCCCCGTTACCGCATGATCGGGCCGGTCAGCTCGGCCAATGTCTGGGTCACCGGGTCGATGGCCATCATCTTGGCGCCGATCTGCTCAAGGTTCGACCCATTGGCGAGGCGCGAGAGACGTTCGTTATAGGTCACCGGGCCGATCGCGGCGAGGGTGAAGGCTTTAAAGCCGAAAAACACCAGTACGATCAGGAAAAGCCCTGTCATCGGGAACCCCCGGCGGGCGCGTTTCGGCAAGACGGAGATCAACCCGTCGCGTCCGACGCGGGTAACATATCCTCGTTCAAGCTTCCGATGCTTGCGCCCCAGAAGTTCGATCCGTTTCGCGAATTGAGCGTGTCCTTCAGCCATCACAGCCTCCGTAGCAATCCGGCCCCCACCGTTTGCTGCCAATTTGAATAAAGTCCAAATGTGGCAACAAAGCGGCAAAAGGGTCGAATGCAACGAAAATGAGGTGTGAATTATACTTTCGTTTGAAGCGTTAGTGTCGTCCAGTCACCAATGCTCTCGCGGTGGGTCAGATTGATGCCGGATCGTGCATAAACCTCGATCACCTCTTCCGCCTGTTCGTTCAAAATGCCGGAGAGAATCGCATAGCCGCCGGGTTGCAGCGCCCCGGCCATATCGGGCGCCAAAGCGACCAAAGGGCCTTTGAGGATATTGGCGAAGACCAGATCGAAGGGCGCGGCTTCGGACAGCGCGGGATGGTCAAAGCCCGCCGCCTCCACGCAGGCCACGCGGCCCGACAGGTTGTTCGCATCGACATTGGCCTGCGCCACCTCGACCGCGACTTCGTCGATATCGCTCGCCAACACGGTTTCCGGCCAGATGCGGGCGGCAGCCATCGCCAGCACGGCAGTGCCGCAGCCGATGTCGGCCACGTTCTTGCCGTGGAACCCCTCGCCCGCGAGACGGTCCAGCGCGCGCAGGCAGCCCAAGGTCGTGCCGTGATGCCCGGTGCCGAAGGCCATGGCGGCCTCGATCAGCAGCGGCTCGCAGTCCTCGGGCACCTTGTCCGCGTCATGGCTGCCGTAGACGAAGAAGCGGCCCGCCTCCACCGGTGCCAATTCGCGCCGGACATGGGCGACCCAGTCGGTCTCGGGCAGTTCGGAGACGGTGAACTCCTTGGCGCCCATGGCCTTGGCCAGCACGGCAAGTGCTGCGGTATCGGGCGCTTCTTCGAAATAGCCGCCGACTTCCCACAGGCCCGAGCCGTCCTCGACCTCGAAAACACCCACGCCGGTGGGCTCAGGGGTCAGCCGCTCCATCGCCTCGCCCAGAGCATAGGCGGGGTCGCGGCCTTGAAGGGTGGTGAGGGCGGTGAAAGTGGGCATGGCGCGGTCCTTTGCTGCGGTGCGGTTGCGTTTCGCCTAGGGCCGCGCGCGCGCCGGGTCAAGCCATGCTGGGTTTTGCGCCTTATTCGGCGGCCTGAGGCACGACACGTTGAAAGATCGTCTCATGCCCCGGCGCGGGGTGGCGCGGGATCAGCAGCGACAGCATCAGCGACACAGCCGCCATGCCCGCCGCGAGGAAGAACACCGCCGCCGGAGAGGCCAGCCACAAGAGCCCCAAGAGCACCGGCAGGAAGACCGCGGCGATATGGTTGATGGTGAAAGCCACCGCCGCCGTGGGTGCGATATCCGCAGGGTCCGCGATCTTCTGGAAGTAGGTCTTCAGCGCCAATGCGAGGGCAAAGAACATATGGTCGATGACATAGAGCGCCGCCGCGATCACCACGCCCCAGCCGAGGTAATAGACCCCGCCGTAGGCCAGAAAGACCAAGATCAGCCCGATGTATTCCACTGCCAAGGTCCGGCGTTCGCCGAAATGACCCACCGCGCGGCCCATCAGCGGCGCAAAGAGCATATTGGCGACAAGGTTGATGAGGTAGAGCATGGTGATCTCATGCACTTCAAAGCCGAAGCGTTCGACCATCATGAAGCCCGCGAAGACCACGAAGATCTGCCGCCGCGCGCCGGACATGAATTGCAGCGCGTAATAAAGCCAGTAGCGGCGGCGCAGCACCATCTTCTTGTTCTGCACCGTTGGTGCCTCGAACTGCGGATAGGCCAGCATGGCGGTGAGTGCGATGGCGACGGTGACACCGCCGCCGATCATATAGACGATGCTGTAGCTCAGGCTCAGCGTCTCCCACAGCGCCATGATCGCGAGATAGGCCACCAACGTGGCCAGCGAGCCCGCGGCCATGAGCCAGCCGATCATCCGCGGCGCGTCCTCGATCTTCAGCCATTGCAGTTGCAGCGACTGGTTCACCGTCTCGTAGTAGTGGAACCCGATGGAGCTGAGCATGGTGATCGTCAGGATGCCGCCCATGGAGGGGAAATAGGCCGTGACCGCCGTGGCCGCGCCCAGAAGCGCGAGCGAGACCAGCCCCAGCACCTGTTCGCGCATGAAGAGCAGAATGGCGATGACGCCGATGGCGAAAAACCCCGGGATCTCGCGCACCGTATGCAACAGCCCGATGTCAGACCCGTCGAAATCGGCGACCTCGATGACGAAGTTGTTGAGCAGCGCCGACCATGTGTTGAAGGCAATCGGCATGGCCAGCGCCATGAGAAACAGCAGGGCCACGGGACGGCGCCAGAACGGCAGGCGCTTGGCCTCTTCGAGGGTGATAAAACGGGTCATGGCAGATCAATACGCCGCAGTATTCGGGTTGGCGAGAGAAAACGAGCGGAGCCGGTCAGCGCCAGACCGGGGGCTGGCGCTCAAGAGCTCTCAGTCGGGCACTTTATGGAAGCAACTCATATAGAACGGTGGTCAGCCGCCACTCCGTTAGCGAAAGCGCCAGCCCGAGGGCCGGTCTGGCGCTGCCCGGCGGCCTTACGGCCTTGATTCCGGGCTGTTGCGATCACCGCAGTTGTCATGCCAGCCAGCCTAGTAAAAACTCTGCGGGTCGATATCCACCGCCAGACGCAAATCCCCCTTAAGCCGCAGCCCACCGACCCAGCGGCCCAGCGCCTCCTGCAGCGCCACGCCCTTGTCCGCCTTCACCAACAACCGCACACGATGCCGCCCGCGCACCCGGGCGATTGGCGCGGGGGCGGGGCCGAAAACCTGCGCCCCTACCGCACGCAAAGGCCCGTCATGCCGCGCCAGATGGTTGCCCAGATCGAACACCGCCGCCGCATCGCTGCCGCTCAGGATGATCCCCGCCATACGCCCGTAGGGCGGCACCCCGGCTTGGCGCCGCTCTCCGGCCTCGGCGGCCCAGAAGGCCTCCTCCTCGCCCGCCAGAATGGCCCGGATCACCGGATGCTCGGGCTGATAGGTCTGCAACAGGGCCGCGCCCGGCGCCTCGGCCCGGCCCGCACGCCCCGCGACCTGCCGCATCAGTTGGAAGGTCCGCTCCGCCGCGCGCAGGTCCGACCCGGTGAGTCCGAGATCGGCGTCGATCACCCCCACCAACGTCAGCTTGGGAAAGTTATGCCCCTTAGCCACCAGCTGCGTGCCGATAATGATATCCGCCGCCCCCTCGGCGATGCCTGCGATCTCGGCCTTGAGCGCGCGGGCCGAGCCGTACATGTCAGAACTCAGCGTCGCGATCCGCGCCTCGGGCCAGAGCGCTGCCGCTTCTTCGCCCAGACGCTCCACCCCCGGCCCCACGGGCGCGAGCTTGCCTTCGACCCCGCAGGAGGGGCACGCCTCGGGCATCGGTTTACTCTCGCCGCATTGATGGCAGACGAGGCGCTTGAGAAAGCGGTGTTCGACCATCCGCGCATCGCATTGGTCGCAGCCGATCTGCTCGCCACAGGCACGGCAAAGCGTGACCGGCGCATAGCCGCGGCGGTTGATGAAGAGCATCGCCTGTTCGCCGCGCGCCAGCCGCGCGTCGACCTCGCGCTTCATCTCGCCCGAAATCCATTTATCCCCCGGCAGCCCCGCCTGCCGCATGTCGATCGCGCCCATCTGCGGCATCACCGCCGGGCCGAAACGCGAGGTCAGTTCCAGCCGCCGGTACTTCCCGGCCTCGGCATTGGCCCATGTCTCGAGGCTCGGCGTGGCGCTTGCGAGCACCACCTGCGCGCCGCAGATCGAGGCCCGCAGCACCGCCATGTCCCGCGCATTGTAGAGCACGCCGTCCTCCTGCTTGTAGGAGGTGTCATGTTCCTCGTCCACGACGATCAGCCCGAGGTTCTGAAACGGCAGAAACAGGGCCGAGCGCGCGCCGATCACCAGCTGCGCGTTGCCCTGCCCCACCATGCGCCAGATGCGGCGGCGTTCCGTCATCGTGACGCCGGAATGCCACTCGGCGGGCTTGGCGCCGAAACGCTCTTCGACACGCTCCAAAAACTGCTCGGTCAGCGCGATCTCGGGCAGCAGCACTAATGCCTGCCGCCCCGCTTGCACCGCAGCTGCCACGGCTTCGAGATAGACCTCCGTCTTGCCCGAGCCGGTGACCCCGCGCAAAAGCGTCGTGCCGTAGGTCTCGGACTTGATCCCCTCGCGCAGCACCGCCGCCGCCTTGGCCTGATCCTCGGTCAGCGCCTTGCCCGGCAGCGAGGGATCAAGCGGGCGGAACGGCAGGTCGCGGGGGCTTTCCTCCTCGCGCACGGCGCCTTGGTCGACGAGGCCCTTCACGACCGAGGACGTCACCCCGGCCATCTCCGACAACTCCTTCAGCGTGAAAGCCAGATCGCCATATTCCTCCAGCACCGCCATGACCCTTTGCCGCGCATCGGTCATGCGCGACGGCACGCCCTCACCGGCCCGGTAGATTTTGCGCATCGAGGGCGGATCGCCCAGCCCCGGCGCACGGGTTGCCAACCGCAGCATGGCGGGCAGCGGGGTCAGCGTATAGGCTGCGGACCGTAGCAGAAACTCGCGCATCTCCTCGCGCATCGGCGGCGCGTCGAGCACCCGGATCACATGGCGCACCTTGTTGATGTCGTAATCCCCGGCCCCCGGCCCCCAGACCACACCCATCACCTTGCGCGGCCCCAGCGGCACCTCAACAAAGGCCCCTGCATGGCAACCGCCCTCGGGCGCGCGATAATCCAGCGCGCGGCCCAAAGGCTGGGTGGTCATCACCGACAACAACTCACCATGGTGGTAGAATTCAGCCATACCTGCTGCATGCTCCGTGTCGCTTGGGGGAATTGAGGCTTTAAGCATCGCAGATCATGCGGTAAAGCCAAGGCAACGAATTGACCCGATAGCGATCACATTCCAACCCGGAAGGAAAGCCCATGAAATTCTTCGTAGATACAGCCGAGATCGACGCCATCGCCGAACTCAACGACCTTGGCATGGTCGACGGCGTGACCACCAATCCCTCTCTGATCCTGAAATCGGGCCGTAACATCCTTGAAGTCACCAAAGAGATTTGTGACCTCGTCGATGGCCCCGTTTCCGCCGAAGTCGTGGCGCTGGAAGCCGACGCGATGATCGCCGAGGGCCGCAAACTGGCCGAGATCGCCGACAACATCACAATCAAATTGCCGCTGACATGGGACGGGCTGAAAGCCTGTAAGGTTCTGTCGGGCGAAGGTCACATGATCAACGTGACGCTCTGCTTCTCGGCGAACCAAGCGCTGATCGCGGCCAAGGCGGGCGCGACCTTCATCTCGCCCTTCATCGGGCGTCTCGACGACATCAACCTCGATGGCATGGACCTGATCCAAGACATCCGCATCATCTATGACAACTACGGGTTTGAGACGCAGATCCTCGCCGCCTCCATCCGCAGCGTGAACCACATTCTGGACGCCGCACGCATCGGTGCCGACGTGATGACCGCGCCGCCCGAGGTGATCAAGAAACTGGCCGCGCATCCGCTGACCGACAAGGGGCTGGAGCAGTTCATGGCCGATTGGAAAAAGACCGGTCAGAACATCCTCTGATCCAGCCTTAACGCGCGAACATCAAACCCCTTCCGCCCGTGGCGGAGGGGGTTTTTCTTTGCCTTAGGCCGCACTGCCTTCGACAGTCAGGTGATCGCCCGACCACAGGCCCGGACGCACCTCGGCCTCGGCCGCGCCTGCGCGGATGCGGCGGCATTGCCCCACGGGGATCGCCGGGGCTTGCAAGACCAGATCCATGCCCTGCGCCGCCGTCTGGGGCGGCAGGGCCGCATGCATCCCGTCCAATGCCACCGACACATCGCAGGGCAGATAGACGCTCGCCCCGCCCACGCCGGTATCCTCTTGCCAGGGGGTCAGCGGCGCGCCGACGGCGCCGACACAGCAGACGGCGGTTTGCAATTCGATCGCCCGCGCCCGCGCACAGCTGAACACACGGTTATAGCCGGTGATCATGTCGGTCTTGGCCGGAATGATCACCAGATCAAGGTTCAATTCCCCCAGCTTCGACCAAAGCGCGGTATATTCCGCATCGAGACAGATCGCGATGACACAGCGCAAACCGTTCCACTCGAACAGGTTGATCCCCGTGCCCGCGATGGTCACGCCGCTGGCGCCATTCGCCTCAAGCGGGGTCAGGCTCAGCTTGTTCTGCACTTGCAGCCCGCCATCGGGGGTCAGGAACCACGCTTGATTGAGGTAACCTTCGGGCGCATCGACCGAAGGGAAGGCCACGGGAAAGGTGCCGGGCAGCAGGGCCACGCCGGTTTGCTCAACCATGCGCCGCATCGGGTCGAGCGCCAGCGTGGCGGTCTGCGCGAGCCAGCCAAGCTGCTCTTCCGCAGGCAAGTCGGCGGGGGCGAAACTCAGCCACTGCGCGCAGCAGAACTCGGGCATCACCAAAAGCTGCGCCTCACGCGCGGCGGCCTGTTGCAGGCGCGCCTCGACACTGGCGAGCCAGCTTTGCAGCGAGTCCGGCGCGACCTGAAGGTTGGCGGCCCAAAGATCGACAGAGACATGTTCCATGTAAGATTTCCTCTCCCGGCAAAGACCTGTTCCACCGCATCCGGGGATATGCGGCAGGCTTCGATCAGCTACGCGTGGCCCTACGGCTGAAATCCGCGCGTCGACCGGGGCCAACACGTCTGCGCCGCTTTTGTTCCGCCGGGCTTCGTTCTACATCCCGGCCTGACGCAAGGCGGCAACAAAGACCGCAGGCGGCAGGACCCGTGACCAATTGGGGGGCAGATCTTGACGCCCCAGCATGCTATGACACTGCAAACCAAAAAGAGACGCCCATGAGCAGCAGCCCCAAAATCGACGACGCCCTGCGGGAGGCGATCATCTCAGCGCCCGATGTCATTCTTGACGACAGCGACGTGATGCAGGCGCTGATCGCGGCGAATGAAAAGGCCATGGGCGGCAATATCGTCGATCTGCGCGGCATCGCGATGGAGCGGCTGGAAACCCGTCTCGACCGGCTGGAGGACACCCACCGCAGCGTCATCGCGGCGGCCTATGAAAACCTTGCCGGGACCAATCAGATCCACCGCGCCATCCTGCGCATGCTCGACCCGGTGGAGTTCGAGGCTTTCCTGCGCGATCTCGGCGGCGAAGTGGCCGATATCCTGCGCGTCGATGCGGTGCGGCTGGTGTTGGAATCCACCCAAAACGACAATGACCCTGCGGTGCAGCGCTTGGGCGATGTGCTGAGCGTGGCCGAACCGGGGTTTATCGACGACTACCTTAGCCAAGGGCGCGGCGGCATGGTGCGGCAGGTGACCCTGCGCGCGCTGCAAGACGGATCCGAAGCGCTCTATGGCAGCAAGGCGGGGTGGATCCGGTCCGAGGCCTGCCTCAAGCTTGATTTCGGCCCCGGTCGGCTGCCCGGCCTGTTGGTCATGGGCGCCGAAGACCCGCATATGTTCGGCCCGCAACAGGGCACCGATCTGCTCACCTTCTTTACCGGCGTGCTGGAGCGTTCCATGCGCCGCTGGCTGTCTTGAGCGAGAAGGCAAATCCGCTGCTGATCAGCCCCGCTGCGCGGGACGCGCTTCAGACGTGGTTGGAACACCAAAGCGCGCTGAAGGATGCGGCGGAGAATACGATCATCGCCTACCGGGGCGATGTGACCGAATTCCTCACCTTCATGACGCTGCATAAGGGCGACACCCAAGGTCTGGGAGCGCTGGCGAAAATCACCATCAGCGATATGCGCGCATGGATGGCCCGCACCCGCAGCGGCGGGGCGGGGTCACGGTCAGTCGCGCGCAAGCTCTCGGCGGTGAAAGCCTTTTACCGCTGGCTGGCCGAGCGGGAGGGGTTCGAGCCCACTGCCGTTCTGCTCGCCCGGTCGCCGAAGTTCACCAAGAAACTGCCCCGCCCGCTGGCCGAAGACGCCGCCCGCGCGCTGATCGACTGTGTCGAGACCCAAGCCCGCGCGCCATGGGTGGCGGCGCGTGACGTGGCGGTGCTGACCCTGCTTTGGGGCTGCGGGTTGCGGATTTCCGAGGCGCTGGCGCTTAAGGGCGGCGATGCCCCCCTGCCCGCCAGCCTGCGCATCCTTGGCAAAGGCGGGAAGGAACGTGTCGTGCCTGTCTTGCCCGCCGCCCGCGCCGCGGTCGAAGACTACCTCGCCCTCTGCCCGCACCCGCGTGAGGCGCAGGCCCCGCTGTTTCGCGCCATCCGCGGCGGTGGCTTGGGCGCGCGCGCCGTGGCGCAGGTGATGGCCGATGCGCGGATGCAACTGGGCCTGCCCGCCAGCGCCACGCCCCACGCCATGCGCCACAGCTTTGCCACCCATCTACTGGACGCGGGCGGCGATCTGCGCGCCATTCAAGAGCTTCTGGGCCATGCCTCCCTCTCGACCACGCAGGCCTATACCGCCGTCGATACCGCGCGGCTGATGGAGGTCTATAACAACGCCCATCCCAAGGGGGGCCGCTGAGCCCCTTGCACCCCGCGCGTCAATCGCCATATTGGGGCCAAGCGAGGACGACCTCCCCCATTTGGGCAGCCACTCGGGACGACCCGACCAATACCGGGACCACCCCATGCGCAGCACCGCAGACCGCATCCGCCACGCCCTTAGTTTTGAGATCATCGCCCTGCTGATCGTCACCCCCGCCAGTGCTTGGCTCTTTGACAAGCCCATCGGCCATATCGGCGTCGTCGCCGTGGTCAGCGCCAGCATCGCGACGGGGTGGAACTATGTCTACAACCTCGGCTTCGACCACGCCCTGCGTCGGTTGCGCGGCACGGTGAAAAAGACGGTGCCGATCCGCGCGCTTCATGCCGTGAGTTTCGAAATCGGGCTGCTCTTCGTGCTCTTGCCCTTCATCGCGTGGTATCTTGAGATTTCCCTGCGCGAAGCCTTCTTGATCGACGTGTCCTTGGCGGTGTTTTACCTGATCTACGCCTTCGTCTTTAACTGGATCTACGACGTGCTCTTCCCCGTCTCGGAACCCGCAAACGCGTCTTAATCTGCCCTGAGGCGGCGGACGAATTCCGCCGCCGCTTCCGCAGGATCACGCGCCCCATCGGCCACGGCATCGCTGAGCCGCGTCAGATCGTCCTTGGCCTGCGGGGTCTCAAGCTGGGCCAGAAGCCGCTGCTTCACGTCCTGCTCGAACCAATAACGCGCCTGTGCGGCGCGGGTGCGGTCCCAGAACCCGTTTTCCCGGCGCCAGTCGGTCAGTTCCTGCAAAGCGACCCAAGTCTCCTCCAGCCCGTTTTCCTCCAACGCGGAGACGGCGGTGGCACGCGGAAAACCCTCGGGGTCCTGCGGGCGCTTGCGCAGAAGGCGCAGGGCACCGGCATAGTCGGCGCGGGTGCGCGCGGCGGTGGATTTCAGATCGCCGTCGGCCTTGTTGATGACGATGAGGTCGGCAATCTCCATGATGCCGCGTTTGACGCCCTGCAACTCGTCCCCGCCCGCCGGCGCCAGAAGCAGCACGAAGGCGTCCGACATCTCGGCCACCACGGTTTCCGACTGGCCGACGCCCACGGTCTCGATCAGCACCACGTCGAAGCCCGCCGCCTCGCAGAGCCGCACCGCCTCGCGCGAGCGGCGCGCGACGCCGCCGAGATGCGTTTGGCTGGGTGAGGGCCGGATGAAGGCATTGGGATCACGGCTCAGCCGGTCCATCCGCGTCTTGTCACCGAGGATCGAGCCGCCGGTGCGCGCCGAACTGGGGTCCACCGCAAGCACCGCCACGCGTTTGCCCTGCCCCGTCAGCATCATGCCGAAGCTTTCGATGAAGGTGGATTTGCCCACACCGGGCGTGCCCGAAAGGCCAATGCGCAGCGCCTGCCGGTCGGTGGGCAGCTTCGCCAACAGCTCCGCCGCCGCCGCGCGGTGATCGGCGCGGCCTGATTCCACCAAGGTGATCGCCCGCGCCAATGCGCGGCGCTCTCCTGCTATGATGCCTTCGGCCAGATCGTCGATATCCATGGGGCAACTTTTGCGGGGGCAGCGTGGAATTGTCCATCCCCACCCTTGGCGCGGCGACGGCTTTGCCCGATAACCGCGCCATGTCCAACGCTGATTTCGCCCTGCCCATCGACGCCGTTTTGCCGGATGTAGTCGCCGCCCTGCGCGACACGGGCCGCGTCGTGCTGCAAGCGCCCCCCGGCGCGGGCAAGACGACGCGGGTGCCGCTGGCGATGCTGGAGGCCGGGCTGACCCCAGGCCGCATCCTGATGCTAGAGCCGCGCCGCCTTGCCGCCCGCGCCGCTGCCGCGCGCATGGCAGAAAGCCTTGGCGAGGAGACCGGGCAGACCGTCGGTTTTCGCGTGCGCGGCGCCTCGGCAGTGTCCAAGGCCACGCGCATCGAAGTCGTCACCGAGGGCATCCTGACCCGCATGTTGCAGGACAACCCCGACCTGCCGGGCGTCGGCGCGGTGATCTTCGACGAATTTCACGAGCGCTCGCTCAACGCCGATCTCGGCCTCGCACTGGCGCTCGAAGTCGCGGGCGCGCTGCGCGACGACCTGATGCTGGTGGCCATGTCCGCCACGCTCGACGCCGCCCCGGTGGCCGCGCTGATGGAGGCGCCGATCGTGACCTCCGAGGGGCGCAGTTTCGAGGTTGAACCGCGCTGGCTCGACAAGCCCATGGGCAAACAACGGCTAGAGAACGCCGTGGCTGACCTCACGCTGAAGGCGCTGTCGGAATCGCCCGGCTCCGCGCTGGTCTTCCTGCCCGGCGAGGGGGAGATTCGCCGGGTCGAGGCGCTTTTGCGCCCCGCCCTGCCAGCAGATTGCACTCTCGCCCCGCTTTTTGGCGCGCTTGATTTCAAGGCGCAGCAGACCGCCATCGCGCCCGCGCCCTCGGGCCGCAAGGTGGTGCTGGCGACCTCCATCGCCGAGACCTCCCTGACCATCGAAGGCATCCGCATCGTCGTCGACGCGGGCCGCGCGCGGCGCGCGCTCTTCGATCCGGCCTCGGGCATGTCCCGGCTGGTGACCGAGCGGGTGACCCGCGCCGAGGCGACGCAGCGCGCGGGCCGGGCCGGACGCCTCAACACCGGGGTGGCCTACAAGCTCTGGACCCGGGGCGAGGAAGGCGCGCTGGCGGCCTTCCCCCCGGCCGAGATCGAGGCCGGCGACCTCACCGGTTTCGCGCTGGAACTGGCGCTCTGGGGCGCGCAGGCGAGCGAGTTGAGCTTCGTCACCCCGCCCCACGCGGGCCGTCTGGCCGAGGCGCAATCGGTGCTCCAGATGCTGGGCGCGCTCGACGGCAGCGGGCGCATCACCGAACATGGCCGCGCCTTGGCGAAACTCCCCCTTCACCCTCGACTGGCGCATATGGTGGCGCGCGGCGGCCCTCGCGCGCCGATGCTGGCGGCCCTTCTGGCCGAACGGGACCCCATGCGCGGCGCACCCGTCGACCTTGCGCTGCGGATGGACGCGCTGGCCGGAAAACGCACCGCCACGCCGCCCCATGCGCCCACGCTAGCGCGCATCAAGGCCGAGGCGAAACGTCTGGCACGCGGCGCGAAAGGCGACGGGCCGGACTCCTTGGGCGTGCTAGCGGCCCTCGCCTACCCCGACCGCGTCGGGCTGCGCCGCAAGGGCGAGGCACCACGCTATGTACTCTCGGGCGGCAAGGGCGCCGTGCTGCCAGAGGCCGACCCGATGGCGGGCGCGCGGTTCTTGGTGGCCACCGACCTTGACGGCGACCCGCGCGAGGCGCGTATCCGGCAGGCGGCGCTGATCTCGGACGCCGAGTTGCGCGCTACCTTCGCCGATCAAATCCGCTGGCAGGATGTCTGCCTATGGTCGCGCCGTGAGGGGCGTGTGCTGACCCGCAAGCAGGAGGTCTTCGGTGCGCTGGTTCTGGAGGACCGCACATGGCCCGATGCGCCCGCCGATGCTGTGGCGGTCGCGATGCTGGACGGTGTGCGGCAATTGGGGCTGAACCCCGGCAAGTCGGCGGCGCTGTTTCTGGCCCGCGCCCGGCTGATGCCCGCGCCCTTCCCCGATTTCACCGAAGCGCATCTGATGGAGACGCTGGAAGACTGGCTGCTGCCGCATCTGACGGGCGTGCGAAGCAGCGCCGATTGGAAAGGGTTCGACATCACCCCGGCGCTCAAAGCCCGGCTGAGTTGGGAACAGCAACAAGAGTTGGACCGCTCGGCCCCTGCCCATTTTGAAACCCCGCTCGGGCGGCGCGTGGCCATCGACTACAACGGTGAGACCCCCGGCATCGCGCTGCGTTTGCAAGAGATGTTCGGCGTAACACGGCACCCGACGGTGGGCGGTCAGCCATTGCAGGTCACCCTGCTGTCGCCCGCGCAGCGCCCGGTGCAGGTCACGATGGATATCCCCGGCTTTTGGGCAAGCTCCTATGCCGATGTGCGAAAGGACATGCGCGGGCGGTATCCGCGTCACCCGTGGCCCGACGACCCCACGGTGGCGGACCCGACCCTGCGCGCCAAACCGCGCGGCACCTGACAGGGCAACACGCGCCGAAAGCGGCGCGCGATCCGTTCGGGTGAGACCTATCTGTTAAGCCGCGACGAACTTCAGCGAGACGCCGTTGATGCAATGCCGCTTGCCCGTGGGCTCTGGCCCGTCATCAAAGATATGGCCCAGATGGCTGCCACAACGGTCGCAATGCACCTCGGTCCGGCGCATGAAGAAACTGTTGTCGGCCATGGTCTCAACCGCATTGTCGAGCGGCTGATAGAAGCTCGGCCAGCCGGTGCCGCTTTTGAACTTGGTCGCCGCATCGTAAAGCGGCTGATCACAGCCCTTGCAGATGAAGGTGCCGGGGCGTTTCTCGTCGTTCAGCGGGCTGGTATAGGCCCGCTCCGTATCGCCTTCGCGCATGACCGCATATTCCAAATCGCTCAACATCGCGCGCCATTCGGCCTCAGTGCGGGTAATCTCGAAATCGCCCTCGACATAAGCGGCCAAAGCGCCGCGCGCGCCGAACCCGATGGCGGTGGCGCCCAGAAAGGTCGATGTCAGAAAATGACGTCTGTTCATGGTGTTACTCCTCGCGTTCGGGTGGGATAGCGCCGGGCCAGCATGGGGGTACTGGCCCGGCAACAGGCCTAAGGGTTGCCTCTTATTTGGGAACCAACACGCTGTTTACAACGTGAATCACCCCGTTGGACTGGTTCACATCTGCGATAGTCACGCGCGAGGCATTGCCGCTTTCGTCGATGATATAGACGTTGCGGCCCTTCACCTGCGCCGAAAGCGCATCGCCGGACACGGCGTTGAAGTGGTAGAACCCATCGCTGGAGGCGCGTGCCTTGGCGGCGATGTCGGCGGCGGACCATTTACCGGCCACCACATGGGCGGTCAGCACTTTGGTCAGCATGTCCTTGTTCTCGGGCTTGAGCAGGGTCTCGACAGTGCCCGCAGGCAGCGCGTCAAAGGCGGAGTTGACCGGGGCGAAAACGGTGAACGGCCCTTCGGAGGCCAGCGTATCGACCAGACCGGCAGCCTTGACGGCGGCGACCAGCGTGGTGTGATCGGCGGAGTTCACGGCGTTTTCGACGATGTTCTTATTCTCGAACATGGGCGCGCCGCCCACTTCGGGATTGGCGGCGATGGCACCGGTGGCCAGCAGAGCGGCAGTGGCGGTGGCGGCGGCGAATGTCTTGAGCGTCTTCATTGGATTTCCTCCCTCGAATGCCCCCCGTTGTGGGCGGCGATACTGGACCCACGGGGCAGACGTGAGAGGAGTTTCAGAATGGTTCAGAAAATTCGCAACAAAATCATAACGCGTTGTAAGGGATGTGAAAAATGAAACGCCCTGCTCGGTCAAAGCAGGGCGTTTCGGGGGTTTAGAGTTCCGCTACAGCACCAGCGGCCATGACCTCCCCAGTGGGGACACCGCCGGGTGCGCCGCCGGGCGGCTCATCGGTGATGGCCAGCGTGATCTGCGCCGCCTCGGGCGCCAGATCGGCGGGCAAGGTCACGCGGTTAACCTCCCCCTCAGGCAGCACGCCCAGAGAGATCGGCGCACGATCCGGCAGGATTGCCCAAAGCTCCAGCACGCGGCCCGCGGGCGCGTCGCCCGAGACGCGGCGCAGCGCGATATCGCCGCGCGACATGTCCATGACGGCCAGCAATTCCAGCGCGCTGTCCTCGGCGGCCATGCGGGTGGCATAGACCTCGGCCGGGGGCTGCATCGGCGGCTCGCGCAGCATCGGCAGGGCAAGGAAGGCCACGGTGGCCAAAGCCGCCACCGAAATCCCCTGCCACAGCCAGAGCCGCTGCAACAGCGGCACCTGCCGCGCGAGGAACAGCCGAGACATCAACGCGCGGCGCAGCTTTGCAGGCGGGGCGACAGGGGCGATATCGTCGGTCATCGCCACGAAACGCTCCTGCCAATCGGCCACCCTGCGGGCAAATTCACGGTCTTGCATCAGGCGGGCGCGTGCCGCGGCACGGTCTTCGCCTTCCAAAAGGCCCAAGGCCATTTCGGCGGCCAGCAGGTCGTCGTCTTCGGGCGGGGTGATGGGGGTGTCGCTCATACGCTCATACACTCCCGCAGGGCCATCAAACCACGGCGCAGCCATGTGCGCATGGTGTTGAGCGGCACGTTGAAACGCTGCGCAAGCTCGGCATAGCTATCGCCATCAAGGTACGCCCCGCGCACCGCAGCACCGCGATCCGCTTCGAGATCATCCAGACAGTTGGTCAGGCGCTTGGCCTCTGACGCGGCAACGGCGGATTGTTCGGGGCTCGGCCCCGGCGCGGCAAGCTCCAACCCCGGTGTGTCGATATCCTGATGCCCCTTGCGGGTGGCGCGCAAACGGTCGATCGCGGTGTTGCGCGCAATGGTGATCAGCCACGTCATCGGCGACAGGCCATTGGCCTGATAGCGGTCGGAATTATTCCAGATTTTGACGAAACTGTCCTGCATGGCATCCTCTGCTGCGGCGCGTGTATCCAACACACGCAGGCAGACCCCGAATAGTTTCGCCGACACCCGATCATAAAGCGCCTCAAAGGCGGCACGGTCCCCCAATGCGACCTTTGCAATCAGACGTTCAATCTCTTCACGGTCGCTGTCCAAGGGCCACTCCTTTGGGCGGTCATCTGTGTTGCGGCATTGCGCTCATGGTGCGACAGCCGCAGTAAAAGTCAACCCTGCCTCATTCATGGGCACAGGCGCAACCCATCGCCGCTAAACGAAAATTCGCGCCACCGTTCACAAAGATTGCAGGCTCTGGATGCTTAGGCTACCCACGATTCAGAGGGGAATGCGCAAAGGGAGACTGTGCATGCAAAACGCGCTTGAGACGTCCTATGACGTGGTGATCGTGGGCGGGGCCATCTATGGCTCGGCTTTGGCTTGGTGGCTGACCAACACGCCGGGGTTCGACGGCGAGGTGCTGGTGGTCGAGCGTGATCCGACCTATGAATTCGCCTCGACCAGCCATACGAATTCCTGCATCCGCCAGCAGTTCAGCGCCCCCGTGAACATCCAGATTTCGCAATTCGGGGCCGAGTTCATCAAAAACTTCCGCCACTTCATGCATGACGATCCCGAGGTGCCTGAACTGGCGCTGCAAAGCTTTGGCTACCTCTATCTTGCCGACACGCCCGAGTTTGCCCAGACCCTGCGCGAGGCGCAGGGCATCCAGACCTCCATGGGCGCGCATACCCAGCATATGACCAAGGATGAGATCGCCGCGCGCTATCCCTTCTACATGCTCGACGATGTGATCGCCGCCAATCACAATACGGTGAATGAGGGCTATTTCGACGGCGGCACGATGTTCGACTGGTTCAAACGCATGGCCACTCGCCGCGGCGTGACCTTTGTGCATGACGAGGTGACAGGCATGGTGCTGAACCCTGCGGGCAGCGCGGTGGATGCGGTGACGCTGAAGTCCGGCGCGACGGTCTCCTGCGGGACGGTGGTCAATGCCTCCGGCCCCCGCGCGGCGGCGACGGCGCAGATGGCCGGGATCACCCTGCCCGTGGTGCCGCGCAAACGCTACACCTTCATCTTCGACGCCGCCGAGCCGCTTGAGATGGACCTGCCGCTGACCATCGACCCCAGCGGCGTGCATATGCGCCAAGAAGGCAAATATTACATGGCCGGCTGCCCGCCAGAGGATGACTATGACGCGGCCTATGATGATTTCACCTTCGACCATTCGATCTGGGAAGAGAAGGTCTGGCCCACCATCGCCACCCGCGTTCCGGCCTTTGAGCGGGTCAAGGTGATCAATGAATGGGTCGGCCATTACGCCTATAACACTGTCGACCAGAACGCGATTTTGGGGCGGCACGACAAGGTCGCGAACTTCGTCTTCATGAACGGCTTTTCCGGCCACGGCTTGCAACAGGCCCCCGCCATCGGGCGCGGCACGGCAGAGTTGATCACCCATGGCGGCTACCGCACGCTCGACCTCACGCCGCTCGACTACGCGCGGATCGTGCGCTCCGAGAAATTCGTCGAAAGGGCCGTGATATGAAACTGCGCGAGAACAGCTTCCTCAAGGCCATCCGCGCCGGGCAAAAGCAGCTTGGCCTCTGGGTCTCCCTCTCCAACGGCTATGCGGCCGAGGTGGTGGCCCATGCGGGCTATGACTGGGTGATGCTGGATATGGAGCATGCGCCCAGCGACATGGCCTCGGTGCTGGGGCAGTTGCAGGCGTTCTCGGGCAGTGAGACCACGGCGATGGTGCGGCCCGACTGGAACGATGCGGTCAAGGTCAAACGGCTGATGGACCTCGGCGCACCGGGGCTGCTGTTTCCCATGGTGCAGACACCCGATGAAGCCCGCGTCGCCGTGGCCGCCTGCCGTTATCCGCCCCGCGGCATTCGGGGCGTGGCCGGGCTGAACCGCGCCAACCAATTTGGCCGGGTCGCGGATTACAATACCGAGGTCGAGAACCAGACCGCCATCCTGATCCAGCTTGAAACCCGCGCCGCCGTCGAAAACGCCGCCGCCTTTGCCGAGGTTGAGGGGATCGACGGCATCTTCTTTGGCCCTGCCGATATCGCCGCCGACATGGGCCATCTGGGCCAGACCCTGCACCCCGAGGTCTGGGAGGTCATCCGCCCCGCTGCCAAACTCTTGATGGACAAGGGCATTCCCGTCGGCACGCTGGTCACCGACCCCGAGTTCGCCGCCCAACTGCTGAACGAAGGCTTCACCTTTGTCGCCTGCGGCACGGATGTGGGCCTTTTGGCCCAAGGCGCCGATGCCCTGCGTGCGAAGGTGCGCGATAAGATTTCTGAGACGTGAAAGGAAGATGTTATGAAATTTAAGAAACTGGTCCTGACAGGCGCCGCCGGTCGGCTTGGCTCCTACCTGCGCGAGCCGCTGGCCGCGATGTGCGAAGAACTGGTCAGCTCCGACATCGCCGAGGACATCGGCAAGCTTTACGACGGTGAGCGTTATCAAAAGGCCGATCTGGCGAGCTACGACCAAGTCGCGGCCCTGATGGAGGGCGCTGACATGGTGGTGCATTTCGGGGCCATCGTGGATGAAAAACCCTTCATGGAACTGCTCGGCCCGAACTTCGTCGGCTCTTACAACGTCTGGGAATCGGCCTATCAGGCCGGGGTGCGCCGCGTGGTCTATGCCTCTTCGATCCATGCGGTGGGGATGCACAAGAAGGCCGATTTCATCGGTATCGACGCGGCCCACAAGCCCGATACTTTCTACGGCCTCGCCAAATGCTTCACCGAAGACCTCGGCTCCATGTATTGGGATAAGCGCCAGCTTGAATCCGTGCATCTGCGCATCCTGAGCGCGGCACAGGTCAACAACTCCCGCGCGCTCGGCTCTTGGCTGTCCTATGACGACCTGATCCAATTGGTGACCCGCGCTGTCGATACGCCTTCGGTCGGCTTCTCGGTGATCTACGGCGTGTCGAACAACGACCGCGCCCCAGTGGACAACTCGAAAGCCTCCTTCCTCGGCTACCGCCCGAAGGACAACGCCGAGCAATTCGCCGAAAAAGTGCTGGCCGAAGAAGGCCCCGTCGACATCACCGACCCCGGCCAGATGTGCCACGGCGGCCCCTTCGCCAAGGTCGATCTGGGCGAAAGCGGCATCGCGCAGATGACCATCGTCGACGACAAGAAAGAGACCTAAACGGCCAAATGAAAGGGACCGTCATGAAACTGCAAGACCTCGATATCATCGTGACGGCCCCGCCCGCCCCCGGCTGGGGCGGGCGCTATTGGATATTGGTCAAACTGACCACCGACACCGGCATAACCGGCTGGGGCGAATGCTATGCCGCCAGCGTCGGGCCCGACGCGATGCGCGCGGTGATCGAAGATGTCTTTGCCCGCCATATGCAGGGCGAAAACCCCGAGAATATCGAGTTGATGTTCCGCCGTGCCTATTCCGCGGGCTTTACCCAGCGGCCAGACCTGACCGTCATGGGTGCCTTTTCAGGGCTTGAGATCGCCTGTTGGGACATTCTGGGCAAGGACCGTGACCGCCCGGTGCATGCGCTGATCGGCGGGCGCACCAATGACCGGGTGCGCGGCTATACCTACCTCTACCCGCTGCCGCATCACAGCATGGCGGATTTCTGGACCTCGCCCGAGATGGCGGCGGAATCGGCGGCGGATTGCGTGGCGCGCGGCTATACGGCGGTGAAATTCGACCCCGCTGGCCCCTATACGCTGCGCGGCGGGCATATGCCTGCAATGTCGGACATCAGCACCTCGGCGGCGTTCTGCAAGGCCATCCGCGAGGCGGTGGGCGACCGCGCCGACCTGCTGTTTGGCACTCACGGGCAGTTCACCACCGCGGGCGCAATCCGGCTGGGCCAAGCGATCGAACCCTATAGCCCACTGTGGTACGAAGAGCCGATCCCGCCAGACGCGCCTGAGCAGATGGCCAAGGTCGCGCGCGGCGTGCGCGTCCCTGTGGCCACGGGCGAGCGGCTGACCACCAAGGCCGAATTCGCGCCTTTGTTGCGGGCGGGCGCGGCGGAGATCCTGCAACCGGCCCTTGGCCGCGTGGGCGGCATCGCGGAGGCCAAAAAGATCGCCACCATGGCCGAGGTGTACAACGCGCAAGTGGCGCCGCATCTCTATGCCGGACCGGTGGAATGGGCCGCGAATGTGCAGCTTGCCACCGCGATCCCGAACATCCTGATGTGCGAATGTATTGAGACCCCGTTCCATGACCAATTGATCAAAGGGTCGATCCGGGTGGAGGACGGCTTCATCACCGCCCCCAAAGCGCCCGGTTTGGGGATCGAAGTGGATGAGGCGCTGGCCCGCGCGCATCCTTACACAGGCGATGGCCTGCATCTGGAGATGCGCGAAGAGCCTTGCGATTATGTGAATGGGAATAATTTCCAAGGCGGCGCACCCGCGGATAGCCACTAAGGGCCATCGCCTGCGGCTTGTTCCGGGCCGGGTGGCAAAAGCTAACCCTACCTCAGCAAGTCCCGCGCCGCAGCGACAATCCCCTCGCGCGAAGGCAGCGTCGCCGCGTAGGCTGGCCCCGTGGCGATGAAACTGTCCTCCGCCGTGAGCCGCGCAAACCGCTCAATCCCACGCTCCGCCATCAGCGCCATCAGCGCCTCGGCCTGCCCGCCCGTCCGACGACACTCGTCCACGATCAACACCGGACGATCCCCGATCGCCTCGATCAAAGCCTCCTCCGGCAAAGGCGCCAACCAACGCAGGTCGATTACCCGCGCATCGACACCCGCCCCGGCGAGATCCCGCGCCGCTTGCTGGCTCAGGTAATGCCCGTTGCCGTAGCTCACGATCGCCAGATCGCTGCCCGCGCCCGTGACGCCGACCTCGTCCAGCCCGATCCGCCGGTCAGGCGCCGGATAGGTCCGCATCCAGCCGCCATCCCCGGCCTCCATCAGATCGCGCATCGGGTAAAGCGCGATGGGCTCGACAAAGACCACCACCCGCTGCTCCTCACGCGCCAAGCGGTGCGCCTCGCGCAGCATCATCGCCGCGTCGTCCCCTGCCGAGGGGCAGGCAATGACGATGCCCGGAATGTCGCGCAGCACGGCCAGCGAGTTGTCGTTGTGGAAATGCCCGCCAAAGCCCTTCTGATAGCCCAGCCCCGCGATGCGCAGCACCATCGGGTTGCTCCACTGCCCGTCCGAGAAGAAGGGCAAAGTCGCCGCCTCGCCGCGCAGCTGGTCCTCGGCGTTGTGCAGATAGGCGAGGAACTGGATCTCCGGCATCGGCACGAAACCGTTGTGCGCCATGCCGATGGCGAGGCCGAGGATGCTCTGCTCATCCAGCAGCGTGTCGATCACCCGACCGGGGCCAAAACGGTTCTGCAGCTTCTGGGTGACGCCATAGACCCCGCCCTTGCGACCTACATCCTCGCCCATCAGCATGGTCTCGGGGTGCGAAAGCATCAGGTCGTGCAGCGCCCAGTTGATCAGCCGCGACATCGGCTGGGGATTGTCCATCTGCCCCATGTCGCTGCCAAAGGTGTCGGCCCGCGCCTCCGCGCTCGGCCCGTTGCTGGGCGCGCAGTCGCGCTTGGGCGGCACGATGCTGGCCATGACATCCGATGCCGTTTTCAGGCGAGGGCGTTTCACGACCTCGTCAGCCGCCCTCGCGACCGCCTCTTGCGTATCGCGGTAGATCGCCAGCGCCTCCTCGGCAGACGCCCCAGCCTCCACCAGCAGCCGCGCGGAATGCAGCAGCGGATCGTTGGCCTCATCCGCCTCCACCTCGGCGCGGGGCAGATAGGAGGTCGCCACATCCGCCCCGGCATGGCCATAGAGCCGCACGGTGCGCAGATGCAGGAAGGCAGGCTTGCGATGCACCCGCACCCAATCCGCCGCTTCCTTCGCCGCCGCATAGGCCGCATGCAGGTCAAGCCCGTCACCCTCGAAATACTTCAACCCCGGCCGCGCCGACATGGAGGCCTTGATCCAGCCCGTGGGCGTCTTGGTCGAAATGCCGATGCCGTTGTCCTCACAGACAAACAGCAGCGGCAGCGGCACGCCCTGCACAGCGGTCCAGCAGGCGGCATTGATCGCGCCCTGCGCGGTGGAGTGATTGGCCGAGGCGTCGCCGAAGCTGCACATGGCAATGCCGTCGCGCGGCAGGATCGCATGCTCGGGCCGGTGCCGCCGCGCCATGCCGATGGAATGCGCAGCCCCTACCGCTTTCGGCAAATGGCTCGCGATGGTCGAGGTCTGCGGCGGGATCATCAGTGGGCGCGAGCCCAGCACCTTGTGCCGCCCGCCGCTGGTCGGATCCTCCGCCGAACAGGCAAAACTGAGCAGCATGTCGCGCATCATGTCCTGCCCGCCCGCCTGATCGGCGCGGGCGATTTGGAAGGCCGCATCGCGGTAATGCAGGAAAGCGATGTCATCGACGCGCAGCGCCGCCGCCACAGCTGCCATCCCCTCGTGGCCGGAGGAACCGATGGTGTAGAACCCCTGCCCCTCCTTCTGCATGACGCGGCTTTGCAGGTCGAGCGCCCGGCTCAGCACCTGTGCGCGGTAGAGCTGCTCCAACTGGTCGCGCGCCAGCGCCTTTTCGGAATGGGTGGAATCGGGAAAATCCCCCGCCGCAACGCGACGGAGGAAGTTCTCATGAACGATGGCAACGCGGTCCATGGGGCCTCTTGAAATAGAGATTAATCGCTCTCGGCGAAAGCATTTCGGCCAGAAAGAAAGGCGCCGCCCCTCTTTCTGGCCATAAGTATTTTCGGTGGCCGGGGGAGTGCCCCCCGAAGCCAGTGTTTAGAAGAACGCCTGCAGGCCGGTCTGGGCGCGGCCCAGGATCAGCGCATGCACGTCATGGGTGCCCTCGTAGGTGTTCACCGTCTCAAGGTTCATCATGTGGCGGATCACTTGGAATTCGCCCGAGATGCCGTTGCCGCCGTGCATGTCACGCGACATGCGGGCGACGTCGAGCGCCTTGCCGCAGTTGTTGCGCTTCACGATTGAGATCATCTCAGGCGCGGCGTTGGCGGCATCCATCAAACGACCCACTTGCAGCGAGCCCTGAAGGCCGAGCGAGATTTCGGTCATCATGTCCGCGAGTTTCTTCTGGAACAACTGGGTCTGGGCCAGCGGCTTGTTGAACTGTTTGCGGTCGAGACCGTATTGCAGCGCGGCGTGCCAGCAGAATTCGGCGGCGCCCATCGCGCCCCAGGAGATGCCGTAGCGGGCGCGGTTGAGGCAGCCGAAGGGGCCTTTCAGACCCTGTACATTCGGCAGCAGCGCGTCTTCGCCAACTTCGACACCGTCCATGACGATCTCGCCGGTGATCGAGGCGCGCAAGGAAAGCTTGTTGCCGACCTTCGGCGCGCTCAGACCCTTCATGCCTTTTTCCAGCACAAAGCCGCGGATCTTGCCGTCATGCGCCTCGGACTTGGCCCAAACCACAAAGACATCGGCGATGGGGGAGTTCGAGATCCACATCTTGGAGCCGGTCAGCTTGTAACCATTCTCGGTCTTCACGGCGCGGGTCTTCATGCCCGCAGGGTCGGAGCCCGCATCGGGCTCGGTCAGACCAAAGCAGCCGATCCATTCGCCCGAGCAGAGCTTGGGCAGGTACTTCTGGCGCTGCTCTTCGGAGCCATAGGCATAGATGGGGTACATGACGAGGCTCGCCTGAACCGACATCATCGAGCGGTAGCCGCTGTCGACACGCTCAACCTCACGCGCGACGAGACCGTAGGACACATAGCTGCCGCCGAGACCGCCGTATTCCTCGGGGATGGTGACGCCGAGAAGGCCCATCTCGCCCATCTCGCGGAAGATCTCCGGGTCGGTCTTTTCCTTAGCAAAGGCTTCGATGACGCGCGGTTGCAGCTTTTCCTGCGCATAGGCGCGGGCGCTGTCACGGATCATCCGCTCGTCTTCGGTCAACTGGCTGTCGAGGCGGAAGGGATCCTGCCAGTCGAAGGTTCCAAGATCGGGTTTGTCCTTGGCGCGCAGCTTGGGGGCGTCAGCGGTCATGATGCATCCTTTCGGGTGATGTGATTTGCGGCAGTATTGCAAATCGGCGGCGCGAACTCTATCGCTGCTTTGTCCTGAGTTCATGAGAAAAAGTCATATGATTGCGCCGCGCCGCTTCCTGCCTTCGATCTCGGCCCTGCTGTCTTTCGAGGCGGTCGTGCGGCTCGGCACCGCCACGGCGGCGGCGCAGGAATTGAACCTGACGCAGAGCGCGGTGAGCCGTCAGATCAAGACGCTGGAGGAACAGCTGGGCGTGACGCTGATGATCCGTCAGGGGCGCCGTCTGACCCCGACGCAGGCGGGATTGGATTATGTAACGCAGGTGCGCGACATCCTGAACCGGCTGGCGCAGGCCTCGGTCTCGGCCCGGACGAACCCCACGGGGGGCACGCTTAATCTGGCGATCCTGCCTGCCTTCGGGATGCATTGGCTGGCCCCGCGCCTGCGCGATTTCGCGCGGGACCACCCGGAGGTGACGGTGAACCTATCGACCCGGCTGCGGCCCTTCGCCTTCGCGGGCAGCCGATTCGACGCCGCCATTCATTTTGGTCATGAAGATTGGCCCGGCGTGCGCTACCTGCCGCTTTTGCCGGAAACGGTGGTGGCGGTCTGCGCGCCCGATCTGCTGCCCGCACCCTTGGAGGATGCACGCGACGTGCGCCATCTGCCGCTGCTTCATCTGGAGACCCGCCCGCGCGGATGGGCGCGCTGGCTGTCCTCGCTCGGCGTGACGGATGAGCCGCCGGGCGGCATGATGTTCGACCAATTCTCGACCATGGCGCAGGCGGCGATTCACGGGCTGGGGGTGGCGCTGCTGCCGACCTTTTTCGCCCGCCCCTACCTGCGCGACGGGCAATTGGTGCTGGCCGCTTCACCCACCACGCAAAGCATCGGGAACTACTACCTCGTCTGGCCCGACGACCGCGATGAGACGGCGGCGCTTGCGTCATTCCGTGGCTGGCTCGCCCAGCAGGCGGAGCCTGCGACGGCGGGGTGAGCCGCGCAAGGCTGGCCCAAGTTATGCCGCATTTACCTTGTATGAAACCGGCTAACCCGCCCGCATCGGGCGTTCCAAAGGAGCAGATGATGCTAAGTTCATACCGCAAAAGCACCGGCGCTCTGGCCCTTGCCCTGAGCCTCTGTGCCGCTGGCGCCATGGCCGAAAGCCGCAACGTGCTGATCGTCGACGGCGCCTATTTCCCATCGCTGTCCCATGTGCAGCCAGGCGATCAAGTGGTCTTCACCAATAACGCCACCGGCAGCCATACGATCACCGGCGAGGATGAGGTTTGGACCAGCGGCCCGATCCCCGTGAACGGCAGCTACACGCTCGACATCACCGCACAGACTCCGACGCGTTTCAGCGGGCAGACTTTGGAAGAGCCTGCTTTCGAAGGGGCGATCAGCTTCGACTGAGCCCGCACCAGCATGAGCTACTCAAAGCCCCGCTTGCGACAGCGGGGCTTTGTCGTTTCAGCGCTTGGCTTTACTGGGCAAAAACGCGGTCCATATCAGCGAAACCCTTGACTTCGATCGGATTGCCCGACGGGTCGCGGAAGAACATGGTCGCTTGCTCGCCCGGCTCCCCTTCGAAACGCAGCGAGGGTTCGATCACGAAGTCGACCTCTGCGCCCTTCAGCCGCTCCGCCAGCGCCTTCCAATCCTCCATCCGCAGGACGACGCCCAGATGCGGCATCGGCACCATATGCTCACCGACCTTGCCGGTGGCCTCTGTCTTGAAAGGCTCGCCCAGATGCATGGAGATCTGGTGGCCGAAGAAGGAATAATCGACCCAAGTCTCGGTCGAACGGCCTTCGGTGCAGCCCAGCACATCGCCGTAGAAGGCGCGGGTCTCATCAAGGTCGCGGACGTTATAGGCAAGGTGGAAGGGGGTGAGCATAGCGGTCTCCTGTTTGGTTACCGCATGTGTATCCCTTGGCGGGAAAGGTGCAAGGGGCTGGCTTGCGGGGGGACGCGCAGCTTAGGCAACAGCCCGGAAACAAGGGCGTAGGCCCGGCAACTCGTAAACAAAAAGGGCGCGCTCCGCTGGACGCGCCCTCCCGCTTAGGCCCGAGGCCCTTACTTCATTTTGATGCGGCCATCGGTGTAGGGCTTGTAGCTGCCGTTCTTCGCCAGATACTCTGCCGTCACATCCGCCAGATCGGGGCCGAAGTCATAGGCATTCTCGGCGTCCTTGAACATCGCGTAGCCGTCGCCGCCATTGCGGACATAGTTGTTGGACACGGCGCCATAGGTCTTTTCGGGATCAATCGGTTCGCCACCCACCATCACATTGCTGATGCGGCTGCCGGGCTCGGCCTTGGGATCAAAGGTATAAGACATGCCCGCCACCTGCGGGAAACGGCCCGCGCCGTCTTCCAACTGGCTCACCCCGTTTTCCAAGGCTTCGATCAGGGTCGCACCGCTGATCTGGAAGGTCGAGAGCGTGTTCTGGAACGGCAGCACGGTCAGCACCTCGCCCATGGTCACCTCACCCGCGTCGATGGAGGCACGCAAGCCGCCCGCGTTGGAGATCGCCACGTCGATGCCCTGATCCTTAACCCGGTCCAGCATCGCGTCAGAGACAAGGTTGCCCATGGCGCACTCCTGCGCACGGCAGATGTCACGGCTGCCTTCGATGGTTTCCGACGTCTCGGCCACGACCTTCTGGCGCAACTCCTCCAGCGGGGCGGCGCGTTCGGCCACCAGATCGACCGTCGCCTGATCCTCTTCGACAGAAGCGTCAAGCAGGATTGGATCGCCGGAGATCGAGGTCACCTCGCCCGCATCGTCGAAGGTGACATTCACCTCGCCCAGATATTTGCTGTAGGCATAGGCCTGCACGATCGGCACGTCGTTGACCATGGTCGGGTAAGCGCCCTCGGCCCGTTCCTCGCTGTTGCTCAGAAGCGTATGAGAATGGCCGCCGACGATCAGGTCGACGCCGGTCAACTCCTCGGCCAGCCGCTTGTCGGCGGCAAGCCCCACATGTGTGAGCAGGATGATCTTGTTAACCCCGTCCTCAGTCAGCGCGTCGATCTCGGCCTGTGCCGCATCCGCTGCGGGAGAGAAGATCACCTCCGCCCCGGGCGAAGAGGTTTCGGGCGTGTCCTCGGCCAGCACCGAGACGATGCCGATCTTCTCACCGCCGACCTCAAGCACCGTGGACTTCTCGATCTCGCCGGTCAGCCCCTCGACACCGCTCACGTCGATATTGGCCGAGACAACGGGGAAATCGACCTGTGCCACGAAATCGGCCAACCCCTCGGGGCCGTCGTCAAACTCGTGGTTGCCCACGGCCATCACGTCATAGTCGAGCTTCGACATGAACTCAGCCGCCATGTCACCCTTGTAGCGCGTGTAGAAAAGCGAGCCTTGGAACCAGTCGCCCGCATCCAGCAGCAGGTGGTTCTCGCCCGCGCGTTCGCGGGCGGCTTCGATGGCGGTAACCATCCGCGCGACACCGCCAAAGCATTTGCCCTCGGCATTGTCCTCGGCGCTGCAGGGGCCGTCATATTTGCTGATCGGCTCGAACCGGTCATGGAAATCATTGGTATGCAGAATGGTCAGATTATACTCTGCCGCCGCCATGCCGCTGGTCAAAGCCAGCGCGGCGGTCGCGGTCAGGAATCGTTTCATGATAGTTCCCCTGTTGCTTGTTATGCCGGTATCGTGGCGCGGGGTTTGGCCCGTGTCAAAGGTCATATGACCTGCCCTATGGTCACCCGCGGGTCTTGACCCCGCCCCGCCCGGCGGGCATCAGAAGCCATGCTGATTTTCAAAATATTCCGCGCGGACGAATGGGCTGCGCTGCGCAAGAACGGGGTCTCGGACGGGGCGCCTATCGATGTTACCGATGGCTATGTGCACATCTCCACCGCCGAACAGGCCGCTGAGACTGCCGCCAAACATTTCAAGGGGGAGGACGGTCTGTTCCTTCTCGCGCTTGAGACCGACGATCTGGGTGATGCGCTGAAATGGGAACCCTCGCGCGGCGGTGCGCTTTTCCCCCATCTCTACCGCCCGCTCAAGATCGAAGACGTGGTCTGGGCGCAGCCTTTGCCGTTGATCGACGGCGTGCATGAATTCCCCGCCGGATTGGACGAGGCGAGCGCGTGACGCCGCTGCTGGAAAGGCTGGGCCTGCGGGCGCTGCACCGGGTCGATCCCGAAGCGGCCCATGGTCTGGCGATCCGCGCGCTGCGAGCGGGGCTTGCGCCCGCGCCGGGGCCGCAGACTTCGGCGCGGCTGCACACCACGCTTGCCGGGCTGGACCTGCCGAACCCTGTCGGGTTGGCGGCGGGGTTTGACAAGAATGCCACCGCGATCGCCCCCCTCTCCCGCGCCGGTTTCGGCTTTGTCGAAGTGGGGGCCGCCACGCCCCTGCCCCAACCCGGCAATCCGCGCCCGCGTCTCTTTCGCCTGACCAAGGATCGCGCCGCGATCAACCGTTTCGGCTTTAACAACGAGGGGATGGAGGCGATCTGCGCCCGGCTTTCGCGCCGGGGTGCGGGGGTGCCGGTGGGGCTGAACCTTGGTGCGAACAAGACCAGCAAAGACCGCGCCGCCGACTTTGCCCGCGTGATGACCGCCGCGCGCAATCACGTGGATTTCGCGACGGTCAATGTCTCGTCCCCCAATACCGAAAAGCTGCGCGACCTTCAGGGTAAAGCGGCACTCTCGGCCCTGCTCGAAGGGGTGATGGACGTGCGCGGCGCCACGCCGGTTTTCCTGAAAATCGCCCCCGACCTTAGCGAAGCCGAGATTGAGGATGTGGCCGAGGTTGCCCAAAATTCGGGCGTTGCTGCCATCATCGCGACCAATACCACGCTTGACCGGACCGGCCTTGCCAGCGCCCATGCAGGCGAAGCGGGTGGTCTGTCGGGTGCGCCGCTGTTCGACCGCTCGACCCGCGTCTTGGCGCGGCTGGCGGGGCTGACGGATATTCCGCTGATCGGCGTCGGCGGGGTGTCGGACGCGCAGACCGCCTATGCCAAGATCTGCGCCGGAGCCTCTGCCCTGCAACTTTACACCGCGCTGGTCTTCGGCGGTCTCGGACTGGTGCGAGAGATCACCACCGGGCTGGATGCACTCTTGGCCCGCGATGGTTTTGCCAGCGTGGCCGAGGCCGTGGGCAGCAAACGCGAGGACTGGCTATGATCACCCTATGGCACAACCCGCGCTGTTCGAAATCGCGGCAGACGCTGGCGCTGATCGAAGCGGCGGGAATGGAGGCAACTCTCCGCCGCTACCTCGAAGACGCGCCGACGCAGGCTGAGATCATTGCCGCCCGCGACGCCCTTGGCCTGGCCGCGATCGAGATGATGCGGACGGGCGAAAAGCTGTTCAAAGAGTTGGACCTGACCAAGGACAGCCCCGAAGAGACGCTGATCGATGCCATGGCCGCCCATCCGATCCTGATCGAGCGCCCCATTGCCTTTGCCCAGAACCGCGCCGTGATCGGCCGCCCGCCCGAAGCGGTGCAGGCGCTGCTCTAGCCCGCCGCGCGTTCCAACGCCGGGTAGCGCAGCGCCAGCGTGATGCCGCGCACCACGAAGGACACCAAAAGCGATATCCAAAGCCCGTGATTGCCCAGGCTCGGCACCAATGCCTGCGCGGTCACGGCATAGATCAGAAACGACACAAGCATCATATTGCGCATGTCGCGCGACCGCGTGGCGCCGATGAAGATGCCGTCGAACATATAGGCCGCACAGCCCAGCAGCGGTGCCGCGACCATATAGGGCAAATAGACCCGGGCAAGCTCTTGCACCTGCGGGGCCTTGGCCATCAGGTCGATAATCGCGCCGCCGCTGGCGGCAAAGACCACCGCCAACAGCAGGCTGACCAACAGCGCCCAAGCGGAAGTCAGCACCGCCCCGCGCCGCAGCACATCACGCTGCCCCGCCCCGTAGGCCCGGCCAATGATCGCCTCGGCGGCGAAGGCGAAACCGTCCAGCCCGTAGGAGGTGATCATCAGGAATTGCAGCAGCACCTGATTGGCCGCCAAGGTCACATCGCCCAAGCCCGACCCCATGAAGAGAAAGGAGACAAAGATCGCCTGCAACAAAAGCGAGCGGATCAGGATATCGGTGTTCACCTGCATCATGCGCGTCCAGCGCGGCCCGTCAAAGACCTGTGCCCAATCGCGCCACGCCACCCCCGCGAAAGCCGCGCGGCAGAACCACAGGCCCAAGGCCGCCCCGCTCCACTCCGCGAGGAAGGTGGCGATGGCCACGCCCTCCACGCCCCAGCCGAGACCCAGCACGAACCACAGATCCAGCAGAATGTTCAGCCCGTTCATCCAGACCTGCAACACCAGCACGGCGCGGCTGCGCTCCTGCGCGATGAGCCAGCCGGTGATCGCATAGATCGAGATGGCGGCGGGCGCAGACCAGATGCGGATCGCCATATATTGCCGCGCCAGCCCCTCGACCTCGGGCGATCCAGGAGCGATTTGGAACGAGGCCCAGAAAAGCGGCCATTGCAATGCCATCAAGGCCAGCCCCGCCCCCGCGCCGATCAAAAGCCCGCGCGTCAGCAATGCGGCGACCTCGCCCTCTTCGCCATTGCCCGCCGCCTGCGCGGTGAGGCCCACGGTGCCCATCCGCAGAAAGCCGAAAATCCAGTAAAGCGCCGAGAGGATGATCGCCCCCAGCCCCACCGCGCCGATGGGGGCGGCGGCGCCCATCTGCCCCACCACGCCGGTATCGACCGCGCCGAGGATCGGCACGGTGGCGTTGGAGATGACAATGGGAACGGCGATCTTGAGCACGCGGCGGTGGGTCACCACATCACGCGCCGCCAGCGTGCCACGCTCAACCGCGCGCACCTCTGCCTCGGTCAGCGGCTCGGTCTCTGATTGCGGCTCAGCCACGCCGTTGCGGCATCAGGAAATGGCCCGTGGCCTGCGCGAAAATACGGCTGCGGTTGTCCTGCCACGCTTCGACATGGACACTTGCGTAACGCCGCCCCGACCGGTTGATCCGCGCCCGCGCATAGGCATCGCGCGGCAGACCCGAGCGCAGGTAGTCCACGGTGAAATCGATCGTCTTGGGCAGCCGGGGCAGGTGGTCGGCATCCAGATTGTCCAGATCAAGCGCGCCGCTCTCCATATCCTCCCAGATCAGCCCCCAGCTGAGGGTGATGATCGCGGTCGCCTCAAGAAAGGCCGCCGTGGCCCCGCCGTGCAGGGCAGGCAGGATCGGGTTGCCGATCAGTTGCTCGGAAAACGGCATGATGCCGGTCAGCTCATCGCCACAGCGCTCGAACTCGATGCTCAGAAAACGGATATAGGGCACGCCTTCGACCATGGCGCGCAGCACCCCGTCGCGGCGTTGCTTGATGACCTGAACCGGCTCCGGCTTGCGACGTGTGGTCATGTGTGCCCCTCCACGGTGAAAGTGCCGGTCGCTGTGGCGACAAGGTTGTCGGCGTCCTCATCCGTCGTCGTGGCCCGCACGAAGGCCACCGAACGGGTGACGTGATAGCAGGTCGCGCGGGTGATGATCGTCTGCCCCGGGGTGGCCGCGCGCAGATATTCGATCCTGAGATCCATCGTGGCAGTGGCCGCGGGGTTGCTGGGGTGGCTCATCACCGCGGCCCCGCAGCAAGTGTCCATCAGCGCCGAGACCGCCCCGCCGCTGATCACCCCGGTCTGCGGGTCGCCGATCAGTTTGTCGTCATAGGGCATGGTGATCACGGCAGAGCCATCGCCCAACTCCTGCAACTCCATCCCCAGTGCCATGGAATGGGGCAGCGCCTGAATGAACTGTCGCGCCAGCTTTAATTTGTCGGACATGCAACCCAACCCTCTGCCTCTGGTTTTGTCCTTTATCAGGGCGAGATAGCCAAAGGGCAAGACCGCCTGTTGCGCATCCCCGCGCGTGACCATAGTTTGCCGGAAGGGAGAAGATGCTTTGGACGATGAACGCCTGACATTCAAAGAGATGTGCGCGGCATTTGACGTGACGCCACGCACGTTGCGCTATTACGAGTATATCGAATTGCTGCAACCGCACCGTGAGGGGCGCTCGCGTTTCTATGGCCCGCGCGAACGGGCGCGGATGAAGCTGATCCTACGTGGCCGCAAGTTCGGCTTCGCGCTGGAAGATATCCGACAGTGGCTGTTGATCTATGAAAAAGAGGGGACCGAGGCGCAGATGCGCACTTGGGTCACCATGGCCGATGGGCAGTTGGAAGAACTGGCCGAGCAGCGCCGCCAGTTGGACGAAGCCATGGCGGAATTGCAAAAACTGCGCGACGAAACCGCCGCGGCCATCGCCTCGGACAAGAGCTGAGCGGCGGGCTCAGCGGCTGTTGCGCTGCGCCAACTGCCCGATGAGCATCTGCAAATCCGCCGTGATCCGGATGAGATCGGACACCACATCCGCGCTCGCGTCTCCGGCCAGATCGAATGCGCCGTTTTCGATGGTCTCGGACGCGCCTTTCAGTTCTGCAACCACGCGCGCGCGCGTTTCTGCCACAGAACCGCTTTCAGCCCCGCTACCTGTCTGCTCTTGTTTTTCTGACATGCCTGGTGCCTCTTTAGGTCGAGCGCCCGCACCTACAGCCCCCACGACGTGGGGTCATGTCACGCAGTCACGCGACAGCGACGCGAGGTCAACCTTGCCCTAGGGCGCGCCCTCTTTCGGGCGGCGCAGCAGCCCCGCCCCCAGCCCGCGAATGGCCGCGGTCGTGCGGTCATTCACCTCAAGTTTGGAGAAAATCCGCCGCACAATCGTATCGACCGTATGGGGCGAAATCCCAAGTATCTCTGCAATGACCCCGTTACTTTTGCCCGTGGCAATCCACTCCAACACCTCGACCTCGCGCGGGGACAGGCCGAAGTCCCGCGGCGATTGGCTTTCGGCCAAGACGCAATAGCGCAGATGCGCGATCTGGGCGGCGCTGAGAAGTTTGTACAACGCCTCCGGCGACAGACGCGCCTGTTTGGCGGCAAACCCCAGTCCTACCACGGCGGAATCCCTGCCCGGGCCATGCACCCTAAGCGAAATGCCGTCATTCGGGTAGCGCCGCATCAATCCTTTCATGTAGAGGCCTTCCGCAGAGGTAAGCCGCGCCGTGCGGGCCACATCCGACCAGTAAATCGGCATCACCTGCTGCCGGGCCAGCGCCTCGACCGGGCTTTCGCGCAATTTCTCCACATCCAGAAATTGCGAATGCCACTGCGCCCCCACCGCGCCCGTTCCGTCGAACTTATAAAGGATCGCAGGCGCGCCGGGGCTGTCGCCATGATAGCTGACCAGATCAATTCCAAGACCTTGATAATAGGCAAGGCCGCAAGCCAGAAGACGCGCCGCGGAGGTGGCGTTCTGCGCACAGTGAACCAATCCGTCCAACGTCTCCGGCCCATTTTGATTTAGGTTTGCCATCTCCCACCTGTTCTAATGCCCAGCGCCATGGCGGCGGCGCACGCCCATCATCCTTTCAAACCTAAAGGAAATTACCCTGCGCATAAAGTGACGCAACGTATCACTTACGTCAACGTCAACTCCCATTGTATCAGAAATGACAGCCCCCAACTGAAGTCATGAAACGACGATTGGAGAGTGATGAGATGACTGCCGACACGCTGACCATTCGCCAGATGTGCGACGCTTTCGAAGTGACCCCGCGGACCCTGCGGTTCTACGAAGCGAAAGAGCTGCTCTTCCCATTGCGCGAGGGCCAGAAACGCCTGTTCACCAAAAGCGATCGCGCCCGGCTCAAGCTGATCCTGCGCGGCAAGCGCTTTGGCTTCAGCCTCGAAGAAATTCGCCAGTTGCTCGACCTTTATCATATGGGCGACCAGCAACAGACGCAGATCGCCGCGGCCTATGAGATCGCCCGCGCCCGTCTGGCCGACCTCGAGTCGCGCCGCGAAGAGCTGAACGAGGCCATCGAAGACCTCAAGGACCAGTTGAAATGGGGGGAAAAGATGATCGCCTCCATGAACCAACCCCGCCGCGCCGCCGAATAACCCCGGCGACGCCGCCCCTCACATCCATAAAAAGACGACCCGGAGAGCAAAGATGCCCAGTTACACAGCCCCCACCAAAGACCTGCAATTCGTTCTGCACGACGTGCTGAAGGTGACCGAAAGCAAGACCCCCGGCTATGATGAGCTGGAGCCTGATTTCACCTCCGCCATCCTAGAAGAGGCGGGCAAGCTCACCTCCGAAGTGCTCGCCCCGCTGAACGTCGTGGGCGACAAGGAAGGCTGCCGTTTGGAAAACGGCGTCGTCTACACGCCCAAGGGGTTCAAGGAAGCCTTTGAAAAGGTGAAAGAAGGCGGCTGGCCCGGCCTTGACATGCCCGAAGCCTACGGCGGGCAGAACATGCCTTACGTCCTCGGCACCGCCGTGGGCGAGATGTTCTCGGCGGCGAACCAAGCCTTCACCATGTACCAAGGTCTGACCCATGGCGCGGCCTCGGCGATCCTTGCCCATGGCACCGACGCGCAGAAGGACACCTACCTGCCCAAGATGGTCTCCTGCGAATGGACCGGCACCATGAACCTGACTGAGCCGCATTGCGGCACCGATCTGGGCCTGATGCGCACCAAGGCGGCCCCGCAGGACGATGGCAGCTACAAGATCTCTGGCCAGAAGATCTTCATCTCCTCGGGTGAGCATGACATGGCCGACAACATCATCCACCTCGTGCTGGCCAAAATCGAAGGCGGGCCTGAGGGCATCAAGGGCGTGTCGCTCTTCATCGTGCCCAAGTTCATGGTCAACGAAGATGGGTCTTTGGGGGAGCGTAACGGCGTCTCCGTCGGCTCCATCGAAGAGAAAATGGGCATCCATGGCAACTCGACCTGCGTGATGAACTACGACGGCGCCACTGGCTATCTGCTGGGGACCGAACACAAGGGCATGCGCGCCATGTTCACCATGATGAACGAAGCCCGCGTCGGCGTCGGCATGCAGGGTCTGGCTCAGGCCGAGGTGGCCTATCAAAACGCGCTGGAATACGCCAAGGACCGCCTGCAGGGCCGTGCCGTCACCGGTGCCGTCGCCCCCGAAAAACCCGCCGATCCGCTGATCGTGCACCCCGACATCCGCCGTTCGCTGATGGACCAGAAAAGCTTTGTCGAAGCCGCCCGTGCCTTCATCCTCTGGGGGGCCACGATGATCGACGCGGCGCACCGCGCCGAGGATAAGGACGCCGATGGCCTCGTCTCGCTGCTCACCCCGGTCATCAAGGGCTTCCTGACCGACCAAGGCTACGACATGACCGTGAAGGCGCAGCAGGTCTACGGCGGCCACGGCTATATCGAGGAATGGGGCATGTCCCAATTTACTCGCGACGCCCGCATCGCCCAGATCTACGAAGGCGCCAACGGCGTGCAAGCGCTCGACCTCGTCGGCCGCAAGCTGGCGCAGGACGGTGGCAAGCACGTGATGGCCTTCTTCGACCTGGTAAAGGGCTTCATCAAGGAGAACGCCGGTCAGGATGCCGAGTTCGACGCCGCCTTCCTCGACCCGCTCAAAGCGGCCAGCAAGGACCTGCAATCGGCGGGCATGTACTTCATGCAGAACGGCGTGAAGAACCCCAACAACGCGCTCGCGGGGTCCAACGACTTCATGCACATGTTCGGCCATGTCTGCCTTGGCCTGATGTGGGCAAAGATGGGTCTGGCAGCGAAAGAAGCGCTGAAGAACGGCAACGGCGACGCCGCCTTCTACGAGACCAAGCTGGCCACCGGGCGCTACTATATGGCGCGCCAACTGCCCGCCACGGCCTTGCACCTGACCCGCATCCAATCGGGCGCGGATACGGTCATGGCGCTGGAGGCCGCAAACTTCTAAAACGGGGGGTGGGGGCAAGCCCCCCACCCTGCCCAACACCCGGAGAGACCATGCCCAAACGCTTCCGCCTGACCCGCCGCTTCCCCGTCGCCATGACCGAGGAGGGCTACCGCAGGCTAAAGAAGTTCAGCACCGACGCAGGTCTTGATGAGGGGGAAGCGCTGTCGTTCCTGTTCGAGAATTTCAACTCGGTCATGAACGAGGAAAACCTGATTGCGCGGCTGCGCCTGTTCAACGCCGAACTGGACGCCCGCAAACGCTGAACCCTTGGGGAGGGGGCCAGAAGATGCAGACCAAAACATCCAGCTGGATGACCGAAGAACACCAGATGATCGCCGACATGACGGCGCAGTTCATCAACACCGAATGGGCGCCGCATTTCGAAAAATGGCGCAAGCAGGGCCAGATGGACCGCGACACATGGGCGCAAGCCGGTGAACTCGGCCTGCTCTGCCCCTCGGTGCCCGAAGAATACGGCGGCGCTGGTGGCGACTTCGGCCATGAGGCCGCGATCCTGATCGAAGGCTCGCGCGCCAACCTCGCCTCTTGGGGCCACGGCATCCACTCCGGCATCGTGGCGCATTACATCCTCGCCTATGGCACCGAGGACCAGAAAAAACGCTGGCTGCCTAAGATGGTCTCGGGCGAGCTGGTCGGCGCACTGGCGATGACTGAACCCTCGACCGGCTCGGACGTGCAGCGCATCAAGACCAAGGCGATCCGCGAGGGCAACGCCTACAAACTCTCGGGTCAAAAGACCTTCATCACCAACGGCCAGCACGCCAATCTGATCATCGTGGCGGCCAAGACCGACCCCAAGGAAGGCTCCAAGGGCGTGTCGCTCGTCGTCGTGGAAACCGACAAGGCCGAAGGCTTCCAACGCGGCCGCAACCTCGACAAGATCGGCCTGCATGCGGCGGATACTTCCGAGCTTTTCTTCGACAACGTCGAAATCCCGCCCGAAAACATCCTCGGCCAGAACGAGGGCCAAGGCTTCTACCAAATGATGCAGCAACTGCCGCAGGAACGGCTGATCATCGGCTGCGGCGCGGTGGGCGCGATGGAAGGCGCAGTGGCGCGCACGGTACAATACTGCAAGGAACGCGAGGCCTTCGGCGGCCCGCTGACCCAGTTCCAGAACACCCGCTTTCAACTCGCCGAGGTCAAAACCAAGACCGCGGTGGCCCGCGCCTTCCTCGATGAATGTATCGCGGAACACCTGCGCGGCGAACTCAGCGTCGACAAGGCGGCGATGCAGAAATACTGGCTCACCGACACTCAAGGCGAGGTGCTGGATGTCTGCTTGCAGATGCACGGCGGCTACGGCTTCATGCAGGAATATGCCGTGGGCGAAATGTGGGCCGACGCGCGGGTGCAGCGCATTTACGGCGGTACCAACGAGATCATGAAGGAACTGATCGCGCGCAACCTCTGACCGCGCGCGGGTTGAAACACCGGCGCAGAGGTATTTGAAAAAGGATGAAGATAAGGCGCCCCCTGCCCCCTTCATCCTTTCACAAATACCTTCCGACATTTCAGCGGGCGCCGACAGAAGAGGAGGAATGACAGGTGACCATACAGCTTTATTGCTTTGGCGAATCGGGCAACGCCTACAAGGCGGCGCTGGCGCTCGAATTGTCGGGGCTCGACTGGGAGCCGGTGAAGGTGGACTTCTTCGGTGGCCAGACGCGTCAGCCCGATTACCGCGCGCAGATCAACAACATGGGCGAGGCACCGGTGATGATCGACGGCGATCTTCGGCTCACCCAATCGGGCGTAATTCAGGATTACGTCGCGGAAAAGACGGGCAAATTCGGCGGGCGCGACGCGACGGAACGGCGCGAAATCCTGCGGTGGGTGCTATGGGATAACCACAAGCTTAGCTCCGTTGCCGGGATGACCCGTTTTCTGATGAACTTCCTGCCCGAAGACAAACGCCCCGCCGAGGTCATCGCCTTCAACCAGGGCCGGCTCAAGGCGGCCTACGGCGTGCTGAACGACCATCTCGACGGCCGCGATTGGATCGCGGGCGACGACATCACCAACGCGGACCTCAGCTGCTGCGGGTATCTTTATTACCCCGAGCCTTTCGGTTTCGACCGCAGGGACTGGCCCCATATCGACGCGTGGCTTACGCGTCTGAGCGAAACACCGGGCTGGAAAGCCCCCTATGATTTGATGCCCGGCAGCCCTGCTGACCGCGCCTGACCCGGAGGACATGACATGACCCAAGACGTATACATCTACGACGCCCTGCGCACCCCGCGCGGCAAGGGCCGCAAGGACGGCGCCCTGCACGAGGTGACCTCGCTGCGGCTCTCGGCCCAGACCCTGAACGCCGTGAAGGAGCGCAACAACCTCGAAGGCCATGCCGTCGAGGACGTGATCTGGGGCAACGTCACCCAGGTGATGGAACAGGGCGGCTGCTTGGCACGCTCGGCGGTGCTGGCCTCGGACCTTGATGAGCGCATCCCGGGTCTGGCCATCAACCGTTTCTGCGCCTCCGGGATGGAGGCCGTGAACCTCGCGGCGAACCAAGTGAAGGGCGGCGCTGGCAATGGCTATATCGCCGGTGGTGTCGAGATGATGGGCCGCGTCGCCATGGGCAGCGATGGTGCCGCGATCGCCGTGGACCCGACGCTGGCGATGGAGAAATACTTCGTGCCGCAGGGCATCTCGGCGGATATCATCGCCACCGAGTTCGGCTTTTCGCGGGACGAGGCCGACCAACTGGCCATGCAGTCCCAGCAGCGCGCCGCGCGGGCCTGGGAAGAGGGGCGCTTCGACAAATCCGTCATCACCGTGCGCGACCAGAACGGTCTCGCGATCCTCGACCGTGACGAATACATGCGCCCGCAGACCGATATGCAGAGCCTTGGTGGTCTGAACCCCGCCTTCCAGCAGATGGGTGAGGTCATGCCCGGCTTCGACAAGGTCGCGCTGATGAAATACCCGCATCTGGAGAGGATCAACCACATCCATCATGCGGGCAACTCGTCGGGCATCGTCGATGGTGCCGCCGCTGTCTTGATCGGCAACAAGGAGTTCGGCGAGCAGCATGGGCTGAAGCCCCGCGCCCGCATCCGCGCCACCGCCAAGATCGGCACCGATCCCACCATCATGCTGACCGGCCCGGTGCCGGTGACCGAGAAAATCCTCAAGGACAACGGCATGACCATCGGCGACATCGATCTGTTCGAGGTCAACGAGGCTTTCGCCGCCGTGGTGCTGCGCTTCATGCAGGCCTTCGACGTGGATGACAGCAAGGTCAACGTGAACGGCGGCGGCATCGCCATGGGCCACCCCCTGGGCGCCACCGGCGCCATGATCATCGGCATCCTGCTCGATGAGATGGAGCGCGCCGACAAAGAAGTGGGGCTGGCCACGCTCTGCATCGCGTCCGGCATGGGTGCCGCCACCATCATCGAGCGCGTGTGAGCCGCGAAGGGAGCAAGAGAATGACCGATTTCACAATGAACAAGGATGCCGAAGGCATCGCCACCATCACTTGGGACGTGCCGGGCAAGAGCATGAACGTCATGTCCTTCGACGGCCTGCGCGATCTGGAAAAGCATATCGACGACGCGCTGGCCGATGACGCCGTGAAGGGCATCGTCATCACCTCCGGCAAGGAAGGCTCCTTTGCCGGGGGCATGGACCTGAACCTGCTGGCCAAGATGAAGGAAGACGCGGGCGACGATCCGGCCAAGGGTCTCTTCGAGGGCACGATGCAGATGCACGCCCTGCTGCGCAAGATCGAGCGCGCGGGCATGGACCCCAAGACCAACAAGGGCGGCAAGCCCGTGGCCTGCGTAATCCCCGGCACCGCCGCGGGCATCGGGCTGGAACTGCCGCTGGCCACGCACCGCACCTTTGCCGCCGACAACCCCAAGGCGCGCATCGGTCTGCCGGAGATCCTCGTGGGCATCTTCCCGGGCGCCGGTGGCACCACGCGGATGGTGCGCAAGCTAGGTGCCATGGCGGCCTCGCCCTTCCTCTTGGAAGGCAAAATGGTCGCCCCTGCCGCCGCGCAAAAGGCTGGGATCATTGATGAGGTTAGCGAAGACCCGATGGCCGCGGCCCGCGACTGGGTGCTGAACGCCAAGGATGCCGATTTGGTCAAACCTTGGGATGCCAAGGGCTATAAAATGCCCGGCGGCGCGCCCTATCATCCGGCGGGTTTCATGACCTTTGTGGGTGCCAATGCGATGGTCAACGGCAAGACGCAGGGCGTCTATCCGGCGGCCAAGGCGCTTTTGTCGGCGGTCTATGAAGGGGCGCTGGTGCCCTTCGACACGGCCCTGAAAATCGAGGCGCGCTGGTTCACCAACGTGCTCATGAACCCGTCCTCGGGCAATATGATCCGCTCGCTCTTCCTCAACAAGGAAGCGCTGGAGAAAGGCGCGGTGCGGCCCGAAGGCGTGCCGGACCAGCGCGTGAAGAAGCTGGGCGTTCTGGGCGCGGGCATGATGGGTGCCGGCATCACTTTGGTCTCGGTTCAGGCCGGGATTGAGGTTGTGTTGATCGACCAGACGCAGGAGGCGGCCGACAAGGGCAAGGCCTATTCCGCGAGCTATTTCGACAAGGGCATCGCCCGCAAGAAATCGACCGAGGAGAAGAAGGCCAAGGCGCTCGATCTGATCACCGCGACCACCGATCTCGATGCGCTCAAGGACTGCGATCTGATCATCGAAGCGGTCTTCGAAGACCCCAAGGTGAAGGCCGAGATGACCCAGAAGGTCGAAGCGGTGATCCCCGAGGAATGCATCTTTGCCTCCAACACCTCGACCCTGCCAATTACTGATCTGGCGAAAGCGTCGAGCCGTTCCGAGCAGTTCATCGGCATCCACTTCTTCTCACCCGTTGAGAAGATGCTGCTGGTGGAGATCATCAAAGGCAAGGAGACCGGCGACCGGGCCGTGGCCAAGGCGCTCGACTATGTGCGCCAGATCCGCAAGACGCCGATCGTGGTCAATGACGCGCGCTTCTTCTACGCCAATCGCTGCATTATTCCCTACATCAACGAGGGTGTGCGGATGGTGCAGGAGGGTGTCGAGCCCGCGCTGATCGAGAATGCCGCGAAGTTGGTCGGCATGCCGTTGGGCCCGCTGCAGCTGATGGATGAGACCTCGATCGATCTGGGCGCCAAGATTGCCCGTGCGACTAAGGCGGCGATGGGCGATGAATACCCCAACGACGACATCGACCCGCTGGTGTTCTGGATGGAGGAAGAGGGCCGTCTGGGTCGCAAGGCCAACGCCGGTTTCTACAGCTATGACGCCAAGGGCAAGCGCGAGGGTCTGTGGCGCGGCATGGGGCACAAGTACCCCGTGGCCGACGATCAGCCCGAGCTGATCGAAGTGCAGCACCGGTTGCTGTTCTCGCAGGTCTTGGAGGCCGTGCGCGCGCTGGAAGAAGGCGTGTTGATGGACATCCGCGAGGGGGACGTGGGCGCGATCCTTGGCTGGGGTTTTGCGCCTTGGTCCGGTGGCCCACTGAGCTGGCTCGATATGATCGGCGCGCCCTATGCGGCGGAGCGTTGTGACGCGTTGACCAAGAAATACGGTGAGCGCTTTGCCTGCCCGGACCTACTGCGCGAAATGGCGCAGAAGAACCAGAGTTTCTACGGACGGTTCAACCCGGACGCCAAGGCGGCGTGAGGGGGAGAGGGGCGCTTCGGCGCCCCTTTTTATTTGACGCTCCTGCTGCCACCCGGCCCGGAATCAAGCCGCAGGCGCCGGGCCATCGCCTGCCCGTCCCCCGGGTAGGCGATTTGGTGAGGCTGAGCGTGACCCCGCGAGGGCACATCACGGTTGAACCATAAAGTGGCAACAACACTGCGCGGGTCGCCAACCCACGGGCAGGCGCTGGCCCTAGTGCTCTTGGTAAACGTAGCCGAACCGCGCGATCTCCTCGGCGCAGAGCTCCGCCACTAGATCGTGCAACTCGGGTGTATAGGCCGCCTCCCCTTCCGAGGCATTCACCCGCGGCAATTCCAACTCAAACCCAAGATGCTCAAACAACGGCGCCGCATCTTCGAAAAAATGCTCCAGCCGAATATAGAGATCACAGCGCTCCCGCCCTGCAGCATCCTGCATATACCGCCGCGCAGGCCATGCGCGCAGACTGGCTTGCGTCTGCGGATGCCGCAGGAACCCGGCGAAATCCGTCGCCTTCGCCAGCGCCACCGCCGGATGCTCAAACCCCTGCCCCCGCAGCCAGCGATAGTAGCTCGCGACCCGCTCCCAAGGATTGCGCACCAGCGTGAAGCAGAACAGCCCCGAGAGTTCCTCCGCTGTCACCAACCCGTCGATGTCCGCCAGCGTCGAATGCTTCCACAGCCGCCCCGCGGTCTCGCCCCCCTGCACCCGCCGCCGCCGCTTGCGCGCTTTCGGCGTATCCCCCAGCATCACATCGTCTTTCATCGCGCGATCCTCAAGCGCCAGCGCCAGTGAGGTGCCCCCGGTCTTGGGGATATGCACGAAGACGTAACGCCGACCGCGACTGATGATCACTCCACCGCCTCCGGCGCGCGTAGGGTCGAAGGCTCATCGCTGCGCAGGGCGATCACCGCCCCGGCCAGTGCGATCAACGCCATGCCCGCGAATGCCAAGGGCGGCACCTCTTGATCCCAAAGGATATAGGCCCAGAAACTGGCGAAGATCAGAAGGGAGTACTCGAAAATCGCCACATGCCCGGCCTCTCCCAATTGGTAGCCGCGCACCAGAAAGCCGATGCCGATGAGCGAGCCTGCCGCCTGCACCGCGATCCAGAACCACATCGGGCCGTCAAGCGGCCCCCATGTGCGGCTGACGAAACCTTCGGCCCCCGCCACCTCCGCCCCCGGCAGAACCAAGACACCGATGCCGCCCATGACTGCCAACATGCCGAAGAAGCCCGCGGTCATCACCATCGTGCTCTCCCCCTCGCACCACGCCCGCGTCGCTACGGCGCCGATGGCATAGAGCGCCCCGGCCAACAGCGGGAGGAAGGCCACGGGGTCAAGATCGCTCGGGTCAGGGCGGATCACCATCAAGGCCCCGGCAAAGCCCACGGCCACGGCCCCCCACCGCCACGGGCCGACGCGTTTGCCCTGAAACAGGGCCGAGATCATCAGCACGAAAAGCGGCGAGGTGAACAGCCCGGCCACCACCACCCCGATGGGCAGAAAGGCAAGACAGCCGAAATAGATCAACATCGCGCCCGCCTGAAACAGGCTGCGCCCGGCCACGGCCCAGAACCGCCGCGGGCGCAGAATGCCGAAACCCAGGGCCGCGAGCACCATCAGGATCGCCACCGCCATAAGCCCCCGCAGGAAGTGAAACTGCCAGAGCGACCCGCGCTCGGTGATGAAGGGGACGAAATTATCCGTCAGCCCCAAAGCCGCCATACCGCTCACCGCGTAAAGCGCCGCCAGCCCCGATTTTACCGCTATGTCCTGCATCTGCCCTCCTTTTCCCTCCTGACCTCTTTTCAAAGTCACGTCCGGGCAGCAATACTCAACCCCAAATCGCAACCAATGCCTTGGGAGGGGTCGCATGGGGTGGATGACGGATGAAAGCGGGCTTGAGAAATGCGCGGCGAATTTCGTGCCGCTCACGCCCTTGTCGCATTTGGCCCGCGCCGCAGAGGTTTTCCCGAACCAGACGGCAGTGATCCACGGCGTGCATCGCGTCACCTATGCCCAGTACCATGACCGCTGCACCCGCCTCGCCGCGCTACTGGCCGAGATCGGCGTGACCCCGGGCGATGTGGTCGCCACCCTTATCCCCAACTTGCCCGCGCAGGCCGAGGCGCATTTCGGCGTGCCCGCCTGCGGGGCCGTGCTCAACACCATCAACATCCGTCTCGATGCCGGGACGGTGGCCTATATCCTCGACCACGGCGGCGCCAAGGTGCTGCTGGTCGATACCGAGTTCCTGCCGCTGGCCGAGGAGGCCTGCGCGCAGATGGAAGGCACCTGCCCCGCGATCATCGAAGTGCCCGACCCCACCGCCGGCTTTCCCGCCACCGGGCGGCATCCGCAATACGAAGAACTGCTGGCCGAGGCGAACCCCAATTTCCAGTGGATCATGCCGCAGGACGAATGGGAAAGCCTCGCGCTGAACTACACCTCCGGCACCACCGGGCGGCCCAAAGGCGTGGTCTATCATCACCGCGGCGCTTACCTGATGACCATGGGCACGGTGATCTCATGGCAGATGGTGCTGCGCCCGGTCTTCATGCAGATCGTGCCGCTGTTTCACTGCAACGGCTGGAACCACACTTGGATGATGCCGCTTCTGAGCGGCACGCTGGTCTGTTGCCGCGACATCACCGCGGCGGCGATCTATGACGCCATCGCCGATCACGGCGTCACCCATTTCGGCGGCGCGCCCATCGTGCTGAACATGCTGGTCAACGCGGAGGCAGAAGACCGCCGCGCCTTCGATCACCGGGTCGAGGTTTTCACCGCGGGCGCGCCCCCGGCCCCCGCGACCCTGTCGAAGATCGAAAAGCTGGGGTTCAACGTCACGCAGGTCTATGGGCTGACCGAGACCTTTGGCCATGTCACCGAATGTCTCTGGCAAGGCGAATGGGATGGGCTGCCCGAGCCTGAGCGCGCCGGGATCAAAGCGCGCCAAGGTGTCGCCATGCCGATGATGGAAGAGATCACCGTGATGGACGCCGAGATGGCCCAAACCCCGCGCGACGGCGCGGCACAGGGCGAGATCATGATCCGCGGCAATGCGGTGATGAAAGGCTACCTCAAAAACCCAGACGCCACGGCCGAAGCCTTTGCGGGCGGCTACTTCCACTCCGGCGACATCGCGGTGCAGCATCCCGACGGCTACATCCAGATCGCCGACCGCGCCAAGGACATCATCATCTCGGGCGGAGAGAATATTTCGAGCGTCGAGGTCGAGGGTGTGTTGATGGGCCACGGCGCGGTCAACCTCGCCGCCGTGGTGGCGCAACCGGATGAAAAATGGGGCGAGGTGCCCTGCGCCTTTGTCGAGTTGAAACCGGGGGCGGAGGCCAGCGAAGAGGCGCTGATCGCCTTCGCCCGCGCGCGCCTTGCCGGGTTCAAGACGCCCAAGCGCGTGGTCTTTGGCGAACTGCCCAAAACCTCCACCGGGAAGATCCAGAAGTTCGAATTGCGCAAACAGGCGGCGTGCCTCTAAGGCGGGGCATTATGTCACCTGCCATTGCTGATCCCGCAGCGCGTGGTAGAGTGGCGAAAACTGACAGGCCCGCAGCAGAACCCCATGACCGCCTTGACAAAATACGCCCGGCTCGAAGCGACGGGCCTCTGGCGCGCCGCGCCCGATGCGCAGCGGCGCGAGGTGATCGTCTCTATCGGTGACGCGACACTGGTGATCAGCGATCTCAAGGATCAGGCGCTGACCCATTGGTCGCTGGCCGCCGTCGACAGGGCCAACCCCGGCCAGACCCCCGCGCTCTATCATCCCGACGGGGATCCGGGCGAAACCCTGGAACTGCCCGACAATGAAACCGAGATGATCGAGGCCATCGAAAAGCTGCGCCGCGCGATCAATCGCAGCCGTCCCAAGCCGGGGCGTTTGCGGTCGGTCGGGATGCTGGCCTCCGTCGCGGTGGTGGCGGCGCTGGCGGTCTTTTGGATGCCCGGCGCGCTGCGCGATCATGCGATCAAAGTGGTGCCAGAGGTCAAGCGTGTCTCTTTGGGCACGGCGCTGCTCAAGCGGCTTGAACGCGTCTCTGGCCCCGCCTGCGAAAGCCCCGGTGGAAGCGCCGCGCTGGCGCGGCTCACCAAACGGTTGGAGGTCGGGCGCGTGGCGATCCTGCCTGATATGACCCGCGCCAGCCTGCATCTGCCGGGCCGTCTCATCGTGCTCGACCGCGCGGTGCTGGAGGATTACGAAGAGCCCGATGTCGCCGCGGGCTATGTGCTGACCGAGGATGTGGCGCGCCGGGAACATGACCCGCTGCGCGCGCTCTTGGAGGCTGTGGGCCTGCGCGAGAATTTCCGCCTGCTGACCACCGGCGATATCTCTTCCGAGGCGCTGGATGCCTATGCCGAGCAACTGCTGATGCGCCCCGCCGCGACACCGCAGGTTGAGGCTCAACTGGCGCGATTTGCCAAAGCCGAGCTGCGCAGCAAGCCCTATGCCTTTGCGCGTGACATCACCGGCGAAAGCACCCTGCCCCTGATCGAAGGTGACCCGATGAACGGCAAGCTGACCGCGCCGCTGATGTCGGATGCCGATTGGCTGAGATTGCAAAGCATCTGCGGCGGCTGACTGATTGGCCCAAGAAAAAGGCCAGCCCGGGGAAACCGCGGCTGGCCTTTTACCTTCATTACAAAACGCTTAGCGCCGCAGATAGGCGTCCCGGTATCCTGCCCGGCGCAATTGGCCAAGCGCCGCTTGGGCAGAGCCGCCCGCGATGGGGCCTGCCTGAACGCTGTGGTAGGTCTTGCCGCCACGGGTCTGTTTGCCAATGCGGGCGGGCAGCCCCAAGGCCGCGATCTGCCGGGCCGCGCGCTGCGCATTGGCGGGGCTGCCAAAGACACCGACCTGCACATAGCCCGCTTTGGTGCTGGGCTGGGCTGTCGGGGCCGAGCGGCTGGAATAGACGGGGGCCTTCTTGATCGGGCGGGCATCCCGATGGATCGGCGCGGCGTTGCGGTAGCGCAGCACCCGTTTCACCACTTGGCCATCCCGCTCGACGATCTTGACCCGCCCCAGCTTGCGGCGCTGCGTTTCGATATCGAGATAGGGATAGATCAGCGGCACTTTGGCGGTCACGTCTTCGCCGGTGGCCTTGTTGACCAAACGGCGCGGCAGGGTCTGGGTCCAGACCAATAGCATGTCGGCGCGGCCTTCCAAGGTTTGCTCGGCCCGGTGCGGGTTCAGACGGTCGTCTTCCCAAACCTTCCGGTATCCTTTCGGGACTTTCACATTGGTCGTGTTCACCCGATTGATCGCCACATGTTTCGGCACGATCCGCGTCTGCGTGCCCACGGCGCGGGCGGGCTTGGCGCTGACCACCGGTGCGGCGACGGCGGCAGGGGCCACGATCCGCGCGGGTGCAGTGGCAACGCCGGGCATCACACCCGCGCTGCGGTAGGGCTGCGGTGCGGTGCCGCGCTGCGGGCTCGAAGGGGCAAGACGCCCCGTCACAATCGGCTCCGCCTGCGGACCGCAGCGCACGCTATAGCCATCCCCGCGCCGCATATAGCGCTGCGACAGGGGCGAAGCGCCGGGGCAAGCGGTGACAAAGCCAGCCGGTGCCGGGGCGGCCAGCGCGACGGGTTTGCTGGGCACCACCGGCACGGGGCGCGGTGCGGTCTCGCGCACGACCTTGGGCGCGGATGCACGCACCGGGGCCGGCGCCACACGGCGCACCACCTTTTGCGGCGCGGGCCGCGCCACGGGGGCCTTCGGCTTTGCCTTAGGCGCGGACGCTTCGGCGACGCGGACCGGGGGTGTCTTTGCGGGGGCCGGTTCGACCTTGGTCCGCGCCGCCTCAACCTTGGCCTCTGCCACTTTCACGCCATTCGTGGGCTGGAACCCGCAAATTTGCTCGCGCGCGCGGCTCATGCGGGGCACCCAAGACACATTCCCGTCAATGCCCGCGCGGATGAACACACATCCCGCGCTGTCGACATATTGCTTACCCTTGTAAGAGGACGGCGGAAACTCTGCCGGTTGGCTGCGGCTGTCCTGCGCTTGGGTCTGCGATCCGCCGACGCCCAAGGCTGCGACGATCATCGCCATGGCAATACTTCTGGTAAGTGTCATCTAATGCCCCCACACTATCTGGTAGAACGATGCATCAGCGCGCGGCCTGAGTAAAGCACCGCGCGCCGATTAGCGAAACTTACCCGATCACTTGGTGCCGAACATCCGGTCACCCGCGTCGCCCAAACCGGGGATGATATAGCCCTTTTCGTTGAGGGACTCGTCCAGCGAGGCCGTGACGATGCGCACGTCCGGATGCGCCGCTTTCATGGTGGCGACCCCCTCGGGCGAGGCCAGCAGGCAGAGGAAGATGATATTGGTGGCGCCTGCCTCTTTGAGCAGATTGATCGCCGCGACCGAAGAATTGCCGGTGGCCAGCATCGGGTCCACGGCGATGACGAGGCGGTCTTCCATCGCCTCGGGCACTTTGAAGTAATACTGCACCGGCTGGAGGGTCTCTTCGTCACGGTAGAGACCGACAAAGCCGACCCGCGCCGAGGGGATCAATTCAAGCACCCCATCCATCAGCCCGTTGCCCGCCCGCAGGATCGAAATCAGCGCCAGTTTTTTGCCGTCGAGCGTTGGCGCGTCCATCTCTTGCATCGGGGTCTCGACCCGTTTGGTCGTCATCGGCAGGCCGCGCGTCACCTCATAGGCCAAAAGCTGGCTGATCTCGCGCAGCAACTGCCGGAAGACGGCGGTCGAGGTGGCTTTGTCGCGCATGATGGTCAGCTTGTGCTGCACCAGCGGATGGTCGACGATCGTCAGGTGATTGGGGGTATCGGTCATGCGGCAGGCTCCTTTATTTGCCCTGCTTCTAGCCGCACAAGCGCCCCGCTCGCAAGCAAAGGCTGCGCGGCTACTGCGGCACCTCTACCCCCAGATGCCCGGCGACGAGGGCTGCGACATCGGTAAAGCCGATCTGCCCCAACGCCCCCGCCCCGGTCCCTGCGACCAGCACCTGCACCCTTTCGCGGGTGTGATCGCTGCCCGCCCATGTCGGATCATTGCCATGGTCTGCCGTCACCACCAGCATGTCGCCCTCGCGCAGTGCGGCGATCACCTTGCCGATCTCGGCATCGAACCACTCCAACGCGCGGGCATAGCCCGAGACATCGCGGCGGTGTCCATAAAGGCTGTCGAACTCCACGAAGTTGGCAAAGGTCAGGCTGCCCTCTTCGGCCTCGGCAACCAGATCATGCAGATGGTCTATCAGCTTGGCATCCGGCCCTTTGCGCAGCTCGTCGATGCCCTGCATGGTAAAGATATCGCCGATCTTTCCCACTGCATAGACCCGCCCTCCGGCGTTCTGCACCCAATTGGTGAGCACTGGTTTCGGCGGGGTGATGGCATAGTCGCGCCGGTTCGCGGTGCGCTGGAATGCGCCCGGTTCGCCAGTGAAGGGCCGCGCGATGACACGGCCCACCTTCATCTCATGCAGGCGGGGCGCGATGTCTTGGCAAAGCGTCAAAAGGCGGTCGAGGCCAAAGGTCTCTTCATGCGCGGCGATCTGGAACACGCTGTCGGCAGAGGTATAGCAGATCGGCCAGCCGCTTTCGCAATGCTCCGCCCCCAGCCGTTCGATGATTGCCGTGCCAGAGGCGTGGCAATTGCCCAAGATGCCATCGGTGCCCGCGAGCCGCGCGACCTCTGCGGTCAGGTCTGCGGGAAAGGCAGGCGTTTCATCCGGGAAGTAATGCCATGCCCAAGGCACCGGCAGCCCGGCCAATTCCCAATGGCCCGAGGGGGTGTCTTTGCCCTGCGAAACCTCCGTCGCAGCCCCCCAGCGGCCTTCGGGCGCAGCACCCAGCCCCGGCGCCTCCATCCCACTGGCGAGCTTCAGCGCGGCACCCAGACCCAACCGGTCGAGATTGGGCAGGGCCAGCGGCCCGCTGCGCCCCTCTTCAGCCTCTCCCGCGGCACAGGCCTGCGCGATATGACCCAGCGTATTGGCCCCGGTATCGGGCAGATCACCGTTAAAGAAACCCCCCGCGTCCGGCGCACCGCCGATGCCGACGGAATCGATCACGACCAAGAATGCACGTCCCATCAATCGATCCTTTCCAAAATCAAATCCGGCGCTTCAACCGCCTTGTCCCCTAGCGTGATCGCCGCCAGAACCGTCGCCTCTGCCGCATCCGCAGCCGCCTCTCCCGCCGCGTGGATCGTGGCCAAAGGCGCGCCCGCGCGGACCTCTTCGCCCAAGCGCAGCACCTGCGACAGGCCCACCGCCGGGTCGATCTGGTCCGCCTCGACCACCCGGCCCCCGCCGAGGTTGACCACCGCCATGCCGAGCGCGGCGCCGTCGATCGCGCTCACATAGCCGCCTCGCGGCGCGGGAACCGCTCGGATCACCGGGGCTTTGGGCAGAATGCGCTCCCAGTTTTCGGCGAAATCGGCAGGTGCGCCCATGGCGCTGAGCATCCGGGTGAAACGCTCCAACGCGCGGCCATCGCGGACCGCCGTGCGCAGGGCTTCGGCCCCCGCCTCAGCCGTCGCGGCCAGACCGCCATTGGCAAGAAGCCCACCGCCCAATTCAGCCGTCACATCAAGGATCGGCCCCGTCACCGCCCCGGTCAGCACCCGCATTACCGCGGCCACTTCCAGCGCGTTGCCAAGGCTCGGCACCAGCGGCTGGTTCATGTCACTGATCACCGCCGTCGTCGGGCAGCCCGCCGCCGTGGCGGTGCCGCTCAGCGCTTCGGCCAAGGCACGCGCCTGCGCGAGCTCCTTCATGAAGGCGCCCGAGCCCACCTTCACGTCGAGCACCAGCCCATCCAGCCCGGCGGCGAGCTTTTTCGACAGGATCGACGCGGTGATCAGGTCGAGCGAATCTACGGTCGAGGTCACATCCCGCACCGCATAAAGGCGCCGATCCGCCGGGGCGATGTCGCCGCTGGCGCTGACGATGGCGCAGCCCACCTCCCGCACGACCGCGCGAAACCGCGCCTCATCCAACTGCGTGCTGACGCCGGGGATCGCCTCAAGCTTATCCAGCGTGCCGCCCGTATGCCCCAGCCCCCGGCCCGAGATCATCGGCACATAGGCCCCGCAGGCGGCCAGCGCGGGGGCGAGGATCAATGAGACGCAATCGCCCACCCCGCCGGTCGAATGTTTGTCGAGCACGGGGCCGTCCAAGTCCCAGTCCAACACCTGCCCCGAATCGCGCATCGCGAGGGTCAGCGCCACGCGGCCCTGCTGGTCCAAGCCATTCAGGCAGATGCCCATGGCAAAGGCTCCGGCCTGCGCGTCGCTGACACGGCCATCGGCCAGCGCCCCGGCCATCCAGGTCAGCGCCTCTGCATCCAATGCCTCACCATGGCGCAGCCGCGCCAGAATGTCCCGCGCGCTCATGCGGTTAACCCTGCATATGGGCGGCGCCAAAGGCCCCCGGCAGCAAGTCGCCCATGGTGGTCTGCTGTTCCTTGCCCGCCACGGTCGCCATGGTGACGGATACATCCCCGCCCGAGAATTCCACCAGTTTCTGGCGGCAGCCGCCGCAGGGCGTCACCGGCATATCGCTGCCCGCCACGACATAGACCTCGGCGATCTCACGCTCGCCTGCTGCGACCATGGCAGCAATCGCGCCCGCCTCGGCGCAGGTGCCCTGCGGGTAGGCGACGTTTTCGACATTGCAGCCACTGAACACCGCGCCCGAGGCGGTGCGGATCGCCGCGCCGACCTTGAAATTCGAATAGGGCGCATGGGCGTTTTCCCGCACCAATACAGCCGCGTCGCGCAAATCAGTCATTAGGCTCTCCCTTTTCTAGGACTATAGAAAATTGCCCCGCCCTGTGCGATGCAAAACCACATGTCCCCTCAATCGCCTCTTAAAGCCCGCGCAAAATGACCTGCAAGGGCGACGCTGGGGCAAAGCCATCCGGCACCCAGACCGCCCCCGCCAAAAGCCGCTTTGCTTGCGCGCAAAAATTAGTTTAACGCTAAACCATTATTCGGGAGAAGCATAAACGATGTCCGACACCCCCAACCTGCGCCAAGCTGCATTGGATTACCACGAACACCCCCGGCCCGGGAAACTGGAGATCCGCGCGACCAAACCGCTGGCCAATGGCCGCGATCTGGCGCGGGCCTATTCACCGGGCGTGGCCGAGGCCTGCATCGAGATCAAGAACGACCCCGACACCGCCGCGCGCTATACCTCGCGCGGCAATCTGGTGGCCGTGGTCAGCAATGGCACGGCAGTGCTGGGGCTGGGCAATATCGGCGCGCTGGCCTCGAAACCGGTGATGGAGGGCAAGGCCGTGCTCTTCAAAAAATTCGCCAACATCGACTGTTTCGACATCGAGCTTGATCAGTCCGACCCCGAGAAACTGGCCGAGATCGTCTGCGCAATGGAGCCGAGCTTTGGCGCGATCAACCTCGAAGACATCAAGGCGCCCGACTGTTTCGTAGTCGAGAAGATCTGCCGCGAGCGGATGAACATCCCCGTTTTCCATGATGACCAGCACGGCACCGCCATCGTCGTCGGCGCCGCCGCCAAGAACGCGCTGCATGTGGCGGGCAAGCGTTTCGAGGACATCAAGATCGTCTCCACCGGGGGCGGGGCGGCGGGCATTGCCTGCCTCAATATGCTGCTGAAACTCGGCGTAAAGCGTGAGAACGTCTGGCTCTGCGACATCAACGGGCTGGTCTATGAGGGCCGGACCGAGGATATGAACCCCAGCAAAGCCGAATATGCGCAGAAATCCGACCTGCGCACGCTGGATGATGTGATCGACGGGGCCGACCTCTTCCTCGGTCTCTCCGGCCCCGGTGTACTCTCGCCCGAGATGGTGGCGAAGATGGCCAAACGCCCGATCATCTTCGCGCTGGCGAACCCCACGCCAGAAATCCTGCCCGATATCGCCCGCGCCGTGGCACCGGACGCGATCATCGCCACAGGGCGCAGCGATTTTCCCAATCAGGTCAACAACGTGCTCTGCTTCCCCTTCATCTTCCGGGGCGCGCTGGACGTGGGTGCGACCACGATCAACGACGAGATGAAGATCGCCTGTATCGACGGCATCGCCGCCCTCGCCCGCGCCACCACGAGCGCGGAGGCGGCAGCGGCCTATCAGGGCGAGCAGCTGACTTTTGGCGCGGAATATCTGATCCCGAAACCCTTCGATCCGCGCCTCATCGGCGTGGTCTCTTCCGCCGTGGCGAAGGCCGCGATGGAGACGGGCGTAGCGGCGCGGCCCATCGAAGACCTCGACGCCTACAAGCGCAAACTCGACGGATCGGTGTTCAAATCGGCGCTGATCATGCGCCCGGTCTTTGAATCCGCCCGCTCCTCCCCCCGCCGTCTGGTCTTTGCCGAGGGCGAGGACGAACGCGTGCTGCGCGCCGCGCAGGCGATCATCGAAGAGACGGTGGAACGGCCCATTCTGATTGGCCGCCCCGAGGTGATCGAACGGCGCATCGAAAAGGCGGGTCTGAACCTGCAACTGGGCCAAAACGTCGATCTGGTGAACCCCGAGAACGACCCCCGCTACCGCGATTATTGGGAGACCTACCACAGCCTGATGTGCCGCCGCGGCGTCAGCCCCGACATCGCGCGGGCAATCATGCGCACCAATACCACCGCCATTGGCGCCGTCATGGTGCATCGTGGTGAGGCCGACAGCCTGATCTGCGGCACCTTTGGCGAATTTGGCTGGCACCTCAATTACGTCAACCAAGTGCTGGGCCGCGACGGTTTCCGCCCGCATGGCGCGCTTTCGATGATGATCCTCGAAGACGGGCCGCTTTTCATCGCGGATACCCAAGTGAACCTGCACCCCACCCCCGAACAGATCGCCGAGATCGCCATCGGGGCCGCCCGCCACGTCCGCCGCTTTGGCATCGAGCCGAAAGTGGCGCTCTGCTCACAAAGCCAGTTCGGCAATCAGGGCGAAGGATCGGGCAAACGTCTGCGCGCGGCGCTGGAGATCCTCGACGCGGGCAACCATGATTTCGTCTACGAAGGTGAGATGAACATCGACACCGCGCTTGATGCCGAACTTCGCGCGCGGCTGCTGCCCTGTAACCGAATGGAAGGGGCCGCCAATGTGCTGGTCTTCGCCCATGCCGATGCCGCCTCGGGCGTGCGCAACATCCTGAAAATGAAGGGCGACGGGCTTGAGGTCGGGCCGATCCTGATGGGCATGGGCAACCGCGCGCATATCGTGTCGCCCTCGATCACCGCGCGCGGGCTGCTGAACGTGGGCGCCATCGCGGGCACGCCGGTCGCGCATTACGGCTAAGGCCAGACAAGGCGCCGCCCCGAAAGGGCGGCGCAACGCCGTTCAGAACCGCCAGGTGAAGGCGCGGCTGACGCCAATGCGCATGGTCCATTGATCCTCTGACCCGGCCTGTGTGATCGGGCTGTCGGCGGCGTCATTCAGCAGACGTTGATAGGCCACGGCCCCTTCCAGCGCCCATGCCTCGTCCAAACGATAGGTCGCCTCGACCTCGACACCCGCGCCGAGCAGACCGCCACCGGCCTCATAAGCGGCGAAGTTCGTGGTGGCGGTGTCGACGCCGTAATAGGTGTCAGCATAGGTGTCGTTGCCAAGGCTGAAACGCGGGCCTGCGGTGATAGTCCAGCGTTCATCGGGGCGGAAGATCACATCGGCGCCAATGTCGCCGGTCACGCCTTCATGGCCGCCAAAGCCACGGCGCACCTTGCCGAAGACCTGCCAGTTCACCTCGCGGTAGACCACGCCAAAGCCCAGTTCGACCGCCGCGTCGATATCCTCAAGCCCCGCAAGCTCCGCGTGATCGGAACTGTCACGCTCACCCAGATAGCGGAACGCGCCGGTGAAACCGAAACCGGTCTTGGGCGCTTCGCCAATGTTGGTGCCGATCTTGCGCCCGCCCCATTCCAGCGAACCGAAGGTAAAGGCCAAATCCGGCGTCGCACGATAGCTGCTCGCCCCCGGATAATCCGGCGCCGCCCCGACACCGCCGCGCAGGGCGAAGTTGATGCTACGGTCCTGCGCCGCCGCAGGCAGCGCGGCAACAATGGCAAGGCAGGATGCAAGAGGCAAAGAAAGGGCGAGACGCATAATGGCAGGCTCCGGAAAAACTGTGAATTTCCGCCCAATCTAGCATGACGCGGCGCGACTGACAGGAACAATAGCGTTCCGCTTGCCGAAATCTTTCTAAGCGGCCAGAGTGACTGGAAATAATTGCGCGACACTGCACCTATACCCGGCCCGCGGGTTTGCCGCACAGTGCAACAGGAGGAGGAACACCATGGGATATCGCGACACCTACGACCGCTGGAAGGCCGACCCGGAAGCCTATTGGCTAGAGCAAGCCGAGGCGATCGACTGGGACATCGCGCCGACGCGCGCGCTGTTTGATCGGGGCGACCATATCTACGAATGGTTCGCGGATGCCAGTGTGAACACCTGCTACAACGCCGTGGACCGCCATGTCGACCAAGGCAATGGCAAGCGCGTCGCAATCATCCATGACAGCCCGATCACCGGCAATAAATCGACCCTGACCTATAGCGAGTTGCAGGCCCATGTCGCCTCGCTCGCCGGGGCGTTGGTGGCGCAGGGCGTCGAGAAGGGCGACCGCGTGGTGATCTATATGCCCATGGTCCCCGAAGCGGTGGAGGCGATGCTGGCCTGCGCGCGGATCGGCGCGATTCATTCCGTGGTCTTCGGCGGCTTCGCCTCTAGCGAATTGGCGGTGCGGATCGACGATTGCAAACCCAAGGCGATCATCGCCGCCTCCTGCGGGGTGGAGCCGTCGCGGGTGGTGGATTACAAACCGCTGCTTGATGGGGCCATCGAACAGGCCAACCACAAGCCTGACACCTGCATCATCCTGCAACGCGGCCAGAAACCCTGCGAGTTGAACCCCGAGCGGGACATCGATTGGTATGCCGCCCAAGACGGCGTGCGCCCGGCGCCCTGCGTGCCCGTGGAGGGGAACCACCCGGCCTATATCCTCTACACATCCGGCACCACCGGCGCGCCCAAGGGCGTGGTGCGGCCCACGGCGGGGCATCTGGTGGCGCTGAACTGGACCATGAAAAACGTCTATAACGTCGAACCGGGAGAGGTCTTTTGGGCCGCCTCGGACGTGGGATGGGTCGTGGGGCACAGCTATATCTGCTACGCGCCGCTGATCGCGGGCAACACCACCGTCGTATTCGAAGGCAAGCCCGTGGGCACGCCCGACGCCGGCACCTTCTGGCGGGTGATTGAGGAACATGGCGTGGCGAGCTTCTTTACCGCCCCCACCGCCATCCGCGCCGTGAAACGCGAAGACCCCGAGGGCGAAGAGATCAAGGAATACGACCTGTCGAGCCTGCGTGCGCTCTATCTCGCGGGGGAGCGGGCGGACCCCGATACCGTCGAATGGGCGCAGGAGAAACTGAGCAAGCCGGTCTACGATCACTGGTGGCAGACCGAGACCGGCTATACCATCGTCGGCAACCCGGCGGGGCTTGAGGCGCTGCCGGTCAAGGTCGGCTCCCCAACCGTGCCGATGCCGGGCTATGATGTGCAGATTTTGGATGAGCGCGGCGACCCCCTGCCCGCCGGAGAGTTGGGCGCCATCGCCATCAAGCTGCCCCTGCCCCCCGGCACCCTGCCGGGGCTCTGGAACGCCGAAGACCGCTTTCGCAAATCCTACCTCAGCACATTCCCCGGCTATTACGAGACCGGCGATGCGGGCCGGATCGACGAGGACGGCTATGTCTGGATCATGGCGCGCACCGATGACGTGATCAACGTCGCGGGCCACCGCCTGTCGACCGGCGCGATGGAAGAGGTTCTGGCGGGCCACCCCGATGTGGCGGAATGCGCCGTTGTGGGGGTCAGCGATGAGCTTAAAGGGCAGATGCCCATCGGCTTTTTGTGCCTCACGAAAGGCGTCGACCGCCCGCATGAGGAAATCGTCGCCGAATGTGTCACCCGGATGCGCGAGCAGATCGGCCCCGTCGCCGCCTTCAAACAGGCCGTGGTGGTCGACCGCCTGCCCAAGACACGCTCGGGCAAGATCCTGCGCGCGACGATGGTGAAGATCGCCGATGGGGAGGATTTCAAGACCCCCGCAACCATCGATGATCCGGCGATTTTGGACGAAATCCGCGAGGCGCTGAAGGGCATCGGCTACCCGCAGGGCTAACCAAAAATCACATGGCGGTGGACCTTTGCCTGTCCGGCGCTACAGTTACCCCCACGGAAACGCGCGCGCAGCCCAGCCCGCGCGTTTTTTACAATTGCGTTGCTTGCGCAAAATATGCGAATCGCCCCCGGAAATGCCCCCCGGCGGGGCCAACCACGACAGCACATTCAGTGGGTCTTTTCCCTCCCGGAGCTTGCCCTCCGGCCGCGCAGAAAGGTTTTCGACGTGCAGACACCCTATTACCTGATCGACAAGGCCAATCTCCGCGACAATATGGAGAAGATCGCCCGCCTGCGCGTGCTGTCGGGCGCGCGTTGCCTGCTAGCGCTGAAGTGCTTCGCCACATGGTCGGTCTTTGACTTCATGTCCGAGTATATGGACGGCTCGACTTCCTCGTCGCTTTACGAAGTGCGGCTCGGGGCCGAGAAATTTCCCGGTGAGTCCCATGCCTATTCGGTGGCCTACGCCGAGCATGAGATCGACGAGGTGTTGGGCCATGCCGACAAGATCATCTTCAACTCCATCGGCCAGCTCGACAAGTTCGATGCGCAATCGCAGGGCCACATCCGCGGGCTGCGGGTGAACCCCGGCGTTTCCACCTCGGACTTTGATCTCGCCGACCCCGCCCGCCCCTTCAGCCGTCTGGGCGAGCATGATCCGGCAGCGATCGACGCGGTCGCCGACCGGATCAGCGGGCTGATGTTCCACAACAATTGCGAGAACGACGACTTCGCCCGTTTTGATGAGATGCTGACCCTGATCGAAGACCGCTTCGGCGCGGTGCTGCACAAGATGGATTGGATCAGCCTTGGCGGCGGTATTCATTTCACCGGCGAGGGCTATCCGCTCGACGATCTGGCCCTGCGCCTCAAAACCTTTGCCGACCGGTTCGGCGTGCAGGTCTACCTTGAGCCCGGGGAGGCCGCGATCACCGGGGCGGCGACGCTGGAGGTCACCGTGCTCGACACGATGTTCAACGGTAAGAACCTTGCCATCGTCGACAGTTCCATCGAGGCGCATATGCTCGATCTGCTGATCTACCGTGAGCCTGCGAAGGTGAGCCCCGACAGCGGTGACCACGAATGGATGATCTGCGGCAAGTCCTGCCTTGCGGGCGATATCTTTGGCGAGTTTCGCTTCGATGCGCCGCTGAAAGCGGGCGACCGGCTCTCGTTTCAGGACGCTGCCGGTTACACGATGGTCAAGAAAAACTGGTTCAACGGCGTCAAGATGCCCGGCATCGCGGTGCGCGAGTTGGACGGAACCACCCGAATGGTGCGCGATTTCGACTATGACGATTTCGCCGCCGCCCTGTCGTGACAAGGAAGAGGTCAACACTATGAAACGCAATGTTCTTATCATCGGCGCGGGCGGCGTCGCACAGGTCGTGGCGCATAAATGCGCGCAGAATAATGACCGTTTGGGTGACTTGCATATCGCCAGCCGCACGGTCTCCAAATGCGAGGCGATCATCGCAAGCGTGCATGAGAAGAACGCGATGAAGCAGGACGGCGTTTTCAAGGCGCATGCCGTCGAGGGGATGGACACCGATGCCGTGGCCGCCCTGATCAAGGAGACCGGCTGCCAGATCGTCATCAACGTGGGCTCGCCTTTCGTGAACATGACCGTGCTGCAGGCCTGCATCGACACCGGTGCCGCCTATATCGACACGGCGATCCACGAAGACCCGACCAAAATTTGCGAGACCCCGCCGTGGTATGGCAACTACGAGTGGAAGCGCCGCGAGGCCTGCGCCGAAGCGGGCGTGACCGCGATCTTGGGCGCTGGCTTCGATCCCGGCATGGTCAACGCCTTCGCCCGTTTCGCGGTGGATGAATTCATGGATGAGGTCAAATCCATCGACATCGTCGATATCAACGCGGGCAACCACGGCAAATATTTCTCGACCAACTTTGACCCTGAGATCAACTTCCGCGAGTTCACCGGCACGGTCTACAGCTGGCAGGAAGGCGCGTGGCAGGAGAACAAGATGTTCGAAGTGGGTCGCGAATGGGACCTGCCCGTGGTCGGCAAGCAGAAGGCCTATCTGTCGGGCCATGACGAGGTGCATTCGCTTTCCGCGAACTACCCCCAGGCTGACGTGCGCTTCTGGATGGGCTTTGGCGACCACTACATTAACGTCTTCACCGTCTTGCAAAACCTCGGCCTGCTGTCCGAGCAGCCCGTGACCACCGCCGAGGGGCTGGAGGTCGTCCCGCTGAAAGTGGTGAAAGCCGTGCTGCCCGACCCGTCGAGCCTTGCGCCCAACTACACCGGCAAGACCTGCATTGGCGATCTGGTGAAAGGCGTGAAGGATGGCGAAGAGGTCGAGGTCTTTGTCTATAACGTCGCCGATCACAAGGACGCCTATAACGAAGTGGGCAGCCAAGGCATTTCCTACACCGCGGGCGTGCCGCCGGTGGCCTTTGCGATGCTGATCGCCGATGGCACCTATGACACCGCCACCATGGTCAATGTCGAAGAGTTGGACCCCAAGCCCCTCTTCGGTCTGCTCGACGACATCGGCCTGCCCACCCGTGTCAAAGACGACAAGGGTGACCGCGCGTGGCACGAGGCTTGAGCCTCTCTTGAAACGCAAAAGGCGACCCTCAAAGGGTCGCCTTTTCTAATTCTGCCGACGAAACTTAGTATTTCGCGGCGAAGTCATCGACTTGACGCTCGGCCTCGTCTTTGGCGATGCCATAGCGTTCTTGAATCTTACCCACCAGCTGCTCGCGATTGCCACGGGCTTCGGCGATTTCGTCATCGGTCAGATCGCCCCATTGCGATTTCACCGCGCCGGTCATCTGGTTCCAATTGCCTTCGATACGGTCCCAATTCATCTTAGGTCTCCTTTCTTCGGCTGTTAAGACGCGGGAGGATCCCGCTCTTGCAGGCTCAACGCTGGCGCGAAGTCTGGGTTCCGGCGAGCGCGAGGTGCGGCGGAAAGGCGCCGCCCTCCGCCGTCAGTTGAACTGTTCCGAGATCAACCGCTCTTCCAGCCCATGACCGGGGTCGAAGAGGATGCGGTGGCTGACGCTGGGGTCGGACGAGACCTCGACCGTCGTTACATCGCGGTGCGACTGGCCGTCGGCATCGGCCATCACGGGGCGTTTTTGCGGCTCTTGCACATCGAAACGCACCGTGGCCCGTTTCGGCAGCAAAGCCCCACGCCAGCGGCGCGGGCGGAAGGCGGCAATCGGGGTCAAAGCCAAAACGTCAGAACCGATGGGCAGGATCGGCCCATGGGCGGAGTAGTTATAGGCGGTGGAGCCCGCAGGCGTCGCCACCAGCGCCCCGTCGCAGACCAGTTCCTCCATCCGCTGACGCCCGTCTATCGTGATGCGCAGCTTGGCCGCCTGCGGCCCCGCGCGCAGCAGGGACACCTCGTTGATCGCCAGCGCGGTCGAAATCGTCCCGTCGATATGGGTGGCGCGCATGACCAAAGGGTTAATCACCGCCTCTTCCGCCGCCGCCAACCGCGCTTGCAGGTCGCCCTCTCGGTAGGCGTTCATCAAAAAGCCGATGGTGCCCCGGTTCATCCCATAGACCGGCGCGTCCATGTCTTGGGTGCTGTGCAGCGTGTGCAGCATGAACCCGTCGCCCCCAAGCGCCACGATCACCTCGGCCTGACGCAGTGGCACATCGCCATAACGCCCGATCAAAGCGGCCCGGGCCGTCTGTGCCACGCTGGCCCGGCTGGCCACAAAAGCGATCTTTAAAGACATGTCAGCAGGCTCATTCCGGCGAAGTTTCCGATCATCGGCGTTTGGGGCCAAAACAATCACATTATTCCGCGCGCCACCAGTGTTGACGCACATATCTTGCAACCTGTCGGTTTACAGCCTTCACCTCAGGCCGCGTTTCCGATAGGCAACACGCGAAACCAGCTCCAATGAGGATCCCCTGATGTCCGATTTCTTCACCAAATCTCTCGCTGATTCCGACCCCGCCCTCGCCGCTGCGATCGATGCCGAACTGGGCCGCCAGCGCGACGAGATCGAGTTGATCGCCAGCGAGAACATCGTCTCGGCTGCGGTGCTAGAGGCGCAGGGCAGCATCATGACCAACAAATACGCCGAAGGCTATCCGGGCCGCCGCTACTATGGCGGGTGTGAGCATGTGGACGTGGCCGAGAACCTTGCCATCGAACGCGCCTGCGCGCTGTTCGATTGCCAGTTCGCCAATGTGCAGCCGAACTCCGGCAGCCAAGCGAACCAAGGTGTCTTCACAGCGCTTTTGCAACCCGGCGACACCATTCTGGGGATGAGCCTTGATGCCGGCGGCCACCTGACCCACGGGGCCAAGCCGAACCAGTCGGGCAAATGGTTCAACGCCGTGCAATACGGTGTGCGCAAACAGGACAATCTGCTGGATTACGACCAAGTCGCCGAACTGGCGAAAGAGCATCAGCCCAAGATGATCATCGCCGGTGGCTCTGCCATCCCGCGTCAGATCGACTTTGCCAAGATGCGCGAGATTGCCGATAGCGTGGGTGCCTATCTGCTCGTCGACATGGCGCATTTCGCGGGCCTCGTGGCTGCGGGTGAGCATCCCTCCCCCTTCCCCCATGCGCATGTGGCGACGACCACGACCCACAAGACCCTGCGCGGCCCGCGCGGCGGCATGATCCTGACCAATGACGAGGCGATTTCGAAAAAGATCAACTCCGCCATCTTCCCCGGCATTCAGGGCGGCCCCCTGATGCATGTGATCGCGGCCAAGGCCGTGGCCTTTGGCGAAGCGCAGCAGCCTGAATTCAAAGCCTATGCCAAACAGGTCATCGCCAATGCGCAGGCGCTGTCGGATCAGTTGATCAAAGGCGGCCTCGACACCGTGACCCACGGCACCGACACCCATGTTGTCTTGGTCGACCTGCGCCCCAAAGGCGTGAAGGGCAACGACACCGAGAAGGCTCTGGGCCGGGCGCATATCACCTGCAACAAGAACGGCGTGCCGTTTGACCCGGAAAAGCCGATGGTAACGAGCGGTATCCGTCTCGGCTCCCCCGCGGGCACGACACGCGGCTTTGGTGAGGCCGAGTTCCGCCAGATCGCCGATTGGATCATCGAAGTGGTCGACGGGCTGGCGGCCAATGGTGCCGATGGCAATGCCGAGGTCGAGGCCAAGGTGAAAGCCGAAGTCGAAGCGCTGTGCCAGCGTTTCCCGATGTATCCGAACCTGTAAGCTCTCTGGCCCTCGCAGCGATGCGGGGGCCACCTTACCCTCCGGCCGGGCGGCGCCCGACCGCGGGTGGGCATCGCAACCTGCGTTCCTACCGCTTTATTTCTCAATCATGATGTGCGGCCAAGGTGATGTGCCCGGCAGCAAAAGCGCCCGCCCATGGGGCGGTCGGGCGCTGCCCGGCGGCGCAAAGCGCCTTGTTTCCGGGCGATCATCGCCAGACAGCCCCCCTTGCCGATCCCCCCTCCCCGCGCCACATTCTCTCGCAAAGGAGAACCGCATGATCATTCACCCCAAGGGCAGCCGCCCCTCTGAACGCGGCCCCGACGATTACTTCACCGGAGAGGTCGAGATGACGCCGCTGATCTCGGCCCCCGCCCCCGCCCGCCTGCGCGGGGTGACGGTAACCTTTCAGCCCGGCGCGCGCACCGCGTGGCATGTCCACCCTCTGGGCCAGACCCTGATCGTTACCGAAGGCACAGGCCGCGCCCAGACCGAAGGCAGCCCGGTGCAAACGTTGAACAAGGGCGATGTCGTCTGGTTCGGCCCCGGAGAGAAACACTGGCACGGGGCCGCGCCCGACAGCGCCATGACCCATATCGCCCTGCAAGAGGCACAGGTCGGTGAGGCGGTCGAATGGATGGAAAAGGTGTCGGACGCGGATTACGACCCGGCCTGAGCCCATCGGCGCGGCACTTACACGTAGCCGCGCCACCAAAGCCAGATCACAAAGCCTGCGAAAACCACCAGAATATTGAAAGCCACCCCGGCCAGCCGGTCAAGGATGATGCCGCGCCGCCGGGCCTTTGGGTCGATCTCTTTCAAATGCGCCGTAACCCGGTTGAAGGCGGCCCAAACCGGGGCATCCTCCAACTGGCGGGCGATATGGGGATTGGCGACCAGATGCTCGGTCTTGCTGAGCAACACCCCATCGCCGCGAATGCCGCGCGGCAGTTCCGGCCCGGCGCGGTGAAACGCCTCGCGCAGATCGCGGGCCTTGATGCGCAGACGGTCCTCGAACAAAGGGCGCAGCGCCTCGGCGCGGGTGTCGAAATTTTGGCGGTCAATCATGGGCGCATCTAATCGCTCTGGTCCCCGGGCTGCAATGCCCTTAAATTTGCCCGCATGTTGAATTACTCCGAATATGGCGAAGCCACCGCCGACCGCCCGACCCTGCTTATTGTCCATGGCCTCTATGGCTCTGGCCGCAACTGGGGCGTGATCGCCAAGCGTCTTGCGGACGCGCGTCATGTCGTCACCGTCGACATGCGCAACCACGGCAGCAGCCCGCATCACGACACCCACAGCTACCCCGAAATGGCGCAGGATCTGGCCGAGGTGATCATGCATCTGGGCGGCCCGGTGGACATCTGCGGCCACTCGATGGGCGGCAAGGCGGTGATGATGCTGGCACTGACCCGGCCCGAGCTGCTGCGCCGCGTGATCGTCGCCGACATCGCGCCCGTCGCTTACGGCCACACGCAGCAAATGTTCATCGACGCCATGCGCGGCGTGGACCTAAGCGGGGTCGAGCGCCGCTCGGACGCCGAGGCGCAGCTGGCCGAGGCGGGGGTGGAGCGCGCCTTGCAGAGCTTTTTCACCCAATCGCTCGACCTGCCCGGCAAGCGCTGGCGGCTGAACCTCGACGCGCTTGAAGCGGAGATGCCCAAGATCATCGGCTGGCCCGAGGATGTGACCGGCCAGTTCGCGGGGCCGACCCTGTTCCTGTCGGGCGGTGCCTCGGACTATGTCCAGCCCGAACACCGCGAGGCGATCAAGGCGCTGTTCCCACAAGCGCGTTTTGCCAAAATCCCCGGCGCGGGGCATTGGCTGCACGCAGAGAAACCGCGAGAGTTCGAAGCCACGCTGCGCATCTTTCTAAACGCCGAAGCGGCCGCGCCCGCGGGCTGACCCCTTCCGCCCCGGCGGATCGCCCCTGCATAGCGCCCGCAAAGGTTGAACAGACAGCCCCGCCCTTATTTCTGGGGCCGTCAAAGCCATTCCCCCCTTGCAGCCCGTGCCGCCATCCCTATAAGGCAGGACAATTTGCAAAATTAGGGGGCCGCCATGCCGAAACGTACCGACATCCAGTCGATCATGATCATTGGTGCGGGGCCGATTGTCATCGGACAAGCCTGCGAGTTCGACTATTCCGGCGCCCAAGCCTGTAAAGCGCTGAAAGAGGAAGGCTACCGCGTCATCCTCGTCAACTCCAACCCCGCCACGATCATGACCGATCCAGGCCTAGCCGACGCGACTTACATCGAACCGATCACGCCCGAGATCGTCGCGAAGATCATCGAGAAGGAACGCCCCGACGCGCTGCTGCCCACCATGGGCGGGCAGACGGGCCTGAACACCTCGCTGGCGCTCGAAGAAATGGGCGTGCTTGAGAAATTCGGCGTCGAGATGATCGGCGCCAAGCGCGAAGCCATCGAGATGGCCGAGGACCGCAAGCTCTTCCGCGAAGCGATGGACCGTCTGGGCATCGAAAACCCCAAGGCCACCATCGTCACCGCCCCGACGCGCGAAGACGGTAAGAAAGACCTCGCCGCAGGCGTGAACCTTGCTCTTGAGGCGCTGGAATACGTGGGCCTTCCGGCGATCATCCGCCCTGCCTTCACCATGGGTGGCACTGGCGGCGGCGTGGCCTACAACCGCGAGGATTACGAGTTCTACTGCCGCTCGGGCATGGATGCCTCGCCGATGGGCCAGATCCTCGTCGACGAGAGCCTGCTGGGCTGGAAGGAATACGAGATGGAGGTGGTGCGCGACACCGCCGACAACGCCATCATCGTCTGCTCGATCGAGAACATCGACCCGATGGGCGTGCACACCGGCGACAGCATCACCGTGGCCCCTGCGCTGACGCTGACTGACAAAGAATACCAGATCATGCGCAACCACTCCATCGCGGTGCTGCGCGAGATCGGGGTGGAGACCGGCGGCTCCAACGTGCAATGGGCGGTGAACCCCGCCGATGGCCGCATGGTGGTGATCGAGATGAACCCGCGCGTGTCGCGCTCTTCCGCGCTGGCATCCAAGGCCACGGGCTTCCCCATCGCCAAGATCGCCGCGAAACTCGCCGTGGGCTTCACGCTGGATGAGCTCGACAACGACATTACCGGCGTCACCCCCGCCTCCTTCGAGCCGACCATCGACTATGTGGTCACCAAGATCCCCAAATTCGCCTTCGAGAAATTCCCCGGCGCCGAGCCGAACCTGACCACCGCGATGAAATCGGTGGGTGAGACCATGGCCATTGGCCGCACCATCCACGAGAGCCTGCAAAAGGCGCTGGCGTCGATGGAATCGGGCCTCACAGGCTTTGACGAAGTCGAAATCGCCGGCCTCAATAGTGACCTTCCCGGCGATGCGCCCGAGAATATGGCGGCGCTTATCAAAGCCGTATCGGCGCCTACCCCCGACCGGATGCGCACCATCGCCCAAGCGATGCGTCACGGCATGTCGGACGACGATCTGCACGCGCATACGATGTTCGACCCGTGGTTCCTTGCCCGTATCCGCGAGATCATCGAGGCCGAGGAAGGCGTTCGCGCAAACGGCTTGCCAAGCGACGCCGATACTTTCCGCGAGTTAAAAATGATGGGCTTCACCGACGCCCGCCTCGCCATGCTGACCGACAGCCGCGAGGCACAGGTCCGCGACGCGCGGCTGGCGCTCGGCGTCAAGGCCGTGTTCAAACGCATCGACACCTGCGCCGCCGAGTTCGAGGCGCAGACGCCCTACATGTACTCCACCTATGAAACCCCGCTGATGGGTGAGGCGGAATGCGAGGCGCGGCCCTCGGACCGCAAGAAGGTCGTCATCCTCGGCGGTGGCCCGAACCGGATCGGTCAGGGCATCGAGTTCGACTATTGCTGCTGCCACGCCTGCTATGCGCTGACCGATGCGGGCTATGAGACCATCATGGTCAACTGCAACCCCGAGACGGTTTCGACCGACTATGACACCTCCGACCGCCTGTATTTCGAGCCGCTCACCTTTGAGCATGTCATGGAAATCCTGCGCGTCGAGCAGGAGAACGGCACGCTGCACGGCGTCATCGTGCAGTTCGGCGGCCAGACCCCGCTGAAGCTTGCCAATGGTTTGCAAGAAGCGGGCATTCCGATCCTCGGCACCACGCCCGACATGATCGATCTGGCCGAAGACCGTGAGCGTTTCCAGCAGCTTGTGCTGAACCTCGGCCTGAAACAGCCGCGCAATGGCATCGCCCATTCCGATGCAGAGGCGATGGAGATCGCCAAGGAAATCGGCTTCCCGCTGGTGATCCGCCCCTCCTACGTGCTGGGCGGCCGTGCGATGGAGATCGTGCGCGATCAAGCCGGCCTTGAGCGCTATATCACCACCGCCGTCGTCGTCTCGGGCGACAGCCCGGTGCTGCTCGACAGCTACCTGTCGGGCGCGGTGGAGCTTGACGTCGACGCGCTCTGCGATGGTGAGAATGTCCATGTGGCGGGCATCATGCAGCACATCGAAGAGGCGGGCGTCCACTCCGGCGACAGCGCCTGTTCGCTGCCGCCCTACTCCCTCCCGCGCGAGGTGATCGAAGAGGTCGAAGAGCAGACCCGCGCGCTGGCAAAGGCGCTCAACGTTGTGGGCCTGATGAACATCCAGTTCGCGGTGAAAGACGGCGAGATTTACCTCATCGAGGTGAACCCCCGTGCCTCGCGCACCGTGCCCTTCGTGGCCAAGGCGACCGACAGCGCCATCGCCTCCATCGCCGCGCGGATCATGGCCGGCGAGCCGCTGAGCAATTTCCCGCAGCGCCCCGCCTACCCCGATCAGGCCGCCTATGAAGACACGCTGCCCTTGGGCGACCCGATGACGCTGGCCGACCCTAATATGCCGTGGTTCTCGGTCAAAGAAGCCGTGCTGCCTTTCGCCCGTTTCCCCGGCGTCGACACGCTGCTGGGGCCAGAAATGCGCTCCACCGGTGAGGTCATGGGCTGGGACCGCGACTTCCCCCGCGCCTTCCTCAAGGCGCAGATGGGCGCGGGCAACCCGCTGCCGCGCAAGGGCTGCGCTTTCCTGTCGGTTAAGGATGCGGATAAGGGCCAGAACATGCTGGATGCTGCGAAAATTCTGCTGGACCAAGGTTTTACCCTCATCGGCACCCGTGGCACGGCGGAATGGCTCACCGCCAATGGCCATGCCTGCGATGTGGTGAACAAGGTCTACGAGGGGCGCCCCGACATCACCGATATGATGAAGAACGGCGAGGTACATCTGGTGATGAACACCACCGAAGGCGCACAGGCGGTCGAAGACAGCAAGTCGATCCGCTCCATCGCGCTTTACGACAAGATCCCCTATTTCACCACCGCCGCAGGCGCCCATGCCGCCGCATTGGCGATCAAGGCGCAGGCCGAGGATGCGATCGGCGTGAAAGCGCTTCAGGGATAAGAAAAAGGGGCTGCCCATCGGGCGGCCCCTTTCGCATTTGGGCATCGGTGCCCGCCTAGCTGATGATGCACCGGATCCAGCAAAGCTGAGGCGCGAAACGCATCCGTGTGGCATGCGAGACGTTGACCTCGGTGCCCTCCAAGCCGATCTGCGCAATCGGCTCGTACATGAAAGAAGTCTCCACCAGCACCAGACGGTCACCATTGGCCATCAGCGGCACCCGTTCACGCGAAAGCCCCGCGATAAAGTCGATGTCGAGCAGGCTGTCCAGCCCTATGCCTTGCGAGAAATCCACCGCCAAAATCCGGCGGTCCAGACTGTCGCAATTCAGAATGCACCGCACCTGCGTGACGCGCAGAGAGACTTCGTAACCGGTGAGTTGCTCCGCCACCGATTGCAGGCCCAAGAGATCAGCGGCGTTGATCGGCGTCGTCTGCCGCGACAGGCTGTCGGCGATGACGGCGGTGGCATCGGTCGCCATCCCACGCACCCGAAAGGCATCGGTAAAGGTCAGCATCGCCATGATCGACCAGACCAACAACGGCAGCAGAACCAGAAAGGCAATCGTCTGACTGCCCTCTTCCGACCGGACGAAACCTTTGAATACGATCCCCCTCATCCGCGCGGCTCCGTCACGAAAGCGGTGGTGACCCGCACGCCATATGTGCCATCCGACCCTTCGGGCAATTTCCGGCCCAAGCCTGTCCCCGGCAAAAGCGGATCGAAAAGGCGACAGACCCGCATCATCATCAGGTTGTTCTGCTGGCCGGGCAAAAAGCCATTTGCCGGGTCGAAATCCTCATCCCGATCCACACAAGGTGCGGGCCCGCCCAAGTTGGCCCAATCGGCAATCGGCATGGCGCGCATCTCAATCCGGATATTCTCAATGCAGCCCGCATCGAAAACCGACCGCTCACAAATCAGCGCCTTCATCGCGTCATAGCCTGGCACAGAACCGGTGGCCAAACGCACGTCCCGCACGGCCAAATTCGTGGCCCGGCGCAGCATGATCTCACGCGCGCTCCACAACCCCGTCTCAAGCGCGAGGAAGAAAAAGTAAAAGACGAGCGGCAAAAGGATGACGAACTCGATGGTGACCCCGCCCGCCTCGGACCGGCGAAAGCGGTCTTTGACGAAGCGGATCATTTCGTCAGCCTCAACATAGAGATGGACGCCGCGATCATGTCGAAGGCGGTTTGGATTTCGAGACCCTGAACGTCGAAGTAATGGGCCTCGGAAGAGGCGCAGTCTTTCAAAAGGCTGAGGGAGTTGGTGCTGTCGACATCCATGCCGATGGAATAGACGACGACGCCAGCAGTATTGGCTAAGCCGCAGATTTGGCGCAGACGGCGGTCCTTCTCCCCAGAACTGATCGTGTTGGTTACATAGTCTCGGAAGTCGGCGGCTCGATCTGCTACATTTGAATACCGCCGGATACCATATAGGTTGTAGCCATAGTAGTAGGGAGACATTTCAGCCCAGACTTGAGGCCAAGTAAGGTCCTCTTCTTCCGCGCGCCATGCATCACTGAAGTTCGGATGTTCAATTAGCCTGTAATCACTCCAAATTCGATCACGGTAAGAGGAATGGGAAGCGTAGAAATACCTTTCGGGATAGGGGCGCTGCCCATCGTTTTCAAGGGCATTCTCGGGGGAGTCCACGGTGTAATAGTCTGTCCTTCCTACGCTGGTTCGGGTAACCCCAGATGGGCCGGACGTATAGTTGGGGTGAAGTCGATATTCCTCACGGTTTTCACCGTCGGTCATCAAAACCAAGACTTTCATACTGTTATCCGCGTCATAGGGATGCGGACGACCCCGAAACTCTGGCTCAATGTGACCGGACGTAACCAAATTTCTGACAGGTCCCTGTGCCGAAGGGTCAAGCAGTGCCAGCCCCCACTTGGCTCCCATATCAATAGAAGTCGACCCAAGTGCTGTGAGGGCAGCGATTTGAGCTTGCAACTCGCGGACGGAACTGGACAGGGGCGTGATTGGGAAACCGGCGTCAAACCGACAAACCCACTGGCCTGCGGTTGGAGACCAAGCGGACATGGCTCCAATCAAAAAGTGGCCTGTGCGTTGTAGCTCTTGGTTTGTGCTTAACCCCAGATGGGTAAAATCGTCCGCATCGAAATCAACACAGTTTGAGTATGCATGCTCCTCTGTTGCCGAATATTGGCTAAGCAGCTCTTCCCCCGCGTTAACTTTGGTCGAATAGGGAACAATTGAAATCGACACCCGCCCCTCTTCGGAATCGCTTAGGATCGTCTCAACGAAATCGCTGGCCGCGTTCTTGAGCAGGTCAAGTTTGACCCTTCGGCTGCCATCACTGGTTCTCTCCCCCATCGACCCCGACACGTCCAACACCAGCGAAATCTCAATATCCTCCACCCGCTCGGTCGCCTCCGAGCTGATGGTCATACTGAGTGAATCGATGTCGAAAAAACGGAAGAAATAGGTGTTCAGCCCTGCCGGAAGCGAGGCTTCGACGGTCCGCCCCACCAGAATGCCACCGATCTTTTCTTCGCTTGAATCGATCACCACTTCGGATGCATCAAGCCCGGCGGAAGTCAGGTAGCTGCGCACAACCTCTTCTGGGTCGAGGTCTTGCGACAGGCTCGCCGCGGCCAGCACGGCATTGTCGAGATGGGTCTGAAAGGTGGTCCGCGTCCGCTCGTGGTTGGCCAGGTCCACGGCCAGCCCGCCAAAGATCGTGATCCCGAAAAACACGACCAACATGAGGACCAGCATGCCGCCGCCCTCGTCCTTGCGAAAACGCTTTGCCCGCTCGCAAAGCATTCGACTGATAATACTGCGCCTCATGACACCTCTCTTTTTCGGAGGTTGAATCCGTAAGCAAATTCTGTGCTTTAGGCTGCGGCATCCGCGGATGGTGGACCTGTAAATCACGCGCCGGAGGGGCCGCTGCCTCAAAAAACCCTGACTGTTCTCGTTCAATTAATGATTGCTAATGCTCAATCACTGCGCGCTTCCGGTTGCATAGTCAAGCCAGCGCGCGGGGGCCGGGGCGATCAAAATTCGCAACTGTAGCGGCATTCACACGTCTTCCCCGTCAAAGCCGTGGCAAGTCCTGCGCGGTTTCGCTAGAGTATGGAACCTGCACCTTGCTGCCCCCTGCATCAAAGTGCACCGACATGACAACGGCCCTTGCAATTCGCCCGGGGCTGCTCAGCTTTATCAGACCAGCCATGCCGTTGGAGAGAAAGGGATCACACCGATGTATCAAGCCGCCATCACCGGTACGGGCGTTTTCACGCCGAAGCAAACCATCACCAACGCCGAACTGGTCGAAGCCTTCAACGCCTATGCCGACCTCTACAATGCCGAAAATGCCGAGGCGATCGAAGCGGGCACCCTGGAGGCCAAGGCGCATTCCTCGGAAGAGTTCATCGTCAAAGCCAGCGGCATTGAACAGCGCTATGTCATGGATAAATCCGGCGTGCTGGACCCCAATGTGATGCACCCCCTGCTGCGCCAGCGCGCGGATGAGGAACCTTCCCTCATGGCCGAAATGGCCATTGATGCCGCGCAGAAGGCGCTCGCCGCCGCTGGAAAGAGCGCCGAGGATGTGGACGCGGTGATCTGCGCCGCCTCCAACCTCGAGCGGGCCTATCCTGCCGTGGCCATCGAGATTCAGGAGCTTCTTGGCGTGAAGGGCTTTGCCTTTGACATGAACGTCGCCTGTTCTTCGGCCACTTTCGGCATTCAGGCAGCGGCGGATATGATCCGCTCCGGCTCCATCCGCTCCGCCCTCGTGGTGAACCCCGAGATTTGCTCAGCCCACCTCGAATGGCGTGACCGCGATTGCCACTTCATCTTTGGTGACGTGGCCACCGCCACGCTGCTGGAACGCGCCGAAGATGTCGAAGGCCCCTGTTTCGACGTCATCTCTACCCGCTGCGCAACCGAATATTCCAACAACATCCGCAACAACAACGGCTTCCTCCGCCGCTCCCGCCCCGATGGGCTGAGCGACCGGCGCGATATGCAGTTCATGCAGAATGGGCGCAAAGTGTTTAAGGAAGTGTTACCCATGGTGGCCGACCATATCGGCGGGCATATGTCCGACAACGGGTTGGAATCCGCCGACCTCAAGCGCATCTGGCTGCATCAGGCGAATAAGTCGATGAACGATTTCATCGGGCGCAAAGTGCTGGGGCGGGAGCCTGAGCCGGGCGAACAGCCCAACATTCTGCAAGACTACGCCAACACCTCCTCCGCCGGGTCGATCATCGCTTTCGCCAAGAACTCCGACGATCTGAAAGACGGCGACACCGGGCTGATCTGCTCCTTCGGGGCGGGCTATTCCGTCGGCTCCGTCATCGTCAAAAAGCGCGGCTGACGCGCAGCGCCCGGCCCTAAGATCAGGGCGGGGTTTGCATCTTGATCCGCTGTCATGGGCGGCGTAACACCCTGTCCATGGCAAAGCTTTACTTCAATTACTCCACCATGAACGCCGGTAAATCCACGGTGCTGCTTCAAGCGGCGCATAACTATGTGGAACGCGGCATGGTGCCCTTTTTGCTCACCGCGCAGTTCGACAACCGCGCGGGCGAAGGGCGCATCGCCTCCCGCATTGGCATTGGGCAAGAGGCCGATACTTTCGCCCCGGGCGAAGACCTTTTGGCCAAGATCGAAGCTCGGTTGGAGCAAGGCCCCTGCGCCTGTATCTTTGTCGATGAGGCGCAGTTTCTGGAGGTCGAGCAGGTCTGGCAACTGGCCCGCGCGGTGGATGATCTGGGCGTGCCGATCATGTGTTTTGGCCTTCGCGTCGATTTCCGGGGCGAGCTTTTCCCCGGCTCCGCCACCCTGCTGGCGCTGGCCGATGAGATGCGCGAAGTGCGCACCATTTGCCATTGCGGCAAGAAAGCCACGATGGTCGTGCGCCGCGACGCCGAAGGGCAAGCGATGCGGGACGGCGCGCAGGTGCAGATCGGCGGGAACGAGACATATGTCTCGCTCTGCCGCAAACACTGGCGCGCCGCTGTGGGCGACGGTTAAACCCGGTTCGGCGGGGTCTCTCCGTCGATGAAGGCTTGTAGATTGGCCACCGCCATCAGCCCCATATCGACACGGACTTCATGCGCCGCCGTGCCGAGATGCGGCAGCAGCACAGCATTGTCGAGATCACGCAGCGCCTGCGGCACTTTGGGCTCGAACTCATAGACATCCAAACCCGCACCGCCGATGCGCCCCGCTTGCAGGGCTTCGATCAACGCGGCCTCCTGCACCACATCGCCGCGGGCGATGTTGATCAGATGGGCATGGGGCTGCATCGCGCCGAGAACGGCTTCATCGATCAGATGCCGGGTCTCGCCGCCGCCGGGCACGGCGATGACAAGCACATCCACGGCTTCAGCCAGCCCGGTCAGGCTCTCGACACGGGTAGCGGGAAAATCGAGGTCTTTCTCACTGCGGTTGAAATAGCTGACCTGCATTTCGAACCCATAGTGGCAGCGCCGCGCGATGGCCTGCCCGATCCGGCCCATGCCAACGATGCCGACCCGTTTGCCTGTCAGATGCAGGCCCAGCATCTGCGTCGGGTGCCAACCGGCCCAAGCGCCGGAGCGGACCAGCCGCTCCCCTTCGGCAGCGCGGCGGGCGGACATCAGCATGAGTGTCATGGCGACATCCGCCGTGGCATCGGTGACGGCGCCGGGGGTGTTGGTCACCTCCACCCCCGCCGCGCGGGCCGCTGCCGCGTCGATGTGGTTATAGCCAACGCCAAAATTGGCGAGGATCTTGCTGCGCGGCTCGGGCACATCGGCGAAAACCTCCGCCGAGAATGCATCCCCCAGGGTCGGCATCACCCCGTCATAATCGCGCAGCGCCGCGCGCATTTCTTCGCCCGAAAGCGGCGCGGTTTCCTCGCGCACCGTCACTTCGCAGCCCTTTAACGCCTCGGTGACTTCTTTGGGCAAGGGTCTGGCAATCAATATCTTTTTCAATGCATCCGCCCTCCTTCGGGCACTTTTTGATCGGGCGACAAAAGCACGATCTCTCCGTCCTTGTCGGGCAGGCCGAGCACCAGCACCTCGGACATGAAAGGCCCGATCTGGCGCGCGGGGAAGTTAACCACGGCCACAACCTGCCGTCCAACAAGCGTTTCCGGTGTATAATGCGCGGTGATCTGGGCCGAGGTCTTACGCTCGCCGATCTCCTCGCCGAAATCCACCCAGAGTTTGATTGCAGGCTTGCGCGCTTCGGGGAAGGCTTCGGCCCGGGTCACGGTGCCGACGCGAATATCGACCTTCAGGAAATCGTCGAAAGTGATCTCAGCCATTGGCCAGCTCCCGCGATCTGTCCGCCGCGGCGGCAACCGCGCGCTTGAGAAGGGGCGGGAAGCCTTCGGCCTCATCCATCAAAACCTCAAGCGCCGCTTGGGTCGTGCCATTGGGGCTGGTGACGTTGACGCGCAGCTGCGCCGGGTCTTCTTCAGCCTGCATCGCCAGCGCCCCTGCCCCGGCGACCGTCGCCTTGGCCAATTGCATCGCCAATTCCTTGGGCAGGCCTTGGGCCACACCGGCGGCGGCCATGCATTCGATCATGTGAAAGACATAGGCCGGGCCGGAGCCGCTGACCCCGGTGACCGCGTCGATCTGCGCCTCTTCGGTCAGGCGGACGACCTCACCCACCGCGCTCAGCAGCGTTTCGGCCTCATCCAAGGACCGGTTGCCCGCCTTGGCGTTGCCGACGATGGCGGTGATCCCTTTAGAAATGGCGGCAGGCGTGTTGGGCATGGCCCGCACAATGGGCGTGTCGCCGCCGAGGACGCTTTCGAAATAGCCGATGGTCGTGCCCGCCGCGACGCTGACGAACAGCGTCTCACCATTGCCCATCGCCTGAAGCGTCGGCAGCGCGTCCGCCATCATCTGCGGTTTAACTGCCACCAGCACCACCGCTGGCGCGGCGGGCAGGTCGGCTTTCAGGTTCACGCCGGTATCTTGCAGCCAATCGGACGGTTTCGGGTCCACGACCCAGACCGTGCTTGCCGGCAGCCCCTTCGCCAGCCAGCCCTCCAACATGGCCGATCCCATTTTGCCACAGCCCAGCAAAACCAGACCGTCGCGTGCCACTCTCCCGTCTTTCATCCTATCCCCCGAAGTTGTTCGGGGACTTTGTTACGCCCGGCCGTAAGCCTCTGCAATGGCGACGTCCATCGCGGCCTTTGGGGATTGATCGCCCCAAACGAGCAATTGCAGCGCAGGATAGTAGCGTTCCGCGCTCATGACGGCGGCACCGATCATCGTGTCGATCTGCTCTGGCCCCGCGACCTGTCCGCCCGCCAAAACCAGCCCGTAGCGGTAGACCATCAGCTGCTGATCGGCCCAGAAGCTGAAGGCCCCCGCCCAGCATTGATCGTTGACGAGGTTTAACAATTCGTAAAATTCCGGCAGTTTTTCAGCCGGAGGCTCCATCTCGAAGGTGCAGATCAGCCGCAGCGTTTCGTCGTAAGCCGACCATGCCAGCGTGATCGAATAGGTCCGCCACTGCCCCTCGACCGCCATGGCGATCTGGTCATCCGCCACGCGGTCGAATTCCCAATCGTGATGGGCCGCGAGATTTTCAACGATATCAATGGGGTGGATTTCTTCTTCAAGGTAATGCTCGGACAGGGCCATTTCGCCACCTCTCAATCTGTTCCACGAGGCGGGACCTGGCCCACCATGCATGGAAGCCTGCACAAATAGGCGTGTAGGTTCACATCACCTATACAAGATATGGTGCTTGCAGCGGAACAGTCTGGCAAGTTTTTTCTTGGGGATAACCACAATTGATAGGGGATAACCGCAATAACTTGTGGGTAAATCGCGGAAATCGTCTATAAATTGGAGGGAGAGGGCGCGAGGGGCCGCAAACGGCCCTGTCAACGCGGGGGATCGCCGCCCCGGCCCGGGGCGGCTGATCGAATTCTATCGGGTTCAGTCCTTGGCTTCGAGCTTGTCGAGCCGCGCTTTCAGCGCTTCGTTCTCTTCGCGGGCCTTCTGCGCCATGGCGCGCACCGCGTCGAACTCCTCACGGGTGACGAAATCACGATCGGCGAGCCAACGGTCGAGCATGCCCTTGAAGGCGGTCTCGGCCTCGTCCTTGGCGCCTTGGGCGACGCCCATCGCGTTTGTCATCATCTGTGAAACATCGTCGAAAAACTTGTTGCGGGTCTGCATGTCTGGCCTCCGGAGGTTTGTTAGCCTCTATATGGGGCGCGACGCCCTTGCTCGCAAGGTTGACTTCCCCGCGCGGCCTTGCTCAATCAGCAGCATGATAGCCATGCTCCCCTTCCCCGATATCGCGCCGGAAATCTTTTCGGTGACCCTGTTTGGTTCCACCTTCGCGCTGCGCTGGTATGCGCTGGCCTATATCGTGGGCATCCTGCTGGGCTGGCGCATTGCCACTGCGGCGGTCAAACGCCCCCAACTGTGGAAGAACGACACGCCGGTGATGAAACCCGGTCAGGTCGAGGACCTGCTCTTTTGGGTCATTCTGGGCGTGATCCTTGGCGGGCGTTTGGGCTATGTGCTGTTTTACCAACCGGCCTATTACCTGTCGAACCCCGCCGCGATCTTGCAGCTTTGGGAGGGCGGCATGTCCTTTCATGGCGGGGCGCTTGGGGTCATTCTGGCCGGTCTTTTCTATACATGGCGGCACCGGATTCCGGTGATTTCGACCGGGGATATGGTCTGTCTGGGGCTGGCGCCGGGGCTGTTTTTGGGGCGGCTTGCGAATTTCATCAATGCCGAACTGTGGGGCCGCCCGACGGATCTGCCTTGGGGCGTGGCCTTCCCCGGTGAAGCGGCGCAGTTCTGCCCCGATGTGGCGGGCATCTGCGCGCGCCACCCCTCGCAGCTCTATGAGGCGCTGCTGGAGGGGCTGCTCTTGGGCGGCGTGCTGCTGTGGATGGCGTGGAAACGCGGCGCGCTTAAAATGCCGGGGCTGATCGGTGGCACTTTCCTTGCGGGCTATGGCGCGGCACGGTTCGCGGTAGAGTTCCTGCGCCAGCCCGACGCGCAATTCGTCACCCCCGGCAACCCGCTAGGGCTGGCATGGCATATCGGCGGCTGGGGGCTGACCATGGGGCAAATCCTATCGCTGCCGATGATTGCCGTGGGCGTCTTCCTCATCATCCGAGCGCGGCGGCAGGCATGAGCCTGAAGGACCATCTGCTCACACGGATCGCGCTGGAAGGGCCGATGCGGCTGGACGCCTATATGCAGTCCTGCCTGCTGCATCCCGACTGGGGGTACTACACCACCCGCGCGCCTTTCGGCCCGGACGGGGATTTCATCACCGCCCCCGAGATTAGCCAGATGTTTGGCGAATTGATCGGCCTGTCACTGGCGCAAAGCTGGCTGGATCAGGGCGCGCCCTCCCCCTTCACACTGGCCGAGCTTGGGCCGGGCCGGGGGACATTGATGGCCGATATTCTGCGCGCCACGGCGCGGGTGCCGGGGTTTCAGGTGGCGGCGCAGGTCACGCTGGTCGAAGCCTCTCCTTCTTTACGCGAGGTGCAGCGCGAGACGTTGCGAGGGGCCGATGTCACTTGGGCCGAAAGTGCCGCTGACCTGCCAGATGCGCCGCTGTTCCTCGTCGCCAATGAGTTTTTCGACGCGCTGCCAATCCGGCAATTCATCCGCCAAGGCGCAGGCTGGGCCGAGCGCCGGGTGGGCGCGGCAGAGGGGGCGCTGACCTTTGGCCTCGGCCCCGTGACCCCACAGCCTGCCCTTGCCCATCGGCTGGAGGATACGAAGAACGGCGACCTTGTTGAGCTTTGCGCCCCGGCGGCGGAGATCATGCAAGAAATCGGCAAACGCATCGCGGCCCATGGCGGCGCGGGGCTGATCATCGACTATGGCGATTGGCGCGCCTTGGGCGACACGCTGCAAGCGCTGGAGAACCACAGCCCCGCCGATCCCCTCGCCAATCCCGGGCAGGCCGACCTGACCGCCCATGTCGATTTCGAGGCGCTGGCCCGCGCCTGCCCCTGCCCCCATAGCCGCGTGGTCACCCAAGGCGTTTTTCTGGAGCGGTTGGGCATCACCCCCCGCGCGCAGAAACTGGCCGAGGCGCTGACCGGCGACGCGCTCAGCAACCATATTGCCGCACATCGACGGTTGACGCACCCGTCGGAAATGGGAAACCTGTTCAAAGTGATGGGGCTCTACCAAAAAGGTCAGACCCCGCCCCCGGGGACAGAAGTATGACGCTCGAAATTCTGACATCCGATGCGCTTGCGCCTTTGCGGCACGGGTTTTTCACCCGCCGTGGCGGCGCGTCATCGGGGGTGTTTTCCGGGCTGAACTGCGGCAGCGGCAGCTCGGACCAATCCGAAATCGTGCGCATCAACCGCGCCCGCGCCGCCGAGGCGATGGGCCTGCCTGCCGACCATCTTGTCGGCGTGCATCAGGTGCATTCCGCCACCGTCGTCACGGTGACGGAGCCACACGACGACAAGCCCCGCGCCGATGCCTTGGTCACCAAAACCCCCGGCATCGCCCTGTCGATCCTGACCGCCGACTGTCAGCCTGTGCTCTTTGCCGATGCGCAGGCCGGGGTGGTGGGCGCGGCCCATGCAGGCTGGCGCGGCGCGCTTGACGGGATACTCGAGGCGACGGTCGACGCCATGGTCGATCTTGGTGCCACCCGCGAAAAGATCACCGCGGTGATCGGCCCCTCCATCAGCCAGCGCGCCTATGAGGTCGGGCCGGAGTTTATGGACAACTTCATGAATGCCGACCCCGAGTTTGCCCGCTACTTTGCCCAAGGCGAAGGCGACCGGCTGCATTTCGACCTGCCCGGCTTTGGCCTGAACCGGCTGCGCGCGGCAGGGGTGGGCCATGCGGAATGGACGCGGCATTGCACCTACGCCGATGCCGCGCGATTCTATTCCTACCGGCGCACGACCCACGCCAAAGAAGCGGACTATGGCCGCTTGCTCTCGGCGATCACCCTCTGAACGGGGCGGGATTGCGGCAAAGCCTGCCCGTTTCGCGCCGCATTGCTGTTGCCAAATTTGAGCCGATCCACCTGAAACAGCGCCATTGTTTCCTGAGAACCCCGCAAACTACCGGAAATTAACGTTTTTTGAAGTAAGGCAAGGGCGCCCCAAACCGCCCTTCCAAGCCGTCAATTTCCCACAAGTTTCTCGCCCACGGTCAAAAACCGGCCCGATTGCACTGCGATAGTGGATGCAACGATGCCCGCGTGACCCGAAGAGGAACAGAGCCATGAAAAAGAACCCGCGCTTCATCAAATCCGTTGTCGAGACGGCGGCCAAGACCGACACCGTCATGCCTTGGGCCCGCGGTGCGCGCCGCGCCGCTTTCATCGCCAAACGCAGCAACAACGCCCCGGTCCGCAAGACCGCCTGAGAAGTTTCCCCCGGTACCGGTGCCACGTGCCCGGTATAGCAGACCGCCCCTCGTGACGTTGATTCGTTGCGAGGGGCGTTTTCATGCGAATATGGCGATCACGCACCCGGCCCGGAAACAGCCCCCCGCATTCAGCCGAGATTGGCGCGCAAACCGCAGCACTCAGGCCGGATATTTTGACAAATCCCGCAGAACATGGCGCAGTATCCGTCAGCCCGCGCCGGTGCATGCCGCCCTCGGCACCGCTGTGCCGGGCCGACAAAGGGTTTTGCATGACTGAGACCGCCACCAAAGCCGAAGGCCCGCCGCCCGCGCCGATGCGCAGCTATGAAGTCGCCGCGCTCCGCGCCGACGGGTCGCTCTATATCGGCCAAGACACCGCCCCCACCGCGCCACTTTTCGAAGCCGCTTTCGCGGCCTTCGCCCGCGGGACGCCGATCCAAACGGTACAGGGTGACATCGCCATCGAAGATCTCCAGCCCGGCGACATGATCCACACGAGTGCCGGAGACCCGGCGCAGTTGATCTGGATCGGGTCGAGCCGTTTCATCCCGGCGGACAGTGGGCGGCTGCCCCTCATCCGCATCATGCCCGACAGTTTCGGCGAGGGGCGCCCCAGTTCTTTCCTCACCCTCGGCCCCGCCGCACGGGTGCTCCAGACGCCGCCCCACCTGCGGGCCGAGGCGGAGGGCAGCCGCCTGCTCACCCCGCTGTGCGAATTCGTGGATGGGGTCAATGTGATCGAGGTCACCCCGCCAACCCCGGTACGCCTGTTTCATATCTGTCTGTCGCGCCATGCGGTGATCAAGGTAGGCGGGCTAGAGATGGAGACCTTTCACCCCGGCGCTCAAGCGCTGCGTGACGCTACACCCGGCCTGCGGGATCGCTTTCTATCCATGTTTCCGCAGATCGCGCATGGGCGGGATTTCGGCCCCCTCGCCCACCCCCGCGCGCCCGCGGCGGTAGAAGACCGCGCCGACAGCTGAACTCAAGGCGCGGTCGACAGCCGCGCTTCCAACACGTCAAAGGGCACGCCGGGCTCATCCTTGGCCCCGCGGATCACGAGGCTGGTCTTCACGCTTTCCACATTGGGCGTGGTCAGCAATTGCCCGGTCAGGAAGCTTTGGAAGCTCGACAGATCCGGTGCCACGCATTTCAGGATGAAATCGACCTCACCGTTCAGCATATGGCACTCGCGCACCAGCGGCCAACCACGGCATTTCTCTTCAAACGCGCTCAGATCAGCCTCGGCCTGACTGGCCAGCCCGACCATGGCGAAGACCTGCACCTCAAAACCCAGTTCCCGCGCATCGACATCTGCATGATAGCCTTTGATGTAGCCCTGCTCTTCCAAGGTGCGCACGCGGCGCAAACAGGGCGGTGCAGAGATGCCGACACGTTTGGCCAGTTCGACATTCGTCATCCGGCCATCAGATTGCAACTCGGCCAAGATCATCCGGTCTATCGGATCAAGTCGTGTACCCGCCATAACATCCTCAGTGAATTTTCGATTCTTATAGCAGCCTGCGTGGTGCGCGCAATAAAGTTTCACACAAGCGCAATATTCTTTATCACGGCCCTTGAGGCCAGCCGCCCGTCCGTTCACGCAAGCGTAATGACGGGGCGGTGACGGCAGGGGTTTAACGGCTTCGCGGCTATCGCTATATGAGGCGGGCAATATCAATGACAGCCCGGGGGCGCCAGATGGCCGAGACACGTAAAACCAAGGTACTGATCATCGGCTCCGGCCCTGCGGGCTATACCGCCGGGGTCTACGCAAGCCGCGCCATGCTGGAGCCGATCCTCGTGCAGGGGATCGAGCCGGGCGGCCAGCTGACCACCACCACCGAGGTTGAGAACTGGCCCGGCGACAGCGAGGTTCAGGGCCCCGACCTGATGATCCGTATGCAGGACCACGCCAAGGCCATGGGGACCGAGATCATCGGCGACATCATCACCGACCTCGACCTGTCGAGCCGCCCGTTCCACGCCAAGGGCGACAGCGGCACGACTTACGTCGCCGATTCCGTGATCCTCGCCACCGGCGCCCGCGCGAAGTGGCTGGGGCTGGAGAGCGAAGAGAAGTTCAAGGGCTTCGGCGTCTCGGCCTGCGCTACCTGCGATGGGTTCTTCTATCGTGGTCAGGAGATCGTGGTCATCGGCGGCGGCAACACTGCCGTGGAAGAGGCGCTGTTCCTCACCAACTTCGCTTCCAAGGTCACGCTGATCCACCGCCGCGACGAGCTGCGCGCCGAGAAGATCCTGATCGACCGGTTGATGAAGAACCCCAAGATCGAGCCGCTGTGGTTCCATGAGCTGCACGAGGTCTACGGCACCGACAACCCGCTCGGCGTCGAGGGCGTGAAGGTCAAACACACCAAGACCGGCGAGATCACCGACATTCCCGCCAAGGGCGTCTTTGTCGCCATCGGCCATGCGCCCGCCAACGAGTTGGTCAAAGATACGCTGGAAACCCACATGGGCGGCTACGTCGTGACCAAACCCGACAGCACCGAAACCTCCATCCCCGGCGTCTTTGCCGCAGGCGATTTGACCGACCACAAGTACCGCCAAGCGGTGACCAGCGCCGGCATGGGCTGCATGGCAGCACTCGAAGCCGAGCGCTTCCTTGCCGAAGTGGGCGACGATGACGGCAAAGATACCTCCCTCCCGCTCGGCTACGGGGCCGAGGTGAAGGAAGACGTTTAAGTCAGACGAAGGCGCGGCGGAGATAATTCCGGTTTCCGCCGCCCCTCAGCACCCGAATTGCAGGCCACCCTCGGATCATGGGATTTCGGCCTTTAACGGGGCGACACCCCTTAGTTCTATAGACTTTTCACATCTTTTGCAGCTATGGCAGCCGGGACCAAAGCCGCCTGTTCCCTGAAGAAAAGTGATAGTCATGATGCCCAGCAACCTCACGCCGATCCCCGAACTCTACGTCTCTTACGAGTCTTCGCAAAAGCTGAAGGTGGAGGCGGGCAATCTGGTGAGCCTCGACCTCACCCCGCGCCAGATCTGCGATCTGGAACTCTTGATGAACGGCGGCTTCAACCCGCTGAAAGGGTTCTTGGGCGAAGAGGACTACGACAGCGTGGTCGAGAATATGCGTCTGGCGGACGGCTCCCTCTGGCCGATGCCCATCACCCTCGACGTGACCGAGGCTTTTGCCGAGAAGCTTGAACTGGGTCAGGACATCGCCCTGCGCGACCAAGAAGGCGTGATCCTCGCGACCATGACCGTGACCGACCGCTGGACCCCGAACAAATCGCGCGAGGCCCAGAAGGTTTTCGGCGCGGACGACGAGGCGCATCCGGCGGTGAACTACCTGCACAACCAAGCGGGCAACGTCTATCTCGGCGGTCCGGTGACCGGCATCCAGCAGCCCGTGCACTACGACTTCCGCGCCCGCCGCGACACGCCCAACGAATTGCGCGCCTATTTCCGCAAGCTGGGCTGGCGCCGCGTGGTGGCCTTTCAAACCCGCAACCCGCTGCACCGCGCGCATCAGGAACTCACCTTCCGCGCCGCCCGTGAAGCGCAGGCCAACCTGCTGATCCACCCGGTTGTCGGCATGACCAAACCGGGCGACGTGGATCACTTCACCCGCGTACGCTGCTACGAGGCGGTGCTCGACAAATACCCTGCCGCCACGACCTCCATGTCGCTCCTGAACCTCGCCATGCGCATGGCTGGCCCGCGCGAGGCCGTCTGGCACGGGCTGATCCGCAAGAACCACGGCTGCACCCATTTCATTGTCGGCCGCGACCACGCTGGCCCCGGCAAGAACTCCGCCGGTGAGGATTTCTATGGCCCCTATGACGCGCAGGAATTGTTCCGCGCGCATCAGGAGGAAATGGGCATCGAAATGGTCGATTTCAAACATATGGTCTGGGTGCAGGAACGTGCCCAATATGAGGCCATGGATGAGATCGAGGACAAAGACAGCGTCACCATCTTGAACATCTCGGGCACCGAGCTGCGCCGCCGCCTGCGGGAAGGTTTGGAGATCCCTGAGTGGTTCTCCTTCCCCGAGGTCGTCAAGGAGTTGCGCCGCACCTCCCCGCCGCGCTCGAAGCAAGGTTTCACCGTTTTCTTCACCGGTTTCTCCGGCTCAGGCAAATCCACCATCGCCAACGCGCTGATGGTCAAGTTGATGGAGATGGGCGGGCGCCCGGTGACGCTGCTGGATGGCGATATCGTGCGGAAAAACCTTTCCTCTGAGTTGGGCTTCTCGAAAGAGCACCGCGATCTGAACATCCGCCGCATCGGCTATGTCGCGTCAGAGATTACCAAGAACGGCGGCATCGCTATCTGCGCGCCGATCGCGCCCTATGCCACCACCCGTCGCGCGGTGCGTGAGGATGTGGAGAACTTCGGCGCCTTCGTAGAGGTCCATGTCGCGACCTCTATCGAGGAATGCGAACGCCGCGACCGCAAGGGGCTCTACAAACTGGCGCGCGAGGGCAAGATCAAGGAGTTCACCGGCATTTCCGACCCCTACGATGTGCCACAGAACGCCGAACTGGTGCTGGAGACCGAGAATGTCGAGGTCGACAACTGCGCGCATCAGGTGTTGCTGAAGCTCGAAAGCATGGGGCTGATCACGGGGTAAGCCGCTCAGTCTCTGCTACGAACAACGCAGCCCCTCGGGGCTGCGTTTTGCGTTTGGAGTCAGGCCACCTCGGGCATGAAGACTTGGCCCGACATCACCACACGCCCCTGCCCCGCCACGCGGACACCGGTGATCGCATCGCGCGAGCCAAGCACCTCGACTTCCGCCCGTCCGGGGCGGCCCATGAGGTGCCCCTGCTCGGCCACGAAGGCCGGGCTCTCGATCAATCCGCGCGCCCAGAGATAGGCTGCCATGGCACCCGTCGCCGAACCGGTGAAAGGGTCTTCGGCGGGGCTAGGCGGGGCCAGCAGCAGCCGCGCGTATGTATCGCCCGCAGCAGTCGCGCCGTCGAGCGTCACCCAAAATGGCTCCATCATATCGCTGCCCTGCCCCAGATGGGCGTTATAGGCCCCGAGCGCCTTGGGGTTGAGCTTCAGCCCTTCCAAGGCGGCGCGGCTGCGCAGAACAGTGATACAGAACGGGAGCCCGGTGGAGACCACCTGCGGCGGCGCGATGATCTCTCCCGGGGCCACGCCGCCCACCTTGGCGACGAGATCGGCAGGCACTTCTTCCCCGAAAACCGGCGCGATCTGGGTCATGGCGATCTGGGAGCCGCGTACCTCGACCTCGACGATCCCCGCGCCAGTCTCCAACCGCAGTGGCCCTTCGCCGATCAACCCGCGATGGCGCAGCGCTGCGACGGTGGCGATGGTGGGGTGGCCCGCAAAGGGTATCTCTCGACTGGCGAGGTAGTATGTCACCCTGAAATCCGCGACCTCCGACGGGCCGGTAAAGGTGCATTCAACGAGGGATGTTTCGCGCACATAGGCCATGCATAGCTCATCCGGCAGCCCTGCCCCGCCATGCACCACCGCGCAGCCATTGCCACCAAAGACTTGATCGGTAAAGGCGTCTACCCAGTCGAAATCGAAATCCATAAGACCGCTCCCAATAAAAAAGGCCGCAGCGAACTGCGGCCTTGCATCGGGCTTAGCGTATCGTCGTGCCGCGCGGCGTCAATGCACCATCACTGGCCGGTAGTCATGCTCTCGCGCCAGCGAGAAAGCGAGTTTCTGATCGCCGACCAGCGCAAGCTGCTGCCCTTCGGCATCGTGAACGGCATAGAGAAGCTCAAGCCCCTCGGCCTGATCGCGCACCTCGCGCGGCAGGTCGGCGACAGCGATGGTTTTGACATAGACCATACGGTCGTTTCCATGGGTGATTGCGTCTTGCATGATGTTACCCCTTCTTGATCTTGATGGTTTGAACCACCGTTTCAGGCTTGGCGCGGGTCAGGTCGACATGCAGCAGACCATTCTCCATAACCGCCTCGCCCACATCGACCCCATCGGCCAGTACGAACGAGCGTTGGAATTGACGCGCGGCGATTCCACGGTGCAGAAACACCCGGTCTTCGCCATCGTCGGACTGACGCCCACGGATCACGAGCTGTCTATCCTCAACGGTTATCGACAGATCCTGTTCCGAAAAACCCGCTACCGCCAGCGTGATGCGATAGCTGTAGTCCGAGGTTTGTTCGATGTTGAACGGCGGATAACCTTCGTTTCCGGCCTTGGCGCTGCGTTCGAGCACCCGTTCCAATTGTTCAAACCCAAGCATATGCGGGTAAGAGGCAAGCGTTAATTTCGTCATGCGACACGTCCTTATCAGGTCAAGCGACAGTGTTTCACAGGCCCCGCAACCGGCAGCCCGTTGCATTGAATATGGGGGGGCTTGGGCAAGGGCGCAAGGGCTATGCCAAATGATCTCAACCGCTTATATTCAAGGTTCAGATGCCCAACGGAATCACCTGCCCATGAATGCCCCTACCGATCTGTCGATGAAAACGGACGAAGTGCTGCGTGTCGAGCTTGAGGTCTTTCGACGGGAACATCGCGATCTGGATGACGCCATCCATGCGCTGGTCGAACGCGGCACCGGGGATCAACTGACCCTGCAACGGCTCAAGAAACGCAAACTGCGCCTCAAGGATTTGATCGCCCAGATCGAAGACCGGCTGACGCCCGATATCATCGCCTAACCCATTATCCCCATGGCCCGCGGCAATCGGCGTTGCCAGATGGGCCGTGATGGGTATAGTGCGCGCTCTGATCCACCAAGAGAAGGCCCGCAGCAATGACCACGCCCCCGGTTGGCATCATCATGGGGTCCCAGTCCGACTGGGCCACCATGCGCGAAGCAGCAACCCTGCTGGACGAGCTTAACATCCCCTTTGAGGCGCGCATCGTTTCGGCCCATCGCACGCCGGACCGGCTCTGGGACTATGGCAAGACGGCGGTGGACCGGGGTTTGCAAGTCATCATCGCGGGCGCAGGCGGGGCGGCGCATTTGCCGGGCATGATGGCCTCCAAAACCCGGGTGCCGGTTATCGGCGTGCCGGTGCAGACCAAAGCGCTCTCGGGTGTGGATTCGCTCTATTCCATCCTGCAAATGCCGCGCGGCTTCCCAGTCGCGACCATGGCCATCGGTGCCGCAGGCGCGGCCAATGCCGCCCTGATGGCGGCGGGCATCCTTGCGCTGCAAGACCCGGAACTGGCCAAGCGGCTGGACGATTGGCGCGATGCGCTCAGCGCTTCGATCCCCGAGGTGCCGCATGACTGAACCCCTGCAAACCGGCGCCACCATCGGCATTCTGGGCGGCGGCCAATTGGGCCGCATGCTTTCTGTCGCCGCAGCACGGCTTGGCTTTCGCACCCATATCTTCGAGCCGGGCGCCAACCCGCCCGCTGCCGATGTGGCCCATGCGGTGACCACCGCCCCCTATGACGACCACAAGGCGCTGGAGGCTTTCGCCCGCGCCTGTGACATCGTCACTTTCGAGTTTGAGAACATCCCGACCGAAGCGCTCGACGTGGTCGAGGCGATCACCCCGCTGCGCCCGGGCCGCGAGGCGCTGCGCATTTCCCAAGACCGGCTGACCGAGAAGACCTTCCTCGGCGATCTTGGCCTGCGCGTGGCCCCTTTCGCCGATGTGACCGACGCCGCCAGCCTGAAGGCCGCCGTGGCCCAGATCGGCACGCCTGCGATCCTCAAGACCCGCCGTTTCGGCTATGATGGAAAGGGCCAAGCGCGGCTGAAAGATGATGCCGACCTCGACGCCGCTTGGGCCGAGATGAACGGCGCGCCTTCCGTGCTCGAAGGTTTCGTGAACTTCAGCGCCGAAATCTCTGTCATCGCCGCGCGCAGTGCCACGGGCGAAGTTGCCTGTTTTGACCCCGGTGAAAACGCCCACCGCGATGGCATCCTGCATACCACCACGGTGCCCGCCAAGATCAGTAATGCACAGCGCACTGACGCGGTGCTGCTTGCCGGTCGCGTGCTGAACGCACTGGATTACGTCGGCGTTATGGGGGTGGAGCTTTTCGTCACGCCGCAGGGGCTGATCGTGAATGAGATCGCCCCGCGGGTGCATAACTCTGGCCATTGGACCCAGAACGGCTGCACCATCGACCAATTCGAGCAGCATATCCGCGCCGTGGCCGGATGGCCCTTGGGCGATGGGCAGCGCTATGCAGATGTGGTGATGACCAACCTCATCGGCGATGACATGGACCGCGTGCCCGAACTGGCCCGCGCCCGCGACACCGCGCTGCATCTCTACGGCAAGGCCGAGGTCAAACCGGGCCGCAAGATGGGTCATGTAAACCAGATCACCCGCGGCTGAGGTCAGCCAAAGAACCGTTCCGCCACCGCGCCGGACATGAAGCTCACCTGCCCCGCCGCGAAAGTGGCGGCGACCCGGCCCGTGACCTTGTCCAACACCACGATATCGGCACGTTTGCCCGGCGCCAGCGTGCCGCGATCCGAAAGCCCCAACACCTGCGCCGGCCCCGATGAGACAAGCGCCCAAGCGCCTGCAAGGTCCAGCAATCCGCTCTGCGCCAGCATCAAGGCGGCGCGGCGCGGCGAGGGGTAATGGTAATCCGACGCCAGCGCGTGACAGAGCCCCATGCTGATCAGGTCCAGCGCCGAAAGGTTGCCGTTATGCGACCCGCCGCGCACCACATTGGGCGCGCCCATGATGACCGCATCCCCCGCCCGATGCGCGGCCTCGGCGGCCTCCTGCGTCTCGGGGAATTCCGCCAGCGTCACGCCCCGCGCCCGCCAAAGGGCGCGGCCCTCGGCGGTCTGGTCATCATGGCTGCCCATTTTAACGCCACGCTGCGCCAGTTCCGCGCAGAGTCGGTCCAAGGCCGCGGGCACCTCATCGCGCCGCGCGTGCATCTCCTGCATCTGTGCCAAATGGCTCTCCGGGCTGCGCCCGGCCTTCAGCGCCTGCCCGACCAGCCGTTTTGGGGTCTTGCCCGCCGCCAAACGATCATGCGGCAGGTGATCGTTGAACACCACATAGCCCACGCCCCAATCCGCCATGCGCTGCGGCAGACTGTCGTAAAGGTCGAGCATATGGGTCTCAAACCGAAGCTGCGGGCGGATGTCGGTGACCAATTCCGGCGCGGTGTCGCGGATGCCGCTAAAGACCTGATCGGCGAACGCCAGCCCCCGCAGCCCGCCTTCCCAGCTGACGAATTGCGCCAAAACCGCGGTGGTCATGCCATTCGCCGCAAGCTCCGCCTCCGCCGCGACCAACCCTTCGGACAGTTGCTTCATCGCCCCGCGACGCGGAGCCAGATGCCGCTCGAACGCGTCGCCATGCAGATCGACGATCCCCGGCAAGACTTGAAAGCCAGTCAGATCAATAGGCCGCCCGACCGGGGCATCGGCAATCACCCCGTCGGCAAAAGACAACGGCGCGCGGCTCAGCCCCTCGGGGTGAAGCACCTCCGCATTGACGAGATCAAGGTTTGGCATCGTCCCCTCCCACCCCCGGCAGGCAGCCCGCTTCCGGGCAGCCGATCGCATTCAGGACGCCATCGATAAAAGTCATCGACCGATCAAAACTGCCGGTTTTCAGAAAGGCCATGGTCTGGGCGATGACGCGCGGGTTGTTCATCATGAAGGTATGGGTCACCGGCAAGACGATATGGTCTTTCATCCCCGCCACACGGGTCGAAGCGACCGAGACCTTTCCATCATCCGGCCCCGGCAAAAGGCTTGAAAAATAGGGGTTTAGCGACTGTGAGCCAGCAATCACGCCCAACTCGAAAGGGACCGGCGGCAATTGGTTCGGCAAGGCCGCATCATCGGTGCCGATCTCGGCCCCGGCGGGCCCGTTCAACCATTCGAACGCAGGGTTCTCGACCAATTCGTCCACCACCTCGCTGCCGTGATTGGGCGGCCCCAGCATCACCACGCGCCCGACCCGGTCGGCACCGGCCTCGGCCACCCATTTGCGCACCAAAATACCGCCCATGGAATGAGTCACGAAATCGATCTGCGCAGTGCCGCAGGCCTCAATTGCGCGCGGCAGGGTCTGTTTCGCCAATTCCGCGATATTGGCCTCAGTCGAAGGGTAGCCCGGGCGCACCACGCGGTAGCCTTCGGCGGCCAAAGCCGCTTCCATCACGGCAAAAGACATCTCGGTCCTAGCCAGCCCATGGAGCAAAACCACACAGCGCCCCGCTGCGTTTTCGGCCGCGGCAGGCAGGGGGATCGCCAAGCAGATCGCGGCAATCAGCAGAGTGAAAAATCTCATCATGCCCCCCAGATAGACTGATTGCCCCGACTGTGAAATGGTCTTGGCGCGTTACCTGACGAAAGTATGCCGATGCCCCGACCCTGCCCTCGATTGGCCGCCCGCGCCGTGCTGCTGCACGAAGACCGGCTGCTGCTGGTCAACGCCTATGCCGATGATCGGCTGGGCCTGATGTGCGCCCCCGGCGGCGGGGTGGAGGCCGGCGCCTCCCTCCCCGACAACCTGCGCCGCGAGGTGTTTGAGGAAACGGGCCTCACGATCTCTGTCGGCGCGCCCTGTTTGGTCAATGAGTTCCACGACCCCGGCGGCGATTTCCATCAGGTGGATATCTATTTCAGATGCCACATCCTCGGATCCGCCCAAATCGCCCCCGGTTGGCAAGACCGGGAGGCCATCGTCACGCGGCATCGATGGGTCACCCAGGCGGAACTGGCACAAGTCCCCCACAAGCCCGGCAGCCTCGGCACGGTCGCTTTTGGCCCAACGGAGGCGGCGATCACCTACGATCCTTTGGAGCCGATTTTGCGCTGATCGCCCAAGCGATCCCGCCCAGAACCAAGGCCGTCGCGATGACCAGCGTCAGACTCAGCGGCTCACCCAAGAGCAGCACCCCGGCGAGGATGGCGATGATCGGCACGCTTAGCTGCGCCACCGCCGCCGTGCCCCCGTCGATCCGCGTCAGCACCGCATACCACAGGGCATAGCCAAGCCCCGAGGTCACCCCGCCGCAAAGCGCGCCCAACAAAAGCCCCGTCAGGCTGAAATGCGCCCCCGAAAAAGTGGGCAGGATGAGCATGAACGGCAAACACAGCAAAAAGTTTGCCGAAGTCGCCGCCAGCGGATCGCCCGATGTGCGACCGATGATCGTATAGGCGGCCCAGCCGATCCCCGCCAGAACCATCAGCCCGGCGCCGATTGGATCAGTGGAACCCTGCCCATCCGGCCAGAGGACCAAAACCAATCCCGCAAAAGCCGCCGCAGCCCCTGTAATCTGCCGCGCGGTGGGCGCCGCGCCGGTCAAAGCGGCGTAGGTGAACATGGTAATCTGCACCACGCCAAAAAGGATGAGCGCCCCGAGCCCCGCGTCCAACGTCAGATACGCCAGACTGAACCCGATCATATAGACAGCGAGGCTCACGGCTCCGCCGATCCTGTTGCGCCGCAAAAGCGACAGCCGTCCACCCCGCAGCGCAACCAAGATGGCCAAAACCAATGCCCCCGCACCGACCCGCACAAGGGCAAAGCCCGCCGGATCGATATGCCCGCCGTCCACCGCCATCCGGGTCAAAATTGAGTTCGCCGCAAAGGCGCACATGGTGAGGGCGGAAAGAAGGAAAAGCTGCATGGCCTCTCGCTTAGCCTCACTCTCGAGCCGCGCCAAGCGCGGAATGCCTTTTGCACAAGGTTCTAACTGTGACGTGATGATCTCCTCCTTCGCAGTGAATGCTGTGATAAGATAAGGCGGTACGCGCGCTGCAATTCGATAGTGGCGGCAGAGGGGTTCCTTGGCTCCCCGGGTTTCACCTATGCTATGTCATAGCCACGCCCTCCAAACGCACGGATACAGTCGCACCGCGCCCAGCACCGGTGGATACCAAACAGGCATGGCCCCCATAAGCCGCCGCGATTTTGCTAACCAAGGCCAGCCCCAAGCCCGACCCTTCAACCTCATCGCGCGACCGCAAAGTGGTCATCGGCTGGAAGACACGCTCACGATAACGCGAAGGTATTCCCGGCCCATCATCGGAAACGGTGAGCATCATGGCCTCCCCTTCGTTTTTTACCACTACCTCGACCCGCCCGGAAAACCGATCATGATGCTTGATCGCGTTTCCAATCAACGCCACGAAAAGCGAGTGCAGGTCCTGATCGTCAACGACGAAAGAGTCGCACCCGAAGTAATGATCAACCCGGAAACCACTGGGCGGCCCGACTTCCTCCAACGCGGCATCAAAGGCCTGACGAAGCTCAAGCACGGTCGCATTGCGCCCCCTTCCGGCGCGCGAGTATTGAAGCAGGTCGACTAACATCCGATCCAACCGCCGCGTGTGCCGCTTCATCAAGGCGATGGAACTGTGGACCGAAGCGCTTACCTCCAGTCCCGCGTCCTCAATATCCTCGGCGATCCATTCAGGCAGTTCCAACAGCGCGCGAATGGAGCCGCGCAGATCGTGACTTACCAGATGGATAAACTCCTCTGCATCAGGCCCGAGAGGCTGCGGCTCTTCGCGCGAAGGTAGCTCATGGTCGGCAGGTAACCTTACCAGCCGCTGCGTCATATCGCGACCTCCCTGCGATCAGCGCATGAGCAAAACGCCCTGCTAACCCGAATTAAAACCAAAGGTTCCATCAAGCGATATCCCGTAGCAATCGACGCGCATTGGGCGGATATTTCGCTCGCAGGCGCGCCCACCTTTGTATTTGCCTTTCGCGTCCAACCCGGCTGGTGATCAACTGCCATTGCTGTGCCACCCGGGTCAGGGCCATTTTCGGCGAAACCTCACCCTGAAGGGCCTTATCCAATCCCCTCCCCAATGTTTGGAAATACTCAGATTGCCCTTTCAAATAGAAATCGGGAATCGCCCTTTTAAGCGCCGCGCGATGCACCTCCAGAAAGGGCTTTGAATAGGCCGTCTCCACTCCCGGATCACTGTAGTGCTCATTACGAAAAGGGTCGAAAAACCCATCCGGCTGCCGAACGGCAAGTGTCGACATTGCTGGCGTGACCGCGAAGAGCGCGAATAGATAGGCGAGTTCTTTCTGCATCGATGCCGCGCTGATGACAAAGCTCCATCCCCAATTAAAATAGGGCATTTCGAGCAGTTCCTCCCCCACCTGCCCTCCGGGGGTTGGCCCGTAAAACATCCGTCCGCGCATCGATGATCGACGAGAGTTAAGGTATTTCTGCGTTCCGCCCCAGCCGATATTGCAATAGACATCACCCTTCGCGTATCGCGCCCAATTTCCAAACAGCCCCAGGCTCGAAGTTTCGGGGGCAAGGCAGTCCGTGATCGCGATCAACTCTTCCAGCGCCGCGACACCCGGGTCATCTGCAATTTGCGGCGTCATATCGGGGGACAAAGGCCAATAGCCCTTGGCGTGAAACCGCACCCACCATTCCCATGCGAGATACCCCGGCGTGCGGAACAACAGTCCGCCATATCGACCGGCCTCTGGTGCATGAAAGAACCGGATTTGCCGGTCCAGTTCCTGCCAAGTTTCTGGCTGAACAAGTGGATAGCCGAAACGATCGGCGTAGCGCGCTTGGTCATGCGGATCGCGCAACATCTCGCGATGGTAGAACATCAAATAGGCGTCGCCATCCGTTTGAAATCCATAAGTTTTACCGTCGAACCTATCCCCTTCTTGATAAAGCATAGGGTCGCGAAACCCCGGCGGTTCATAGCGTGCGGCGAAGCCATCCAAAGCATGGACCGCCCCCGCGGCCACCAGATCTGCGACACCAAAAGTCGCGGGCAAAGCAACGTCATATCGCGCCTCCCCGAGCACACTATTAAGCATCAGTTCCGCGTTGATCTGATCTACATGCACTTCTTGCAGGTCGACCGCGACCCCGGTCCGTTCTGTAAAGGCCTTTGCAACCGGCGCGAGATTGGCCCGCGACCCTGCAGGCAACAGCACCGAAAGCGTCTTGGCGTTCCCCCCCAATTCGCGAGCCTGCGCGGCCACCTTTATATCAATCGCCTCACCGAGTGCCGGAGCGGCGATCAGCGTGCTCAAACCGGCGCCCAATCCGATTGAAACCGTTCGCCTTGTTAACCTGCGGCCGCTTGACACGATTCGATCCTCTAATACGCCGGGGCATGACCCCTTCCCGCTGTCATGGCGCTGGTTTTAGGGCGACGGCGATTAACATTGCGTTAATCGGTCACGGCTATTCACAAGGTATGAAAACGATGCACCCCCCTTGGCGCCTCCTGCAGCTTTTCGGCAGCCGTATCAGCACCCGTCTCAGGGCCGCTTTTCTGCTCGTTGCGGGCATCATCGGCCTAGCCGGGTGGGTTGCTACGGGGCAAATGCGCGCTGTTTTGGCCAGTCATGCTCATCTAAGCCAATCGGCGCTACCGATGTTGGCTATTTTCCAGCAGATTGAGCGGTCTTTGAATGGTGTATTCCTTTCGATTGAACAGTTAAATCAGCGAGATACCACCGCTTCGCCATCAGTCCTTGGGCAGGAAATTGGGACAAAGATCAGCGAAATCTCCAAACTTTTAGATGATCTGTCGACGTCCGAGATCGCGCCGCCCTTGGCCGCCCGGCTGGAACAGCGTTTGCAGATGGCACGGCGTGCGACGGATGCGACAGTAGTCAGCCTTCAGGAGATGCGGGGCGTGGAGGCGCAAATCGTCTCAACCCTCGATGTTGTCGAGCAAATTCAAGAGCAAAGTCACCTCATTATCGACGATCTGGCCTATCGGCTTTCTAGGCAAACCGAAGCTTTGCTGGCCGAAGCCCTTAGGACTTCGGATTCCGGCCAGCTTCAAAATCCTACGTCCCGCTTTCCCGAATTGTTGTTAAGTGCGGTCAATTTGAATGACATTCGGCTCAGTCTCGACACGCTGATCAATATCGTCATGTCGCAAGGGCTACAGAACCAACCCCTTCAACTCGCGCGCGCGAAACTACTTGTCGAAGAACATTTCCAGGATGCCATAGCCCGCTTACCGCGCATTCACGAAACCGCAAGCAGGCGGTCACTTGCCCGCCAAATTGACGCGTTGCGCGACCTGCTGCTTCGTCCCGAAACAGGGTTCTTTGCCCATACAATGGCCCGGCTGCGGTTCAATAATAGCTTCGAAAGGCTGCAAGCCGAACACCTTCCCATGATCGTGGAAATTTCCGATATCTCCTCCGATCTGACCCAGAATACCCTAGAGCGGGTGGATGCTGCGACGCAGGCCCTGCGTGATACCATCAGCCAAGTCATTTGGACCGTGGGTCTCACCATGGCCTGCGCCTTTCTCGTGATTGCGATGGCAAACGGCTTGGTTATCGAACGGCAGTTTAACCGCCGGATCAGACGCTTGACCGATTCCGTGACCGCGATCGTTCGGGGGGATCTCGACCATCCGATTACCGTGAGAGGGCGCGACGAGCTTGGAGAGATGGCGCGCGCATTAACCGTCTTCCGCACCACGGCGGAGGAGCTTCGGCGCTCGAATATCGAGTTGGAGAAATTCGCCTATGTCGCTGCGCACGACCTGCGGTCGCCCCTCCGGGCGGTGCATGAATTGAGCCTTTGGGTGCTGGAGGATGAAGACAACGCGCTAAGTGCCGAAAGCCGAAGCTATTTGCTGATGTCTCAACAACGGATTGACCGGCTGAACCGTCTTTTGGCCGATCTTTTGGACTACGCTCGCGCCGGGCAGGACCAGCCTGCGCCGGAGCCTGTCCATCTTGGCCGCTTAGTGACGGAGCTCGCCCGCTACATCGATACCGAAGGCCGTTTCAAAATCACCTTTACCGGGGCGGAGCAGGTCGTCGACGCGCAGCTCACCCCCTTGCAGCAGATTTTGGGCAATCTCATCTCGAATGCGATCAAACACCATGACCGGGATCATGGGACGATCCATATCAGTGCGCAGCGTCGGCAGGACCACCTTGTCTTGACCGTCCGCGATGATGGGCCGGGGATAGAGCTTCGGCATCAGCAAAAGATATTTGAACTCTTTCAAACCCTTAAACCCCGCGATGAGGTTGAGGGGAGCGGCTTGGGCCTCGCCATCGTAAACAAGCTTGCGGCCCACCAAAAAGGCAAGGTCACGCTATTTTCCGACCCTGACAAAGGGCGCGGCGCGACCTTTGTGGTTGAGCTTCCACTGGTACCTCAAACGCATCAACCCCTGCCCGTGGCGGCCGCGGCGTGACAGCAGTCGGAAAGGAATATCGGATGAAAACGACGCCCGCGAAATTTCTTATCGTCGATGACGACAAAGTCAGCGTGATGGCCATGCAACGGGCGATGCGCAAATTGAAAATTGTCAATGAGACGGCGGTTTGCCATGACGGCCAGCAAGCGCTTGAGTTTCTGGCGGAGGAAGTGAAACGGCACGGGCGATTGCCGCCCTATATCATCACGCTCGACCTCAATATGCCGCGCATGGGCGGGCTTGAGTTCCTGGAGGTCGTTCGGGCCGATCCCGCCTTGGAGCGTATGGTGGTCTTTGTCTTCACGACCTCCGACATGCCCACGGATGTGCAATCGGCCTATAGCAAGAATGTCGCAGGCTATATCGTGAAGGAGAACCCGTCAGAGACCTTTGCCAATGCGCTCGACATGTTGAACACCTACGCGCGGATTGTGGAGCTGCCCAGTTAGGCCGATGAGAACCGGTTAACCGCCAGTCAAAGCCTCCCGAAACGAAAAGAGGCGCGCCATTGCTGGCGCGCCTCCGGAACCTTAGCCGAAACGGCTGGCTTACATCATGCCGCCCATGCCGCCCATGTCGGGCATGCCGCCTGCGGGGGCTGCGCCCTCTTTGGCGGGCTTGTCGGCAACCATCGCTTCGGTGGTGATCAGCAGACCTGCGATTGAAGCTGCGTCTTGCAGTGCGGTGCGCACCACTTTCGCCGGGTCGATGACGCCGAAGGAGAACATGTCACCATATTCTTCGGTCTGTGCGTTGAAGCCGAACTTCAGGTCGTCGCTTTCGCGGATTTTGCCGGCCACAACCGAACCGTCCACACCAGCGTTCTCAGCGATCTGACGCAGCGGTGCTTCCAGCGCCTTGCGGACGATGGAGATACCGACGTTCTGGTCGTTGTTGTCGCCTGTGAGGCCTTCCAGCTTCTTGGCGCCTTGAACCAGAGCCACACCACCGCCAACGACGATGCCTTCTTGAACAGCGGCACGTGTCGCGTTCAGCGCGTCATCGACGCGGTCCTTGCGCTCTTTCACTTCGACTTCGGTCATGCCGCCAACGCGGATCACGGCAACACCGCCTGCCAGTTTGGCAACGCGTTCTTGCAGCTTCTCACGGTCGTAGTCGGAGGTGGTCTCTTCGATCTGGTTGCGGATCTGAGCAACGCGGGCTTCGATCTCGGCCTTCTCGCCAGCGCCGTCAACAACGGTGGTCTCGTCTTTGGTGATCGACACTTTCTTGGCCGAACCCAGCATGTCCATGGTCACGGACTCGAGCTTCATGCCGAGGTCTTCGGAGATCACTTGACCACCGGTCAGGATCGCGAGGTCTTGCAGCATCGCTTTGCGGCGGTCACCGAAGCCCGGTGCCTTCACAGCAGCAATTTTCAGACCGCCACGCAGCTTGTTCACGACGAGGGTCGCCAGGGCTTCGCCCTCGACGTCTTCGGCGATGATCAGAAGCGGCTTCTGGGACTGGATGACCTGCTCGAGCAGCGGCACCATCGGCTGAAGGCTCGACAGTTTCTTCTCGTGCAGCAGGATGATCGCGTCTTCCAGCTCGACAGTCATCTTGTCGGAGTTGGTGACGAAATAGGGGCTCAGGTAGCCACGGTCGAACTGCATGCCTTCGACGACATCGGTCTCGGTTTCCAGACCTTTGTTCTCTTCGACGGTGATCACACCTTCGTTGCCGACTTTCTGCATCGCGTCCGCGATCTGGCGGCCGATTTCACGCTCACCGTTGGCGGAGATGGTGCCAACCTGCGCGACTTCGTCGCTGTCGGACACGTCGCGTGCCGCGGCTTTGATCGCGTCGACGACCTTGGCAGTCGCCAGATCGATGCCGCGCTTGAGGTCCATCGGGTTCATGCCAGCGGCAACCGATTTCATGCCTTCGCGCACGATGGCTTGGGCCAGAACGGTCGCGGTGGTGGTGCCGTCACCGGCTTCGTCGTTGGTCCGGGAAGCGACTTCCTTGACCATCTGCGCGCCCATGTTCTCGAACTTGTCTTCCAGTTCGATTTCCTTCGCCACGGATACACCGTCTTTGGTGATGCGCGGCGCGCCGAAGGATTTGTCCAGAACCACGTTCCGGCCTTTGGGGCCGAGTGTGACTTTCACCGCATCGGCAAGGATGTTCACACCCTTGAGCATCCGGTTGCGGGCATCGGTGTCAAATTTGACGTCCTTAGCAGCCATGTTGTCTTCTCCTAAAATCTTGGATTGATGTCAGCGTCTTCAAAGGGTCGGCAAGCCGAGTGGCTTACGCGATGATCCCCATGATGTCGCTTTCTTTCATCATCAGCATTTCTTCGCCGTCGACGGTGACCTCTGTGCCGGACCACTTGCCGAACAGGATTTTGTCGCCGGGTGCGACGGCCATTTCGATCAGCTCGCCGTTGTCTTTGCGGGCGCCAGTGCCGACAGCCACGACTTCACCTTCGGAAGGCTTTTCCTTGGCGGAATCGGGGATGATCAGCCCGCCGGCGGTTTTCTCTTCGCTTTCTGTGCGCTTGACCAGCACACGGTCATGAAGCGGTTTCAATGCCATCTTTGCAGCTCCTTAAGGCTCAAAGTTACTCTTCCAAGCCACCCCCTCCGGGCGAGGGGTGCAGCCGTTAGCACTCGACCCATGTGAGTGATAACGATGCATAGCTAAGGAGCGGCCCGCGGCCTGTCAACAACGGCGTTGAAAAATTTTGAGCGCATTGGAACCATTATTCGGCCCCTAAAATGCGCCCCGCAGTCGCGAGAGCCTCGGCCCCCTTTGGGGTCAGCCCGTATATGCCTTTGTCGACCTTTTCAAACCAACCATAGTGATCGTCCCGCATCATGCGGGTCGCCGCCGAGACGCCAGTCGCCCGGGCCACATCCGCGCCTTTGCTGGCGCCCGCTTCGAAGAGGTAGACCGCGAGTTTCAGCGCATCCTGTCGGTAGGCCGTCACCAGTCCCGCCCGGGTCTGGCCGCCGTCGTTCGGATCCCCCTGCCGCCGGGCAAACTCTCGCAAGAGCAGCGCTGCCCGTTTGGCATTCTTGCGCGCCGCATAGGGACCGGGATCGCAATGCACCTCGACCAGCCCATCCGACAGCCGCACGGTGATCAGCCCCAGCCCCAGCCGCCGGGCCAGCGTGACGTTGTCCTTCACCGCCTTGGCAAAGCGCTTGCCCGGTTGGCGCGCCACGGCAAGGTAGACATCATCCGCCACTTTCAGCCGCGCCAGACATTGATGAAACAGCGCCAGCGAAAAGCCGAGCTTCAACTCGACCACTACCGGCGGCTCTGCCCCGCGCACGGCCACCACATCCGCCGCGCCGACCTCGGCCTTCACCACATAGCCCTGATCCTCAAGGAAGGCTTTGATCGGTGGGTAAAGATCGGTTTCGCGCGGATTGCTCATGGCGCGCAACTTGCCCCATCGCGCGGCGCTATGCAAAGGGCGGCGGCGCCTGAAAGTGCCGCGCAATGCCGCATTGCAGCGCGCGCAGGTGACAAGCCTATTCAACCTGCTATAAGGCGCGCAAATCCACCCGAACAGACAGGACCGCCCCATGACAACGCTTGTTTTTGGCCATAAATCCCCCGACACCGACAGCACCGGCAGCCCGATCGTTTGGGCATGGTATCTTAATGAGATCAAAGGCATCCCCGCCAAACCCGTCCTGCTGGGCGAGCCGAATACCGAAGCGCTCTTCGTGCTCGACAAATGGGACCTCGAAAAGCCCGAAATCCTGACCGAGCTTGAGGCCGACACCAAGGTTGTCATCGTCGACACCAACAACCCCGCCGAACTGCCCGACAACATCAATGACGCCGACATCACCGGCATCATCGACCACCACCGTCTGGTGGCAGGGCTTGAGACACGCGGCCCGATCGAGATCAACATCCAGCCGCTCGCCTGCACCGCGACGATCATGTACAAAATGATCGGCAAGGATTGGGCGCAGGCCCCGCGCGGGGTAAAGGCCGCGGCCCTGTCCTGCATCCTGTCGGACACGCTTGAGTTCCGCAGCCCCACCACCACCCAAGAAGACCGCGCTATCGCCCATGACATCGCGCAGGATCTCGGCGTCGATATCACGGATTACGCGGCCGAAATGTTCGCCGCGAAATCCGATGTGTCCTCCTTCAGCGAAGCGGAACTGCTGCGCATGGACAGCAAGGGCTTTGACCTTGACGGCACCAACCTGCGCGTGAGCGTGTTGGAAACCACCTCCCCCGCGCCGCTGTTGGAGCGCAAGGACGCGCTGATGGCCGAGATGCCTAAAGTGGCCGAAGCCGACGGTGCCGCGCAGGTGCTTTTGTTCATCGTCGACATTCTGAAAGAAGAGGCGACCCTTTTGGTGCCCAACGACATGGTCAAACATATCGCCGAGCAGAGCTTTGGCGCTGAGGTCTCCGGCGACACGGTCGTGCTGCCCGGTGTGATGAGCCGTAAAAAGCAGATCATCCCGAACCTCAAGATGTAAGCCAATCGGGCGGGCCCAGTGCCCGCCCTCACTTTTTGAAAGGCCGCCCCATGACCCGCATTATCTCTGCCCTGCCCGACGTATCCGATCAATATGACGCGCTTTTCGTCGATCTTTGGGGCTGCGTGCATGATGGGCGCAAAGCGCTGCCGGCGGCGGTTGCGGCCTTGCAGGCCTATCGCAAGACCGGCGGCAAGGTCGTCTTGGTCACCAACTCCCCCCGCCCCCGTGATGGCGTGGAGAAACAGTTGCAGCAATTTGGCGTGCCGCAAGACGCATGGGACAGCATCGCCACCTCCGGCGATTCCGCGCGGTCGGCGATGTTCCGGGGGGCCGTGGGCGAAAAGGTCTGGTTCATCGGCCACCCCGGAGAGCGCAAGTTTTTCGAGCCGCTGACCATCCTGAAAGACCCAGTCGAGATTGAGACCGTCCCGCTGGCGCAGGCCGAGGGCATCGTCTGCACCGGCCCCGGCGATGCCATGGCTGACCCGGAAGTCATGCGCCCCGAGTTTGAGCAGGCCATCGCCCGCGGGCTGAAGCTGCTCTGTGCTAACCCCGATATCGTGGTCGACCGGGGCGAGGTGCGCGAATGGTGCGCCGGGGCGCTGGCTGCGCTCTATACGGAAATGGGGGGCGAAAGCCTCTATTTCGGCAAGCCGCATGCCCCGATCTATGACCTCGCCCGCCGCCGTCTTGCCGCGCTTGAGGTCGACATCCCCGACAATCGCATCCTTGCCATCGGCGATGGCATCCTGACGGATGTCAAAGGCGCGATGGACGAAGGGATCGATTCGCTCTTCATCACCGGGGGGCTGGCCGCCGCGGAAACCGCCACGACCGAGCAGCCTGACGAAGCCAAGCTCCGCGCCTATCTCGACCGCGAAGCATCGGCCCCGACCTATGCCATCGGATTCCTGCGCTAACCCAGAAAGAGCTTGATTTTCTGCGCCTGCGAAGTAATAAAGTTGCAACTCGGCGCATCCTAGCGTCACTTTGTTACCAAGGAGCCGTCATGTTGGACAATATGCCACGCGGGACGATCTGTATCGAAGATATCGAAATCGGCATGTCGCGCCATCTGCGCAAAGTCGTGACCGATATGGATATCGAACTTTTCGCGCAGGTCTCGACCGACCGCAACCCCGTGCATCTGGATGACGACTATGCCCGCGAGACGATATTCGAGGGGCGCATCGCCCATGGGATGCTGACCGCCGGGCTGATCTCGGCGGTGATCGGGGAACAGCTGCCCGGTCATGGCACGATCTACCTCGGGCAATCGCTCAAGTTCCTCGGCCCCGTGCGCCCCGGCGATATGGTGCTGGCCGAAGTCACCGTGACCGACATGGACATCGCCAAGCGCCGCGTCAAAATGGACTGCCGCTGTACGGTCGACGGCAAACCCGTGCTGGCCGGAGAGGCCACAGTCCTCGCCCCCTCGGCCAAGCTCGACTGACCGGGCGGTTTTCGCCGCCTGTGCATCTTGCTCTTGCCCCGCTGCACGGCTAGGCAAGGCGCATGCGGATCATCCGAGATTATCAATTCGTCGACCTGCCAGATCGCGGTGCCACCGCCGCGATCGGCAATTTCGATGGCGTCCACCTTGGCCACCGGTCGGTGATCGAACTGGCGCAGCAGGCGGCCCCCGACGCGCCGCTCGGCGTCGTCACCTTTGAGCCGCATCCCCGCGAATATTTCGCTCCCGACGCCCCGCCCTTTCGCCTGATGGGGCGCGAGGCCCGCGCGCATCGGCTGGAAAAGATCGGCGTCAAACGGCTCTATGAACTGGCCTTCAACAGCACGCTGGCGGGCCTCTCGCCCGAGGCTTTTGCCCGCGACGTGCTGCATGAAGGGCTGGGGCTGGCCCATGTGGTCGTCGGAGCTGACTTCTGCTTTGGCAAGGGCCGCGAAGGCACGGCCGAAGATCTGGTCCGCTTCGGCGCGCAATATGGCTTTGGCGTCACCATCGCCCCGCTGATGGCGCGCGATAAGCTGACCGTATCCTCCACCGCCATCCGCGAGGCACTGACCCGCGGCGCGCCGCGTGAGGCCGCCGCCATGCTGGGCCATTGGCACCGCATTGATGGGCCGGTGATCTCGGGCGAGCAGCGTGGCCGCGAGTTGGGCTTTCCCACCGCGAATATGTCCATCGACGGCCTGCACCCGCCCGCCTTTGGCGTCTATGCCGTGCTGGTTGACGTGCTGGAGGGGCCGCATAAGGGCAGCTATCACGGTGCGGCCAGCATCGGCACCCGTCCGATGTTCGGTGAGAACAAAGCCAATATCGAGACCTATGTCTTTGACTTCAAAGGCGACCTTTATGGCGCGCCGCTCTCGGTCGGGCTGGTCGAACATCTGCGCGGCGAAGAGAAGTTTGACAGCCTCGATGCGCTGATCACCCAGATGGGGCAGGACTGCGACCGCGCCCGGACCATTCTGGCGGCGTTATGAGCGATCCGATCCCCCGCAAGGGCCTGACCCCGAAGTTCTGGGAGAAGAAACCCCTGACGGAGATGTCCCAGACCGAATGGGAAGCGCTCTGCGACGGTTGCGGCAAATGCTGCCTCAACAAGCTCGAAGACGAAGACAGCGGCGAAGTGGCCCTGACCCGCGTGGCCTGTCGCCTGCTCGACGACAGCAGCTGCCGCTGCGTGCATTACGAGAACCGGCATGAATTCGTGCCCGACTGCATCGTGCTGCGCCCCGACAATCTTGATACCCACGCCTATTGGATGCCGCAGACCTGCGCTTACCGCCTGCTTTGGGAGGGCAAGCCCCTGCCCGAGTGGCACCCGCTCAAGACCGGCACGCCGGACAGCGTGCATGACGCCGGGGTCAGCGTGCAATTTGATACCGTGTCCGAATTTGATACCCCGTTCGAAGAATGGGAAGACCATATTATTGAGGAGCCCACCTGATGTTTTTCGCCTCTGACAACGCCGGTCCCGTCCACCCCAAGGTGATGGAGCGCATGATCGCCGCAAATACCGATTATGCGATGCCCTACGGCAAAGACCCGATCATGGATGAGGTCCGCGACCAAATCAGGCAGCAGTTCGAGGCGCCAGAAGCCGAGGTCTACCTCGTTGCCACCGGCACCGCGGCCAATGCGCTGGCGCTGGCCTGCTACACCCAGCCGTGGCAGACGATCTTCTGTTCCAAGGTCGCGCATATCGAAGAGGATGAGTGCAACGCGCCCGAGTTCTACGCAGGCGCGGCCAAGCTGACGCTGGTGGAGACCGAAGACAAGATGACCCCCGAGGCCCTGCGCCGCGCCATCGTCGCGCGGGTGGCGGGCGATGTGCACACGCCGCAACGCGGTCCGGTGTCGATCACGCAAGTCACAGAACGCGGCGGGGTGCACAGCCTTGAAGAGCTGCGCGCGCTGACCGCAGTGGCCAAGGAATACGACCTGCCCGTCCATATGGACGGCGCGCGTTTTGCCAATGCGCTGGTGGCCTTGGGCTGCACCCCGGCTGAGATGACGTGGAAGTCGGGCGTCGATGTGGTGAGCTTTGGCGGCACCAAGAACGGCTGCATGGGTGTCGAAGCCGTGGTCTTCTTCGACCCCAAGAAGGCGTGGGAGTTCGAATTGCGCCGCAAGCGCGGGGCGCATCTCTTCTCCAAACATCGGTATCTCTCAGCCCAGATGGCGGGCTACCTTGCAGATGGCACATGGTTGGAAACAGCCAAGGCGGCCAACGCCAATGCCGCCCATCTTGCCCAAGGGCTGCGCGCGGCGGGGGCGGAATTCCTTCATGCGCCTGCGGCGAACATGATCTTCGCCCGCTTCCCCCGCGCCATTCACCGCAAGCTACATGAAGCAGGCGCGCGCTATTATCTGTGGGACGGCACGCTGGACGGCGACGATGACGAGAGGGTCGCGGCGCGCATGGTCTGCGACTGGTCGATCAGCCGTGAACAGATCGACCAGTTCCTGAGCCACTTCTAAACGTTCACGCCAGCGGCACGTCCTTCAGGAAATCAAGGATCGCTTCGGCGACCTCGGCGGCATGGGTGATGGGAACCATATGCCCTGCTCCCTCGACCGAGACGCGCCGCGCGTCCGGCAAGCGGCGCATCAGCGACGCGTTGATCGCATGTGCCGCTTTGGGAGAGGCGCTGCCTTCGACCAAAAGCGCGGGCATCGACGCACGCTCGAACATACCCGGCGCCAGCAAACCAGCGCTATCCTCCCCCAAGAAGGGCGAAGAGGCGGGGATGAAGCCGATGCGATCGACCATATAGGCGCGGGTCGGCTCGGGGATTTCATCCCATTTCGTGCCATCGCCCCAAACGCGGTTGAAGAGCCGCGCGGCGGTTTCCGCGTCGCCCCCGTCCAAAGCCGCCTCAAAGGCCGCGTTCTGCTCGTTGTATTCGGCCATCGCCTCAGGGTCATCCTGTTTGGCGGCGGCGAAATAGACAGGCTCGATCAGCGTGATGCTGCGCACCAGTTCGGGATGTTCGATCGCCAACCGCATTGCCACGGTTGCGCCAAAGGAATGGCCGATCAGGTCCATCGGCGCTTCGAGCAGGCTCAGCGCCATCTCGGTCGCCACGTCGTGGATATTGCCCTGCCCGTCCCAATCGCCCGACCGCCCGTGCATCGGCAGATCGAAAGCGCGCAGGGTCAGCTCATCCGACAGCGCCGCCCCGATTCCCCGCCACGCGCCGGAATGCGCCAGCGAGCAATGGATCGCCAAAGCCGGGCGCGGGCCGTGACCAAATCGACGCGCGTTAATCTCTGGAATCACAGCTTGCCCCCGAGGTGCAGATCGAGGTCTTCCAAACGGTCCTGCCCCCAAAACTTCTGATCCCCGACGATATAGAACGGCGCGCCAAAGACACCCTGCGCCACAGCCTCTTCAAGGTTCGCGGCATAGGTCTCGGCGCCTTGTAGCAACCCGCTGTCGGCCAGAGCCGGATCGAACCCCGCCTCGCTCAAGCAGGCCCGGACCACATCGTCATGGCCGATGTCCTTTTCCTCGGCCCAGACCGCGCGGGTGATGGCATGGGTCAGCTTGCCCAAATCGCCCCCGCCCGCATTCTGCGCCGCGATCACCGCATAGGCCGCGGGCGCGCCGTTCGTCGGCCAATGCGCGGGCTTAAGGTTGAACGGCAGGCCCAGCTTGCGCGCCTGCCGCGGCAGGTCTTGGGCGCGGTATTCATTCCGGCTGGGGTGACGCTCTGCCGGGGGCAGCCCGCCGGTACGCGGGAACGCAGCAACGATGTCGAAAGGTTTGTAAACGATCTCGGCCCCGTGCTTTTCGGCAATCGCCTCAAGCCGATTCCCGGCGAGGTAGCAATAGGGTGACAGCGTTGCGAAAAAATAGTCGATCCGGGCCATTTGGCTCTCCTTCGGGGGCGGTGCAGCTTTGCCCGACCGTAAGCGCATGCTAAGCGGTGTCAACGTCACGAATCTGCAACCTACCGCTGCCCCGGAGCCCCTATGCCACGCACTTCAGAACCTAAACTGATCTCAGGCAATGCCAATATGCCGCTTGCCAAGGCCATCGCGCGGCGCATGTCGCTGCACCGCGGCGTCAATGTCGGCCTTGTTGATGCGCGGGTGGAACGGTTCAACGACGGCGAGATTTTCGTCGAGGTTTATGAGAACGTGCGCGGCGAGGATATGTTCATCATCCAGCCCACGTCGAACCCCGCGAACGACAACCTGATGGAACTGATGATCATGGCCGACGCGCTGCGCCGGTCCTCGGCCGCGCGGGTCACTGCGGTGCTGCCCTATTTCGGCTACGCCCGTCAGGACCGCCGCACCAAGGCGCGCACGCCGATCACCGCCAAAATGGTCGCCAACATGCTGACCGGCAGCGGGATCGAGCGGATCCTGACCATGGACCTGCACGCCGCGCAGATCCAAGGTTTCTTCGACATTCCGGTCGACAACCTCTACGCCTCCCCGATCTTTGCGCTGGATATCAAGGACGCTTTCAAAGACCGTATGGATGAGCTAATGGTCGTCAGCCCCGACGTCGGCGGTGTGGCCCGCGCGCGCGAACTGGCCAAGCGGATCAACTCCCCCCTGTCGATCGTCGACAAACGCCGCGAGAAAGCGGGCGAAGTGGCCGAGATGACCGTGATCGGCGATGTGAAGGGCAAGACCTGCCTGATCGTGGACGACATCTGCGACACCGCGGGCACGCTCTGCAAAGCCGCCGAAGTGCTGTTGGAGAACGGCGCCAAGGAAGTGCACTCCTACATCACCCACGGCGTCATGTCTGGCCCGGCTGTCGAACGTGTGGCCAATTCGGTCATGAAATCGTTGGTCATCACCGACAGCATCGCGCCGACGCCCGCGGTCAAGAAAGCGCCGAACATTCGCATCGTGCCCACCGCGCCGATGTTCGCCCAAGCGATCCTGAACATCTGGAACGGCACCTCCGTCTCCTCGCTCTTCGAGGCCGAAACGCTGGGCCCGATCTATGACGGAATGTATGCCGCGAGCTAGGCCTCGTGCTGTGATCTAGGGCCGGCCCAAACGGGCCGCCCGCGCCTTCTGGGCCCCTCCCGCCGAAGCGACGGGCCTAGCCGATGACCCAGTCATCCTCCTCCCCCAGTGATCCGATCGCCGACCAAGCCAGCCGCGCCCGTGCGACGCGGGTGTCTCCCCATGTGCGGAACACCATGTCAAAGCCTGCCTCGGTCACCGCCTCGGCGCAGATGTCGGCGCGGGTGACGGTGCTGGCGTCGATGTCCCAAAGCGACATCGTGACCTGAACATGCGGCGGCTCACGGAAAGGTTCGGAAAAATTGATCCGGCGGCGGCGTTCACGCTGGCCATGGCCCGTCCACATCGAACCGCCGTCTTCGAACTCTGAAAACAGCATGACATCGCCGTTGTCCACGCCGATGGTATGGCTGCGCAGTCGTTTCATATCCCTAGCCTGCCCGCTTTTTTTTGATCACAACACAATGATGCCGCAGCAGCGAGAGGCAGAAAAGCAAAAAGCCCCGCCGAAGCGGGGCTTTTCACGAATTTTCAACGCATTACAGGTTGGGCTGCTTGCTCGACAACCCGATGTGATCACCAACGGCAACCATATCGGAGAGCAGCTTGGCGGCGTCATCCACGGGACCGGGCTCATTCTCCCAGTTGTCCTTGGCGCGGGTGTAGACGGCATGCGCCTCTGCCACCATGCTGTCCATCTGCTCCTGCGTCATGTCGGCACGCGCCACGGCACGTTCCGCCAGCACAGACACGCCGCCCTGACCGCCGATTTCGGCGAAGCCGCCGGTCACGACGTATTCGGTCGTGCCCTCCGGCCCTTCCACGCGCAGAAGGCCCGGACGCAGGGTGGTGATGGTGGGCGCATGATCGGCCATGGCCGTCATGTCACCCTCGGTGCCCGGAATCTGCACGGCCGTCACCTGCATCGATGCCAGCCGCCGTTCCGGCGAAACGAGGTCGAATTGCATTGTGTCTGCCATTGTCAGCGCTCCTTAAGCGGCGTCTGCCGCCATTTTCTCGGCTTTCGCCTTCACTTCGTCGATGCCGCCAACCATGTAGAAGGCACCTTCGGGCAGGTGGTCATACTCACCGGCAACCACGGCCTTGAAGGACGCGATGGTTTCTTCCAGCGGCACCTGAACGCCGTCGGAGCCGGTGAAGACTTTCGCCACGTCGAAGGGCTGGCTGAGGAAACGCTCGATCTTACGGGCGCGGGCCACGGTCAGCTTGTCCTCTTCGCTCAACTCGTCCATGCCGAGAATGGCGATGATGTCCTGAAGCGATTTGTAGCGCTGAAGCACCTGCTGCACGTCCGTCGCCACCTTGTAGTGCTCGTCGCCGATGATCAGCGGGTCAAGCAGACGCGAGGTGGAGCCGAGCGGGTCAACCGCAGGGTAGATGCCCTTTTCCGAGATCGAACGGTCGAGAACCGTTGTCGCGTCGAGGTGGGCAAAGGAGGTCGCCGGCGCGGGGTCGGTAAGGTCGTCCGCGGGAACGTAGACGGCCTGAACCGAGGTGATCGAGCCGTTCTTGGTCGAAGCAATACGCTCCTGCATCACACCCATGTCGGTCGCCAGTGTCGGCTGGTAGCCCACAGCGGAAGGAATGCGGCCCAGAAGGGCGGACACTTCGGAACCGGCCTGCGTGAAGCGGAAGATGTTGTCGACGAAGAACAGAACGTCGGAACCGGATTCGTCGCGGAACTGCTCGGCCAGTGTCAGGCCGGTCAGGGCGATCCGCATACGCGCACCGGGAGGTTCGTTCATCTGGCCGTAGACCAGCGCAATTTTCGAATCCACGAGGTTGTCGGGAACGATTACGCCGGATTCGATCATCTCGTGGTAGAGGTCGTTGCCCTCACGGGTCCGCTCACCCACGCCCGCGAACACGGAAAGGCCCGAGTGCACTTTGGCGATGTTGTTGATCAGTTCCATGATGAGAACGGTCTTGCCCACGCCGGCACCGCCGAAGAGGCCAATTTTACCACCCTTGGTGTAGGGGGCCAGCAGGTCGATGACCTTGATGCCGGTGACGAGGATCTCGGTCTCGGTCGACTGGGCCGCGAACTCGGGCGCTTCGCCGTGAATGGCGCGGGAGTTGTCCGCGTTGACCGGGCCCTGCTCGTCCACGGCTTCGCCGGTGACGTTCATGATGCGGCCCAGGGTCGCGTTGCCGACAGGCACGCGGATCTGGTCGCCGGTGTCGGTCACGTCCTGACCGCGGACCAGACCTTCGGTGGCGTCCATCGCAATGGCACGCACGGTGTTTTCGCCAAGGTGCTGCGCCACTTCGAGAACCAGCGTCTTGCCTTGGTTCTCGGTGTGGAGCGCGTTGAGAATCTCGGGCAGGTCGCCCTCGAATTGAACGTCAACGACAGCGCCGATGACCTGTGTAATTTTACCGACAGCTTTTGCCATGTCGTGTCTCCGATTTGCTTACAGCGCTTCCGCGCCGGAAATGATTTCGATCAGCTCGTTGGTGATGACAGCCTGACGCGAGCGGTTGTACTCGATGGTCAGCTTGTCGATCATCTCACCCGCGTTGCGTGTGGCGTTGTCCATCGCCGACATCCGGGCACCCTGTTCGGACGCGCCGTTCTCCAGCAGAGCCGAGAAGATCGCCGTGGCGACCCCGCGCGGCAGAAGGTCGGCCAAGACCGCCTCTTCGCTGGGTTCATAGTCGAACAATGTGGACGCTGCGCTGTCGTCGCCTTCTTCGCCGTCGAATTTGGCGGGGATGATCTGCTGCGCCGTCGGCGTCTGCATGACCACGTTGACGAACTTCGCGTAAAAGATCGTCGCCACGTCAAATTCGCCCGCGTCAAAGCGGTTCAGCACGTCCTGCGCGATGTTCTGCGCGTCGCCGTAGCCGATCTTTTTGACTTCGCTGAGGTCAACATGGCCCACCAGATGATCGCCCAGATCGCGGCGCAGCGCGTCGCGGCCTTTCTTACCAACGGTGAGGATTTTCACCTCTTTGCCCTGGGCCAGCAGATCGCGCGCATGGGCCTTGGCCTTCTTCGCGATGTTGCTGTTGAAGCCGCCGCACAGCCCGCGTTCGGCGGTCATGACCACCAGCAGATGCACCTTGTCTTCACCCGTGCCGCTGAGCAGCTTGGGCGCGCTGTCGGAACCGCCGACGCTGGCCGCGAGCCCTGCCATCACGGCGTTGAACCGCTCAGAATAGGGACGCGAAGCCTCGGCAGCCTCCTGCGCGCGGCGAAGTTTCGCCGCGGCAACCATTTGCATGGCCTTGGTGATCTTGCGGGTCGATTTGACCGACGAGATCCTGTTCTTCAGGTCCTTGAGATTTGGCATTGCCTTATCTCCCGTTTAAGCGAAGTCGGCGGCGAAACCGTCGATGGCGGCTTTGATCTTCTCTTCCAACTCGCCTTTGACCTTGCGGTCGTTGTTGGTGATGTCCTTGAGAAGGTCGTCATGCTTGCTGCGCAGATGCGCCAGCAGGCCCGCTTCGAAACGGCCAACGTCCGAGATGTCCACCTTGTCGAGATAGCCGTGGGTACCGGCGTAGATCACGCAGACGATTTCGGAGTTGGTCAGCGGCGCGTACTGGGGCTGCTTCATCAGTTCGGTCAGACGCGCACCACGGTTCAGCAACTGCTGGGTCGCGGCGTCGAGGTCGGAGCCGAACTGGGCGAAGGCCGCCATTTCGCGGTACTGGGCCAGCGACAGTTTCACCGGACCAGCGACCGAAGACATCGCTTTGGTCTGGGCCGAGGAACCCACGCGGGAAACCGACAGACCGGTGTTCACGGCGGGGCGGATGCCCTGATAGAACAATTCGGTCTCAAGGAAGATCTGACCGTCGGTGATCGAGATCACGTTGGTCGGAATAAACGCGGATACGTCGCCACCCTGGGTCTCAATGATCGGCAGCGCGGTCAGAGAGCCGTTGCCAGCTTCATCACCCAGCTTCGCCGAACGCTCGAGCAGGCGGGAGTGGAGGTAGAAAACGTCGCCCGGGTAGGCTTCGCGGCCCGGCGGGCGGCGCAGCAGCAGGGACATCTGGCGGTAGGACACGGCCTGCTTGGAAAGGTCATCGTAGATGATCAGCGCGTGGCGGCCGTTGTCGCGGAAATGCTCGGCCATCGCGGTGGCGGCATAGGGCGCGAGGAACTGCATCGGCGCGGGCTCGGAAGCGGTCGCGGCCACGACGATGGAGTAGTCGATCGCGCCGGTCTCTTCGAGCTTTTTCACCAGCTGCGCCACGGTCGAGCGCTTCTGGCCGATCGCGACGTAGACGCAGTACATCTTCTTGCTCTCGTCGTCGCCAGCGGCTTCGTTGACCTGAGCTTGGTTCAGCATCGCGTCGAGCGCGACGGCGGTCTTGCCGGTCTGACGGTCGCCAATGATCAGCTCACGCTGGCCACGGCCGATCGGGATCATCGCGTCAACGGACTTGAGGCCAGTGGCCATTGGCTCGTGCACGGATTTACGCGGGATGATGCCCGGTGCCTTCACGTCGGCGATGCCGCGCTTGGTGGCGCCGATGGGGCCTTTGCCGTCGATGGGGTTGCCCAGACCGTCAACAACGCGGCCCAGCAGTTCGTCACCGATTGGCACGTCCACGATGGAGTTGGTGCGCTTGACGGTGTCGCCTTCGGTAATGTCGCGGTCGGAGCCGAAGATAACGACACCCACGTTGTCGGCTTCGAGGTTCAGGGCCATGCCCTGAATGCCGCCGGGGAATTCGACCATTTCACCGGCCTGAACGTTGTCCAGACCATAGACGCGGGCGATACCGTCACCGACGGAGAGAACGCGACCCACTTCGGCCACTTCGGTTTCCTGACCGAAATCCTTGATCTGGTCCTTCAGGATCGCAGAAATCTCTGCTGCTTGGATACCCATTTATCCGACCTCTTTCATTACATTCTGGAGGGAATTGAGCTTGGAGCGGATCGAGGTGTCGATCATCTTCGAGCCCACTTTGACGACAAGACCGCCGATGAGGCTTTCATCAACGGTCGCATGAAGTGATACTTTTTTGCCGGTGGAAGCGGTCAGCGATTTCGCCAGCTTGTCCGACTGTGTCTTCGTCAGTGCTTTGGCCGTGGTGACCTCGGCAGTGATTTCGCCTTTGGCTTCGGCAATGGTCTCGCGCAGCGCTTTGACCAGCGCGGGCAGCGCGAACAGGCGGCGCTTTTGCGCCATCAGTTGCAGCGTGTTCGCCATGGTCTTGGTCAGGCCCATCTTTTCGGCCAGCACCTTGATCGCCTGCTCCTGCTCTTCGCGGGTATAGAGCGGCGAAGTGGTCAGGCGGCGAAAATCGTCGCTGTCGTTCAATGCCGCTTCAAGCGCTGTAAGATCGCCCTCGATGGCATCGACCTGATTGGCCTCGCGGGCCAGATCGTACACGGCTGTCGCATAACGTTCCGCGATACCGGTGGAAATGGAAGCAGGTTCGGACACGTCCATCCTCTCGTTCAATAAGCGCCGGATATGCGAAGATGTCGCGTCACCAGCAGTTGGCGCGGCTTGAAGTTACCCAAGACGTCTAAATCAGGGGCGATGTAGCAGACAGGTTCACGCCCGGCAACACAGTATAGGCAGGTAATGTCGCGGCGTGCTGCAATATTGCAAGGGCTGCGGCCTATCGCGGCTCTTTGCCGCAGAAAAATGCCACCCCACTCACCGCTGGAGCAGGCCCACGAATCCAGCCCCCTCGCTTACTGCATGCGCTAAGTCTACAAGGCGCTGAGGCGTTTAGACCGGTTTGGCCTGCGGCTCTGCCATCCCCTCCAACACCCCGATGGCGCGCCTTGCGGTGCTGCGTTGCGGGCGGCCTCGCGGCGGGTAAACCAGTTTCGTGGCCTCCACCAAGATCGCGCCGCCGCCCATCATCGTCGGCATCTGACGTCCGATTTTTTCGAACAAAGGCGCCGATTTCATCCAGATTCGCTGTTGCGAAGGGAACTGATAAAGCGCGCCAAGGTGCCGTTCCGGCAGGAACTGATGCTTGCGCAACTGCGTCTCTAGCTGCCCCGGCGAATAGGGCCGCCCATAACCGAAAGGCGTGCGGTCGCGCCGCGCCCACATGCCCGCGCGGCTTGGCACGATGAACAGCGCCTTGCCCCCCGGCCCTAGCACACGCCAGCATTCGTCCAGCAGCTCGCTGGGCCGTTCGGAGGTTTCGAGCCCGTGCATGAGCACCAGTTTATCCACTGCCCCCGTCTCGACCGGCCAAAGCGTCTCTTCCGTCAGGACCGAGGTGTTAGGCATCCCCGCCGGCCAAGGCATCACCCCCTGCGGGCCGGGCATCAGGACCATCACCCGCCGCGCATCCGCCAGATAGGGGCGCAGCAGGGGCGCGGCAAAGCCAAAGCCGACGACGGTCTGGCCCTTCGCTTCGGGCCAAAGCTCCAACAACCGCCCGCGCAGGGATTTCTGCGCCGCACGTCCCAACGCGCTGCGATAATAGAAATTGCGCAGATCCTGTACATCAAGATGCATTGCAGCCCGCCTTGGTGAGTGTCACTCTTACCGGACCATAACAACACAGCGAGGTAAGACGCCATGGCCTTTGATCTGGTCACGATTCCCTGTCTGTCGGACAACTACGCCTTTCTGCTGCGTGACCATGACAGCGGCGCGGTGGCGCTGATCGACGTGCCCGAGGCCGCGCCGATCATGGCAGAGCTTGACCGCCGCGGCTGGACGCTGAGCCAAGTCTGGTTGACCCACCACCACCCCGACCACGTTCAAGGTCTGACCGAACTGCTCACCCGCTTCCCCGCCGAGGTGATCGGCGCCAAAGCCGATGCCCACCGCCTGCCCCCGCTCGACCGCGCGGTGGCCGAGGGTGACAGCATCAAGCTGGGCGCGCTTGCGGCCCAAGTGCTCGACGTATCTGGCCATACCGTGGGCCATATCGCCTTCCATGTGCCCCAAGCCAAGGCGGCCTTCACCGCAGACAGCCTCATGGCGCTTGGCTGCGGCCGCCTCTTTGAAGGCACGCCTGCGCAGATGTGGGAAAGCCTGCAAAAGCTGGCCGCCCTGCCCCGTGACACGACGATCTGCTCGGGCCACGAATATACCGCCGCCAACGCAAAATTCGCCCTGACCGTTGATCCGGACAATCCCGCCCTTATATCAAGGGCCAAAGACATCGACAGCGCTCGTGCCAAGGGGCAACCGACCGTCCCCTCGTCGCTTTCACTGGAACTAGAAACCAATCCCTTCCTGCGCCCCGGCGACCCGGCCATCCGCGCGACCTTGGGGATGCCAGACGCCACCGACACGGAAGTGTTCACCGAAATCCGCAGGCGAAAAGACCAGTTCTGAGCGCCTGCAATCATGGCTCAAAGTCCTCGCTCACGGCAAATGTGACCGATTCGGACCAGAATCTTCTTGAAGATGGGCGATGATCAACCAAACTCTAATACTATGAGGCCATGGTCGGACCGGGGCCTGAGACATCTCAGCACCTCACCGACCCCGATCGAAAAGGAGCACGCCCGTGCCTTCATTCTCGACTACACTTGAGCAGGCAATCCACGCGGCCCTCGCGCTGGCCAATGCCCGCCGCCACGAATTCGCAACGCTTGAACATCTGTTGCTGGCCTTGCTCGATGAACCCGATGCCGTGCAGGTCATGAAAGCCTGTTCCGTCGATGTCTCTGACCTGCGCGATACGCTGGTGGAATTCGTCGACGATGATCTCAGCAATCTGATCACCGACATCGACGGTTCCGAAGCGGTTCCAACTGCGGCTTTCCAGCGCGTAATCCAACGCGCCGCGATCCATGTGCAATCCTCGGGCCGGACCGAGGTAACGGGCGCCAACGTGCTGGTCGCCATCTTTGCCGAGCGTGAGAGCAACGCCGCCTATTTCCTGCAAGAGCAGGATATGACCCGCTATGACGCGGTGAACTTCATCGCCCATGGTGTCGCCAAAGACCCGGCCTATGGTGAATCCCGCCCCGTCACAGGCGCGCCCGAGACCGAGGAAGAGGCCCAAGGCGTCACCGATGGCGACAAGAAGGAATCCGCGCTGGCGAAATACTGCGTGGACCTCAACGCCAAATCCCGCGAGGGCGACATCGACCCGCTGATCGGCCGCGAGGGCGAGGTTGAGCGCTGCATTCAAGTGCTTTGCCGCCGCCGCAAGAACAACCCGCTGCTGGTGGGGGATCCGGGCGTGGGCAAGACCGCCATCGCCGAAGGACTGGCGCGCAAGATCGTTGCCGGTGAAACGCCTGAGGTGCTGGCCAATACCACGATCTACTCGCTCGACATGGGCGCGCTCTTGGCCGGCACCCGCTACCGCGGTGACTTCGAAGAGCGGCTCAAGGCCGTGGTGACCGAGCTTGAGGATCACAAGGACGCCGTGCTTTTCATTGACGAGATCCACACCGTGATCGGCGCCGGTGCCACTTCGGGCGGCGCGATGGACGCCTCCAACCTGCTGAAGCCCGCGCTTCAGGGCGGCAAGCTGCGCACCATGGGCTCCACCACATATAAGGAGTTCCGCCAACACTTCGAGAAGGACCGCGCGCTGAGCCGCCGGTTCCAGAAGATCGACGTGAGCGAGCCTTCGGTCGAAGACGCCACCAAGATCCTCAAGGGTCTCAAGCCCTATTTCGAGGAGCATCACAGCGTCAAATACACCTCCGACGCGATCAAGACCTCCGTCGAACTGGCGCATCGCTACATCAACGACCGCAAGCTGCCCGATAGCGCGATTGACGTGATCGACGAAGCCGGTGCCGCCCAGCACCTCGTCGCCGCCTCCAAGCGCCGCAAGACCATCGGCACGAAGGAGGTCGAAGCCGTGGTGGCCAAGATCGCCCGCATTCCGCCGAAGAACGTCTCCAAAGACGACGTGGTGGTGCTGAAGGATCTGGAAAGCTCGCTTAAACGGGTGGTCTTCGGTCAGGACGACGCCATCGTGGCGCTGTCTTCGGCGATCAAACTGTCCCGCGCAGGCCTGCGCGAGCCGGACAAGCCCATCGGCAATTACCTCTTCGCTGGTCCCACTGGCGTGGGTAAAACCGAGGTCGCCAAGCAATTGGCCGACACCCTTGGCGTGGAACTGCTGCGTTTCGACATGTCGGAGTATATGGAGAAACACGCGGTCAGCCGTCTGATCGGCGCCCCTCCGGGCTATGTCGGCTTTGACCAAGGCGGCATGCTCACCGATGGCGTGGACCAGCATCCGCATTGCGTGCTGCTGCTCGACGAGATGGAGAAGGCGCACCCTGACGTCTACAACATCCTGTTGCAGGTGATGGACCACGGCAAACTGACCGATCACAATGGCCGCACGGTGGATTTCCGCAATGTGGTGCTGATCATGACCTCCAACGCGGGTGCTTCCGAACAGGCCAAAGCGGCTGTGGGCTTTGGCCGCGACCGCCGCGAGGGCGAGGATACCGCCGCGATCGAGCGGACCTTCACGCCGGAGTTCCGCAACCGTCTGGACGCCGTGATCTCCTTCGCGCCGCTGCCGAAGTCGGTGATCCTGCGGGTGGTCGAGAAGTTCGTGCTGCAACTCGAAGCGCAGCTGATGGACCGCAACGTGACCATCGAACTGTCGAAGAAGGCCGCCGAATGGCTTGCCGACAAGGGCTACGACGACAAGATGGGCGCGCGTCCCCTGGGCCGTGTGATCCAAGAGCATATCAAGAAGCCGCTGGCCGAGGAGCTGCTCTTTGGCAAGCTGGCCAAGGGCGGCGTCGTCAAGGTCGGCGTCAAGGATGATGAGTTGACGCTCAAAGTCTTGGGCAGCGAAAGCAAGCGTCTTTCCGGTGATCGGCCCCCGCTGCTCACCGCGGAATGATCTCTCGGGCCGCACTGGCCCTGATCCTCTCCTCCGCCAGCCCTGCGCTGGCGGAGGATTTGCAATTGGCCTTCCCGCTGGATTGCACCCTTGGGCAGGACTGCCACATCCAACAATATATGGACCGCGATCCAAGCGGCGGCGCAGAGGACTACCGCTGTTCTGGCCTGACCTATGACGGCCACAAGGGCACGGATTTCGCCCTGCCCGACCGCGCGGCGATGGCCGCGGGCGTGACCGTGCGCGCCGCAGCGGCGGGGGTGGTCAAAGGGCTGCGAGACGGGATGCCAGATGGTGCGCCGCTCTCGGAGGTCCAAGGGCGCGAATGCGGCAATGGCGTGGTGATCGACCTCGGCCAGGGATGGGAGACGCAATACTGCCACCTGAAACACGGCTCGCTCCGCGTGCAGGAAGGGCAAGGGGTGGCAGTTGGCGACGCTCTCGGGCTCGTTGGCCAGTCTGGCAAAGCGGCCTTTCCGCATCTGCACCTGTCGCTGCGCCATCACGGCCAGCCCGTCGATCCATTCGCCCCCGAAGGCCATAGTTGTGACGTCGAACCGCGCAAAACCCTCTGGCAAGACACCCCGCCCTACCGCCCCGGCGGGCTGATTGCGCTTGGCTTTGCCGACCGCGTGCCCAGCTATGATGAGATCAAGGCGGGCGAAGCCAATCGCGACAGCCTGCCCAAAGAGGCGCCTGCCTTGGTTATCTACGGCTACAGCTATGGCACGCAAAAGGATGACGTGCTGCGCCTCGGCCTCGCGGGGCCAAAAGGCACGGTCATCGAGAGGGATGTGGTGATGGAGAAGCCGCAGGCGCAAGCCTTTCGCGCCATCGGCAAACGCGCGGCTTCTGCGCCATGGGCCGCCGGGCGCTATACGGGCAGGGTCACCCTGCTGCGCGAGGGCCGTGTGATCGACGAAAAGACCGGCGTTCTGACCCTGCGATAGGCCGGGGCTGCCCGACTACTTCTCGGTAAACTTCAGCTCGATCCGCCTGTTCTGCGCCCGCGCGGCTTCGGTATTGCCCTCGGCCACAGGCTGATACTGGCCAAAGCCATTGGCGGCCAAACGATCCGGCGCGATGCCAAGGAAATTGACCATATATTTGACCACCGACAACGCCCGCGCTTGGCTGAGTTCCCAGTTGTCCGCAAACTCTCCAAAGCCGGAAAGCGGTACATTGTCGGTATGACCATCGACGCGGATCACCCAATCGATCTCGGGCGGGATGTCATCCACAACGCTGCGCAGAATGCCCGCCACCTTGGCAATCTCACCCTGCCCGTCTTGGCTCAGCACCGCACTGCCCGGCGCGAAAAGCACCTCGGAGGAGAAGACAAAACGGTCGCCTTCGATCCGCACACCCTCCTGGTTGCCCAGCAGATCACGCAACCGCCCAAAGAATTCTGAGCGGTACTGGGCGAGGTTCTTGCTCTCTTCCTCAAGCCGCTTGCGCTCTGCCGCTTCCAACTCGGCGCGGCGGCGTTCCTCTGCCGCGACCCGCGCCAGCGCGGTGTTCAACTCGGAGCCAAGCGATTGCAGTTCCACCGATTTCGCCGCATCCCGCGCCACGGCGTCATCGAGCAGCGCCTGTAGGTTGCCCAGTTGCGCGCGCAGTTCCGCGACCTGTTGGTTCAGCAACTCGGTCTGCCGCTGCGCCGCGGCGCTCACGGCTTTCTCCTCGGCCAGCGTTTCTTCGGCCTGCGCCAAAAGGGCAGCGCGACGTTCCGCGGCAGTGGTCTTATCCTCGGCCAAAGTCTCCGCCGCGAGTTTTGCCGCCAGCGCCTGCGCCAAACGTTCGCGCAGATCCGACTGCGTGCCGCTCAGCGCTTCGCCCTCTTCCTCAAGGGATTGCACACGGGCCAGCGCCTCGGCCAGACGGGCATTCAAGGCCTGCTCAGTCGCCTCGGCCTGCGCCAACCGCGCGCGCAGGTCCTCTTCGGTGCCTTCCGCGGCTTCCAACTCTTCGGCCAGCGCGGCGCGTTCGGCCTCCAGCCCCGCGCCGCTCTCCTCCAGCCGCTCCATCCGCAGCAGCGCAGCGGCAAGCTCACTGTCGAGATCGCTGCGCGCCACGCGAGCGGCGGCCAAAAGGGTCAGCGTCTCTTCGGCCTTCTTGCGCTGCGCCTCAAGCGAAAGGGTCATGGCCGTCAATTCCGCATCCGCATCCTCCAGCCGGTCGCGCAGGGCCTGCGCCGCTGCGGCTTCGGCCAGACGGGCGGCTTCCTCGGCGCTGAGCGCCTCTTCGGCCTCCGCCACCTCGGCATTGAGGGCGGCGACTTCGGCCTCGGCTTCGGCGTTTTGCGCCCGCAGATCGGCCACCAGCGCATCCAGCGCCTCACGTTTCGCGGCGGCAAGCCGGGCCGTTTCCGCCTGCGCGTCGATCTCCTCCCGCGCGGTGCTGAGCGCGAGGTTCAGCGCCTCTTGCTCATCCAACAGCGCGGCTTCGCGGTCCTCCAAGTCACCGATGCGCGCCTGATCTTCGGCCTGCGACGCCAAGAGCGCGGCCACCCGCGCCTCAAAGCCGGTGATCTTGGCCTCCGCCGCCTGCAAAGCTGCCGCCTGCGCGTCGCGTTCAGAGGTCAGCCCGGCAATCACCGCCTCTTGTCGCGACACCTCATCTCGCGCGTCGTTCAGTGAGGCATTCAGCGCGCCAAGCCGCGCCTCCAACCGCGCGGTGGTGCGCTCTTCGACGCCAAGCGCTTGGGCAAGGGCCGCGACCTCTCCGGCCAGTTCGTTAAGCTCGCTTTCCTGCCCGCTGATCCGCTCTGTCAGGACGAACTGCACCACCATGAAGATGGTCAGCACAAACATCAGAACCAGCAAAAGCCCGGTCATCGCATCGACGAACCCCGGCCAGATGGAGCCCTGAAACCGTGCGCCTGTCCGCCGGGAAAGTGCCATTACTGGTCCCCGCCACCGGGGATATCGCTGGCCCGCAGGCGGCGGGCCTCAGGGGCGCGTTGCCCGGAAAGCGCCTTGGCCAGCAAAGAGATATCCTTGCGCAATTCGGCCATGGTTTCCTGCCGCCCGGCAGAAATCTCTTCCAAGATACGCAGCATCTGCACGTCGATGGAGCGCAAGCGCATCCGGCTTTCTGCGTCGATCCCTTCGCCCGCAACCTGACCTTCGAGCGTGGCGATCAATCGGTCTTGCCCATCGGCCACCCGCTCCAGCGCGCTGTTGGTGGTGGTGTCATGCTCCATCCGCGTGGTCATCCGGTCCACGGCATCAGCCAGCTTGCCCAACTTGTCGTCGACCATGGCGCGGCTGACGTCTGATTGGGTGAACATCTGCTGCATTTCGGCCATCTGTTCGACCATCTGGTCCATCACGCTGGCCATGATGTTCTGGTCGCTCACATCGTCGCCCGAGGTCAGCCCGACCCGCGTGATGGAACTCAGCCAATCTTCCAACTCTTGATAGAAGCGGTTCTGCCCGTGGCCTGCGAAAAGCTCCAACAGCCCCACCACGAGTGAGCCCGCAAGCCCCAGAAGCGAGGAGCCGAAGGCCACGCCCATGCCGCCCAGTTGCGCCTCTAGCCCGGTCATCAGACGGCCAAAGACATCGACGCCCGCCTCCCCCTCACCGGGGGCGAGGGAGCGGATCGTGTCGACCACTGCCGGAACGGTCGTGGCCAGCCCGTAGAAGGTCCCCAGAAGGCCGAGGAAAATCAACATGTTGACAATATAACGCGTGATCTCACGCACTTCGTCGATGCGCGAGGCGACGGAATCGAGGATCGACCGGGTGGAGGTCGTACTGACCTGCATCCGCGCGCCGCGCTGGCGCAGAAGCGACGCCAAGGGTGCCAGCAACTGCGGCGGTTTGGCATCGGGTTCGGCATTGCCAGCGGCGAAATCCTCGATCCAGCGGACCGAGCCGATAAGCTGCATCACCTGATAGAAACAGGCCAGCACACCGACGATGAAGACAAAGATGATGACCCCATTCAGCCATGGGTTCGCGGCAAAGATCGGCAGCACCCGGGGCAGCGCCAGAAAGACCCCGGCCCCCGTGAGGCCGAGCGCGATCAGCATCAGAGAAATCTGACGCACCGGTTGTGAAAACTGCGGTTTTGCCTTGCGGTCTGGCTGTGCCATGCGGCCTTTCCTGACCCTTTGTTCTGCTCTTGCCGGAGCTTACACTGAAACGGCAAAGAGTTGCCAAGTTTTTATGAGGTCAAAGCCTTCACCCGGTCATGCAACCACTCCAACGCGGGGTCATGCAAGCCCACTTCGGACAGATGCACGGCGGTATTGATCAAATACTCGGTATTGGGCCCGCGTCCGCCTACGGCGCGGGCAATGATCTGCGCTTGTTCTTCCAAGGGCAGGCCACCGCAATATTGATCATGCGCCGCGTCGATCACATAGGTCACCGCCTCCACGTCGCGGCCATCGGTCAGATGCACGGTGAGGTTTTTCTCGACATAGGCCGAAGAGATCAGCTCACGCTCGCGCAGGTACTCCAGCGTCTGCGCCTCATGCCCCGCAGCCACCCGCATCGCCATGCCTTCGCAGGCCGAGCGGACGGATTCGTCGAGCGCCAGCACCAGCCCCGGCTGTTCGACCGTGCCCCGGTGATGGATCGAGCGCATGCAGAACGATCGAGCATAGCCCGGCAGCGTGGCGATCACGCTTTCCGCTACCTCAAAACCGGGGTTCCACAAGAGGCTGCCATAGCCAAATACCCACATTGTCATCCTGCTGGTCCTTTCTGCTGGCCTTCGGTAAACCGCATCTGAAGCACGATTTGAAGGGCTATCGAAATGCGGAAATTGGTTTGGCTGCTGATTGTGCTCGCCGCACTTTGGGGCGCGTGGTGGGCTGCCGCCACGACACAGATGCAAAGCACCCTGACCCGCCTGCTCGACACCCGCCGCGCGGCGGGTTGGGAGGTGACGCTCAAAGAGATCGACAAAGCGGGCTTTCCCCTGTCCTTGCAAAACCGGCTGAGCGGGTTTGCCGTGGCAGACCCGGCCCGCGGTCTGGCATTCGAAGCCCCGCAGCTTGATCTCTCCGCCCCCGTCTGGTGGCCCGGAGATCTCTCCGCCCGCGCGCCCGTGGCGGCGGCCGACCTGCCCGCAGGCGCGCTGCCCCTGACGCTAAAGATGCGCGACTTGCGCGCCGATCTGGAACTGCATCCCGGCACCTCGCTTCAACTGGAGGCGATGGAGCTTCGCAGCACGCATCTTGAGGTCGACGGCCCCGACGGGCTGCTGCTGAAGGCGGAAGAGCCGCGGATGCGGATCGCGCAATCGGGCAGTGCAGCGCGGGACTATGACATCGCGCTGCTGCCCGGCGGCATCACCCCCGGCCCCTTGCTGCGCAAGGTCTTGGGCGATGGCGCGGGCCAGCCCGGCGGGCAGCCGATCCTCTCGGCGCGGATGGCCGTGACCTTTGCCCGCCCGCTGGACCGGCACAGCGCGATAGCAGGCAGCCTGCCGCAGATCGACGCGCTGACGGTTGAGAATGTGGATGCCGCTTGGGGCGAGGTGGCTTTGGGCGCCGAGGGGGCGCTCACCTTTGACGCCGCAGGCATTCCCGATGGGGTGCTGAGCCTGCGGGTCACTAATTGGACCAAACTGCTGGACGCGGGCGAACGCGCGGGCTTTCTGCCGCCGTCGATGCGCGGGCAGGTCGACACCATGCTGCGGCTGTTGGAAGCGCGGGGCGGCACGCCGGGCGGATTGGACCTCGACCTGATCTTTACGGACGGTCAGATGATGCTGGCAGGGATTCCGCTTGGCCCCGCGCCGCGGTTGGTTCAGCCCTAACGGCCGCTTAGCGGCAGTAGCTGCCACTGCGATAGCGCGCCGTGTCGAAGTGAAAGTGGTCTTGGTGAAAGCGGTCCGCCTCTGGCCCCAGCACCGTGCCAAACGGCCCGCAGGCGCCCCGGTGCATCCGTCGCAAAGCCGCGCTGCTGCGCCGCGCGCGCCAGCCCTTCAACAGGCTGATCGTGCTGCCGTCCGCCAGCTCAAACCCGGAAATGTCGATCGCGCGGCCCTTGCCATGTTCGGAAATCTTACCCCCCTTGCGGTTGTTCCGCGTCCGGCAGGCGTAATGCGCGGCGACCTTGAGCTCCTTCAGCCCGCCGCCCTGCCCCGCCAAGGCAGGCACCGCCGATTGGCGCACCCATGTGTTCAGCGCCTTGGCCGTGGTGCAATCCATCACCGCCGCGGTGCTAAGCCGGATGCCCGAGACCGAGCGTATCTTAACTGCATTCTCAAGCCCGCAACCGTTGATCCGGCCCGGAACCCGGCCCACCCGGCTGCCCTGTATCGCCAGATCGCCGCAGACTGCGCCCTTGGCCAACATCCGCTGCCGAGCACGGGCGGCCTGTTCGACCTTGGCGCTGCGCAGGGTGGGACGGAGGGATGCTTTCATCCCCTGCCCGCCCTCGACGGCGGCACGGGCGGCGGGGTCACGTTCGGGCGGGGCGATCGCGCCGCCGGGGGCGACGCTGACCGGCAAGCTATTCCCTTCGTTTCGCGCCACGGGCCGCTCAGAACTGTCCGGCCCCGCAGCCAAGGCGATTTGCCCCAGCATGATCAGCGGCAGGACAGCCCAGACCCTCATGACTTGGGCGCGCCCCGGCCAAAATCGGGCGCGTCGGTATCCTGCCCCGCCTCGATAATGCCGCGCCGGATCGCCCGGGTGCGGGTGAAATAGGCGTGCAGATGCTCGCCGTCGCCGGTGCGGATCGCGCGTTGCAGGGCGAAAAGCTCTTCGGTGAAACGGCCAAGGATTTCCAGCGTCGCGTCCTTGTTGGTCAGAAAGACATCGCGCCACATTGTCGGGTCACTTGCCGCGATCCGGGTGAAGTCGCGGAAACCGGCGGCGGAATACTTGATGACCTCGCTGTCGGTTACCCGGCGCAGATCGTCGGCCACGCCCACCATCGTATAGGCGATGAGGTGCGGCGCGTGGGAGGTGACGGCCAGCACCAGGTCGTGATGTTCGGCGTCCATCTCCTCCACATTGGCGCCCGCCCCTTCCCAGAGCGCGCGCAGCCGCGCGATGGCGCCCTTATCGGTGCCTTCCACCGGGACCAGCAGGCACCAGCGGTTGTCGAAGAGCTCGGCGAAGCCGCTGCGCGGGCCGGAATGCTCGGTCCCCGCCAGCGGGTGCGCGGGGATGAAATGCACACCTTCGGGCAGATGCGGCCCCACCTGCGCGATGACGTCGGCCTTGACCGAGCCTACGTCCGTCACCGTGGCACCGGGTGCGAGATGCGGCGCGATTTCTGCGGCCACGGTGCCCATGACACCCACCGGCACGCAGAGCACCACCAGATCGGCGCCCGCGACGGCCTCGGCGGCGCTGTCGCAGACCCGGTCGCAAAGCCCGATCTCGCGCGCCGTGGCGCGGGTCTCGTCACTGCGGGCATAGCCGGTGACTTCGCCCGCCAGACCGCCACGCTTCATCGCCCAGAACAGCGAAGACGCAATCAGCCCGAGCCCGATCAGGGCGACCCTGTCATAGACCTGCGCCATCAGTTGCCCCCCTTGAACTGCCGCACCGCATGGACGACGCGGCGGCAGGCGCTCTCATCGCCCACGGTGATGCGCAGGCAGTTGGGCAGGTTGTAGCCCGCCACCCGGCGCACGATCAGCCCTTGGGTCTTGAGGTAGTCGTCACAAGCCTCGGCCTCGGCCTGGTTGGCGAAACGAGCCAGCACGAAATTGGCGAGCGAGACGTCTGAGGGCACGCCGATCTCGGCCAGCGCATCGGCGAGCCAGGTGCGCCAGCGGGCGTTCTCGGCGCGGCAATGGTCGGTATAGGCGCGGTCACGCATCGCCGCCTCGGCGGCGTTGAGCGCGGCCTGCGACAGGTTGAACGGCCCGCGCACCCGGTTCAGCACGTCGATCACATGGCCTGGCCCATAGCCCCAGCCGATGCGCAGCCCGCCCAGCCCATAGAGCTTGGAGAAGGTGCGCGTCATCACCACATTGTCGCGCCGGTCCACCAATGCGGCACCGCCGTCGTAGCCCTCGACATATTCGGCATAGGCCCCGTCGAGCACCAGAAGCGCCTGCGGCGGCAGCGCCTCGGCCAGCCGTTCAAGCTCGGCCAGACCGATCATCGTGCCGGTGGGGTTGTTGGGGTTGGCGATGAACACCAGCCGCGTCGCCTCGGTGCAGGCGGCGAGGATGGCATCGACATCGGTCACCCGCTCACGCTCGGGCACCTCGACGGGCGTCGCACCTGCGGCCAGCGCCGAGATGCGGTACATGGCAAAGCCGTGCTCGGTATGCACGACCTCGGTCCCCGGGCCGGCATAGGCTTGGCAAAGGAAAGCGATGATCTCGTCCGAACCGGCGCCGCAGATGATCCGCTCGGCATCGAGCTCCAGAACCTCGGCAATGGCGGCGCGCAGGGCGCTATGGTCGGAGGATGGGTAGCGATGCAGGTCATAGGCCGCGCGGCGATAGGCTTCGACGGCGGCGGGGCTGGGCCCCAGCGGGTTCTCATTCGAGCTGAGCTTGACCACATTCTCAAGGCCCGCGACATGCGCCGCACCCCCTTGATAAAGGTCGATCTCCATAATGCCCGGTTGCGGTGCGATCTGTGTCATCTCGCTCTCATCCTCACGCTACTGCCGCCCTTCTATCGGGGGTGTCGCGGTGATGCCAGAATCATTCTGCATCCGCGACGCCAGCGGACAGGCTGTTGCCCTGCTGCCCGCCGCCCTGCGCAAAAAGAAAAGGCCGCGCGGTTCGCACCACGCGGCCTTTGGTATTCGACAGGCGAAGAAGCTTAGTTCTTCGCGTAGAATTCCACGACGAGGTTCGGCTCCATCACAACCGGGTACGGCACGTCGCCGAGGCTCGGTGTGCGCACGAAAGTCGCGGTCATTTTGGAGTGGTCACACTCGAGGTAATCCGGCACGTCACGCTCGGGCAGTTGCACGGCTTCCAGAACCGAAGTCAGCTGCTTGGAACGGTCACGCACTTCGATGACGTCACCCTCTTTCACGCGGTAGGATGGGATGTTGACCTTGCGGCCGTTCACTTTGACGTGGCCGTGGTTCACGAACTGGCGTGCGGCGAAAACGGTCGGAACGAATTTGGCGCGGTACACGACGGCGTCCAGACGGCGCTCCAGCAGGCCGATCAGGTTTTCACCGGTGTCGCCTTTGACACGCTCGGCTTCGCCGTAGATGCGACGGAACTGCTTTTCGGTCAGGTCGCCATAGTAGCCCTTGAGCTTCTGCTTGGCGCGCAGCTGGATGCCGAAGTCCGACATTTTGCCCTTGCGGCGCTGGCCGTGCTGGCCGGGGCCGTATTCACGACGGTTCACCGGGGACTTCGGACGACCCCAGATGTTTTCGCCCATACGGCGGTCTAGCTTGTGCTTGGCAGCTGCGCGTTTTGTCACGGCTGATCTCCTTTATAAGGCCCCGAGGGGCGGTAAAGGGCGTTGTCCTTTGGCCGAAGCCCGACAGGCTTCCCCTTGCGGGGTCCACCAACACCAATGAAGGAGCGCTTATACGGCGCCATGGCAGGGAGTCAACGGGGGACTTTCAGCAAATTTGATACGTCCCGCCGCTACCGCGCCATGGCGGCGCAGGGTGCGTGGCGGTGGCAGGTCAGGATATGATCGTTGACCAACCCGCAGGCCTCCATCCAGGCATAGGTGATCGTCGGCCCGCAGAACTTGAAACCGGCTTTCTTCAAGTCTTTGCTCACCTGCTCGGACAAGGCGGTCTTCGGCGGCACCTCGGCCTGTGTGGCAAAGCGGTTTTGCAGCGGTTTGCCATCGACATAGCGCCACATGAAGGCGTCGAACCCCTCGCGCGCCTCCACCTCCTGCCATGCGCGCGCGTTGGTGATGGCGGCCTCGATCTTGCCCCTGTGGCGGATGATGCCCGGATCACCCAGCAGGCGCAGCACATCCGCCTCGCCCCACTCAGCAATCTGATGCGGGTCGAACCCGGCAAAGGCCGCACGGAAATTATCGCGCTTTTTAAGGATCGTGATCCAGCTTAGCCCCGCCTGAAACCCGTCAAGGATCAGCTTCTCCCAAAGCGCGCGGCTGTCGTATTCAGGCACGCCCCATTCGGTGTCATGGTAGGCTTGGTAAATCGGGTCATCCCCGGCCCAGTCACAGCGCTGCATCTTCGGCTCTCCTTCGCGCGATCCACCGCGGAAATCGCCGCCGATTAAGACCGTATTATCACCTTTGCGCCCATACCAATCGCAGGACAGCAAGAGAGTACCGCCGTGCCCCGTCGATTCCAACGCCCTTTCGCCGACGTTCCCCCCGGTGGGGACAGCCCGCTGAACCATGCGGTGATGCAGCGCGATGCCGCGACGCTTGAAATGGTGCGCGAGGCCGTGGCCCATCGCCAAACGCTGCTGGCGTTTCAACCTGTCATGCTGGCCAGCGATCCAGCGAATGTCGCCTTTCACGAGGGGCTGATCCGCCTGCTTGATCCCACGGGTCGCGTGATTCCGGCCAAGGATTTCATGCCCGCGATCGAGGACACGGATACCGGGCGGCAGGTGGATGTTCTGGCCCTGCGTCTTGGGCTGAACGCGCTGCACCACCATCCCGGGCTTCGACTGTCGATCAATATGTCCGCCCGCTCCATCGGGTATCAGGAATGGACCCGCGTCTTGCGCCACTGGCTGGCCCGCGATGCCACCTTGGGCGAGCGGCTGATCCTTGAGATCACGGAAAGCTCGGCCATGATGGTGCCGGAACTTGTGACGAGCTTCATGAACCAGTTGCAGCCCCACGGCATCTGCTTTGCCATGGATGATTTCGGGGCGGGGCAAACGGCGATCCGCTATTTCAAGGATTTCTACTTTGATGTCCTGAAGCTTGACGGGCAGTTCATTCGGGGCATCGCCACCAACCCCGACAACCGCGCCCTGACCGCCGCGCTGATGTCCATCGCCACGCATTTCGACATGCTGACCGTGGCCGAATGCGTGGAGAACGCCGCCGATGCGGCGGTGCTGACCGAGATGGGCGTCGACTGCCTGCAAGGCTACCACTTCGCCGCGCCAACCACCCGGCCCCCATGGCTGAATTTCGACCGGGTGCGGGCCACCGGCTAGGCCCGCGCGGGCAGGCCGCCGGGGCTGCGGCGGCGGGCTGCCTGCTCAGTTGCCGCATTGCAGCGCATCCGCTATCACTACCTCAGAGGGACGGGAGCGCCCACGCCCGACGATGGCGCGTGTCGGTGTGCCCCCGCCCAACAAGGTAGAGGAAAGTCACATCATGACCAATGTCGTCATCGCATCCGCCGCCCGGACCGCCGTGGGCAGTTTCGGCGGAGCGTTCGCCAATACGCCCGCCCATGACCTTGGTGCCGCCGTTCTGAAAGAACTGGTGGCCCGCGCCGGGGTGGACCCGTCCGAAGTCTCCGAGACCATTCTGGGGCAGGTGCTGACCGCCGCCCAAGGTCAGAACCCGGCGCGTCAGGCGCATATCAACGCAGGGCTGCCGAAAGAGAGCGCGGCTTGGGGCATCAACCAGGTCTGCGGCTCGGGCCTGCGCGCCGTGGCGTTAGCGGCCCAGCACATCCAGCTTGGTGACGCGAATATCGTGGCCGCTGGCGGGCAAGAGAACATGACCCTCAGCCCCCATGCGCAGAACCTCCGCGCGGGCCAGAAAATGGGCGATTTGCAGTTCATCGATACGATGATCCGCGACGGTCTCTGGGATGCCTTTAACGGCTACCACATGGGCCAAACCGCCGAGAACGTGGCCGAGAAATGGCAGATCTCCCGCGACCAGCAGGATGAATTCGCCGTCGCCTCGCAAAACAAGGCCGAAGCCGCGCAGAAGGCTGGCAAGTTCGCCGATGAGATCGTTCCCTTCACCATCAAGACCCGCAAGGGCGAGACGGTCGTCGATCAGGACGAATACATCCGCCACGGCGCCAATATCGAAGCGATGCAGAAGCTGCGCCCGGCCTTCACCAAAGACGGCTCCGTCACCGCGGCCAATGCCTCGGGCATCAACGACGGTGCGGCGGGTGCGCTGCTGATGAGCGCGGATGAGGCCGAAAAGCGCGGCATTCAGCCGCTGGCGCGGATCGCCTCCTATGCCACTGCCGGTCTCGACCCGTCGATCATGGGCGTCGGCCCCGTCTATGCATCGCGCAAGGCGCTGGAGAAAGCCGGTTGGTCGCCCGAAGACCTCGATTTGGTGGAAGCCAACGAAGCTTTCGCCGCACAGGCCTGCGCCGTGAACAAGGAGATGGGCTGGGATCCGGAAATCGTGAACGTCAACGGCGGTGCCATCGCCATTGGCCACCCAATTGGCGCCTCGGGCGCGCGGGTGCTCAACACTCTTCTGTTCGAAATGCAGCGCCGTGACGCCAAGAAAGGTTTGGCGACGCTGTGTATCGGCGGCGGTATGGGTGTTGCCATGTGCCTAGAGCGCCCCTAAGACTAAATCGGCGCGCAACTTTCTTGCGCGCCGAAACATGCATTTGCAAGAACATTACCTTGAGGGAGGGATTACATGTCACGCATCGCTTTGGTCACCGGGGGAAGTCGCGGGATTGGCGCCGCCATTTCGACCACGCTGAAAGACAAAGGCTATACCGTCGCCGCCACCTATGCCGGCAATGACGAAGCCGCCGCGAAATTCACCGAAGAGACCGGCATCAAGACCTATAAATGGAACGTGGCAGATTACGACGCCTCCAAAGCGGGGATCGAACAGGTCGAAGCCGAGCTTGGCCCCATCGAGGTGGTGGTCGCCAATGCGGGCATCACCCGCGACGCGCCCTTTCACAAGATGACCCCCGATCAGTGGAATGAAGTCATCGCCACCAATCTGACCGGCGTCTTCAACACGATCCACCCGGTCTGGCCCGGCATGCGCGAACGCAAGTTCGGCCGCGTTGTCGTGATCTCTTCGATCAACGGGCAAAAGGGGCAATTCGCGCAGGTGAACTATGCCGCGACCAAGGCGGGTGATCTGGGCATCGTGAAGTCATTGGCCCAAGAAGGCGCGCGCGCGGGCATCACCGCTAATGCCATCTGCCCCGGCTATATCGCGACCGATATGGTCATGGCGGTGCCCGAAAAAGTCCGTGAAAGCATCATCGCGCAGATCCCCGCCGGGCGATTGGGAGAGCCAGAAGAAATCGCCCGCGCGGTGGCCTTCCTCGTTTCCGACGATGCGGGTTTCATCAATGGCTCGACCATCTCGGCCAATGGGGCGCAATTCGTCGTCTGACGGGCCGATGTTCTGGAAATTTAATGGGCCAGTCTTTTCCAAAGACTGGCCTTTTTAATGGGAAAACAGAACCCGACTGCGTCCTTTACTAGCCATCCAGCCTGCCGCCCCGCCAAAGCGGAACGACAGCGATCAAAACGCCGCATTGCGCGGCGAGGGTCAGCTCGACAGGCGGCTAATCTCCTCTTTCAAACGCAGTTTTTCCTTTTTCATGGAAGCCACTTTCAAATCGTCCATACCGGGGGCGCGTTGCGCGGTTTCCACCGCCTCACTCATCGCCTGATGCTTGCGCTTCAGGGTGTCCAGATGTGCGTTCAAAGCCATACAATCCTCCATGATTGGTGTGTAGAATTTCAGTGGACCACAGCGCGACCCACAAGTCACGCGGCACCGCAGCATAGGGGTGAAGTTGGTAAAGAAACGCTTAAGAAGTAGGATAGACCAGCGGCGCCCCCCGGCGCAGGACCGCTTCGATTTCCGGCACATAGCTATCGCCGTCCCCCTCATGCCGCGCGCCACGGTGCATGACAAAGCTGTGATAAAGCCGAAAAGCGCCGCGTCCGTTCTTGCGCGCACGCAAGAGAATCAACTCCGGCATCCGCCCCGCGCGCGAGGCGAGCGGCAGCACTTCGACCGATCCCATCTCATGCGGCAGCGCCGCCAGAATCTCGGGCAGCCGTTCCGCGCGATGGATAAAATGCGCCTGCCCCTTGGGCTTTAGCCGCCGCGCGGCGGTGCGGACCCATTGTCGCAGGGGCGTCGCCTCACCCAAGGCCGTCTCGCGCCCGGGATCGCGGGACTGGACCGAGGCGGCCCGGTCGAAATAGGGCGGATTGGCAAGAACGTGGTCAAATTGTCGCTGGCGCAGATGCAGGGGCATCTCGGTCAGATCGGCCTCCACCACCTCCAGCGCCGCGCCCCCATTGCGCCGCGCCAGTTCGGCATAGGCGGGTTGCAGCTCACAGCCCGTCAGCGTCAGCCCCGGTACCCGCGCCCCCAGACAAAGCACCGCCGCACCGGCTCCGCAGCCAAGCTCCAGCACGCTCTGCCCTGCCTTGGCTTCAATGCTCGCGGCCAGCAAAACCGGGTCCACCCCGGCGCGATAGCCCCGCCCCCGGCGCGGCTGCCAGAGGTGCAGCTTGCCGCCGAGAAAAGCGTCGCAGGTCAGGTCGTCTTCGGTGAAACGGGTCACAGCCCCAGCGGAATCTCATTGTCGCGCATCACCCGCAGGGCGGCGTCATGGTCATCAGGATGCACCATCAGGCGGCGCGGGAAAATCCCGATGCCCCCTTCGAGCACGCTCATGTTTACGTCCATTTCAAAGCAGTCTATATCCTCCCCCCTGAGAAGGGCGGTGGCAAAGGCGATGATGGTCATGTCGGTGCTGCGCAAAAGTTCCTTCATATCAAAGATGTAGAGCCGGATCACCGGCATGTCGAGCGGGACGCGGGAAATGATGATGAAAAGTGATGCAACGGGCAAACCGCACGACCGCATGGCGGCCTATCTAAGCGATGATATGGCGGCGGTCAGCGCCCTGATCCGCGAGCGGATGGCGTCGAAACACGCGCCCCGCATCCCCGAGGTAACCGCCCATCTGGTCGAAGCGGGCGGCAAGCGCCTGCGCCCGATGCTGACGCTGGCCGCGGCCCGGATGTGCGGCTATGACGGCCCCTATCACGTCCATCTGGCCGCCACGGTTGAGTTCATTCACACCGCGACCCTGCTGCACGACGATGTGGTGGACGAAAGCGCCCAACGGCGCGGGCGGCCTACGGCGAACCTTCTGTGGGACAACCAGTCGTCGGTGCTGGTCGGGGACTACCTCTTTGCCCGCAGCTTTCAGTTGATGACCGAGCCGGGCTCGATGCCGGTGATGCGCATCCTGTCGAACGCAGCCGCGACCATCGCGGAGGGCGAGGTGCTGCAACTGACCGCCGCGCAGAATCTGGCCACGGATGAACAGGTCTATCTACAAGTCGTGCGCGGCAAGACAGCGGCGCTCTTCTCAGCCGCGACCGAGGTGGGCGGCGTGATCGCCGATGCTCCGGAGGATCAGGTCACGGCGCTCTATGACTATGGTGACGCCCTTGGCATTGCCTTCCAGATCGTCGACGATCTGCTGGATTATCAGGGTGATACAGGGGCCACGGGCAAGAACGTCGGTGACGATTTCCGCGAGCGCAAACTGACCCTGCCGGTGATCAAAGCCGTGGCCAAGGCCGACGAGGAAGAGCGCGCCTTTTGGACCCGCACCATTGAGAAGGGCAAACAGGAAGAGGGCGACCTCGACCATGCGCTGATGCTTATGGCCAAACACGACACGCTCACCGCGACGCAGCGCGATGCCTGTGATTGGGCGGAGAAGGCCAAAGCGGCGCTTGCCCCCCTGCCCGACCATGAGTTGAAAGACATGTTGATCGATCTAGCCGACTACGTCGTCGCCCGGATCAGCTAAGCGGCCAAGATCGGCGCGGCGGCGACCCACCATCGCGGCGCCGCGCTGGCGATGCGATGGGCCGCGGCCTCGGCCTGCGCCGCCGTGGCGTAGAGGCCGAAACAGGTCGCGCCCGAGCCGGACATTCGCGCCAGCGCCGCATCGCTCAGCGCCTCCAGACAGACCCTGATGACCGGCTCCCGCGCGATGGCGGGCGCGGCAAGGTCGTTGCGTTGTGCGCTCAGAAAATCAATGAAGTCGGAAAAGCGCGCGAAGCTCGGGATCACCTTCGGCATCGGCAGCTGGTTCTTGTCGCTGAGCGCCGAGAAGACAGCGGGCGTCGGCACATCGACGCCGGGGTTCACCAGCACCATATGGCAAGCCGGCAGCGCGGAGAGCGGCGCGAGGATCTCCCCCACCCCCTGCATCCGCTGCGGGCCGCGGGTCAGACAGACCGGCACATCCGCCCCGAGCTGCGCCGTCTCTGCGGGCAGCGGAACGCCCCAATGCGCCGCAAGCAGCTCCAAGGCCGCCGCCGCGTCGGCAGAGCCGCCCCCGATTCCCGCCGCTGCGGGCAGGTGTTTCTCAAGATGCAGTGCTGCGCCACGGCCCGCGCCTGCGTCCAGCATCTCTGCCGCGCGCAGGACAAGGTTGCGCGCATCGGTCGGCACCCCTTCGGCCCGCGGGCCGCTGACCGTCAGGGTCAGATCATTCGCGGCGGCCACATCCAGCCGATCGCCCACACCGGCCCGCACCACCAGCGAATCCAACAAGTGATAGCCGTCGGCCCGCTGGCCGGTGCAATGCAGGGTCAGGTTCACCTTGGCCCAAGCCATTCGCGACGCCGCAGCGCCGGGGTCGGCGGGCGCCCCATCCTTTGAAAGGCTCATTCGTCCGCAGCAACCTTGAGCGGGGCCGCACCCTCTTCGGCCAGCACGGCGTCGAGCCCGACTTCCAGCTTGCGGCGCATCCGCTCGGGGTCGGCCTCGGAATCCGCATCCGTCAGGTCAACGAAAGAGAGCGCCCGACGCCACTGGAATTCGGCCTCGCGCTTGCGGCCCACGGCCCAGTAGACGTCCCCGAGGTGATCGTTCACCACCGGATCGACCGGCTCCAACTCGACCGCACGCTCCATCTGCTCAACCGCTTCTTCGTAGCGGTCCAGCCGGTAGAACACCCAACCCAGCGAATCGACGATATAGCCGCTGTCGGGGCTGGCGGCGACGGCGCGTTCGATCATCTCCAGCGCCTCATCCAAGTTGCGTTGCTGTTCGACCAGCGAGTAGCCGAGGTAGTTCAACACCTGCGGCTGTTCGGGGTTCAACTCAAGCGCGGCGCGGAAATCGGCTTCGGAGCCTTCCCAATCGCCGCTGCGTTCCTTGGCGATGGCGCGGGCGTAGAACAGCACCCAGCGGGCGCGGGCGCCCTCGGGCGTGCGCTCCAGCGCCGCGTCGTAGGAGTCAATGGCCGCCTCGTATTCCTCTTCGGCGCGCAGCATGTCGCCCAGCGTGGAATGCACGACCGGCAGATCGCCGTGGCTACGCGCCAATTGCTCCAGCACTTCGATGGCCTGCGCGGTCTTGCCCGAGCGGCGCAGCGCATCGGCGCGGCCCAGTTCGGCGGCGTGATAGGCCGGGCTGTCGGCAGGCAGGGATTTATATTCGGCAATCGCCAGATCATGCTCGCCAAGGTTCTCCAACAGGCTTGCCGTCAGCAGCAGCGCGTCGATATGTTCGGGGCGAAGATAGCGGGCGATGCGGGAATAAAGCAGAACGTAGTAGTCCCCCGCCGCCTCATTGCGCAGCACGGCGGCGAAGGTGAAAAACACCTCGGCCATACCCGCTTGGGCGTCGGGCATATGGCTGAAGGGCGCGGGCGTTTCCTGCTGCAAACCTTCGATCAGCCGCGCGATTTCGGGGTCGCTATCCGCGCCAAAACCGTCCGATAGCACGGCCAGCGCATCCTTGCTGCGCCCCAATTGGCCAAGAATCTCGGCATGGGCCATCACGCCGCGCCGGGTCTGGCCTGCGGCCCCTGCCTCACCACTGGCAAAGATCGCCTCCGCCCCTTCGAAATCGCCGACGCTCGCCAGCGCGAGGGCCTTGTGATACATCACGAAGCCCTGCATCCCGGCCTCTTCGCTCAGGCTGTCGAAAGCCTTTAGCGCGGCGGTGACATCGCCCGCCCCCATATGCGCCCACGCCTGCACCAGCCCGCCGACCCAAGGGCCGATGGCCGAGGTATCGCGTTCAAGCAGGGCCTTGTAATCGCCCTCTTTCGCCAAAGCGGCCACGAGGGTCATCTCGGCCACCTGGCTCTTGGTGCCGAGGGTGATCATATTGCGTGCCAGCGGCAGCGCCTTCTCCACCCGCCCGAGCGAGAGATAGGACAACACCGCGCTTTCCATCAGTTCGATGTTCTTCGGGTCCCGCGCCAGCGCTTCGGTGTAGTATCGCGCGGCCTCAGGGTAGTCGCTGTTCACGGCGGCATGACGCCCCGCCAGATAGGGGCCTGCGACCGATTGCGCCATCAGCGGCGCCGACAGGCCGATGCAAAGCGCCGCAACGCTGGTGAAACCTAGGACATTCCGAAACATGCAAACCGCCTCATATCGCTTTGCACGCAGGCTATCATCTTCGTGCCGGGGCGCAATGGCGGGGCGGTGATGTCGCCCGGGGCAGACAGGATTTCGCCGAAAAGACGAAAAAGACCGACATGCCTGCGCGTGCCGGTCCTTTAACTGTGCCTTTGGCGATGGCTCACATATTCGGGTAGTTCGGCCCGTCGCCGCCCTGCGGAGTGGTCCAGACGATGTTCTGCGTCGGGTCCTTGATGTCGCAGGTCTTGCAATGCACGCAGTTCTGGAAGTTGATCTGGAACCGCGTCTCGCCGGTTTTGTCATCCTCGACGAACTCGTAAACCCCCGCCGGGCAATAGCGGGCCGAGGGGCCCGCGTATTTCGGCAGGTTCACCTCGACCGGAATGCTCGGGTCTTTCAGCTTGAGATGCGCAGGCTGGCTCTCCTCGTGATTGGTAAAGGAGAAGGCCACATTGGTCAGACGGTCAAAGCTGAGCTTGCCATCGGGTTTGGGGTAGTCGATCTTCTTGTGCTTATCCGCAGGCTCGGTCGCCTCGGCGTCGGATTTGCCATGGCTCAGCGTGCCCAAGAGCGAGAAGCCGAGCGTGTTGGTCCACATGTCAAAGCCACCAAGCGCCAGCGACGCGGTGAGCCCGTATTTCGACCACAGCGGTTTCACGTTGCGCACCTTCTTAAGGTCCGTCGCGATCGGCCCTTCACGAACATCGGTCTCATATTCGGTCAGCTCATCACCGCCACGGCCCGCTTGGATCGCGGCATAGGCGGCCTCAGCCGCTGCCTTGCCCGAGAGCATGGCGTTGTGGTTGCCCTTGATGCGCGGCACGTTGACCATGCCCACCGAACAGCCCAACAGCGCCACGCCGGGAGCCACCATTTTGGGCATCGACTGATAGCCGCCCTCGGTGATCGCCCGCGCGCCATAGGCCACGCGTTTGCCGCCTTTGAGCAGTTCGGCCACCATCGGGTGATGCTTGAACCGCTGGAATTCCATGTATGGGAAGACATGCGGGTTCTTGTAGCCGAGGTGAACAACGAAGCCGACGTAAACCTGATTATTCTCAAGGTGATAGATGAACGACCCGCCGCCCGCATTGCTGTTGAGCGGCCAGCCCATTGTATGGGTCACGGTGCCTTCTTTGTGCTTGGCGGGGTCGATCTCCCAGATCTCTTTCATTCCAAGACCGTATTTCTGCGGCTCTTTGCCCTCATCCAGCCCGTATTTCGCAATGACCTGCTTGCTGAGGCTGCCGCGCACGCCCTCGGAGAGGAAGACATATTTGCCGTGCAGCTCCATGCCCGGCTCATAGCTTGGGCCGGGGGTGCCATCGGCCTGACGCCCCATCTCACCGGCAACAACGCCTTTGACTTCGCCATTCTCGCCAAAGACGAGTTCCGAACAGGCCATGCCGGGGAAGACTTCGACGCCCAGTTCCTCGGCCTGTTCGGCCATCCAACGGCAGACATTGCCCATCGACACGATGTAGTTGCCGTGGTTCTTCATCAGCGGGGGCATCGGAAACTCGGGGATGCGCAGCTTGCCCGCCTCGCCCAGCAGGTAAAAGTTGTCTTCCTTCACCGGCACGTTCAGCGGCGCGCCTTTTTCCTTCCAATCGGGGATCAGCGCATCCAGCCCGCAGGGGTCAAGCACCGCGCCCGACAGGATATGCGCGCCCACTTCCGAGCCCTTTTCAAGCACCACAACATTGCAATCGGCATCCAACTGCTTGAGCCGGATCGCAGCCGACAGGCCAGCAGGCCCGGCGCCGACGATCACAACGTCATATTCCATCGCTTCGCGTTCAATCTCGGCCATTTTGGTGCTCCCTCACGGCAAATTCGGTTTGGATTTGGCTAAACCACCGCCGCGCGCAATGCAATCGCGACCCTGCGTTTATTGCGCAAAACGTGGGCCCCGCGACATAACATGACGCACGACCCTGCGGGCCGCCGGTTCTTCCCCCTTGAGATAGTGCTGCGGCACCCGGTTTCACCACCCAAGCGCCGCGGCCCGCACGGCGAAAACGGGACCGGATTGACGGCAGTCAACCGCCGATCTCAGCGCCGTTAGCCCCTTGCAATTGGCGGGCAGTTTGGGTCAGGTATCTGCCAAGTTAACACGCAATTGGCCGCCCCCCGGCGAAAACCCGGGTGCGGCCCTCATTATGTAGGCACACCGCCATGGAAAAAATCCCGATGACCCGCGATGGTCACACCGCGCTCGAAGTCGAACTCAAGCAGCTTAAAACGGTTGAACGCCCCGCCATCATCAAGGCCATCGCCGAGGCGCGTGAACATGGTGACCTGTCGGAAAATGCCGAGTATCATTCCGCCAAGGAAAAACAGTCTTTCATCGAAGGCCGCATCAAAGAGCTTGAAGGCGTGATCTCGCTCGCCGATGTGATTGACCCCAAGAAACTGTCGGGCTCGATCAAATTCGGTGCCACGGTAACGCTGGTCGATGAGGACACGGACGAAGAGAAAACCTATCAGATCGTTGGCGAATATGAGGCCAATATCGAAAAGGGTCTTTTGAACATCAAATCCCCCATCGCGCGGGCGCTGATCGGCAAGGACGAGGGTGATTCCGTCGAGGTGCGCACCCCCGGCGGGCAGAAATCCTATGAGGTTCTCAAGATCGTCTACGCTTGAACGGGAAAGCTGACATGGCAGAGCCCGACGCTTCCGCATCCCCAGAGCAAGCCCCCCGCGCCCCGCGCGGCGGGAATGGTGCAGCACGCCCCACACCGATGGGCATCTACGACCGGCCCAAGGCCAATAGCATCACCGAGATCGAGGTCATCGCAGGCGCGCTTTCGTCGCTCTGGCTGCTTGGCACGGCGATCTATTTCACCTTCATCGCCGCCGAGGTGCCCGAGGGCACGCCCGACAGCGGGCTGCGCGGGCTGTTGATCCTACTGGTGGTGATCATGCCCGTCGCGATGATCTGGGTTGGGGCCACCGCCGCCCGCGCCGGGCGGGTCATGCGTGAGGAAAGCCAACGTCTGCAAGCCGCGATCGACGCGATCCGGCATTCCTATATCTCGCAACAGCAGGGCAACAAACCGGCGGGCGAGGGCAGCATTGCACGCAAGCTTGATGAACTCGCCGCCAGCGTCCGCAAGACCGAGATTGCGCTGGCCGGACTTCAGGGCCGCGATGCACCATCGCGCCCCGTCGAGCCGGCCCCCGCGCCGACACCGCCCGCCGCAGAAGAGCAGCCGACGCTGGCGCTTGGCACGCAGGCGGGCGACAGCGCGCAGCCGCTTTCTGCCGAGGATTTCACCCGCGCCCTCAACTTCCCCGAAACGGCGGAGGATCAGGCCGGTTTCGACGCACTGCGCCGCGCGTTGAAAGACCGGTCTGCCGCGCAGCTTGTACAGGCCGCGCAGGATGTGCTGACCCTGCTGAGCCAAGACGGCATCTATATGGACGACCTGCGCCCCGACCGCGCCCGCCCCGAAGTCTGGCGGCAATTCGCCAGCGGTGCGCGGGGCCGGACCATCGCGCCTTTGGGCGGCATTCGGGATCGCTCCTCGCTGGCGCTGGCCAATGCGCGGATGCGGCAAGACCCGATCTTTCGTGACGCCGCGCATCACTTCCTGCGCCGCTTCGACCGGACCTTTGCGGAGTTCGAGAAACAGGCCACGGATGAGGAAATCTCGATGCTGGCCGACACCCGCACCGCCCGCGCCTTTATGTTGCTGGGCCGCTGCGCGGGCACCTTCGATTGACGCGCGGCCCTAGCTGGTAAAACTGCCATAGGGGATGAAACGGACAGTATCGCCCGGCGTGATGTCGCGGGCGGCCTCGTCCAATTCGACCAGCCCTTCGGCCCAACTGAGCCCGCTGATGCGCCCCGACCCTTCGGAGGCAAAGACCTCGGCCCGGCCATCGCGCATCCGCGCGCGCAGGTATTCCCGCCGCCCGGCCTTTTTGCGCTTTTCGAAGGCGGCAGGCACATCAAAACCCTGCGGCTCCTGCCAGCAGCCCCCGGCCAAAAGCGCCATGGCGGGCCGGGCGAAGATCAGCGAACAGACCATCGCCGCCACCGGGTTGCCCGGCAGGCCAAAGACCGGCACCCCCTGCCACATCCCAAGCGCCAAGGGCCGCCCCGGCTTCACCGCGATCCGCCAAAGCTGCATCGCCCCCGCTTCGGTCAGCAGGGCCGAGACGTGGTCTTCGTCCCCCGCAGATGCGCCGCCGCTGGTGAGGATCACATCGACCTGCTGTGCCGCCGCATCAAGCCGCGCGCGCAGCGCGGCGCGGTCGTCGGCCACGCGGCCCAGATCCACCGCCTCATGGCCAAATTCGGTGGCGAGTTGCAGCAGCATCGGGCGGTTGGCGTCGTAAATCTGCCCGGCGCGGGCCGCCGCGCCCATTTCGACCAATTCGTCCCCGGTTGAGATCACACCGACCTTGAGCCTTTTGCGCAAAGACACCTCCGCCACACCGGCGGCAGCCAAAAGCGCCAGTTCCGCCGGACCGATGCGCGTGCCCGCGGCGAGGATCACGTCGCCCGCCTGCACATCCTCCCCGGCCTTGCGGGTGTTGGCCCCCTGTTTGACCGGCCCGTGAAAGCGCAGCACGCCCCCCTCGGCGGTCACATCCTCTTGCAAAATGACGGTATCAACGCCTTCGGGCAGTGCCGCGCCGGTCAGCACACGGATCGCTTGGCCCGCAGGCACCGCGCCGGGGCGATCCCCCGCCGCTGCACGGCCCGGCACCAGCGGCATCTCATGCAGCCCCTCGTCCCGGCTCCCGGCAAAGCCATAGCCATCGACCGCCGTATTGGGCAGCGGCGGATTGGCGCGGATGGCGGTCACATTTTCGGCCAAGATGCGCCCCCCGGCATTGGCGGCGGGGCAAGGCTCGGCCTCTGTCACCGCGGGAAGCCGCGCGCGCAGCAGGTCCAGCGCCTCATTCACCGGGGTCCAATGCACGCCGGGCGGCAGGGCGAAACAGTCGTTGCGCAGGGGCGGCGGCGCGGGCGTGGCGGCGGCCGCCGGGGTGGCGATCAGCCCCACGTTGCGCAGGATGAAATCGGCAATCGTACGGGTGTCGTTCAGATCGAAAACGGGCCGGTCCATTTCAAGCGCTACGTCGCTGGCCACCGCACGCACGGTCGGATCATCCGGCGCGATCAGCGGATTTCCCGTCTCGGCCCGATGCGCTTCGACCTTCGGATGGCCGTCGCGTTTGTAGCCTTCGATCAGCACCAGATCGACGGGCGAGAGCCGCGCCAGATGCGCCTCCAACGGCGGCTCATCGGCCCCGCGCAACTCATGCATCAGGGCAAAACGCGCGCCCGAGGCCAAAAGCACCTCCCGCGCGCCTGCGATGCGGTGGCGGTGGCTGTCTTTGCCGGGGTGGTCCACGTCAAACGTGTGATGCGCATGTTTGACGGTGGAGACGGTGAAGCCGCGGCCCGTGATCTCGGAGACCAGCCGCTCCATCAGCCCGGTCTTGCCCGCGTTCTTCCAACCGACGACGCCGTAAACCCTCATACCATCGCCTCTGCTTTCGCTAGATCTTCGGGCGTGTTCACGTTGAAGAATGCCGCCTCATCGGGGAAGAGTGTCTCGCGCCCGTCGTGGCGTTCCGTCCAGAGCACCACCTTGCGCAGCCCCCCCGCCAAAGCGCTGCGCAGATCGTCGCGCAGCGCCACGGGCCAGAGGCCAAAGGTCGGATGCCGCGCCGTGCCGCGTTTGGCGTCCGGCGTGGCGGCGAGGGCCAGCGGATGGGCCATGCCATCGGCGGCCAGCAGCAGACGCGGCACCAGATCGCAGGGGAAGAAAGGCGTATCGGCGGCAGCGGTCACAATGCTCTCGGCCCCCTCTTCGGCGGCCCAGTCCAGCCCGGCGAGCACCCCCGCCAGCGGCCCGGTGAAGCCCTCGATACTATCGGCCAGCACCGGGAGGCCCAGGTCGGCAAACCGCGCCGGATCGCCATTGGCATTAAGCGCCAGCCCCGCAACCTGCGGCTCCAGCCGGTCGATCACCGAGGACAGAAGCGTGCCCTGCCCCAGCGGCAGCAGCCCCTTGTCGCCGCCGCCCATACGGGTCGCCTGCCCGCCCGCCAGAATGACGCCAAGTGGTTGTTTCATGTAGTCAATCCTTCGCGCCCTTGCGCCCGCTTTTGCGCGGCTCTTCGGCCACGCTGACCGGATCCGCATCGCGGATCAACCGCCCCTCCCCCGCGAGACAGGTAAACCGCTGCCCGCGCATCCGTCCGATCAATGTGAGGTTTACCTGCTGCGCAATTTCCACCCCCCAAGCGGTGAAGCCCGAGCGGGACGCCAGCACCGGAATGCCCATCATCGCCGTCTTGATCACCATCTCAGAGGTCAGCCGCCCGGTGGTATAAAGCACCTTATCCTCAGCCCCGACCCCTTCGGAGAGCATCCAACCCGCGATTTTGTCGACCGCGTTGTGACGGCCCACATCCTCCATATAGACCAAAGGCCGGTCGCCTTGGCACAGCACCGTGCCGTGGATCGCTCCGGCTTCTAGATAAAGGCTCGGCGTGCGGTTGATCTTGGCCGCCAGCGCATAGAGGTCCGAGGTGCGCACCGGCGTCTCGGGTAGGTTCACCTCCGCCAGCCCCTCCATCATATCGCCAAAGACGGTGCCCACGGCGCAGCCGCTTGTGCGGGTCTTGCGCTGCATCTTGTCTTCGTAATCGGTGGCCCGTTTGGTACGGACGACGACAGTCTCAAGCTCCTCGTCATAATCGACGCCGGTGATCTCTTCATCCGGGCGCAGCATCCCCTGATTGCGCAGAAACCCAAGCGCCAGATAGGCTGGGTAATCGCCAATGGTCATGGCGGTCACGATCTCTTGCCGGTTGAGGAATATCGTCAGGGGGCGCTCTTCGACCACATTGATCGCCACTTCGGCCCCGGTGTGATCCACGCCAGAGACGCTGCGCGTCAGCCGAACAGCAGTCGGATCCGGGGCGATCAGATAATTGCTAAGTTCATTGTCTCGGGCCAATTGTATCCCCCTGCGGTTAGGTCTAAGCCTTTGACATTATATTTAAGAGTTCACCATGGCCATCACCACCACCAAATCCGCCTATCGCAAAGGGATCGTCGACGCACTGCCCTTTGTGCTGGTGATCATCCCCTTTGCCTCGCTCTTTGGCCTATTGGCGACCGAGGCCGGGTTGAACGTGTTCGAAACGCTGACCTTTTCGATCGTGGTGATCGCCGGGGCCGCGCAGTTCACGGCGCTGCAACTGCTGCGAGAAGACGTGCCCACGGCGATCATCCTGGCCTCTGCGCTGGCGGTGAACCTGCGCATGGCGATGTATTCGGCCTCTCTCACCCCGTGGATCGGCGGCGCGCCGCTGTGGCAGCGGGCGCTGGCGGCCTATATGACGGTCGATCAATCCTATGTCGCCGCGATGACGCAATATGAGCGCGACCCTGAGATGACGGTGCCGCAGCGGATGGCCTATTTCTTTGGGACCGTGACGCCGGTGGTGCCGCTTTGGTATATCTTCACGCTGATCGGCGCGATGGTCGGCTCCAGCGTGCCGGATAGCTGGGCGCTGGACTTCGCCATCCCGATCACCTTCCTTGCCATGATCGCGCCGATGTTCCGCACGCTGGCCCATGTGGCGGCGGCGGTCGTTGCGGTGGTCGTGAGCCTTTTCGCCGTTGAGGTGCCCTATGCGCTTGGGCTGATCATCGCAGGGCTCGCGGGCATGATCACCGGCGCGCAGGTCGAGGCATGGATGGAACGGCGCAAACCCGGGAGCATGGCACGATGATCGATAGAACCGCACTTTGGGTCGTGATCATCGGCCTCGGGCTGGGCAGCTTTTTCCTGCGCTTTGTCTTTACCGGATTGGTCGGCAACAAACAGATGCCCGCGTGGCTTTTGCGGCATCTGCGCTATACTGCCGTGGCGATTCTGCCCGCGCTGGTGGCTCCGCAGGTGATCTGGCCCTCGGCCACCGGGGGGCAGTTCGACCTGCCGCGCGTCACTGCGGCGGCGGTGACATTGGGCGTGGGACTGGTGACCAAGAACGTCCTCGCCGCGATCCTGTCGGGGGCCGCGGCGCTTTATGGGATGCTCTATCTGGTGGGGTAAGCGCGGGCGCTACTGCTGGGCCAGTTGCGCCGCGCGCAGGGCGTCGATCACATCGCCCTCATCGTCTTCGTAATATTTCGTCGTGGTGACACCCGGCAGGGCCTCGAACCGCTCTTGCAGCTTGACGGGATAGTAGGTCGACCCAACGCTTTGAAACCCCGGCAACTGGCTGAGAATGCCGCTGGTGGCATTGGCGCAAAAGGCACCAGGCACCGCGCCATTGGCGGTCACCAGTTCAAGCGCGCGTTCGGCCACCTCGGGGCTGACAGGAATTTCCTGACTGACCACATGAAAGGTGCTGCGCGCATGGGCCGATTTATAGGCCTGCAACCATGCGGGCGTCACACCGTAGAGCACGTCGCCACGCTCGGCCATGCGCGCGTCGCGGAACGATCCGGCGGGATCGAAGATCACCCGCTGCGACCCATTCACCATAAGCGCGCTATGCCCGCCGCTGCCGGTGCGGTTGTTCACCATGGTCAACAATGTGAGGGACGGCGGCTCGGGCGCGCGATAGGCCGCACGCGCCACGACATCGGGCGGGCTATCGGGGCTTTGATCCACCGAACAGCCAGCCAGAACGCCAACAAGTGCAATCGACGCCAAGAGTGTTTTCAAAGGACGACCCTCGCGCCTAGGGATAGGACGTGATCAACCGGCAAAGATCGCCAACAGAACAAGGATCGCGAGGATGACAACGGTGCCGCGAGTCACGAAGGTCATGAACCCGTCAAAGGTCTTTTGCTGCGCTTCGTAGTTCATGCTGCCGTGTTCATGTTCAGCCATTTTCGTCTCCCTAAGACAATTTGTTGGCGCTGATTAACCTATTCGCATCACCCTGTCACGGGGGGATGATGCGCAGAAAACCATACTAGCTTTGCGCAGAACTACGCGCTATAGGGGAATCTTACACTTCCCCGCACGTTATAGAGTCCCTCAGGTTTCGCCGTCTGCCAGATCGGCAACCAGCCGAAAGCCGATCCGTTGCGGCGCGGCATCCGGCACCTTTTTCGGCAAGGCCCGCAGCATCACGTTTAACTGCCCCACATGCTGCACCAGTTGCGCCCGCGCCCCTGCGGGATCGACGCCGTAAAAGGTGATGATATCGGGGTCGAAATACCCCATACCTTCGATCCGCAGCACCCCGGCGTCGCCCCCGGCAAAGCCGATGGCCGCCTCGTGGTCGTTGTCGAGCTTTTCCTCGAAATTCTTGAGATAAAGCACCACCCGCTCATAGGCCCATTGGGCGGGGGATTTCTGTATCACCGGCTTGTCGGTCACCGATTTGGGCAGGGGTTGATCGCCCGACTTGGGCTGATCGGTGCCCGTATGCACCTCATGCATGCGCGGTAATGCCGCAGCCTCATAGGCCTCGGCCGCCGTTTTCACCTCATCGCCCATCGCTCACCCCTTGCGCTGATACACCCATGCGCCGTCCGCCGCGCGCAAGCTGCGCGTGGCCTCTCCGGCTTGGTAAAGGTGGCTCAGATGGGCGACAGCTTCAACCAACGCGAGGCCATATTCCGCCTCACCGATGTTGCGTTTGAACAGCGGCGCGAAACATTCCGAGGCCGATTTAGGCGTGTCGATATAGGCCAGAAGCCTGCGCAGGGCGCTGTGATGGTTTTCGATCAACTGCCTCAGCCGCGTCGGCAGGCCGGTGAAGGGCAGTTTGTGGCCGCCGAGCACCAGATGATCCTCCTGCGCCAAGGGCACGAAACGCTCGCAAGCCTCCAACCACTCGCCGATGGGATCGGCCATCGGCTCGGTGGGATAAACGCCGATGTTGGGGCTGATGGAGGGCAGGATCTGATCCCCCGCGATCACCAGATTGTCATCGCGGCTCCAAAAGGTCGCGTGTTCGGGGGCGTGGCCATTGCCGATATGCATCTCCCAATCGCGCCCGCCCATGCGGATTACATCGCCCTGCCGGATGCGGGTGAACCCCAGCGGCAGCGGGGCCACCACATCGGCGAAATTGAAGGGCCGCTCATTGGCGCGTTTGTCATAGAGCGCCGCGGCCATCCCCGCCTTGCGGTAGAACGCAAGGGCTTCGGCGACCGGCACCTCTTGGACATCCAGCGTCAGCATCCGCGCGGTCAACCACGCGGTGCGCGTGGTGACCAGTTCCGCCCCGAACTCGCTCTGCAACCATCCGGCAAGGCCGATATGATCGGGGTGGTGATGGGTGACGACCACGCGCGAGATCGGCTTGCCGCCAAGCGGCCCCGCCATCAGCCCACGCCAAATCTCCTTGGCCCGGCGCGAGGCAAAGCCCGTGTCGATCACCGTCCAGCTATCGCCCTCGTCCAAGGCATAGACGTTGACGTGATCCAGCTTCATCGGCAGCGGCAGGCGGAACCAAAGCACCCCCGGCGCCACCTCGATCGCCTCCCCCTCGGCGGGTGGCACCTCCCAAGGATAGCGCAGCCCCTTGGGCGTTTTTGGCTCGGCGGCGGAGAGGGTGGCCTGCTCTGTCATCAGCTTCTCAGGTCTTCGACATCAAGCGCATAGAGGTCTTCCGCCCCGGCCTGCGCATGGGCCAGCAGGCCCTGATGCTCGGGCAAGAGCCGTTGGATATAGAAGCGCGCCAATTTCTCGCGCGCGCCGCTGCCGCCTGCGGCTTTCTCGGCCATCGCGGCTTGCAGATGTAGATGCCCGCCCATCACGCGGGCAAAGGCGCGCAGATAGGGGACGGCACCGGCGAAACGGGCGTTCATGTCCTTCTGCGCGGTCATCCACTCGGTCGCCTCGCGCAGGGTCTCGCTGGCCTGCCAGACCGCATCGGCCATGCGCGGGAAAGGGCCGCGTGCGGATTCGGCATGGGCTTCGATCTCATCCAAGAGCCGGTTCGCCGCCTCGCCGCCGTCCATCATCTTGCGGCCCACAAGGTCCATCGCCTGAATGCCGTTGGTGCCCTCGTAGATCGCGGTCACGCGCACATCGCGGCTGAACTGTGCCGCGCCGGTTTCTTCGATAAAGCCCATGCCGCCATGCACCTGCACGCCCATTTCAGCAACGCTGATGCCCACGTCGGTGCCGAATGCCTTGGTGATCGGGGTGAGGAACGCGGCCCGCGCGCCCCATTCATCCCCCTGCCCGGCGCGCGCCATATCGCTGGCATAGGCACAGCTCAGCGCAATCGCGCGGGAGGCAAAGATATCGGCCTTCATGCTCAAAAGCATCCGGCGCACATCGGCGTGATCAACGATGGTGCCGGTGCCGCCTTCGACGGGGGAACGGCCCTGCTTGCGCTCCAACGCATAGTCCAGCGCCAGTTGATAGGCCCCTTCGGCCGCGCCGATGCCCTGTTCGCCGACACCAAGGCGCGCGTTGTTCATCATGGTGAACATCGCCGCCATGCCGCCGCCCTCGCGGCCTACTAGCCAGCCGGTGGCCTTGTCATATTGCATCACCGCGGTGGGCGATCCGTGCAGGCCCATCTTATGCTCGAGGCTGACCACATTCACACCATTGCGCTGGCCCGGCGCACCATTCTCATCGGGGATGAACTTCGGCACGAGGAAAAGGCTGATCCCCTTGGTCCCCGCAGGTGCACCCGGCAGGCGCGCAAGAACCAGATGGCAGACATTGCCTGCAAAATCATTGTCGCCCCAAGAAATGTAGATCTTCTGACCAGAAACCGCATAAGTCCCGTCGCCATTGTCTTCGGCCCGGCTGCTCAGCGCGCCTACGTCCGATCCCGCCTGCGGCTCCGTCAGGTTCATCGTGCCGGTCCATTCGCCCGAGATCAGCTTGGGCAGGTACAATTCCTTGATCGCGTCGCTCGCGTGATGCTCCAATGCTTCGATCTGCCCTTGGCTCATCAGGGGGGCGAGTTGCAGCGACAGGCAAGCGCCGCTCATCATCTCGTTGACCGCGCTGGTCAGGGTCATCGGCAGGCCCATGCCGCCAAACTCCGGGTCCGCCGACATGCCGATCCAGCCGCCCTCGGCAATCGCGGCGAAACCTTCGGCAAACCCGGGAGAGGTGCGCACGACGCCGTTTTCCAGTTTGGCAGGGTGCAAATCCCCGCCCCGTTGCAGCGGCGCTAACACGTCATCGCAAAGCCGTCCGGCCTCTGACAGGATCGCGCCGGTGACGTCTTCACTGGCCTCAGCGAAACGGTCGGTGCTGCGAAGCGTTGCGAAATCCAACACGTCCTCGATCAGAAAACGGTAGTCATCCACGGCGGCGCGGTACGGCATATCATATCCTCCTGAAAGGCGCGCTTGTTCTGGCAAGCCTGACATGGCCCTGATAAAGGCTGGTTTATGTTGCCGCCAGCATGAAATGCCCGGCCGCCCCCCGCAACCCAAACGCGGCGTCACGGGATGCTGCATGATCCGACAGGCCGAAACACCCGATGACCCAGCCGACCGAGACCCTGACCGCCACGCCCCAAGGCATCGCCCGCGCGGCACGCCTGCTGCAAGACGGCGCCCTGGTCGCCCTGCCGACGGAGACGGTCTACGGCCTTGGCGCGGATGCCCGTAATGGTGAGGCCGTGGCGGGTATTTACGCCGCCAAGGGGCGGCCCAGTTTCAACCCGCTGATCGTGCATCTGCCGGATATCGACACCGCCAAACGCTATGTCGACTGGACCGAACAGGCCGACCGGCTGGCGCAGGCCTTCTGGCCCGGCGCGCTCACGCTGGTGCTGCCGCTGAAGCCCGACAGCGGGCTGTCGTCGCTGGTCACGGCGGGACTGCCGAGCCTTGCGGTGCGGGTGCCCGCCCATTCCGCCATGCGGCAGGTCTTGCAGGAACTCGGTGGGCCGGTCGCCGCGCCCTCGGCCAACCCCTCGGGCAAGATCAGCGCGACCACGGCGGATCATGTGCGGGCGGGCCTCGACGGGAAGATCTCCGCGGTGCTGGACGACGGTGCCTGCCCCGTTGGGTTGGAAAGCACGATCATCGGCCTGACCTGCCCCCGCCCCACCCTGCTGCGCGCAGGCGGTCTGCCGAGCGAGGCAATCGAGGCCGCGCTTGGCCAGACGCTGGAGGTCGTAGATGGGGCCGAGATCATCGCGCCGGGGCAGCTCGCCTCGCATTACGCGCCCGGCGCGGCGGTGCGGCTGAATGCGCGGACGGCGGGACCGGGTGAAGTGCTGCTTGGGTTTGGCGAGATGATCTGCGATCTCAACCTCTCCCCCTCCGGCGATCTGACCGAGGCGGCGGCGAAACTGTTCGACCACCTGCACCAGTTGGACGCCACCGGTCAGACCATCGCCGTGGCGCCGATCCCTGATCACGGGCTGGGCCGCGCGATCAATGACCGATTGGCCCGCGCCGCCGCACCGCGTTAGGCGTGCCCGGCTGAGGCCGACAGCCCCAAGGGGTCGATCCCCAGCGTCTTGAGCGCCGCGCCCCATTTCTCGGGGTCCGGCAGGTCGAAGATCACCTCAGGCGAGGCTTCGCAGGTCAGCCATCCGTTCTGGGCGATCTCGCCCTCCAACTGCCCCGGCCCCCAGCCCGCATAGCCCAGCATCAACTGCGCCTGCGCCGGGCCCTTGCCGGTGGCGATGTCTTCGAGGATGTCGCGGGTGGTGGTCAGGGCGATGCCATCGCCCACGCGCAGCGTCTCAATGGCCGAGCGGTATTCGTCGGAATGCAGCACAAAGCCGCGCCCCGTCTCGACCGGTCCGCCGAAATGCACGGCCAGCGATTTGGCCTGCGGCGGTGTGTCTTCGACCAGTTGATCCAGCACATCCGACAGGCGCAGTTCCGGGGCGGGTTTGTTGACGATCAACCCCATCGCCCCCTGTTCGGAATGCGCGGAAAGATAGATCACCGAATGCGCGAAACGCGGATCGCCCATGCCCGGCATCGCGACCAGCAGCTTGCCCGTCAGTTCCATCGTCTGCCCCGTCAACGCCCACCTCCTGAAGGTAACCTTTCTTTGAACATGGCCGCTTGCGCCCCACAAAACAAGAGAGGCGCCCCACCGTCCGCCGCATCGGCGAAACATGGATGATGCAAATGTGACTTGGCAGGCGCGGAAGGATACCGCATCAAGTCCGCATGACCATATCGCGCTTCTTTTCCGCCCTTCTCTCCTGTCTCGCCTTTGCCCTGCCCGCCGCGGCGCAGGAGGCTGTCGGCACGCCCTTGCGGGGCGATCTGCTCACTGGTTGGCAACAGTCTGACGGGAGGCGGGTGGCGGCGATCCGGCTGCGCATGGCACCGGGTTGGAAGACCTATTGGCGCAGCCCCGGTGACGCAGGCATCCCGCCGGAGTTTGACTGGTCCGGCTCGGACAACCTGCGCGATGTGCAGATCACATGGCCCGCGCCCAAGGTCTTTGACCAAGGCGGGGTGAACTCCATCGGCTATGCCCGCGAGGTAATCTTGCCGCTGACCATCACCCCGCGCCGCGCCGGTGCGCCGGTGACATTGGACACCAGCATCGACCTTGGCGTCTGCAGCGACGTCTGCGTGCCGCAGACCATCCACCTGCGCGCCCTGCTCGACACCCGCGACAGCAAGCCCACCCCGGCCATCGCCGCCGCCTTTGCCGCGCGGCCCTATTCCGGCGCTGAGGCCGGATTAAAAAGCGCCCATTGCAGCCTGCGCCCCACCGCGCGGGGGCTGGAGATCGAAACCCGGCTGGCCCTGCCCTCTGCCGGGGGCAAGGAGACCGTGGTGATCGAACCCGGCAATCCCAACATGTGGATGAGCGAGACAGTGAGCCAGCGGTCGGGCAATACGCTTATCGCCAGCGGCGAGATGATCGCCGAGAACGGCACCGCGCTGGCGCTCGACCGTTCCGCCATTCGGATCACGGTGATCGGCAAGAACCACGCGGTCGAGGTGACGGGCTGCAGCTCTGGCTAAACCTGCGCGCTACTTGCGGCGCTGATGCTCGTCCAGCCGCGGCATGATCTCGACGAAGTTGCAGGGCATGTGGCGGTAGTCCAACTGTTTGAGCAAGATGCCATCCCATGCGTCTTTACATGCCCCCGGGCTGCCCGGCAGCGCGAACAGATACGTCCCCTGCGCCACGCCGCCTGTGGCCCGGCTTTGCACCGCGCTGGTGCCGATCTTCTCCATCGAGATCCGGGTGAAGACCGTGCCGAAGGCGTCGATCTCTTTCTCATAGACATCGCGGTGCGCCTCGACCGTCACGTCGCGCCCCGTGAGGCCGGTGCCGCCGGTGCTGATCACCACGTCGATCTCAGGGTCCGCGCACCAGTCACGCAGAAGCGCTGCGATGGCGGGGCGGTCGTCGGTCACGATCTCGCGCGCGGCCAGCACATGGCCCGCCGCTTCGATCCGCGCGACCAACACGTCGCCCGAACGGTCCTGGGCCAAGCTGCGGCTGTCCGAGACGGTCAGCACGGCGATTCTTACGGGGATGAACGCCCGGCTGTCATCGATCCTGCTCATGTCCGCTCCATCATTGCCAAACGCGCGGCCAAAGCCACGAAAATACCACTGCTGATCCAGCCCAGCAGCCGCCCGCCACCCGCCAAACGCCGTCCGATCCCGGCGGCAAAGACACCCACCGCGCCGTTGATGACGAAACCGCCCAGTGCCAGCACCGCACCAAAGGTCAGGAACTGCACCAAGACCGGCCCGGCCTCGGGCACCACGAATTGCGGCAGGAAGGCCAGCACGAAAAGGATCACCTTAGGGTTTGTCAGATTGACGGCAAAACCAGTGTTGAAAGCGCGCCAGCCGCCCATGCCGGGCGTCGTATCGCGCGGCTTTCCAGCCTGCCGCAGCGTCTGCACCGCAAGCCAGAGCAGATAGACCACGCCGAGCCAGCGGATCATGTCCAGCGCCCAAGGCAGCGCCGCGACGACCGCGCCCAGCCCCAACCCGGCCAAGGCCACATGCACCAGCACGCCCGCCGAAATTCCCGCGCTCGCCGCCAATGCGGCACGCGGGCCCGAGCGCAGCCCTTGCCCAAGGCAGAACATCATATCCGCCCCCGGCGTGAGGTTCAGCGCCAAGGCGGCGGGCACGAAGGCCAAAAGGGTCAGCGCATCAACCATCGCGCAGCTTGGCCTGAACGCTAAGCAAATCGGCCCAAGCCTCGCGCTTGGCCTCGGGATTGCGCAGCAGGTAGCCGGGATGCACCATCGGCATGCAAGAAAGATCGGCGGCCTTGGTCCAATTGCCGCGCAGGCGCATGATGCTGCGTTTCTCCAAAAGCGACTGGCAAGACCAATTGCCAAAGAGCACCAGCACCCTAGGCTTGGCCAATTCGATATGACGCTGCACAAAGGGGCGCATCATCGCGATCTCATCTGGCTTCGGGTCGCGCCCCTGCGGCGTGCGCCACGGCAGGATGTTCGACAGATAGACATTGCGGTCGCGCCCCATGTCGATCGCCGCCAGCATCCGATCGAGCATCTGACCCGCACGCCCCACGAAGGGCTTGCCCGCGCGGTCTTCGTCCCGGTCGGGGGATTCGCCCAAGATCATCAGCGGCGCGCCGGGAACCCCATCGGCAAAGACCAGATTGCGCGCGCCCTTGTGCAGCTCGCAATGCTCGAACCCTTGGATCGCGGCGCGAAGCTCTTCCAAGCTCTGAGCACCCTGCGCGGCGCGGCGGGCCAGCGCCACCGGGTCGGGTTGCTCAGAGGCTTGCAGGGGCTGCGGCCCTTTGGCCAGTTTGGCGCTGGCCTTGGGCGGGCTTGCGGGCACCTCATAGCGGTTGACCGGCGCGTCGCAGATCGCCTCGGTCGCGCCAAGCTCGACCTGCCACGCCAGCATCTCTGCCGCCTGATGATAATCAAATGATTCCATGACCCGCAGCTTACGCCCTGTGGGCGAGAGGCGAAATGCCCTATCGCTGCGCTTTACGCGCCAAGCCACCCGCGCCTATAAGGCGGCAACAGCAGAAGGGATCGCCACCATGTCATTCGCCCATCGCCACCTGCTTGGCATCGAGCAGCTCTCGCAATCCGACATTACCACCCTTCTGGACTTGGCCGACACCTATGCCGACCGGAACCGCCAACCGAACAAACATTCCGACGCGCTGCGCGGGCTGACCCAGATCAACATGTTTTTCGAGAACTCCACCCGCACGCAGGCGAGTTTCGAGATCGCGGGCAAACGTCTTGGCGCAGATGTGATGAATATGGCGATGCAGGCCAGTTCGATTAAAAAGGGTGAGACGCTGATCGACACGGCGATGACGCTGAATGCCATGCACCCCGATCTTCTGGTCGTGCGCCACCCGCAATCCGGCGCGGTGGACCTGCTGGCCCAAAAGGTGAACTGCGCCGTGCTGAACGCGGGCGACGGGCGGCACGAACACCCCACGCAGGCGCTCTTGGACGCGCTGACGATCCGCCGCGCCAAGGGGCGGCTGCACCGGCTCAGCATCGCGATCTGCGGTGACATCGCTCACAGCCGCGTGGCACGGTCGAACATCCTGCTTTTGGGCAAGATGGAAAACCGCATCCGCCTTGTCGGCCCGCCGACCCTGATGCCGAGCCAGATCGACCAGTTCGGCGTCGAGGTCTTCGACGACATGAAAAAGGGTCTCGAAGGCGTCGACGTGGTGATGATGCTGCGGCTTCAGAAAGAGCGGATGGACGGCGGCTTCATCCCGTCGGAGCGCGAGTATTACCACCGCTATGGGCTAGATGCCGAAAAGCTCGCCCATGCCAGCCCCGAGGCCATTGTCATGCACCCCGGTCCGATGAACCGCGGGGTGGAGATCGACGGCACCTTGGCCGACGACATCAACCGTTCCGTTATTCAGGATCAGGTCGAGATGGGAGTCGCCGTGCGCATGGCCGCGATGGACCTGCTCGCGCGCAACCACATCGCCGCCCAACCCGGCGCGGCCTGACCGGAACCCCGACGGGCCAAGCGGCGTTTTCCTGAGAACAGTCAAAGGAAGCCGTCATGCCCCATACAGAAGTCGCCCCGCAAGAAGCCGGCAAGGTCCGCGTCTATGCCCTCTCGCTCTCGGATGCCGAGGCGCGGGCGATGCGCGATGATGAGACAGCTCAGTCCGCGGCCCTCGGGGTCGAACGGATCGACGCTGCCTATACGGAGGTCTTCCGGGTGGCTGACCTCGATCAACTGGGGCTTGCGGGCTATCTGCGCGACGGCAATGGCGTGAACCCCGAGCAGATCGAGACGGACCGCAGCAAGCTTGCCGCGCTCGACGGTTGGGTGATGATCGTCTACTCCCGCGCCTTCGCAGGGCAATCGCTGCAACTGGCTCCGATCCCCGCGCTGACCCATATCGGCACCTATACCGAAGGCGGCCCCGACACACCGGTGCAGGCGATGGAGGCCGAAGCCGCCCAGCCCTACACCGGCATCCCCCGCGTCGCCCCCTCCGAGCCCGCCAAGGGTGGCGGCGGCAAGACCATGGTGATCGTCGCAGTGGCTGTGCTGATCCTGCTCATCATCTGGTGGCTGCTGGCCTAAGCGCGAAAACCGCTGGCACCCTTGGGGCCAGCGAGCTACATCTGGCCTATGCAAGAACCTGAACACGATCCGAAAATGTCCGGCCGTATCGCCATGGTCGCCCTTCTGGTGGCCTTTGGCGTGGTCGGACTGATGATCTGGATCGGCGGCTAGAGGCGACAGCGCGGGGCACGCGCCCAAAAGACCGCTTGGTTTGGGGGGCGATTTGGGGCATGACAGCGGCGCATCCGCTATCGCACCAAAGGCCCGCCCATGACCCAGTTCTTCACCAATCTGCGCCTTCTCGACCCTCAGGCTGGCACGCTTGAGTCTGCTGCGGTTCTGGTCCGCAACGGGGTGATTGCCGAGCTTTTGGGAGATGGCGCCACAGCGCCCGCGGGCGCGGAACTGGTTGATTGCGGCGGCCATATCCTCGCCCCCGGCATCGTCGATATTGGCGTGAAAGTCTGCGAACCGGGCGAGCGGCACAAGGAAAGCTACCGCTCTGCGGGCCTTGCCGCGGCGGCGGGCGGGGTGACCACCATGGTCACGCGCCCCGACACCGATCCGGCCATCGACAGCCCCGAAACGCTCGAATTCGTCACCCGCCGCGCGAATGAGGCCGCACCCGTGAACGTCGTGCCCATGGCCGCGCTGACCAAGGGCCGCGAAGGGCGCGAAATGACCGAGATCGGCTTTCTGATGGACGCAGGCGCCGCTGCCTTCACCGATTGCGACCGCGTGGTGACGGATACTAAGGTCTTCTCCCGCGCGCTCACTTATGCCCGCAGCCTCGGCGCGCTGGTCATCGCCCACCCGCAGGATCCGGGGCTGAGCAAGGGGGCGACCGTCACCTCCGGCAAATTCGCCTCACTGCGCGGGTTGCCTGCCGTCTCGCCCATGGCCGAGCGGATGGGGCTGGACCGCGACATCGCCCTCATTGAGATGACCGGGGCGCGGTATCACGCGGATCAGATCACCACCTCCCGCGCCCTGCCCGCGCTGGAACGCGCCAAGCGCAACGGGCTCGACATCACCGCCGGTGTCGGCATCCACCACCTGACGTTGAACGCGCTCGACGTGGCCGACTACCGCACCTTCTTCAAGGTGAAGCCGCCGCTGCGCGATGAGGAAGACCGCCTTGCCGTGGTCGAAGCCGTGGCGAGCGGCCTGATCGACATCATCTGTTCCATGCACACCCCGCAGGACGAAGAGAGCAAACGCCTGCCCTTCGAGGAGGCCGCCAGCGGCGCGGTGGGGCTGGAGACGCTGCTGCCCGCCGCGATGCGTCTGGTCCATGCCGAGATGATGGACCTGCCCACGCTTTGGCGCGCGCTGTCGCTGAACCCGGCCAAACGCCTCGGCCTGCCCGGCGGACGGATTGCCGTGGGCGCGCCTGCGGATATGGTGCTGTTCAACCCCGACGCGCCCTTCGTGCTGGACCGCGCGACGCTGCGGTCGAAATCCCGCAACACGCCCTTTGACGGGATGCGGATGCAGGGTAAGGTCGTGGCAACTTATGTAGCAGGTTCCTGCGTTTACGAGGCGAATTGATGCCCCCTATCGAGACTTCCGTTGAATTGATCCTCTTCTGGGCGCTGGCAGGCTATGTCATCGGCTCTATCGCCTTTGGCATGTTGCTGGCGCGGCTAATGGGGCTAGGCAACCTGCGCAGCATAGGATCGGGCAACATCGGCGCGACCAACGTGCTGCGCACCGGCAACAAGAAGGCGGCGGCGCTGACCCTGCTGCTGGACGGGGCCAAGGGGGCCGTGGCGGTGCTGTTGGCCCGTGCCTTCGCGGGCGAAGATGCGGCGCAGGCGGCGGCGCTTGGCGCGATGATCGGCCATTGCTACCCGGTCTGGCTGGGCTTTCGCGGCGGCAAGGGTGTGGCGACCTTTCTGGGCCTCATGCTGGCGCTGGCTTGGCCCGTCGGGCTGGCCTGCTGTGCGGTCTGGCTGGCGACGGCGGCACTCTCGCGCATCTCGTCCCTATCCGCACTGGCGGCGGCAGCAAGCTCGACCTTCCTGCTGGTCTTCCTTGGCTACGGGGAAATGCTGCTTTTGGGCATCGCCCTGACTTTGCTGATCTTTTGGCGCCACCGCGACAATATCAGCCGGATCCGCGCTGGCACGGAATCGCGCATCGGCCAGAAAGGCTGACACCGCCCGTGGGCGGCATCAGCCTCTTTACCCTTCAGTAGGAATATTCGGCGTAGATACGGCTCAGATCGCCGTTCCATGGGCCGTGGTAATCCGCCAACAGATCGTCAGCAGGCACGCGGCCCGTCTCGATGCTGTCGCGCAAGGCGTTGAGGAAATGCGTCTCATCCGGCACCAACCCACCGGCGCCGGGACGGGCGCGGGCTTTCAGCCCCGCCTCTGACAGGGCCACGGCCTCGCGCGCCAGATCATGCATCTTGAGCCCGCCCACCTCGGCCTGAAGGCCATGGGTGGAGGCGGCGATGCGCAATTCTTCCCGTATCTCGGCATCCCAGCCTTTGACCAGATCCCACGCCCCATCCAGCGCGCTTTGGTCATACATCAACCCGACCCAGAAGGCCGGCAGGGCACAGAGCCGCCGCCACGGACCGCCATCAGCGCCGCGCATCTCGATGAACTTCTTGACCCGCGCCTCGGGGAAGAGCGTGGTCAGGTGGTCGGCCCAATCGCTCAGCGTCGGCTTCTCGCCGGGCAGCGCGGGCAACTCGCCTTTCAAAAAGTCGCGGAAGGACTGGCCGAGCGCGTCGATATATTTTCCGTCGCGGTAGACGAAATACATCGGCACATCGAGCGCGTATTGCACCCAAGCCTCAAAGCCGAAGCCCTCATCAAAAACGAAGGGGATCATACCCGTACGCGCGTCATCCAGATGCCGCCAGACCAGACCGCGGGTAGATTTCACGCCATTGGGCTTGCCGTCGAGAAAGGGCGAATTGGCGAAAAGCGCATTGGCGATGGGCTGCATCGCCACGGCGACGCGCATCTTCTGCACCATGTCGGCCTCGCTCGCGAAGTCGAGGTTGACCTGAACGGTACAGGTGCGGCGCATCATGGTGGTGCCCATGGTGCCGACCTTTTGCATATAGCCGTCCATCAGCTTGTAACGGCCCTTGGGCATCAGGTCCATCTGCTCATGCGACCACTCAGGCGCGGCCCCCAGACCGATGAAACCGACGCCGATCTCATCCGCCACGTCTTTCACCTCGCGCAGGTGGGTGTTCACCTCGTCGCAGGTCTCGTGAATGGTCTCGACCGGGGCGCCCGAGAGTTCCAACTGGCCGCCCGGCTCAAGGCTGATGTTGGCCCCGTCTTTCTCAAGCCCGATCAGCTTGCCACCCTCTTCGACAGGGGACCAATTGTGGCGGTCGCGCAGCCCTTCCAGCATCACCCGGATCGAGCGTTCCCCCTCATAGGGGAGCGGTTTGAGCGTGTCCTTGCAATAGCCGAACTTCTCATGCTCGGTGCCGATGCGCCACTGCTCGCGCGGCTTGCAGCCGTCCGCCAGATACTGCGCCATCTGGTCGTGATGTTCGATCGGGCCGCCGCCGGATTGAGGAATGGACATATGCGAGGGCTCCGTTTTGAAGGATCGTCTTGGGTGTCTTCTAAGTTGTCGACGTGGCGTCGCGTCTAGCAGGGATGGGCGGATTTGACGGGGCTGTCAATGCAGCAAGACATGCGCCGGGCGCAGCGGCGCGCGCTCCCAGATCACAACGGCGTCATGGCGGGTCTTGCGTAGCTCAAAGAGCATCCTCTCGGTGCGCAATCCCGGCAGGGCGGCAAAAGCGTCAAACAGCGCCTCGGATCCGGCGGCATTCACCGGGATCAACAGGGGCGTGTCATCATCGCGCGGTTCAAGCCGCCAATGGGCCGGAAACATCTGCCGGTCGAGGCTCAGCCGCTGCAACTCGCGCAGAGCGACCGTGCCGCCGGTCAGCGGGCCAAAGTAGGTGATCTGCCCTTCGACGACCTGCACCGCGCCCGCGCCATCGCCCTTCCCGCGAAAGCGCGCCCGCTGCACGCCAAGCCAGATCAGCGCGGCACCGCCCGCCAGCGCCGCATAGCCCGGCACCGCCAGCAGGAAACCGGGGCCCGCCACGAGCCAAAGGCCCAGGCCCATCAGCCCGCCGCCGACAATCGCTTCGCGCCAGCGCCAAAGCTGGTCGCGGGCGCCTTGGCGCAGGAAACTCATCGGGCCACCCTTTGCATCACCAATCTCCCAAAGCCTGCTGCCACATGGTCATCGCCGCCACGGCCGCCGTATCGGCCCGCAGGATGCGCGGGCCGAGCGTGACCGCATGGGCGTGATCGAAACCGTGCAGCCGTTTGCGCTCGCCCTCGGAAAAGCCGCCCTCGGGACCGATCAGGATGGCCCATGGCCCCTGCGCATCCGGCGGCAGCGCGCCGCTTTCCCCGGCCAAAGCCTCATCGCAGAACATGATCTGCCGGCTGCTGTCCCACTTATCCAGCAGCCGCCCCAGCTTCTCGGCCTCGGCCACTTCCGGCACATAGGTGCCGCCGCATTGCTCTGCGGCCTCGACCGCATGGGCCTGAAGGCGCGGCTGCTGCACGCGGCCCGCGTTGGTAAATTCGGTCATCACCGGCACGATCCGCGCGGCCCCCATCTCGGCCGCCTTTTCGACGATGAAATCGGTACGGGTCTTTTTGATCGGAGCGAAGAGCAGCCACAGATTCGGCGGCATTTGCAAAGGCCGGGTCTGCTCGACACAGGTCAGCACCCCGCCGCGTTTGCCCGCCTCGGCGACCTCGGCCAGCCATTCGCCATCGCGCCCGTTGAACAAAAGCACCCCGGCCCCGACCGTGAGCCGCATCACCCCAAAGAGGTAATGCGCCTGCTCGCGCGTCAAAGGAACCGTTTGCCCCTGCCCCAAGGGCTGATCTACATACAATCTGATTTTCGCGTTCATAGGGCCAGATATATGCACAACCAGCCGCCTTCGCCAGATGCTACGCCCGATGCGCCTGTTGCCGATGCGGTGGCCGACAATTGGGTCGACCGTCACGCCCCGGCGGGGCTGCGCCCCTACCTGCGGCTAAGCCGCGCAGATCGGCCCATTGGCACATGGCTGTTGCTGCTGCCCTGCTGGTGGGGGCTGAGCCTTGCGATCCTCTTCGACCAGTCGCCGCGGTGGGAGGATCTGTGGATCTTCGCAGGCTGCGGCATCGGTGCTTTCCTGATGCGCGGCGCGGGGTGCACGTGGAACGACATCACCGACCGTGACATCGACGGCAAGGTCGCCCGAACCCGCTCGCGGCCGATCCCCTCGGGCGCCGTCTCGGTCAAACAGGCGCTGGCCTGGATGGCGCTGCAGATGCTGCTGGCGCTGATGATCCTGCTCACCTTCAACCAGGCGGCCATCGCCATGGGCGTGCTGGCGCTGCTGCCGGTGGCGATCTACCCCTTTGCCAAACGCTTTACGTGGTGGCCGCAGGTCTTTCTGGGGCTGGCCTTCAACTGGGGTGCCATGCTGGCCTGGACGGCGCATGCGGGCACGCTGCATGCACCCGCCATCGTGCTCTACCTCGCCGGCATCGCCTGGACGCTGTTTTACGACACGATCTATGCCCATCAGGATGCCGAGGATGACGCGCTGATCGGCGTGAAATCCACCGCCCGCCTCTTTGGTGAGAATTCCGGCAAATGGCTGCGGCGCTTCCTGATGGCCACGGTGGGGCTGATGGGGATTGCCGTGATCTATGCCGGGCTGCCCCAAGCCTCGGTACTGGCGCTGGCGCTGGCCCTTGGCGGGCCTTGGGCAATGGGATGGCATATGGCATGGCAGCTGCGCGGGCTGGATACCAAGGACAATGCCAAGCTCTTGCAGCTCTTCCGGGCCAACCGCGATACCGGCATGATCCCGCTGTTGTTTTTCGCGGCAAGCTTGCTGGCCTGATTGCACCCCCGGCAGGACGCGCGTATCAAGTCGCAAGCTTAACAATCAGAAGTCCGCCCATGCGCCTCTCCGCCATTTTCACGATCGCCCTGACCTTTGCAGCCGCAGCGGTGGTCTCTCTGGTGGCGGCGAGCTTTTCGGTGCAACTGATCGAAGACACCTCGGAAATCGGCGTACGTGACGCGCTGGACGCGCAGGGCATGACATGGGCCGAAGTGCAGGCCGATGGCTTGCAGGTCACCCTCGCCGGGATCGCGCCGACCGAGGCCGTGCGCTTTCGCGCCCTGTCGACCGCAGGCACCGTGGTCGACGCCGCCCGCGTCATCGACGAGATGGAGGTCGAGGCCCAATCCGGCATCGCCCCGCCGCGTTTCTCTGCCGAGGTGCTGCGCAATGACGCGGGCATCTCGATCATCGGCCTGATCCCCACCAGCACCGACCGCGAGGCGGTGATCGATGCCTTTGGCGACATGGCGGGCGACGCCTCGGTCACCGATCTTTTGGAATCCGCGGATTATCCTGCGCCCGAAGGCTGGGAAGACGCGCTGAGCTTTGCCGTACAGGCGATGGCCGACCTGCCCCGGGCCAAAGCCTCGGTCGATGCGGGGCGGGTGACCATCACCGCCATCGCCGACAGCGCCGCCGCCAAGGCGCAGATGGAACGTAAACTGCAACGCGCCGCCCCGCCCAGCCTGCGGCTGCGACTGGACATCGCGGCCCCGCGCCCGGTGATCACGCCCTTCACCCTGCGGTTTGAGATCGACGCAGAAGGCGCGCGTTTCGATGCCTGCTCTGCCGATACCGAAGCCGCCGCCGACCGTATCTTGAAAGCGGGCATCACCACCGGCGCGCCTGAGAATGCCGATTGCACCATCGGTCTGGGCGTGCCCAGCCCGAACTGGGGCCGCGCCGTGGCGCTGACCATCGACGCACTGGGCCGTTTGGGCCAAGGCAGCATCTCTTTCGCCGATGCGGACATCACCCTGCTGGCCGCGCCCGGCACCGAGTCCACCACATTCGACCGCGTGGTGGGCGAATTGGAAAACGCGCTTCCCGATGTCTTTGCCCTGACCGCGAAACTGCCCGAGGTCGAAGACCCAGAAGCAGGCCCGCCCGAATTCACCGCGACCCTCTCGCCCGAGGGGCAGGTGCAGCTGCGCGGACGACTTTCGACCGAGGGGCTGCGCGATCTGGCCGACAGCTACGCGAAATCGCATTTCGGCTCGGCCAACGTCTATACCGCCGCGCGGCTGGACGAGACCCTGCCCGGCGATTGGGCCACCCGCGTTCTGACCGGGTTGGAGGCCATGGCCTCCCTCGCCAATGGCTCTGTCAAAGTCACGCCTGACCGGCTTGAGGTGATGGGCAACACCGGCAACAAAGACGCCAATACCACCGTCGCCTCGCTTTTGGCCGACAAGCTGGGCGAAGGGGCGGATTACAGCATCGATATCACCTATCAAGAAAAGCTCGACCCCATCGCGGGCCTGCCAACGCCCGAAGAATGCGAAGCCGAAATTCGCGAGATCCTGGAAATTGGCAAGATCACCTTTGAGCCGGGCAGCGCCACGATCGACGCCTCCGCGCTCGGGACGATGGACGATATCGCCGAGGTGCTGAAAAACTGCGGCGACATCCGGCTGGAGATTCAGGGCTACACCGACAGTCAGGGCCGCGAATCGATGAACCTGTCGCTGTCGCAAAGCCGCGCGGAATCGGTGCTGAACGAATTGCGAGCGCGTCGGGTGCTGACCTCCTCCTTCGTGGCCAAGGGCTATGGCGAGGAAAACCCCATCGCAGACAACAAGACCGAAGAGGGCCGCGAAGCCAACCGCCGCATCGAATTCCGCCTGATCCAGCCCGAGGCCGAGACGCCCGAGGACGAAACAGCGCTGGAATCTGCTGAAGAAACGGGCGATACCACGGCAGAAGAGATCGGGGAATCCGACGAAACCGAAGAAGGCAGCGGTGATGAGCAGAACTGAGTTTGTCCTGGCAACAGCCATCATTCTTTTCGTGGCCTTCTGCATGGGATGGTTCGCCAATTGGCTGCTGAACCGCTTTACCCGCGTGGCCGCCGATGATGTGGCCCAGCTGGACCGGATGAGCCAAGAGCTGCACGAGGCCGAGGAAACCCGCGATCAGGCGATCACCTATCTGCAACAGCGCGAGGCCGAGTTGACCAACCAACTCGCCCAGACCGAGGCTGAGCTGCGCGCCGCGATGGACGGGCTGCGCGACGCCCGCCATGAGGCCGAGGAAATGCGCGCCTATATCGAACGTCAGAAAGCCTAACCCCAGACCTTCGGAGCCCTGCCATGGCCAAACTCGCCCATTCCATGATCCGTGTCTTTGATGAGGCGGCATCGGTAAAGTTCTACGAAGACGTGTTCGGGCTGAAAATCGCGGACCGTCTGGATTTCGACAGTTTCACCCTGATCTACCTGCGCGATGCCACGGGCGCCTTCGAGCTGGAATTGACCGTCAACAAGGACCGCGAGACCGCTTACGATCTGGGCGACGGCTATGGCCATCTGGCCTTCGTGGTCGACGACCTCGAAGCGGCGCGCGAGACCGCGATCAAGGCCGGTGCTATCCCACGCGAGATCGTTGACTTCCGCCCCGCCGGAGAGACCGTGGCGAAGTTCTTTTTCGTGGCAGACCCCGATGGCTATCAGATCGAAGTCATCGAAAAAGGTGGGCGTTTCACCTGAGGCCGAAGCTTACCAGCGTTCCAGCGCGGCCTCGTCTTCGTCCTTTGCGGCGACCCATGCATCACCCTCTGCCGTGATCTCGCGCTTCCAGAACGGCGCGCGGGATTTGAGGTAGTCCATCAGGAACTCCGCTGCCTCAAAGGCATGGCGGCGATGCCGCGCCGCCGTGGCGACCATCATGATTTGCTCACCCGGCACCAGCCGCCCATAGCGGTGGATCACCAGCGCATCTTGCAGATCGAAACGTCCCATCGCCTGCTCGGCAATCTCGCGCAAGGCCTTTTCGGTCATGCCGGGGTAATGTTCGATTTCCATCGCGCTGAGCGTGCCCGCGTCATTGTCGCGCACCACGCCGGTAAAGGTCACGATCGCGCCGCTGCCCCCCTCGCCCTTGGCAAAGCGCGCGGCCTCCTCACCCAGATCAAAGGGCGCTTCCTGCACCAAAACGCGCATCGCTCAGCCCCCGGTCATCGGAGGGAAGAATGCCACCTCGCGCGCGCCTTGCAGCGGGGCGTCGAAATCGGTCAGTTCCTGATCCACGGCGACCCGCAGTGCGGAAAGGTCGGAAAAGGCCACTTCGTAGCGCTCTTCCCGGCCCCGCAATTCTTCGACCAATTCGGCCACCGTGGCGGCTTGGCTCTCGACCCGTTCGCGGGGCAGGCCGATGCGTTCGCGGACCCATGCGAAATACAAAACATCCATTAGCGTGGCTCCTTCAGGTGCGGCAGCGCCTTGCGCAGATAGTCAAAGCCGGTGATGGCGGTCAGCACGGCGGCGACCCACAAGAGCGCCAGCCCCAGCAGCCCGGCCCATTCCATCCCGGCGAGTTTCCAGCCCAGCCCGAGATGATCTTCGACCTCGCCATCAAGGATCGCTTCGATCATCTGCTGGTCCATGCCGAAAACGCTCATCCCGAGGTAATGCTCGAACACGCCCTGCGAGAAGAGCACGGCGATGGCGATCATCTGCAATGTCGTCTTCCACTTGGCCAGTTGAGTCACCTTCAACGTGCCGGCGACATCGCCCAAATACTCCCGCAGGCCCGAGACAAAGACCTCGCGAAACAGGATCAACGTGGCGGGCAACACCAACCACGGCGACCAGCTTGAGAAGGCGACGATCACCATCAGCGCGATCACGACCATCGCCTTGTCGGCAATCGGGTCAAGCATGGCGCCGAGTTTGGTTTCCTGCGCCCAAGCGCGGGCAAGGTAGCCATCGAACCAGTCCGTCACCGCCGCCCCGACAAAGAGCAGCAGGGCGAACCAATCGGCATAGGGGCGCGTAAAATAGAGAAACATGACCGCCACACCGGGGGCCGCGACCAGCCTGAGCAGGGTCAGGATATTGGGCAAATTCCATTTCATGACGTTATCCTATCTTGCGCCGTTCGTGGCTGAAAGGACGAAACCGCCCCGCCTGCGGGCCGTCGCCACCACGGGGCCGCCCGCCTAGCCTTTTTCATGGAAATAGCCGTAGATCGTCTCGGCCAGCGCATCCGATACGCCCTCGACCGCTTTGAGATCGCTGAGGTTCGCGCGGCTTACCGCCTTGGCCGAACCGAAATGCGCCAGCAGCGCACGCTTGCGCGCAGCGCCGACGCCCGGCACATCGTCGAGCGGTGTGGCGCTGACCCCCTTGGCCCGTTTGGCACGGTGGGTGCCGATGGCGAAACGGTGCGCCTCATCCCGCAAGCGCTGCACGAAATAAAGCACCGGATCGTTGTGGCGCAGCGCCATGGGGCGCTTGCCGACGCGGTGGAACTCTTCCTTGCCCGCGTCGCGGTCAATGCCCTTGGCCACGCCGACCATGGGGATATCCTCGACCCCATGCTGCGCCATGATAGAGGCCACGGCGCTCACCTGCCCCGCGCCGCCGTCGATCAGCAGCAGATCGGGCCAAAGGCCGCGGCTGCGGTCCGGGTCTTCTTTGATCAGCCGTTTGAAGCGGCGGTGCAGCACCTCTTTCATCATGCCGAAGTCATCGCCCGGGGTCAGGTCATCGCCGCGGATGTTGAACTTGCGGTACTGGTTTTTCATCATGCCTTCCGGCCCCGCCACGATCATCGCGCCGACGGCATTGGTGCCTTGGATATGCGAGTTGTCGTAAACCTCGATCCGCTCGGGCGGCTTGGGCAGGTCGAAGGCATTGGCCAGCCCCTGCAACAGCTTGGTCTGCGTGGCCGTCTCAGCCATCTTGCGGGCAAGGCTTTCGCGGGCATTGCGCAGGGCACCGTCGACCAGTTCGGCCTTTTCCCCGCGTTTGGGCACCAGCAGTTCGACCTTACGGCCCAGCTTGCCGCTGAGCGCCTCGGCCATCAGATCGGGGTTCTCAATCTCATTGCTGAGGATCAACTGCCGGGGCGGCTCGCGGGTGTCGTAAAACTGGCCGATGAAGGCCTCCAGCACCTCGGCGGCGTCGATCTCGCTCCCGATCCGGGGGTAATAGTCGTGGTTGCCCCAGTTCTGATTGGCGCGGATAAAGAAGACCTGCACGCAGGCCTGACCGCTTTCCATGTGCAGCGCGATAATGTCGGCCTCGTTCACCCCCTGCGGATTAATGCCTTGGGCGGTCTGAACCTGCGTCAGCGCCTTGATCCGGTCGCGCAGGGCGGCGGCGCGTTCGAACTCCATCGCCTCTGACGCCTCTTCCATGTCCCGCGCCAAACGGCCCTGAATATCCGTCGATTTGCCGCTGAGAAACCGCTCGGCATCGCGCACGGTCTCGCGATAATCCTCGGCCGAGATTTTGCCGACACAGGGGGCGGAGCAACGTTTGATCTGATGCTGCAAACAGGGCCGCGTGCGGCTGTCGAACATCGCGTTGGAACAGTCCCGCAGCAGGAACACCCGTTGCAGTTGGTTCAGCGTCCGGTTCACCGCGCCCGCGCTGGCGAAGGGGCCATAGTAACTGCCCTTCTCCTTTTTCGCGCCGCGGTGTTTCTTGATCTGCGGGTAGTCGTGATCGGCGGTGACAAGGATATTAGGAAAGCTCTTGTCGTCGCGCAGCAGCACGTTGAACTTGGGCTTAAGCTGCTTGATCAGGTTCTGTTCGAGCAGCAGCGCCTCGGTCTCGGTCTTGGTGGTCAGAAACATCATCGAGGCGGTATTGGCGATCATTCGCGAGATCCGCGCCGAATGCCCCGTGGGCCGCGCGTAGGACGACACCCGCGCCCGCAGGTTCCGCGCCTTGCCGACGTAAAGCACGCGGCTTTCCGAATCGAGCATCCGATAGACGCCCGGCGAGGAATCGAGCGACTTCAGATAGGCTTGAATCACCTTGCGGCCTTGCGGCGGAGGGCTGTCGTTGGGCGTGGTCATCTCAGGCGCTGATTCTCGTGCTTCGCTGCAATAGGACGGCAATGGGGGCAAGCTTTAACATGTCCACCAAACATGTGGATAACTCTGCCGATAACTTCTGGGCATCTTGGATTTCTCTTTGTTTTTAACATGGTTCGCTGATTTGCCTATTTTTTAGGCGCGCCCATAATATCCTGATTTTGCTCATTCTTTTGTTTACCATGAAACAAGCCTCTGAAAACAAAAGGGTTTCGGTAACACTTTGGTTACATAGGTTAAGGACGTGCAAAACTTCCCGCATGCGCGTCAGTTTCGGGGGCATTTAGGGCTTGTTTCCCATTGCAAATGCTCTCCGCCATCGGTGCAAATAAGCTGCCCCGTGACCCCCGGCGAATCGATGAAATACCCCAGTGCCGCCGTGATATCCTCCGGATTCGCGCCGCGTCCCAGAACCGTGCCGCGGCGCTGCGCGGCAAAGTCATCGGGGTCTTGATGCGGGCCTTGCAGGGTCGGGCCGGGCCCGATGCCATTCACGCGGATCGCGGGGGCCAGCGCCTGCGCACTGGTGCGCGTCATCGCCCATAGGCCCATCTTGGCGATCGTATAGGTGGTGAATTCCGGCGTCAGGTTGCGCACCCGCTGATCCAGCATGTTGACGATCAAACCACTGGCACGCGGCTCTCCCCCGGCGTCGGTATCGGGGGTCAGCCCCTGCCCCGCCATCGCCTGCGTCAACACGAAGGGCGCGCGCAGGTTGCTGCCCATATGGCGATCCCAACTTTCGCGCGTGGCGCTGGTGATATCGTCCTGCTCGAAAATCGAAGCGTTGTTCACAAGGCAGGTGATCGGCCCGCCGAGCGCCTTGGCCGCGCGGGGCAAAAGCGCCGCGGCTGCGGTGTCGTCGAGAAGGTCGGCTTGCAGGGCCACGGCACGGCGGCCCATGGCCGCAATCTCGCCGACGGTCGCCTCGGCCCCGCTTTGCGAGGTGGCATAATGCACCGCCACATCAAAGCCGCGCTGCCCGAGGTAGAGCGCCATGGCGCGGCCCAGACGTTGCCCGGCTCCGGTCACCAATGCCCGCCGCATCTGCCGCCCTCCTCAGATCAGGATGATAAACAAATAAAGCCCGTATAGCGCGCTCAGCACCACGCCCCAAAGTCGGGTGATATCGCGGCCCAGATAGACGAAGGGGATCAGCAAGAGCGACGCGCCCAACATCACCCAAAGGTCGATCCGCAAGAAGGCTTCGTCGACCGAGATCGGACCGACAAGGCTCGCGATGCCGATGATCGCCAGCAGGTTGAACATGTTGGAGCCGATCACATTGCCAAGCGCCACATCCGCCTGACGGCGCAGCGCCGCCATCACCGTGGTCGCAAGTTCCGGCAGCGACGTGCCCACGGCCACCAGCGTCAGGCCGATCACCGTGTCACTGACCCCATAGGTCTGGGCGATGATCGTGGCGTTATCCACCAAAAGGCTCGCCCCCAAGGGCAGGCCGATCAGCCCGAGGATCAGGAACATCGCAATCTGCCAGCCCGCCATATCGGGGTCCGCGCCTTCGGGCTCTTCCTCATCCTCTGCCGCGCCGCTGCGGCAGGCGTGGCGGTGGTCCTTGGCATCGCGGAAAGCGTCGAAAAGCATATAGGCCAGACCGGCGAGCAGGATCAGCCCGGCGATCCAGTCAAAGACGCCGCGGAAGGCCAGCGCGATGAACAAGAGCGAAGCCGCTATCATCTGGTTATAGGTCTTGCGGGTGCTGCATTCCGAGGTGTGCATCGTGGCCAAAAGCGCCGGAATGCCCAGCACCATCAAGATATTGGCCGTATTCGACCCCACGACATTACCAAGCGCCAGCCCCGGCACCCCGTCCAAAATCGCCTTGACCGAGATCAGCAACTCCGGCGCCGAAGTGCCAAAGGCCACGATGGTCAGGCTGACGATCAACGCAGGCACGCCAAGGCGCAGGGACAGGTTCACCGCCCCTTTCACCAGCGCATCCCCCGCAAACAGCAGGATCACGAGGCCAAGCCCCGAAAGTAGCCATGGCATCAGCATCAACGCCCTCCCTTACAGGCACAATCGCCTTTGCCAATGCGGTAACGTCCGCAGTCACGGCATTTGGTCCGGGACAGACGTTTGCCCCCCAGCCAATGCATTTTTCCAAACCAAGCCATGAGGCCCATGGCCACCAGAAACAGCAGGACGATCTTGAAAACCATGGGCTAGAGTCCAAACCGCGCGAAGGCCGCGCGTTCCTCTATGCCCTGCACCGCGTCCTGCATCATCTGAACGCCAAAGCGCGACAACAGCCCGCGTTTCACGCCATAGCGGCGCAGCCTGACCTTGTCGCCAAAGCGCTCTTTCAGCAGTGGTTTCAGATGGCCGATCCCGTCGATCAGCCCCAGTTCGGCAGCGCGTTTGGCCAGCCAGATTTCCCCGGTAAAGAGGTCTTGCCCCTCGGGCAGCTTGCCCGCGCGGCGGGTCTTCACATGGTCGATAAAGTTCTCATGGATGTCTTCGAGCAGCAGTTTCAGCCGCGCGACATCTTCGGGGTTTTCCGGGCGGAACGGGTCGAGCAGGGATTTGCTCTGCCCTGCAGTATAGACGCGCCGCTCGACCCCATGCTCGCGGATGAACTCATGCACCCCGAAGGAGGCCGAGATCACCCCGATGGAGCCGACGACCGAGCTTGGGTCCGCGTAGATCTCGTCTGCTGCCGCCGCCAGCCAATAGCCGCCCGAGGCGGCCACATCTTCGACGAAGGCGATGACGGGAATGTTCTTTTCCTCGGACAGCCGCCGGATGCGCGCGCCGATCAACGACGACTGCACCGGGCTGCCACCGGGGGAGTTGATCTCCAAGGCGACAGCGGCAGGCTTGCCCTTGGCAAAAGCCTTTTCGATGACCGGACCCATGGTGGCATCGTTCAACACCGCGCGGCCCTGCGCGCCGATCATGCCGGAAAGCCGGATTACGGAAACGCTGGGCGGGGATTTCAGGAAGGGCAGCCGAATTCTCATGCCCTCCATGTAGAACGCCCACCCCGCGCAAACAAGGCGGACGCCCAAGTTTCGTAGGCTCAGGCCCGCAGACGCCAGCCGGTGCGGAAAATCCACCAGATCACGCCAAGGCAAAGCGCGGTAAACAGCGCGATGGCGGCAAGGCTGGTGATGATCGGCACATCCGCCGCGCCGAAAAACGCCCAGCGAAAGCCCGAGATCAGATAGACCACCGGGTTAAAATGCGAGATCACCTGCCAGACCGGCGGCAGCATCGAGATCGAGTAGAAAGACCCGCCAAGGAAGACCAACGGCGTGACGATCAGAAGCGGCACCAGTTGCAACTGCTCAAAATTCCCCGCCCAGATGCCGATGATAAAGCCCATCAGCGCGAAGCTGATGCAGGTCAGGATCAGGAAGGCCACCATGGCGATGGGGTGCTGGATGGTGATATCGACAAAGAAGAACGCCGTGATCAGGATGATCGTGCCGATAAAGAGCGCCTTGGTCGCCGCCGCGCCGACATAGCCGATGACGATCTCGAAGAAATTGATCGGGGCCGAGAGCAGCTCGTAAACCGTGCCGATGAATTTCGGGAAATAGATCCCGAAAGAGGCGTTGGAGATCGACTGCGTGATGACGCTGAGCATGATCAGCCCCGGCACGATGAAGGCGCCGTAGCTCACGCCCTCGACCTCATCAATGCGGCTGCCGATGGCGGCGCCGAAGACCACGAAGTAAAGCGAGGTTGAGAGCACCGGGGAGATGATGCTTTGCGTGATGGTGCGAAAGAAACGCGCCATTTCAAAAGCGTAGATGGCTTTTATCGCGGTCCAGTTCATGCCGCATCCTCCTTAAGCAGATCGACAAAGATATCTTCCAAACTGCTTTGCCGTGTCGCCACGTCTTGCAGCACCAGACCGCTTTCCGCGACCTTGGAGAGCAGCTTGGTGATGCCGGTCCGCTCGGCATTGGTGTCATAGGTGTAGATCAGCGATTGCCCATCGGCGGACAATTCCACGTCCGGGGATTGCAGCGCCGGCGGCACTTCGGTGATCGGCTCGGTCAGTTGGACTTCGAGTTGCTTCTTGCCCATCCGCGCCATCAGCGCGTGTTTCTCTTCGACCAGCAGCAATTCGCCCTTGGCGATGACGCCAATCCGGTCGGCGATGGCCTCGGCCTCTTCGATATAATGGGTGGTCAGGATGATCGTCACGCCCGAGGCTTTCAGCCCCGCCACGATTTCCCACATATCCTTGCGCAGTTCCACATCGACGCCCGCGGTCGGCTCATCGAGAAACAGCACCTTGGGGTCATGCGCCAGCGCCTTGGCGATCAGCACGCGGCGTTTCATCCCGCCCGACAACTCGCGGATCTGGCTGTCTTTCTTATCCCAGAGCGAGAGTTGCCGCAGGATTTTCTCCAACACCGCCTCATCCGCCGGACGGCCAAACAGCCCGCGCGAGAAGCGCACGGTGTTGATGACCTTCTCAAAGGGTTCGAGATTGATCTCCTGCGGGACCAGCCCGATCATGGAACGGGCCGCGCGGAAATCATCCCGAATGTCATGGCCGCCGACGGTCACCTTGCCGCTGGTCGCAGTGGTGATGCCGCAGATGGTCGAAATGAGCGTCGTCTTACCCGCCCCGTTCGAGCCCAGAAGCGCGAGAATCTCGCCCTTTTCGATCTGTAGATTGACCCCTTTGAGCGCCTCGAAACCGCCCGCGTAGGATTTACGCAGGTTTTGAATATCCACGATTGTCGGCATGGTCGTCTCCGCATTGGTAAGGCGCGCAACCTAACCGGCTTTGCACCGGCTGAACAGATGCCTTCAGGTCTTGGCGCGGCCGAACCAGCCCTTTTTGGCGGGCGCGTCTTCTTCGGTGTCCTGCGCCTCTGCGCCCTCCTCTGCCGGACCTTCGAGCGAGGATTGCAGGTTGTCGAAGAACTGATCCGCCATTTTCTTGGCGAAACCGTCGATGATCCGGCTGCCAAGCTGCGCCAGCTTGCCGCCGACCTTGGCCTCGACATCATAACTCAACTCGGTCCCGCCGTCCTTTTCGGCCAGCCGCACTTCAGCACCGCCCTTGGCGAAACCGGCGGCGCCGCCCTTGCCCTCGCCGGTGATCGTCAGCGCCTCATTCGGCACCAAATCAGAGAGCGTGACATGGCCCTTGAACGTCGCTTTCACCGGGCCGACCTTTTGCACCACCGTCGCGTCATAGCCCTCTTCGACCGAGCCTGAGACGTCTTGTGCGCCGGGCACGCAGGTTTGCAGCATCTCCGGGTCGAGCAATGCCGCGTAAACCTCGGCAGGGGTGGCGGCGATCTGGCGGGTGTCGGACATCTGCATGGCTGGCTCTCCCTTTGGCGTATCGCAACAGTCTAGCGGGTAATTCTGTGCAAACCAATGTCAAAGCGCTGGACCTTACGCGCCGGGCTGATAGGTCTTTGCCATGACAAGTAATTCCCATAACCGCGCCGGACTGGCGATCGGGCTGATCCTTCTCGGCGTCGCCGCGATTTCGGTCAATGACATGCTGATCAAACGTCTGTCGGGCGGCTATCCGCTGCATCAGATCGTCTTCACCCGCTCGGCCATCGGGATTCTGCTGGGGCTGGTGCTGGTCAAACTCGAAGGCGGGTTTCACCTGCTCAAAACGCGGCAGCCGGGGCTGCATCTGCTGCGCGGGCTGCTCATCGTGATCTCGAACATGTCCTTCTTTCTGGCGCTATCGGTTTTGCCGCTGGCCGAAGCGACAGCGCTGTTCTTTGCCGCACCGCTTTTCATCACGGTGCTGTCGATCCCGCTGTTGGGTGAAAAGGTCGGCCCGCTGCGGCTTGGCGCGGTGATCGTGGGGTTCATCGGCGTTGTGATCATGATGCGCCCTTGGGCCAGCACCGCGACGCTCGAAACCTCCCGCTGGGTGTTGCTGCTGCCGGTGCTGGCGGCGCTGACCTACGCGTTGAACCAATTGATGACCCGCAAGCTTGGGGTGAACTCCAAAGCCTCGGCGCTGATGGTCTATATCCAAGCCGCCTTTGTCGCCGTGTCGCTGGGGTTCTTCCTGATCGCAGGTGATGGGCGGTTCGTGGATGAGGGCAGCAGTGCCTCGCTCCAGTTTCTGCTGCGCGCGTGGATTTTGCCCGCGCGGGAGGATTACCTCACCTTCCTCGGCATCGGGTTGAACATCGCGCTGATCGGCTATTGCCTCAGCCAAGCCTACCGGCTGGGGGATGCCGCCACCGTCGCCCCGTTCGAATATATCGGCCTGCCGCTGGCGGTGTTCTGGGGTTTCGTGATCTTTGGCGACCTCCCGGTCTGGGAGGTCTGGGTCGGGATCGCGCTGATCCTTGCCTCGGGTCTGTTCGTCTACCTGCGCGAGCGCCAGAAGGCGCTGCGCGTGACCCGTTTGCAGGGCGGGCGGCGGGCTTAAGCCGCCACCTCGACCACCACCTTGCCCGTCGCCTTGCGGTCGCGCAGCAGGGCCAGCGCCTCATTGGCCTGTTCCAGCGGCATCACGTTGCTGACATGGGGTTTCAGCTTGCCCGCCACATACCATTTGATCAGCTCGGCGAAACTGTCGGTCAGGACCGAAGGTTTGATCTTGGCATAGCCGCCCCAGTAAAAGCCCAAGACGGTGAGGTTTTTCACCAGCAGGATATTGGCCGGGATCTGCGGCACCTCGCCGCTGGCAAAGCCCAAGGGGATCAGCCGCGCTTCGGGGTTGCAGGCGCGCATGGCGGCTTTGAACTGATCACCGCCCACCGGGTCATAGACCACATCCGCCCCGCCCAATTCCTTGACGATGGCGCGGATGTCGTCGGTTTCGGAATTAATCAGGTGATCGGCGCCCGCCTCTTTACAGACGGCGAGCTTATCTTCGCCGCGCGCCACGGCAATCACCTCGGCCCCCATCAGCTTGCCCAGTTCCACCGCTGTCAGCCCGATGCCGCCCGAGGCGCCCAAGACCAGCAGCCGCTCGCCCGGCTGCAACCGCGCCTTGTAGTCCAGCGCAACATGGCTGGTGCCATAGGCGATCAGAAAGGCCGCCGCGTCGACTGCCTTCATCTCTTCGGGGATCGGCACGCAGACGGCTGCCGGAATGGCGGCATATTCGGCCAGACCGTCAAAGCCGGTATAGGCCGCCACGCGCTGGCCGACCTTCAGGTGATCCACCCCCGCGCCCAGAGCGGTGATCCTGCCCGCCATCTCCATCCCCAGCGTGAAGGGCAGCGGCGGTTTTTCCTGATAGGTGCCTTTGATGATCAACAGATCACCAAAGTTCAGCCCGCAGGTCTCGACCTGAACCAGCACCTCGCCCTGCCCCGGCATCGGCATCTCAAGCTCTTGCAGGGTGAGCGGTTCGTCATAGGCGGTGACTTGCATGGCGCGCATCGGGCTGTCCTTTCGTGCTGCTTTGGCCCGAAGAGGCCAGAAGCCAGCGCGCTTGGCAAGACCCGTGGCCCGCGCCGCTGCGTCAGCCGGGCATGATCACCAGCCGGATGCCATAGGCCACCACCGCCAGCAGGGCGACGCTGGCCAGCCAAAGCGCCACGAACCAGCCCGCGCGTTTCAGCCAGTGGCGCATCAGTGATAGCCCTCCTCGGGGTCGATCTTGCCGCGGAACACCCAATAGGCATAGGCGGTGTAGCTCAAGATCAGTGGCAGCAGCACCAAGGTGCCGACTAGCGCGAACATCAGGCTCTCATCCGGGGCGGCAGCTTCTGCAATGGTCAGGCTGGGCGGCACCATATGCGGGTAAAAACTGATCCCGATGCCGATGAAGCCCAGCACGAAGAGCGCCAGCGCGCAGAAGAACGGCTGTTTGTCGCCTCGGCGTTGCAACCCGCGCAGCATGCCGAACGCCGCCAGCGCCACGAGTAGAGGAACGATGCCGCTGAAGAGTGCTGTGGGCCATGCGAACCAGCGTTCGAAATAGACCGCATCGGTGAAGGGTGTCCAAAGGCTAACCAGCCCCATGAAGACCAGTGTCGCCACCGCCAGCGGCCATGCAAGGCGGCGCATATGCGCTTGGATGCGGCCCTCAAGCTTCATGTTGAGCCATGTGGCGCCCAAGAGCGCATAGCCCGTGGTCACCGCCACACCGGTCAGGATCGAGAAGGGCGTGAGCCAATCCCACCAGCCGCCCGCATAGGCGCGGCCTTCGATCTCGATCCCCTGCACCAGCGCGCCCAAGGCGATGCCCTGACAGAAGGAAGCCACCAGCGAGCCGCCGAAGAACGCCATGTCCCACAACGGTTTCCAGCGTTTCGTGCGCCAGCGGTACTCGAAGGCAACGCCGCGGAAGATGAGGCCCAGCAGCATCAGGATGATCGGCATGTAAAGCGCGGGCATCACCACCGCATAGGCCAGCGGAAAAACGGCGAAGAGCCCGCCGCCGCCCAAGACTAGCCACGTCTCATTGCCGTCCCAGATGGGCGCGACCGAGTTCATCATCACGTTGCGCTCGCCCTCGTCCTTGGTCATCGGGAAGAGCAGCCCAACGCCCAGATCGAAGCCGTCGAGGATAACGTAGATCAGCACCGCCCCGGCGATGATCCCGGCCCAGATGAACGAAAGTTCAAGTCCAAACATCTCAGCTCTCCTCGCCCTTGTTATGCGCAGTCTTGTCTCTGACCGCCGCCTCTTCGCCGACAGCAAGGATCGGCCCCTCGCCGCGCGCCGGGTCGTTCTGCGCCGCCCCGTCTTGCGCGTCGTCCCCCTGAACGTCGTCGCGTTCATCCTCCAGCACATGACCGACAACCGGCTTGCGCATCATCGCCAGAATATACCAAGTGCCCGCGCCGAAGACGAAGAAATAGACCACGATGAAAGCGATCAGAGAGGTCGCGACCGCCGGTGCCTCGATCGGGGCAAGGCTTTCCGAGGTCCGCAACAGTCCGTAGACGGTGAAGGGCTGCCGCCCGACCTCGGTCGTGATCCAGCCCGCCAGCACCGCGACAAAGCCGGTCGGCCCCATCACCAGCGCCAGACGGTGCAACATCGGCGCGTCGTAAAGCCGCCCGCGCAACCGCGCGAATGCGGCCCAAAGGCCAAGCCCCAGCATCGCAAAGCCAAGCCCGATCATTATGCGGAAAGACCAAAAGACGATGGCCACCGGCGGCTCATCCGCGTCTGGGATCGTGTCCAGCCCGTCGAGCGGCGCGTTCAGATCATGCTTGAGGATCAGCGACGACAGTTTGGGAATTTCTACCGCGTAGTCGATGCGCTTTTCCTCGGGGTTCGGGATACCAAAGAGGATCAGCGGCGCGCCTTCGGGGTGGCTGTCGTAATGTCCCTCCATCGCCATGACCTTGGCGGGCTGATGCTCCAGCGTGTTCAGCCCGTGCATATCGCCTGCGAGGATCTGGAGCGGTGTGACCAGCAAGAGCATCCACATCGCCATGGAGAACATCCGCCGCGCTGCCGCATCCGCACGGTCGCGCAGCAGGTGCAGCCCCCCGACCCCGCCCACGACCAGCGCCGTGGTGAGATAGGCCGCCAGCACCATATGCACCAAACGGTAGGGGAAGGAGGGGTTGAAGACGATCGCCCACCAATCCTCGGGCACGAATTGGCCCACGTCATTGATGGCAAAGCCCGCAGGCGTCTGCATCCAAGAGTTCACCGACAGGATCCATGTGGCCGAGGCCAGCGTGCCAAGCGCGACCAGCGCTGTGGCGAACATATGCAGCCCGTCGCCCACCCGTTTGCGGCCAAAAAGCATGATGCCCAGAAAGCCCGCCTCAAGGAAAAAGGCCGAAAGCACCTCATAGGCCATCAGCGGCCCGACCACCGGCCCCGCCTTGTCAGAGAAGACCGACCAGTTGGTGCCGATCTGGTAGGACATGACGATGCCCGAGACGACCCCCATGCCAAAGGCCACCGCGAAGATTTTCTTCCAGTAGTTGAAGAGCTTCAGATAGGTCTCTTCGCGTTTCCACAGCCAGAGCGCGTTGAGCACGGCCAGAAAGCTCGCCAACCCGATCGAGAAAGCCGGGAAGATGATGTGGAACGAAACCGTGAATGCAAACTGCACCCGCGCTAGGATTTCGGCGGTGTAACCGTCGAGCATATGAAGCCCCCGCGTATTGTTTCCTGACCTATATAGGACCCGGCGGCGGGAGCGGCACAGGCTAAATTGCCGCAGTGCTTGGCCCGCGTTCTAGCTGTCGAACCTCACCACGACGCGCAGCCCCGGCGCGTTGTCGGCAAGCTCCAGCCTTGCCCCATGGAGTTTCGCCACCCCATCGACCAGCGCCAGACCCAGGCCATGACCCGGCGTGCCCCGGCTGCGATCAAGCCGGTAAAGGCGCTGCAACACTTTGTCGCGGTCCTCAGCCGGAATGCCGGGGCCGCCGTCCGCCACCGTGAGCGTGACCTGCCCCGCCGCCTGCTTCAGCGCGACCTCCACCGCCTCGGCATCCCCGGAATGGCGCAGGGCGTTTTCAATCAGATTGGCCAGCAATTGCCCCAAAAGCGCGCGGTCACCGGTGACATGAACAGGGGTTTCGGGCAGATCGCAAAGCAGGTGTTTGCCCTGCTCCCCTGCTGCGGGTTCGTAAAGCTCGACCATGGTGCGGCAAAGCGCCGTGAGGTCGACGGAGGCGAAATGCGCGCGGGCCTCGCCCTGCTCCACCTGCGCCAATTGCAAAAGCGATTGAAAGATCGCGGCGATGCCCTCCAACTCGGCCCGGGCACGGGCCAGCGGTTCGGCGCGGTCCGCGCCCGCAGCCTCGGCCCGGTCCAGATCGTCGAGATGGACAGAGACACGCTGAATCGGGGTCTTCAGATCATGCGCGATATCGAGAGAGACCTGCCGTAGCGCCGCAACGGAGGTTTCCTGCGCCCGGGCCATCTGGTTCACCGCCTCACCGATGCGCAGCAGGTCATCCGACCAGCGCGGCCCCGGCGCGACCCTTGCGGCCAGATCCCCTGTCGTCAGCCGGTCCAGCGTGGCGCGGATCACCTCCACATGGCGTTTGGAGCGACGGGCAAGGATCAGCCCGCCCGACAGCGCGATCAGCACCGTGGGCAGCAGGCTCACCAGCAGAATATTGACGAAAACTTCGCGCAGGGCCGTGATCTCGGCCCGGCTGCGCGCGATGGTCAAAAGCCCGCCATAGAGCGTGTCGGTCAGAGTCAGGTAAACACCCCGATACTCCGCCCGCGCCGCGCCGAGCGAGACGATGTGATAGCCCTCGTTATCCCGCGCGATGGCCCCGTTGCCGTAGATCCGCCCGTTGGGACCGATGTAGCTGAGGATCAGGCGGTTCGGGTCGGTCTCCCGCGATTCCGCCTCGACCAGCCGCGCGAGCGCGGCGGCGCCGGGGGCGGCACGAAAGCCCGCCATGTCCTGTGCCAGATCGGCGCGGATCGCTTGCTCGAACGACCGCTGGGTCACGGCATAGCTGGCCGCGAGGCTGAGCAGGCTGACGATGGTGAACAAAAGCACCAGCAAAAGCGCCAGACGCAGCGGCATCGACCGCCAGAGCCCCGCCAGCCGCGCCCTCATGCGTCGATCCTATAGCCAGCGCCACGCACGGTCTGGATGAGTTCGCTGTCAAAGGGCCGGTCGACCTTGGCGCGCAACCGGCTGATATGGGTCTCCACCACATTGGTCATTGGGTCAAAGGAAATGTCCCAGACCGCCTCCAGCAGCATGGTGCGGGTCTGAACCCGGCCCTTGCGGCGCAAAAGATGCTCCAAGAGGGCAAACTCGCGCGGCAGCAGGTCGATCTCTTGGCCCGCCCGCGTCACCCGGCGGCTGATGAGGTCCATGGTTAGGTCGCCTGCGCGCAGGACCGTTTCCTGCTCCAGCGCCTGCGGACGGCGGGCCAATGCGTTGACCCGCGCCGATAGCTCTCCGAAGGCGAAGGGTTTGACCAGATAGTCATCCGCCCCGGCATTGAGCCCGTCGATCCGGTCCTCCACCGCGCCCATCGCCGTCAGCAGAAGCACCGGCGTGGCATTGCCCGCCCCGCGCAGGGTTTTCAGCAGCGTCAGCCCATCCAACTCGGGCAGCATTCGGTCAAGGATCAGCACGTCATATTGCCCGGTGGTGGCCTGCACCAACCCGTCGCGGCCATCCGCGACCACATCCACCGCATGCCCCTCTTCGCGCAGGCCGCGCGCGATATAGGTGCTGGTGGTGGTATCGTCTTCGACAACAAGCAGTTTCATCGGGACCTCATGTAGGATTGCCGATGAATTATGCCAAATTCGCCGCCCGTGCAGCCCGCAGTCGGCAATCTCACAAATTTGTATAGGGCACGGCAAGGCACTGTAAAACCGCAGGTCCAGATAGGCTCCCGGAACGACCGAATGCACAGCAAGGAGCATGCAATGACCAAGACCCTTTCCAAAGCCCCCCGCGCCGCCGCCCTTGCGCTGAGCGCCGCGATGGCCGCGACGCCGATGCTGGCGCTGGCCCCCTCGGCCGCGCTCGCCGTCCCGCCGGGCGGCTATGCCGACCTGGTCGAGGCCGTCTCCCCGGCCGTCGTCTTCATCGAGGTGACCGGCAAGCAGCAACAGGCCGTGGCCCAGCAACAGCTGCCCCCCGGCATGCCCGAGGAACTGCGCCGCCGGTTCGAGCACATGCTGCCCGGTCAGGATGGCGCCGCCCCCGCCCCGCGTCAGGGTCTGGGTTCGGGCTTCATCATCTCCGAGGACGGCCAGATCGTGACCAACCACCACGTCGTCGCAGGTGCCGAGACAGTGACCGTGAAACTCGCCGATGGCCGCAAGTTCGACGCCGAGGTGGTGGGCAGTGACGCGATGACCGACATCGCGCTGCTGAAAGTCTCTGCGGATGTGGACCTGCCCAAAGTGGACTTTGGCACCTCGAAAACCCTGCGCGTGGGGGATGAGGTCGTGGCCGTGGGCAACCCCTTCGGCCTTGGCGGCACCGTCACTTCGGGCATCGTCTCGGCCCTGTCGCGCGACATCCAGGCAGGCCCCTTCGATGACTTTATCCAAACCGACGCGGCGATCAACCGCGGCAACTCCGGCGGGCCGCTGTTCAACAACGACGGCGAGGTCGTGGGCGTGAACACCGCGATCCTGAGCCCGGGTGGCGGGTCGGTCGGCATCGGCTTCTCGGTGCCCTCGGATCTGGTGCAGACCATCGTCGCCGATCTGGCCGATGACGGGTCGGTCGAGCGGGGCTGGCTGGGCGTGCAGATCCGGCCCATGACCCCCGAGGTCGCCAATGTGCTGGGCTATGACGAGCCGCGCGGCGCAGTGATCGAAGCGATTACCGAAGAGAGCCCCGCCGCCAAAGCGGGCCTCAAGAAGGGCGACATCATCCTGTCCTTCGGCGACACGGAAGTGGACGATCTGCGCGACCTCACCCGCGCCGTGGCCACCACCACGCCCGAGAGCGGGGCAGAGGTCGTCGTGCTGCGCAAAGGGTCTGAACAGACCCTCGACGTGACCGTGGGCGCGCTGGAACCCAAGCCGGCGTGATCCACGCTTTCCCGGCGCTCCTCATGCCGCCGGGAAGCCCCCAGCCCTTCGCCCTCGCCGGGGGCTGGGCAGCCTGCCCCGGTGGTCCTGCACTGCCGGGGCTTTTTATGTGCCCTCGCCGCCATCACCTTCGCCTGATGGCGCATTGTGCATATGGAACCGCACCAGTTCCGCCACGGAATTCGCCTCAAGCTTGCGCATCACCCGCGCGCGGTGCACCTCGACCGTCTTGATAGAGATGTCCATCTCGCTGCCGATCTCGCGGTTCGAAAGCCCCGCCGCCACCCGTTCGAACACCCGGTGCTCCTGCGGGGTGAGCCGGGCCAGAAGCTGCGCGTTTTCGACCTCTGCCGCCTTGCTCTTGCGCCGGGCCGCATCGGACTGAAGGGCCGCGTTGATCAGGTCGAGCATGTTTTGGTTGTTGAAGGGTTTTTCGATGAAATCCACCGCCCCCGCCTTCATCGCCGCCACGGCGGTAGAGACATCGCCGAAGGCCGTCATCAGGATCAGCGGCAGTTTGATCCCCCGCGCGTTCAGCGCCTTTTGCAACTCCAAACCGCTCATCCCCGGCATCCGCACGTCGCTCACAAGGCAGCAGCAACCGCTGTCCTCATAGCTATCTAGGAACGCTGCCGCCGATGCAAAGGGAATGGCGCGCAGCCCAACGGAGCCCAGCAACCACACCAGAGACTCCCGCACCGCGGCGTCATCATCGACGACGTAAACGATCCCCTCTTGCGACATTCTACTTTTGCACCTCCAACGGCAGACGCACGGTCAGGCAGGCGCCTTCGGCATCGGATTTCGTCACAGCGATCGTTCCGCCATGGGACAGAACGATCGTTTCGCAAATCGCCAGCCCCACGCCAAGCCCCTTGTCCTTGGTCGAGCGGAAGGCGCTGAAAGCGGTCTGCGCGGGCATGTCCGGGGCAAAGCCGCGCCCCGCATCGGCCACGTCGATCACGATCTCCCCGGCTTCGCAGCGCGCGGTGACCGACACTTCGGCATCCGCACGCTCCGCCTCCCGACAGGCGTCGATGCCGTTCTTGATGAGGTTAATCAACAGCTGCTCGATCTCGATCCGGGCGCAATGCAGGGCGACTTCGCCACATTGATCGTTGATGGCCACGGTGACCCCGGTGGCCGAGCTTTCGGGCTGGATCAGCAGTTGCACCGAGCGGAGGATCTCGTCAAAGCGGACCGCATTGCGGTCGGCATCGTCGCTATGCAGATAGTTCGACATGGAGCGCAGGATGGCGCTGGCCCGTTCAGATTGGCTTTGCATATTGTTGAGCACGGCGATCATATCCTCTCTCTCAAGCTGGTCGTTCTTGGCACGCAGCACGCAGCCTGCGGCAAAATTGTGAATAGCGGCTAAAGGCTGGTTCAATTCATGGGCGATGGCGGCGGTCATCTGGCCCAGCGTTTCGCGCCGGTTGAGCAGTTGCAGCGCCGTTTCATGCCGGTGCAGCCGCTCTTCGCGCTCGACCTTTTCGCTGATGTCGGAAGCGATGGTCAAAAGCCCGCCCGCGGCCACGGGGTAATCCGTCACTTCTAGCCAACGGCCCGTCGATGTCCGCGCGCGAAAGAACTTGGCCGGGGCGTTGCGCCGGTCGCGCCGCTGCGCGCTCCAGCGGAACTTGCCTTCGGTGGTCGTCGCCAATTTGCCGGTCTGGGTGAAATGGGCGAGCAGTTCATCGAAATGTTTCCCGATGATATCGCCCTCCATCCCGGCATAGGTCGCGCGATATTCCTCGTTGCAATAGACCAGACGGTCGCTGCTGTCGAAGAGCGCCACCATGGTCGAGATATTCTCGAAAGCCAGCGCCAGAGCCTCCAATGCGCTTTTGCGCTCGGTCTCGGCGGTGGCGATTTCGGTCATATCGAAACAGGTGCCGCGATAGCCTGCCAGTTCCGCTTGGGCATCGAAGAAAGATTTGCCTGACATGTCGATCTGCCGCGCCCGCCCCTTGCCCAAGGGCAGGACCAACCGCAGATCGCGAAAGGCTTCTCGCGCGGCGAAGCGTTGTTTTAGCAGCTCGTAATCCCCTTGGTCTTTCGCCACATCGGCTTCGGCAAGGGTTTTGCCCAGATCGAAGATCGGGGTTTCGCTGTCGGTCTGACGGCCCCCGCCTGACAGAAAGGTGAAACGCCCTTCGGCGTCCATCTCCCAGACCCAATCGGTCGCGCTTTCGGTGAAGTCGCGAAAGCGGGTTTCGCTTTCCACCAGTTCGGTCAGCACGTTTTGCTGATCCGTCACATCTTGAATCGCGGCCAGCAGATGCACATGACGGCCCCGGTCCAAACGGCGGATGCAGGCCCGCGCTTCGATCTGGCGTCCGCTGGCGGCAAGGAACTTGACGTTCTCCACCACATCGCGCGGACGGCTGCCTGCCATATGCAGGTTGTTGCGGATCGTGGCGCGGCTGCGCGGCTCCACGAAACTCTGCCCCTGCTGCCACATCTCGCGCAGGTCTTGCGCGTCGCTGCCCAAAAGCGCTTCCACCTCGGGCGAAGCATCGACCAGCGCGCCCTGCTGATCCCACTCCAGATAGCCGATACCCGCCACCTCTGCCGCAAGCGCATGTTTCGCCGCGCTGACCTCTGCCTCATGCACCGCGTCCTGCACGGCGGAGCGGTCCATGATCATGACCAAAACCCCCACCACCTGCCCCCGGTCGGACAGCGGCTGATAGACCGCCGCCCCTTGGGTGCGGTCCAGCACGGGGCGCGAGAAATCGAAATGCCATGTGACCTGCCGCCCGGCCAAGGCCTTTTCAAGGTTGTCCGAAATCTCGTCCAGCAGGTCCGGTGGGACGATCTGCGACAGGTGTTTGCCCACGATCTCATCCGCTGGCCTGCCGAAGGACGCGCTATAGGCGTCATTGACGAAAGCATAGGTCATATCGGGCGTGAGAAAGGCCGCCTGCACCGGCAAATGGTCGAGGAAGTCGGGCAATCTGCGCCGTGTCTCATCGGTGTTGGCGGTGTTTTGCAGCTTGCGCCGGTTGCGCATCACGCGCCAGACCTGCGCCACCAGCACCGCAAGCGCCGCCACCGCAAAGACCAGTTCGATCGGGTCGCCATAGGCGCCGCCGCGCGGGGCCGATGCCAATACTACGGCGACATAAAGCGCCAAGACCGCAACCGCGCCCCCTACGGCGAAGCGGTTGATCGCATCGCCGATCTGCTTGGCGATCATCACGCCGGACAAGACGATCCCGCACAGCGCAATCAATGTAAACGCCGCGACCAAGCTCATGCGCACCTCTACTTTCCCTCAAAAGGTCGGCTTTTTCGGCTCCCCTGTCTATTGGGGGAAACCCTGACAAGGGCCGATTAAACCGCCTCGCAAAACGGGTATACGACGGCGCGCCATAAATTCGTGAAAATATCTGCCCCAATTTCAGCAGCTTATTCCCGACTATAGGGGATAACCCTGACCCGGCTGGGGCTTTGCCCAATTGGCGGCGCAATTTCAGGCCGGTAGCTTGTGCTCACCCCACGGAATTGGCCGTGTGATACATGGTCAAAACGCGGATTTTGCAGTGACAGATAGTGAAACCCCACCCTCGAAGCCCTCTGACGCAAAGGCAGAAAGCAAGACGCCCACGCAGGCCGATCTGATGGAGATCCGCAGCCTCTACGCTCGGGCCGACGCGATGGCCGAAGCCGCTGAGAAAGCGGGCAAATCCGACGGTGAAGCGCAGCCTGCCGCGGCCCCGCCCCCACAGAGCGCCGAACAGGGTGATGAATGGAATGACGCGGGCTAAGCGCCGAGACCGCTCACTTCGTACTGTTGGACACCACATGGTCACTGTCGATCCCGCCCAACGAATGAAACAGGCCCGACGTATTGCTGACCCCGAATTTCTTGAGCAATTTCGCGCGATAGACCTCTACCGTCCGGTGCGAGATATCGAGGTTGAGCGCGATTTGCTTGCTGGTCAGCCCCTCTGCCAGATGGCTCAGGATCTCGCGCTCGCGCCGGGTCAGCGGCAGATAGGGCCGTTCGGCAGAAAGGTCCGCAAAGCTCCAGACCGCACGGTCGAGCGGGCGTTCGGGGGTGAAGGAATGGCCGCGCACCCGGCACCAGAACAGGCTGCCGTCGCGCCGTGCCATGATACGCTCGTCCCAATAGGTATTGGTCTTGCGCAGCTGGTCCACGCCGCGGTCGCGGATGTTTACGAACTCTTCATCCGAGGGGTAGAGAATGGCGAAAAGCTGGTCGCGCAGATCGCCGCGCGCATAGCCGAACATGGCCGCGAAGGCGTTGTTGCAGTCGCGGATGCAGCGGTTCTCGGTCACCACAAGCCCGACGGGCGCATGAACAAAGGCAAGCTCTTCAAAGCGCCCCTGCGCAAAGCAATCGTCGGTACGTATTTCCACCATCTTGCTCCGTCTAACTCTATTTCCGATGCTGAAACCGCAAGCTAGTCGACGGGAGGAGGCGGCGCAACACGGCGCTGGCCCGTGCAGGGAGGACGCGATGCTAACACGCAAGCGCATGGCGGACGCGCCATGATCGCGCGGGCCGCGGTCGCGCGGGTACGGCTGGCAGGGGGCAAGGGCGCGGGTGGCATCACCCGCGCTATGCCCATGGTGATCTGGAAAGGCACGCGCCAATGACCGCCCCCCAGTTCCACTTTGTCCCCGTAATGGGCCATGAGGTGCATGTCGCCGAATGGGGTGATCGCCAGAAGCCTGCAGTGCTAATGCTGCACGGTCTGGCCCGCACAGGGCGCGATTTCGATGAGGCCGCCGCTGCCCTGTCGCGGGATTTCCATGTGCTCTGTCCCGATATGATCGGGCGCGGAAGGTCGAGTTGGGCGCGAGACCCTGAGGTGGAATATTCCGTTAAACACTACGCGCAGATCGCGACGGGGCTTTTGGATCACTTCCAGATCGACCGCGCCGCGTGGTTCGGCACCTCTCTGGGCGGCATGATCGGGATGCATGTGGCCTCTAGCCTCGAGGCGCAGCGGGTCAGCGCCTTGGTGGTGAACGACATCAGCCCCGAACTGCCCGAGGCCGCGGTGCAGCGGATCCTTTCCTATGTGGGCAGCCTGCCCGCCTTCGACAGTTTCGCGGAAGGAGAAGCCTGGCTGCGCCAGACCTACGCGCCCTTCGGCCCGGCGGCAGATGCCTATTGGCAGCGCATGGCGCGGTCTTCACTGCGGCGCCGTGGGGATGGACGGCTGACCCTGCATTATGATCCGCGCATCACCGTGCAATTCACCGCCTCGGCGCATGAGTTGACGACATGGGACCGTTGGTCACGGACCCGCACGCCCACCCATCTGCTGCGCGGCGCGCAGTCGGACCTGCTGCAACCCAAGGCCGCACAGCGCATGACACAAAGCGGCCCCCGGCCCGACATGACCGAATTCCCCGGCTGCGGCCATGCCCCCAGCATGTCCAACCCCCAAGACATTGCCCTACTACGTCGCGTTCTGGTTGAATTGTTGGGACAATCCGCGCCCTCATAGGCGCGATTTATGCAAAATTGACGCTACCGCCCCGGCATTTGCATGCATCCGGGTATTTTTCTTGCGTCAACAAAGAACTGTGCGGTCTAATGCCCCCGGGGCGTATCCGGCCCTCAGAAGGCCGGAGCGTGGAGGACAGGGACCACTTTGGGCAAAGCCGGCATGGAAAAGATCAGAAATGCGCTGTCTCAGCGTGCGAAACGGATTGTCGTGCTGGTCGCGCTCTGCGCCGTTGTCCTTGGCTTTGGCCATCGGATCGAGACGCTGTCCTATCAGACCTACATGCAGGATCTGGAGCTCGACACCACCTTGGAGCTGATCGAAGTCCGCGAACGGATCCGCGCGGATATCTTCGAGCAGATCCTGAAACTGCGCGAATTGGCCACCGTCATCAGCGAGAACCCGACGATCACCCAATCCGAATTCAGCGCCCGCGCGGCAGAGTTCATGGCCGAGAATCCGGATGTCATCAACCTCGCCGTCGCCCCCGACCTCGTTGTCACCATCGTCCACCCCTATGAGGCCAATCGCGGCGTGCTGGGGCTGGACTACCGCCAGAACGCGGCGCAATTGCCGAAAGTCGAACAGGCTTTGCAAAGCGGTGAGGGGCTGGTCACCGGCCCGGTCGATCTGGTGCAGGGCGGGCGCGGGTTGATCCTGCGACATCCGATCTTTGATTCAACCGGCACCAATGCCGCGCCGGACACGCCTTGGGGCATCCTCTCGATGGTGGTCGATTACGACGCCCTCGTCACCCGGTTGCAAATCCCCGAACTGACCGAAAAATACGATCTGGCCATCCGCGAGTTGACGCCAGAGGGAGAGGTCGAACAGACCATCATCGGTGACCCCGAACTGACCTTGGTCGACCCGATCAAGCTCGACTTCAGCTTTGCCTTTGGCACTTGGCAGCTGGCCGCCACGGTCAAAGGCGGCTGGCCAGAGCACCGCCCGGACTTCTGGCTGAACTGGCTTTTGCGTCTGCAAGGCGCGCTCGGCATTACGATTTTTGCGTGGTACATCATGCGTCTGGCCGACAACCGCAAACTTGCCGAAGAACGGCTGCGCACCGGTGTCGAAGCCTTGGACCACGGTTTCGTCATGTATGACGCCAAGGGTACCTTGGTGCTTTGCAACGAAAAATACCGCGAGATTCATGGCTATAGCGACGTGGTGAAGCCCGGCTCGACCTATGAACAGATCGTGCGGGACAGCATTCGCCGCGGCATGGTCCCCGATGCCATCGGCAAGGAAGAGGAATGGATCCGCATCTGGCTGGAAAAACGAGAGAACGGCGCCTTCGAGACCGAGCAGCGCATGCCCGATGGCCGCATCATCCGCACGTCGGACCGGCGGATGAAGGACGGCAGCGTCGTGGGCCTACGGATCGACGTGACCGACCTGAAGAAGGCGCTTTTGACCGCCGAGGACGCGAACAAGGCCAAGACCGATTTCATGGGCGTGCTGAGCCATGAGTTGCGCACGCCGCTGACCGTCATTCTGGGCCATGTCCGCCTTGCGCGGCATTTCGACCGGACCCCGGCGGCGCGTGACCTATGCAACGCCATCGAGGCTGATCCCCAGACCCGCGAAACGCTCTCTCCCAAGCTTTCGGCGACGATGGCCAAACTGGGCGACATCATGCAAACGGTCGAGCGGTCGGGCAATCACCTGCTGACCCTGATCAACGAGGTGCTCGACTTTGCCAAGATCGACGCGGGCAGCCTGTCCATCGCGATGGAGCCGGTGCAGATCGACGATATCGTCACCCCGACCGCAGATCAGCTGCGCCCGATGGTCGAAGACAAAGGGCTAGAATTGAAGGTGAAATCGGCCAGCGGCGTGATGCTGGCGGATGGCAAACGCATTCAGCAAGTGTTGATCAACCTGCTAAGCAATGCGACGAAATTCTCCGACGAAGGGACCATTTCGCTGACCTGCCGCATCCGGGGGGAGGTGGTGGAATTCCGCGTGACGGATTCCGGCATCGGCATCCCCGAAGATGAACTGGAGCGCGTTTTCGAACCCTTCCATCAGGTCGATTCCACCGCCACCCGGCGCTTTGGCGGCACCGGGCTGGGCCTTGCCATTTCGCGCGACATCGCCACCGCCCATGGCGGCAGCCTTGTCGCCACCAGCATCATGGGCAAGGGCAGTAGCTTTTTGCTGACCCTGCCCCTGCGCCCTGCCATTGCCCTCGCCGCCGCCGAAGCGCGGGAGGCCGAGGTGGCCTGAGCGCCGTACCTCGGCTCTTCAACACCGCGGCTCACCGCGCGAGCAGGTGCTCCACCACTTGCTCCTGCTCGCCCAGCCCTTGCACGCCCAGCCGAACCCGGTCGCCGGGGCTGAGATAGCGCTGCGGTTTCAGCCCCATGCCCACGCCCGGCGGGGTGCCCGTGCAGATCAGGTCGCCCGGCTCCAACTGGATGAATTCGGACATGTAGGAGACAATCGTCGCCACATCGAAGATCATCTTTTCGGTAGAACCATCTTGCAGCCGTTCGCCATTGACCTCGGTCCAAAGCGACAGCTTGCCCGGATCGCCCAACTCATCCCCTGTCACGAGCACTGGCCCTGTCGGGCAAAAGTTGGGAAAGCTCTTGCCCTTGACCCATTGCCCGCCCCGCTCGGCCTGCCACGCGCGTTCTGACACGTCGTTGACGACGCAATAGCCCAGCACATGATCCAGCGCCCGATCGCGGCTGACGTTCAAGGTGGTACGCCCGATCACCACGCCCAACTCGACCTCCCAATCAAGTTTGCTCATCTGCTTGGAATAGAGAAGCGGATCGTTCGGCCCGCAATAGGTGCGGCTGGCCTTGTTGAACAGGATCGGCTCGCGCGGGACCTCCATGCCCGACTCCGCCGCATGGTCGGAATAGTTCAACCCGACGCCCCAGATGTTGCGCGGCTGGCTTACCGGCGCGGCGATGCGTTGGCCTTGGGTCTGGGCCAGCGGCAGCCCCTCCATATCGACACCGTCCAGCACCTCGCGCAAAGTCGGGATCGTCTCGGGCGTGAAGTCCGGCACAAGGCTGCTGACATCGCGCGCCTGCCCTGCCGCATCCAGCACCACCGGCGTTTTCGCGCCGTCCCGCGCCCCGTATCGCATCAATTGCATGGTCAAATCTCCCCTCTTCGCAACCCTCGTTGGCCGTACCATAGCTGCTCGATTTACGATGACCACCGCTTTGCAAAGTGGCGCACGCCGTCTCTGCCAATCGGCATCCGTCTGCTTACCTGGGTGAAAAGTCTTGTTCTTGCCCCAATTTAGCCGTTGCGGCATTGGCAGCGGTGCCCGAGGGGGATACCTTGGGTGAACATCTGCCCACGCGCCAAGACAGATGCAAAGATCACGACAGAGGCAAATATGAACGACTTTTACAACGCTCTGGCGGATTTCGACGATCCGCTGCGGCAACTCTATATGCTTGCTGTCGAACCTGACCTCTCTGTCGAAGACAAGATCGCCAAGCTTTTGCAACTGGGCACAGAGGCGCTCGACCTCGAACTTGGCATCGTCTCCCGCGTGGATCACCCGGTCTATGAATGCGTCTATGTTCATGGGCCCGATTGGGCACCCGCCCCGGGCAGCACCTTCGACATCAATGGCACCTATTGCCTGCATACGCTTGGCAACGACGATGTGACTGCTTTTCACCACGCGGGCCAGCAAGAGATTTCGGCCCACCCCTGCTACGAGAACTTTGGGCTGGAAAGCTACATTGGGGCACCGCTGAAAATCGGCGATGCGCTCTTTGGGACGTTGAACTTTTCCGGTACCGCCCCGCGCCCCGCCCCGTTCAGCAAGGCGCAGACCCAATTCGTTCAATTCCTCGCCCGCTGGCTGAGCAGCGAGCTCTCGCGGCAATCCGAGCGCCGCGCGCTGCGCGAACAGCGCGGGCTGCTCAAGGCGATGGTAGATGCCGTGCCCGAGGCCATCATCATGGCCGACCCCAACCGCCGCGTGGCCATGGTGAACCCGGCGGTAGAAACACTGTTCGGCTATGCCCCCGACGCGCTTTTGGGGCGGCAAACGGCGGTTCTTTACGAGACCCTCGGCAGCTATGAACGTGTCGGCGAAGAGCTGTCAAATGCCGGCACCACCAGCAAAGAGAGCGGATTCTCCGTCGCCTGTCGCCGCGCCGATGGCACGACCTTCGAAGGCCAGGTCGCCACCGCCAAGGTCGAGACCGACAGGGGCGAGCATCTGGGCTATCTTGGCGTGGTGCGCGACGTCAGCGAACAGCGCGAGTTTGAACGCGCCAAGGACCAGCTGATTGCCACCGTCAGCCATGAAATGAAGACCCCGCTGACCGCGCTGACCGGGGCGCTGCGCCTGCTTGAGTTAAACCCGGACGATCTGCCGCCGCAAAAGCGCAAACTGTTGGAGCTTGCGATGCGCAACGCGCGGGCGATCGATCAGATGGTGGGGGATATTCTGGATGTCGAAACCCTGCGCAGGCCGGATCAATCGGGGTTCTCCGAACGCGCCTTGGCACCGCTCTTGGTCCAAGCCTCAGAGACCTTGGTCTCATACGCGAAAGAGCGCGGCGTCGGCCTGGAAATGACCCCCTCCGAGGCCCCCGCACCGCTGTTGCGGCTGCACGAAGGGCGGCTTACGCGGCTGTTGTCAAACCTGCTGTCCAACGCGATCAAAGCCTCGGACGAAGGCGGCACGGTTCAGCTTGGTCTTTCGGAAGATGGCACCGGTTTCTGGGTCAAAGACCACGGCAGCGGCCTGCCTTTGGAACTGCAACCGGTTCTTTTCGAACGGTTTTCCCGCGGCTCCAGCTACCGGGTCAAAGAGGGGCATGGGCTGGGCATGAGCATCGTCAAAGCTATTGTCGACCAGCACCTTGGGGAAATCCGCTTTGAAACCGCCGAGGGCGAAGGCACGACCTTTTTCGTAGACTTCCCGCCGCTCGAAGGGCGGCCGGATGCGATGGCCGCCTCCTGACGGCACATCGCGGCCCCGGCGAGCGTCAGGTCAGAAAAGCCCGAAGCGCGTGCAGCGTGCGGTCAATCCCGGCGGCGGTGGTCAGCACCCCCGGCGACATGCGCAGGGTCTGGCTGCGGTTGTCGACGTAAATCTCCAACGCGGCCAACTGCGCCACCACATCCGCCGCATCAATGTGATCGGGCAGAACCACCATAAGACTGCCGCCCCGCTGATCCGGGTCCGCCGGGCTGGCAAGGGTCAGGCCCATCCCCTCAAGCCCCGCCTGTAGCTGCGCGGTCAGCTTGCGGTTATGCGCCGCCAAGACTTCGGTGTTTTGCCCCATGCGCCATTTCATCGCCGGCAGGCTGGCCACCGCAGGAACGGTCGAGGGCGTGCCACTGTCGAGCCGCCGAATGTCAGGCGCGAATTCGAAAGCGTCCAGATCCCATGAGAACGGATTGCCTTGCGAGAACCAGCCGCGCATCTCGGGCTGGCACTGCGGGATCAAATCGGCATCCATATAGACGATCCCCGCCCCCGGCGTGCCGCACATCCATTTGAGGCTGGTCGACAGGGCGAAATCGACGCGCGGCGCGGTCACGTCATAGGGCAGCAGCCCCACGGCCTGCGTCATATCCACCCCGATGAGCGACCCCATCTTGCGGCCATGCGCCACCAATTGCGGGATGTCCAACCGGTGCGAGGTCGTCGAGCTGACCCAAGTCAGCAGGGCCAGCGCCACCTCCTCGTCCCAATGGGCGATGATGTCTTCGGCCTCGACCCAGTGCCCCCCTTGCCGGATCGGCACAGTGTTCAACGTGAAACCAAAACGCTTCGACAGGCCGGTAAGCAGGAAGTGCAGAGAGGGGAAACCATCCTCAGCCACCAAGACCTTCTTGCCGCGCAGGGTGCCTTCGGGCAGCGCACCGATGACGGCCATCAGCCCGGTGGTGACGCTCTCTGTCGTGGTGACGGTGCCCTTCGGCGCGCCGATCAACTCGGCCCAGAGGTCAATGAACTGCTGGCGTTTGGGCAAGACATCGGCCCATTGGTCGCCGTTGGGCGCGGCCCATGCATCGGTGAAATCGGTGAGCCCGGCCAGCATATCCGCATGTTTGCCGGGGTATTGCCCGATGGAGTGATAGAGGAGATAGGCGTCGCCCGTTCCTGTTTCTGTGGACATTGTAATCTCCGTAGGGTGTTGGCCGCGCAGGCGCGCGGGACGGTAATTTTGTGGGGGACGGGGCCGCTTCGGCTCAGCGGTAGCCGCGCTTGTAATGCTGCTCTAGCCAGCCGGTGAAACGGACCATTGGCCAAAGGATCGCGATGTAGATCAGCGCGGCCAGCAGCAGCGGCGTGGGGTTGGCGAAAAGCGCCTGCGCGTCGGTGGCCTGTTTCAGCAGATCATCCATCGCCACGACCGAGGCGAGCGAGGTGTCTTTCATGATCGCCACCGCATAGGAGGCCAGCGGCGGGATCATCATCCGAAACGCCTGCGGCAGGATCACCTTGCGCATGGTGGTAAAGAAAGACAGGCCAAGCGCATCGCAGGCCTCAAACTGGCCGCGCGGCACGGCTTCGATCCCGGCGCGCACGACCTCTGCCGTATAGGCCGCCAGCACCAGCGCCAGCGCAATGGTCGCCCCCACGAATGAGGAAAAGACGATGCCCGCGAAGGGCAGCGCGTAATAGACGAGGATCAGCACCACCAGCACCGGAATGGCGCGGAAGATATCCGTATACAGAACCGCCAGCAGCCGGAACGGCTTGGCCGCATAGAGCCGCACCAGACAGACCAGCACGCCAAGGATACCGCCAAAGAAAATCGCCGAAGCGCCCAGCAGGATGGTGTTGAGCAGCCCCCGCATCAAGATCGGGAAAGCGCGGCGCATCACGTCGAGATTGAAGAAGATGTCGATGATTTCCATTGCGCAGTCCGTCAGTTTGATCGCAGGGGGCGAGCTTTAGGCCGTGGGCGGAGCAGCGCCCCGCCTGCGGCCCAAAGGTATCAGTCAGCCGAGGTGGGCACCGGCAGCGGGGTAACCGCAAGGCTGCCTTCGGCAGGGGCCACGCCGAGCCATTTCTCATAGAGCGCCGCCATGGTGCCGTCCTCTTTCATCGAAGAGATCGCATCGTTGACCGCCTCCAGATGCTCAGAGCCCTTGGGCATCATGATCGCGAATTTATCGCCCGTCGGAATCTCGACCGCGACCTGCAAGCCCTGCATCGTCGGCTGGGCAAAGGCGTAGCGCAGGCTGACGATATCATTCACCGCGGCATCGATCCGGCTACTGCGCAGATCGGTCAGCATATTGGCGGTGGTGTCATAGCTGGAATAGGATTTATAGCCGAGCTCATCCTCCCGCTCTTTCAACCAGTTCTCTGGGAAAGAGGTGGCTATGGAACCGATGCGTTTGCCCTCCAGCCCGTCGAGATCGGCAATCCCGGCGTCGGTCTTGGTCCCGACCCCCAATGCGCCCGAAAAATAGGGCTGCGTGAAAGACTGCGCCTCAAGCCGTTCATCGGTGATGGTGAGCGAGGAAATCACCGCATCGACCCGGCCCGAGGCAGTGGCCACGAAAAGCGCGCGGAAGTCGTAGCCGCTGATTTCGGTCGTCTTGCCAAGCCGGGCCGCGACCTCATTGATGATGTCGACCTCGAACCCCTCGAAGGCACCCGCTTCGTTCTTGAACTCCCACGGCGGGTTCGCCGGGTAAGAGCCGATTTTCAGCACGTCCTGCGCCATGGCAGAGACGCCCGACAGTGTCGTCAGCGCCGCGACGGTGAGGCCAACGATCAGATTATTTTTCAGATTCATGTTTTGCTCCCTGTGAACACCCCCGCGCAGCGCGGCAAGCTTTCCCCCTATTGGCTGCCAGTTTTCGTATACGAATTCAATTGAATTTTGCAAGTATGCAAACTTATACCTAGCCATAAGCATATTTCTTGCGCATGCTCGGCCCGCAATCGCATACTTTTCGGAGAGGTCGGAATGCCCCGCTCAGCCAAGCGCCACATGAAAGATCAGATTTACGACATCTTCCTCGGGCGAATTCAGCGGGGCGAGATCAGCCATGGCGACCGCTTTGTCGACACCGCCGTCGCCGAAGAGTTCAACGTCTCGCGGATGCCGGTGCGCGATGCGCTGATGCGCCTGTCGCATGAAGGCTACCTCGACAGCACGACACGGGGCTTCACCCTGCCCAACCTGTCGATGCGCCAGATTTGCGAGATTTTCGAGTTGCGCCGCCTGCTGGAACCGCGCGCCGCGGCGCTGGCCACCAATCAGCTGACCGATGAGGACATCGCCACCCTGACCCGCGCGGTGGAACAATCCGAGCGCACGTTGGAAACCGGCGATATCGAAAGCCTCTATGCCGCCTCCGAAGACATCCGCCGCACTTGGATCATGGCGGTGCCCAACATCGAGTTGCGCGACACGATCCTGCGCTACATGGCCCAAATTCAGGCCGTTCGCATGGCCACGCTGCGCGACGCCGTCGCGCATGAAACCCTCGTGGAGTTGCACCGCGACATGCTGCGCGCCTTTACCGCCCGCGATGCGGCCAAGGTGGAGCTTTTGCTGCTGCGCTACGTTCTGGCCGGAGAGGACAGTTTCCTGCGGCTGAAAGCCCGCGCGCAGGATTAACCCGCCTCGCCTTTGGCCACCGCACAGAGCCAATCGCGCACGATGATCGCCGCGCTCGACACCCCCTGCCGGGGCGAAAGCAGGTAGAAATCCAGCCCGCCTTCCATCACATGCGGCACCGGGCGCAGCAGCCGCCCCGCCTCAAGATCGCGCTGCACCAGAAAGCGGCTTGCCAGCGCCACCCCCTGGCCCGCCAAAGCAGCATCGAGGCTCAGCGTCGTTTGATTGAACCGCAGCGCGCGGGCCGGTTTGACGCTGCCGCCAAAAGCCTCTTCGGCAAAGCGCGGCCAGAGGTCATGGGTATCGTGAAGCAGGGTCATGCGCGCCAGTGTGGCGGCATCGACCGCCCCCTCCCCCGCAAGCAGCGCCGGAGAGCACACCGCCACCACCTCCTGCGTGAAAAGCAGGTTCGCCCTCAGGCTCGCCCCAAAGGGCGGCCGCGCCTGCCGCACGGCAAGGTCGATCCCATCGGCATGAAAACTCGCCACCCGCTCTGTCGCCGTGATGCGCAGATCAATGCCGGGATGGGCTTGGGTGAAATCCGAAAGCCGGGGGATCAGCCATTTGGATGCGAAGGTCGGTGTCACGCTGATCGTCACCCGCGCGGGCGCGTGGCGCAGGGCATCCGTCGCCTCCGCCAATTGTTCGAAAGCACGCGATACCGACAGATGATAGGCGCGCCCCTCGTCGGTAAAGGCCAGCCCCCGCGGCTCGCGCAGGAACAGACGCAGCCCCAGATGATCCTCCAGCCCGCGCACCTGCTGGGCAACCGCGCCTTGAGTCACGCCCAACTCATCCGCCGCGGCCCGGAAATTCAGGTGACGCCCCGCGGCGGCAAAGGCACGAAGCCCGTTCAAAGGCGGCAGGGGCATCTCATTCGGCACAATAGATTTCCTACAGTCACAGGACAAAGCATCTGGCTGGCTGCATGGGATCACAGCGCCTAAATGACACGTCATATCCCCGCAGCATAATCGCTGCCTAGTATATGGAGCATATCCGATGACAGCAGAAAAAGTAGCCCTTATCACCGCAGGCGGCAGCGGCATGGGCGCGGGCGCGGCCCGCAAACTGGCGGCAGACGGCTTTAAGGTCGGCGTCCTGTCTTCTTCCGGCAAGGGAGAGGCGCTCGGCGCCGAACTTGGCGGCTTTGGCATCACCGGCTCGAACCAATCGCCAGACGCGCTGGCGCGGCTGGTGGATGGCGCGATGGACCGTTGGGGCCGCGTCGATGTGCTGGTGAACTCCGCCGGGCATGGGCCGAAGGGCGACATTCTGGAAATGAGCGACGCAGATTGGCACGATGGGATGGACGTCTATCTGATGAACGTGATCCGCCCCACCCGTTTGGTGACGCCGATCATGGCGGCGCAGGGCGGCGGTGCGATCATCAATATCTCAACCTTCGCCACCTTCGAGCCGGACCCGCTCTTTCCCACCTCGGGCGTCTTCCGCGCCGGGCTGGCGGGTTTCGCCAAACTCTACGCCGATCAATATGCGGGCCAGAACATCCGCATGAACAACATCTTGCCCGGCTTTATCGACAGCCTGCCCGAGACTGAGGACCGGCGCGTGCGCATTCCCATGGGGCGCTACGGCACCGAGGCCGAGGTGTCATCGCTGATCGGCTGGCTCGCTTCCGAGGGCGGGGCCTATGTCACCGGGCAGAACTGGCGCATCGACGGCGGGCTTACCCGTGGCGTCTGAAGTGCTTGCGCCCGCCACGCCGCAGCGGCTGGCCTTTTTGGTCAAATGGATCGCCTCGGTGATCCAGATCCTCGGCTATGCCGCCACAGGTTTCGGCTGGACGCCGTGGAACCTCTACCTCTTCGTGGTGGGGGTTCTGGGCTGGCTGATCGTCGGGCTGCTTTGGAATGACCGGGCGATCACGCTGGTTCACCTCGTTGCCATGGGGGCGATGCTGGCGGGGATGGCCAGTCAGTAGTGGCGGAGTATCCGGGGGGGGGGCGTCGCCTGCGTGATGGCCTCTCAGCCCCCGTATCCCCGCATAACATCCGGCGGGGGGAACCGTGCCCCCCTCCCCCGCCTACCTTGCACGACGCGGAAGCTGCCCCATATCTCTTTGCAAAGGACAACCGCGAGAGACCAAGATGGGCTATGTGAAGACAGCGATGCTGATGGCGGCGATGACCGCGCTTTTCATGGGGGTCGGCTATCTGATCGGCGGATCGGGCGGCGCGCTGATCGCGCTGGTGGTGGCGGCGGGGATGAACGCCTTCACTTGGTGGAACTCCGACCGCATGGTGCTCAAGATGCACAATGCGCAGCCCGTCTCGCCGGGGGACCGCGCGGGGCTCTACGCCATGACGGCAGAGCTTGCGCGGAATGCGGGCCTGCCCGAGCCGAAGGTCTATCTGATCGACACGCCCCAGCCCAACGCCTTCGCCACCGGGCGCAATCCGGCCAATGCCGCCGTGGCGGTAACGAAAGGGCTGATGCAAAGCCTCAGCCGCGAGGAACTGGCGGGCGTCATCGCCCATGAGCTGGCGCATATCCGCAACCACGACACGGCGATCATGACCGTGACCGCGACTTTCGCCGGTGCGATTTCGATGCTGGCGAATTTCGCGCTATTCTTCGGCGGCGCGCGTGAGCGGATGGGGATGATCGGGACGTTGATGATGATGTTCCTCGCCCCCATGGCCGCGGCGCTGGTGCAGATGGCGATCAGCCGAACGCGGGAATATGCCGCCGATAAGGCCGGGGCCGAGATCTGCGGCCACCCGCTCTGGCTCGCCTCCGCGCTTGATAAGATCGCCATGGGGGCTGCGCGGATCGACAATCACGCGGCAGAGCGCAATCCGGCCACGGCGCATATGTTCATCATCAACCCGCTACACGCGCATAAACACGACAATCTTTTCGCCACGCACCCGGCGACGGAGAACCGCATCGCGGCCCTGCGTGCGATGACACCTGACGCCGCGCCAGTGCGAACACAGAGCGCCCGCCCAACCAGCAGCAGCCGCATCCCGAAAACCGGCAGACGCCGCGACGCGGGGCCGTGGCGCTAGGCCGCGCTTAGCCCCGCCGCCAGTAGGCGGTACAAATCTGGCGGGTTTTATCCATGCCGAGATGGGTTTTGAAATGCCCGCGCAATTGCTGCGCGTTCTGGAACTCTCCGGCGAAAAAGGCATAGCCCAAACCGTCATCCGTCAGCGCCTGCGCATGGCCAAGCACTTCGGCTTCGAAGGTGGCGGGCGGCAGGGCATGGACGCGCAGCTTGGTCTTGGGCAGGTAGTCGCGATACGACACGCCGGGCGGCAGGGCCGCCACCACATCGCCCACCGCATCCTCCGGCAGACGCGCCAAAAGCTGCGCCACGGCGGGCAGCCCCGTGCCATCGGCGGCGAGGAAATAGGAAGAGGCTTCGGGCAAAGCGCTGATGCCCACCGGCCCCATTGCGCCGATCCGCTGCCCCGCATGGGCGTTCTGCGCCCATTGCGAGATCAGGCCGGAGCCGTGCCGAACCACGTCGATATCGACCTCTTCGCGCTCGGGGCGGATGTTCTTGAGGGTGACATAGCGGGCGTGCAACTCATCCGCACCCTTGGGCCAAACCGGCGCCCCATTGGCGCCCATCACCGGCCAGACCGGCGTGCGGCTGGCATCGCGCGGCAGGATCAGGCGCAGATGGATGCCCTGCGGGGCAAGCTCGGCAATATCCGGGTAATGCAGGGTGACGCGCTGCATCCCTTCGAAGAGGATTTCGCTGTTCAGCACCTCCAACAAGCGGAAGTTCTGCGGCGTCTCTCCGGCCTGTTGCGCCACTCCCTGCCAGCGGATGCGATCGGCCAGCGCGGGGTCAAACTCCGCCACATGATGGACCATGCCCTCTTTCGAGAATTGCATGGCGTTTTCGCCGGGAGCTTGCAGGCTGACCTCCAGCCCACGCGGGCAAAGATCGAACTCCACCCGGTAGCCGTCTTGCTCAAACACATGACCCGTCGGCCCCTTGGCGCGAAACGCCATGCCGTGATCATCGACAAGATGCGACAGGATTTGCGACAGCATCTCCTGCGGGGCGTCCATGGGGATGGTGGTCTTGGCTTTGGCGATGGTCATCCGTGGCTCCTCCCGGTCAAAAGAAAGCGCGGCACACGAGGGGAGTGCCGCGCTCTAGGCTCACCAGCTATGGGCCAGCTTCACAGTGACTTCACGGCCGGGGCTGTAGAAGTCAGCGTAAGAGCCGCCGAAGGAGGTGTGCTTTTCGTCGAACAGGTTGGTGACATTGGCCGACAGGGTAGTCTGCTCGGACAGGTCATAGCTTACCGCGGCATCCACCACGACAAAGCTGCCCGTCTCGCCTGTGGCGTTGCTGTCGCTGTAGTAGTAGCCGCTGTTGAACCGTGCGCCCAAACCGACGGTCAGATCACCGCGGCCAAGGTTTTCCCAAGTCCGGCTGGCCCAGATCGAAGCGACGTTTTCAGGCACCAGACCGGGGCGGTTGCCGACGTTGCCAGAGGTGCCGTTCTCTTTGATCTCGGCATCCAGATAGCTGTAGGCGGCGGTGAAGGTATAGGCGCCCATCTCGGCCTTGGCTTCCAGATCGATACCACGCACGCCGATCTCACCAATGGTTTCCGGCAGGTTAGTCGCCGGGTTGGTGCGGGTGATGTTGCTTTTCGACAGGTCATAGACCGACGCCGTCAACAGCGCGTTGGTCCCCATGGGCTGCCATTTGGTGCCCAGTTCGAACTGCTCGCCCTCTTCCGGCTCGACGCCAAAGCCTGCGGGCACGACCGACTGCGCGTAGTTCCCAAAGACCGAGAGGTTGGGTTTGATCTTATAGGTCAGACCCAAGCGGCCTGTCGTCTCGCTGATGTCGTTGGTCTGCACCGTGCCGGCAAGGTTGTTGGTCTCAGTCACGTCGATCCAGTCGTGCCGCAGCCCGAAGGAGGCGATGAAACGCTCGTTCCAGTTCAGCTCTTGCTGAGCGTAGATCGCCTTGCCCTCCGTCTCGGTGTCAAGATCGGCAAACATCGGCACGCTGGTCGGACGGCCCGTATAGGTCGGGTTATCGCGGTCAACCGAAGGCGCCGCGCCGTAGAAGCGCTGATCGGATTCGTCGGACCACGAGAATTCGACACCCGCCGTGGTGGTGCTGGACGCCCCGCCGAGGAACCCCTCATAGGTCAGATGCAGATCGGAGATCATGCTCTCGCTCGTGCCATCGCTGGCAAAAAAGGCGCGGTCCACCGTGCTGTCATTCGGGGTTCCATCGCTGACATAGGCATAGCCGAAGTCATCGGCGCTGTCGCTGTAGCGCAGGGTGCCGCCAAAGCTCAGCCCGTTGCCGAAGTCATGCGCGCCCAGAACAGAGACGGTCGTCCGCTCGGTGCCGCGGTAGTTGTAGTCAGGCTCACCGTAGAACACATCGCTGCGGTCAAAATCGCCGCCCGCCGGGAAACCGCCGCTGCCGGGCACGGAATCGCGGTTGAGGTGGTCGACGATCACGGTCAGTTCCGACGCATCGGAGGGGCGCCATGTCAGGCCACCCATCGCGAAAATCTCATCGTTCTCGGAATAGGGATACTCAAGCTCGCCATTGCGCAGCAGGCCGGTGAAACGGTAGCTGAGCGTGCCTTCCTCATCCAGCTTGTCGCCGAAATCCACACCGGTTTCCAAGCTACCATAGGAGTCGACCGAGGTGTAGACACTGCCAAAACGTTCGTCACGGGGGCGTTTGCTGACATAGTTGACCGAGCCGCCGGGATCGGAAAGGCCAAAGGTCGAAGACGACGCGCCCCGGATCACTTCGACCCGCTCATAGGCGAAAGGCTCTTCGCGGACCGATCCGAAGTTCGCGCCCAATGTCAGCCCATCGCGGTAGGTATAGGCTTCGAACCCGCGCAGGATGAAATAGTCGAACCGGTCATCCGCGCCATAGCTGTCGGTGCTGGCACCGGCGGTGTAGTTCAACACCTGCTCCACGCTATCCGCGCCGCGGGCTTCGATCTCGCGGCTGGTGATGACCGAGATGCTGGCCGGGATGTCGATGATCTCACCCGACAGTTTGCCGCCGCTGCTGATCTCGCTGGCGACAACCGTTTCGGCATCCGCCGCGCCCGAAGTCTGCGCTTCGGCTTCGAGGATCACGTCATCCAACTGGTAGGCTTCTTGCGCGTAAAGCGTGCCCGGCACCAGCGCCGTACAGCACAAAAGCGCCGTCTTGAGAGAGCCGCGCCCCAGTTGCAGGGGGATGAGTTTGGAAGAGGACATGGCGGTCTCCGTAATAACCTAGTGAATCTGTCGGGATTCCCTTACCCCTATGATACGGAGGAGACCAGAGTCAATCTGACCAAATTAGTCAGTTATTTTCAGGCCGCGGCATCTTTGCGTGGCGGCCCGATCTTGTGACGCCCAATCGGCACCATGCAGGGGGTCTGCGAGACCGGATCGTTGACGATACGGCACGACAGGCCAAAGACGGTTTTCACCAATTCCTCGGTCAGGACCTCGGCGGGCGGCCCCTCGGCGCGGATGCCCCCATCGCCCACGGCGATCAGGTGATCGGCATAGCGCGCGGCGAGGTTCAGATCATGCAGCACCATGACGATCGTCGTGCCTTGCGCCATGTTGAGATCGACCAGCAGGTCCAGCACCTCGACCTGATGCGCCACGTCCAGAAAGGTCGTTGGCTCGTCCAGCAGCAGCAGATCGGTCTCCTGCGCCAAGGCCATGGCGATCCATACCCGCTGGCGTTGACCGCCCGACAGGGTGTCGAGATCGCGCTCGGCCAGCTCCTCGGTCCCCGTCGCGGCCAGCGCGCGGGCCACGGCGCGGTCATCCTCTGCCGACCAGCGCGAGAACAGCCCCTGATGCGGATGCCGCCCACGCCCCACAAGATCGGCCACGGCGATCCCCTCAGGCGCGATGGGCGATTGCGGCAGCAGCCCCATGACCTGCGCCAGCTTGCGCGATTTCATTTGGTGCACCGCTTCGCCATCCAGCAGAACCGCGCCGGACTTGGGCTGCAAAATCCGCGCCAGCGTCCGCAAAAGCGTCGACTTGCCCGAGGCGTTCCCACCCACGATGGCCGTGATCTTCCCCGCCGGGACGGTGAGCGTTACCCCCTCCAAAATCACGCGCTTTTCATAGCCCGCGCCCAGATCGCGCGTTTCAAGACGGTGGTCGTGGGTCATAGCGTGCCCCCATTTCTATTGGCGCGAACGATGAGATACAAAAGGAAGGGCGCGCCGACCGCGCCGGTGACGACCCCCACGGGCAAGCGGGCGGGCAGCAGGAACTGCCCCACGAAATCGCCCGCGATGACCAGCAAAGCGCCGACCAGCCCGGACCCCAACAGCAACCCGGTCGCGCCCGGCAAGAGCCGCGCCGCAATGGGCCCCGCAAGGAAGGCAACAAAGGCAATCGGCCCGGTCGCAGCCGTCGCGATGGCCACAAGGCCGACGGCGGCCAGTGTCACCCGCAGCCGCGTGGCGTCGGCCCGCACACCCAAGGCCTCGGCGGTGTCATCGCCAAGGCGCAGCACCTCCAAATCGCGGGCGGTAACGGCCAGTAGCCCTCCGAACACCAACAGCGCCCCGGCCACGGGCAGGGCTTGGACAAGCTGCATGCCGTTAAGGCTGCCGGTCAGCCAGCGCATCGCCTCGGCCCGGTCCCATGCGGGCGCTTCAAGCAAGACATAGGCCGTCACACTGTCGAGCATGGCAGAGACGCCGATGCCGATCAGGATCAGCCGCGCCCCGGCGGCACCGCGGCGCGAGGACAGCGCCCAGATCATCGCCGCGACCCCAAGCCCCGCCACGACCGCCACAAGCGACACCAGCCAACCGTCGAGGGCCAGAATAACGATGGCAAAGACCGCCGCCGCACCTGCGCTGGCGCTGATGCCGATGATATCGGGGCTGGCCAGCGGGTTGCGCAGCATGATCTGAAACGCCACCCCGCCCAAGCCAAAACTCGCCCCGGCCAGCAGCCCCATGACTGCGCGCGGCAGACGTAAATCGGCCACCACGAAAGAGGCGTTCGCGCCCGGTGCGCCCGTCAGCGCGGCCCAGACGTCACCCGGCGGCAGGCAGCCGCGCCCGCAGCTCAGCGTCAGAAGCATCAGGCCCAAAACAAGCGCGGCCAGTGCGCCCAGCACCTGAATGCGGCGCGCGGCGGCGGGGCGAAAACTGCGCGGCGCGCTGAAGGTCACATCGCTCATAGCCCGCGCATCCTGTGATTGCGTACCGTCCAGATAAAGAAGGGCGCGCCGACAAAGGCCGTGACGATGCCCACGTCCAACTCATTCGGGCGGGCGATGACGCGGCCCAGCACGTCCGACAGCCCCAGCATGGAGGCCCCCGCCAAGGCCGAGAGCGGCAGCACCAGCCGGTAATCGACACCCGCGATCATCCGACACAGATGCGGCACCACCAGCCCGACAAAGCCGATCGGCCCGCAAAGCGCCGTCGCCGTGCCGCAAAGGATCACCGCCCCCGCCGCCGCCATGACCCGGCCCAAGGCGACGCTTTGGCCAAGGCCGGTGGCCAGTTCTTCGCCCAGGGCCAATGCGTTGAGAACCCGGGCCGAGGCGAGGCTCAGCGCCAGCCCCACCAGCGCGAAGGGCAAGGCGGGCAAGAGGGTCTCAAAGCTCGCGCCGCCGATGCCGCCGACCTGCCAAGATTGCACGGAACCCGCGATGTCATTGCGTGGCAGCACCACCGCGATGATAAAGGCCGAAACCGCGACAGAGGTCGCGGTGCCCGCAAGGGTCAGCTTGAGCGGCGTCGCTCCGCCCTGCCCGGCGGAGCCAATCAGATAGACGAAAACCGCCGTCACCCCGGCCCCGGCGATGCCGAGCCACAGAAAACTATGCGCGCCGCTGATGTCGAACCAAGCGATGCCCACCACGACGAAAAGTGCGGCACCCGCGTTGACGCCCAGAATGCCCGGGTCGGCCAGCGGGTTGCGGCTGATGCCCTGCATCACCGCGCCTGCGAGGCCAAGCGCCGCGCCCGCCAGAACGGCCAGCGCCGTGCGCGGCATCCGCACGGCGACGGCTGCGGCGCCGATGGTCTCGATCCGGCCGGTCATCCCCGCCCAGATCTCGCCCCACGGCACGGCGCGCGCGCCCACGGTCAACGACAGGCCGGTCATCAGCAGAAGCAGGCCAAGCAAAAGCGCGAGGCCTGCCAGCCGTTGGGGGCGCTGCACCTGCATTACTCGTCGCGCGTGGCGGCGGCGCTCAGCCGCGCGAGGTAATCATCGAGCACATAATCGATCGACAGCGGTGTCGGGTTCGCGGCGGTGCCCATCGGGTCATTCGCCAAAAGCACGACCGAGCCGCGGGCGACAGCCGGAAAGCGCGCGATCAGCGGGTTTTTGGCCAGTTCATCCAAGCGCGCCTGATCGCCATAGGTCACCACAACGTCTACATCGTCAAACAGGTCGATCCGCTCGGCGCTTACCCGGCCCGAGTATTTCCCGGCCTCGCTGGCCTCGCGCACCGCTTGGGGCGTCGCCATGCCGATATCGGTCAGGAACTGCACCCGCTGGTCGGCGGCGGCGTAGAAACCGATGGTGCTGAGGTCGCGCGGATCGAGGTGGGTGACGAACATCCCGGTCTTGCCCGCCAGCTCGGGATGCGCCGCGCGGGCGGTGGCGATCCGCTCTTCGATCTCGGCGACCATCGCGTCGCCCTCCTCGGCCATGCCAAGGCCCGCCGCATTCTGGCGGATCATCTCGCGCCATGTCGTGGTCCATGCCGCTTCGGGATAGGCGACGACCGGGGCAATGCGGCTAAGCGTTTCATAGTCCGACTGCGACAGGCCGGAATAGGCGGCGAGAATCACATCGGGCTGGGTGCTGGCCACGGCCTCAAAATCGATACCATCGCCCTCGTCAAAGAGCGTAGGAACCTCGGCGTCCAATTCGTCCAACCGTTCGATCACCCAAGGCAGCAGCCCATCGCCATCGTCGTCCCCCCAAGAGGCACGGGCGAAACCGACCGGCACGATACCAAGCGCCAAGGGCACTTCGTGATTGGCCCAACCGACCGAGGCGACCCGCTCGGGACGCTCTTCGATGGTTGTCTCGCCGAAGGCGTGTTCAACGGTGAGGGGAAAGTCTTGGGCCATGGCGGCTGTTGTGCCAAAAGCCAAGAAAATGAATGACAACGTTCTGAGCACCGCGGCCCCCTTAATCCGATTCTTTTAGTAAACTATTGCCTGTTATGCCGCTGCGGGCGGGGATGCAACAGGTCAGTTCATCGGATCATGGGTTGGGACTGCGCCGGGGCCGCCTGCGAAGCGGCCCCGGGTGTGGTTATTGGATGCTGACCTCGAAGGAGACGAAGCCCTGCGCGCCCGGTTGCAGCGCACCGGTACAGGACCAGCGCAACGCCCCCTCATAGCCCGGCGCATTCGCCAAAGGCGCGTCCAGCGTGCAGGTCACCCCATCGGCCAGGGTGACCGGGCTGGGCACCGCCGCGGCCAGAGCCGTGTAGGGCGGCGTCTTGTCGTAGACGACGATGTCGCGCGCGGGCACGGTGCCCACGGTTTCGACATAGATGCGGTATTCCAACACATCCCCGGCAGCGGCGCCGTTGCTGACCCCCTCGGGCGTGCCCCGCGTCACGTTCTGGACGGTTTTGGTCAGTTTCAACGTGCCCTGCGCCGCCTCAACCACCAGCCGGTCGGTGTTGACGTTTCGCTGGGCAAGCCCGCTGGACCCATAGTTGGTGTCGGCGACCAGATCGAAACGATAGGTCGATCCCTGCGTTGCCGCGCCCGAGGCGGTGACCCGTGCGAGGACACAGATCAGCCCGCCCGCATTGGTAGGCAGCGCCCCGGTAATCGCTTGGTCCGGCGTGCCGTCGCAATCCGTATCCTCGTAAAGCGCGGTCGAGAAGGCCCCTTCGGGGGCCGAGGCTTCGGCGGCGACGTTGAAGGTCACGCTTCCCGGGGCCGAGGCGATATATTCATGCCGCAGCGCCAAGACCTGTCCGGCCCGGATCGTCTTGTCCTGCGATTGGTTCAGCCGCGCCGCTTCGATGAGGCCGAAGTCGAGCCCGGCGTAGGCGGTGCCCGCCGCGGGGGTGAAGGTGAAGCGCCCGTCATGGGGATCGCCGTTCACCACGCCGGGCAAGGCCGCGCCGCCCTCGGACACGTTGAGCAGACCCGCGCCGGGCTGGGCCACCACGGTGACCGCGCCGCTATACCCCTCAGGCAAGGCCGCGCGCCATGTGCCGTCCGCCGCCAGATCGGGCGTGACTAGCAAAGCGCCGCCCGCATCCAAAATCTCGACCACGGCGCGGTCCGTGCCCGCCTCGCCAGTCTGCTGGGCCCCGTCATAGGCGTCGGCCCCCGCGCCGATGTCAAAGAACACCACGCCCGAAAGCACCGGACCGTTGGAGCGTCTGGCCACGCGGGCAAGCGCCTCGTCATCATCGGCCAAACCATCGCCGAGGTCATCCACCAACGAGCCGGTGCCGGGATCACTATCGGGGTCAGGAAGCGACGCGCCGATGATCTCTGCCCGATTTTCCGTGGCGCCTTCGCCCTGCAGCGTGACGCGGATGGTCAGGCTGTGGCTGCTGCCCGAGGGCACGTCGCCGAGCAGCCACAGACCGGTCGAAGCATCATAGCTATCGCCCTGCGCCGCCGCATCGTCCGAGACATAGGCGAAGCCTTCGGGGATGAGATCGAGCACCCGCACATCCGACGGGCTGCCGGGGCCGGTGTTGGTCACGGTCAGCACGAGGTCGAGCGCCTCTCCCACCGTGGCCTCTGTCGCAGGGCTGGCGTCCGCCGCGCGTAAGATGGTTTGGGTCAGGGCCAAATCGGCCTCAGTCGGTAGGGTTTCAAAACCGAAATCAGAACTCACCGGGCTGCCGCCGCCCGCATCCACGGCAAGGCTCGCGATCGGGTTTCCAGTGGTCAGGGTGAGGCCCGCCGGTATCTCAGGGTCGGCCTCATCCACTTCGACCAGATAGGCACGTGCCGGGTCGAGGTTGCTGAAGGAATAGGCCCCCGCCGCATCGGTTTCGGTCACCGCCGCCTGCGTATCATCGGCCCGGTCGCCGGGCGTGCCAGCATCGTCGAAAAGCGTCACGGTGATGCCCGCGGGCAGCGTGGCTTCGGCCCCGTCGCGGCTGCCGGAACTGTCGGCGTCCTCATAAAGCGTTCCGCCGATCCGGCCCTGCGGCAACAGATTGACGAGAGTCACGAGGTAATCCTCAACCTCCCCATCGAAGTTCAGACCGCTGAAGGGGTCTTGCGTCAGCGCGCTGGAGGTCGACCAGCGGATGCGGGCATAGGTGGTGCCATTGCCCACATCGACCGGCACGGGAATGTTCAGGCTGATCTGGTTGTTGAACGCGCCATCCGTATCGCCCAAGCCGCCGTCGCGAAAGTTGATGGCCACCTGTTCGGTCGGGTCGAAGACATTGTTCTGGTTGAAGTCGATCCAGAGCTGAAGATTGGTGATGCCTTCGGTCACCGGCAGGCCAAGGGCCAGTTGCACGCTGAGGGTCTCATGGGTCTGAATGGTCAGCGGCACGATGGTGCCCGCCTCAAGCACCGGGAACTCGGCAATGGAATCCTCGTCGTCGATCCCGTCGAGGTCGTCGCCATCGGCATTGGCGCTGAACATGCTCTCGGTCTCGGAATCGGGGAGGCCACCGCCAAGGTAGATGTCCGGCACGATGATATGGCGCGGCTCACCATAGCTGGCAGGCGCGTCGCCCCGGTCCACCAGATCGGCGGCGGCGATGATGAGGGAGTAATCCTCGATCTCGCCATCGACGGCAAAGCTCGCCACCGGCAGCCCGGCCTCAGAGGAATAGCGGAACCGCGCAAAGGTGGTGGAGGTGGTGGCATCGCTGGGCACGGTCACGTCGATCTGGATCACGCCGTCGCCTGCCACATCGTCAAAGCCTGTGCCATCGTCACGCAGGTCGCGGGCGATGTTCTCACCAAAAGACCCTTCGAAGACCCCGTCGCCATTAAAGTCGATCCACGCCTGAAGGTAGCCCGCCCCTTTGACCGGAATGTTGAGCGTGCTGATCAACCCTTGGGTCATCACCGGAAAGACCACCGCGTCTTCGTCATCGCTGTCCAACAGGTCGTCCGCCGTGGCCGAGGCATCGGACTGGGCCACCAGTTCGATATCGGGCGGCACATCGCCAAGATAGACCTGCGGCGTATCGCTGACCCCATGCGAGGCGGTCAGGTAAGAGATCGGCGCATCGCCAAAGTCGACCCCGAGCCCGTCAAAGACCGCGACCGTGACCTGCGCCCGGTCGCATTGCGTGGGGTCAATGCTGTCGCAAAGCTCATAGTCGATCAGATAGGTGCCCGAGGGCACCCCCGGCGGGACGATCACCCGGCCCGCATCGACGCCTTGGGTTTCCAGCACGGGGACCGGATCACCGCTGTTCTGGGGTACGGCTTCGGTTAGCACCGCAAGCGTCGCGGTGGGGAACGCGGCAGGCAGCCCGTTGATCGTGTCATTGGACATGACCTCTCCCGCCGTGCCGCCAAGCAGGCTGTTGAGCGGCGTCGCGGTATAGTCATCATCGCCCGCCACCACGCTGGCCGAGGTATTCGCCACCGCGCAAAGCCGGATCGACGAGCCGCGCCGCGCGTTGTTCAGCGAACTGCCGGTATAGCCGTGGATGAACTCCCCCTCGGTGAAGGTGCCGTATTCATAGGTGGCATAGTTGTCGAAGCCAGTCTCGTTCGGCTCTTCCGTCCAATTGGTCGGGTCACCCACCTTGGCGGGGTCCATCGTGATCGCCTGCCCCCCGGCGGGAAAACCGGCGAACGGGGCGGTGTGGAAATAGGAAATGCCATCGGGCGCGAGCAGCGGGCCGACCACATCCGAACTGTCATCCGATGTCCCACGGCTGTCCACATCCGTCTGCTGAACGATCACGCCGTTGATACGGCTTTGCTCGACCGCCCGCCCTTGGGGGTTCGAGGGGGTGGCGCTGCCGTCTTCGACCAGGCGCAAACGGTAGGTGACGAAGCCGTTGTCAGCGGGTGTCATCCGCGCTTCGAGCGAGCCGTCGATATTGACCGCAGTGGCGTTGCTGATCTGGGTCGCTTGGAACACGACATCCAGATCGTTGCCATTGATGTCGGTGGTGACATTATCAAAGACGAAGATGTCCGAGGTCGTCAGCCCCGCCGCGCTGCCCGCCCCTGCCAGCTGCGTGCGCGGCTGCGCGAAAACCGAACGCGGGGTACAAGTTTGCGGGCCGGTGTCGGTGGACAAGACATTGGCGACGATGCTGGCGTTCTGCGGGTTGGACTGCAGGCGCGACACGAAAGGCGTGCCGATCGCGCCGATCCCCGCCGTGGCCGTACTGTCGACCGCGCCCGACAGGGCATCCGCCGCCGTCACGGTATATTCCGCCGTACAGGTCACCTTGCCGCCCGGGGCCACAGGTGCGGTGATGGCCGGGCAAGTGACCGTGCCGACAAGACTGTCTTCGATCACCACGTCTTGGTTCGGGTTGAAGGGCAGCTCCCCTGTATTGGTCACCTCATAGATAAAGGTGACCGTCGTGCCCTGAAGCGCGGAGAGCGGGCTGGTAAACCGTGCAAGGCTGATTGTCTGTTCGGTGGTAAAGTTCACATCGGCGAAGATGCCGATCCCCCGCGCCCCCGCATCATAGGGCAGGGTCACCGGATTGTAGTAGCTGCGGACCTCGCCAATACTTTCGTCGTACCAAAGCTCAATCCGTGAGGTCGCATTGGGGTAGCTCAGCCGGATCGACCCATTGGTATCATCGCCCGAACCGGGAGAGAGGAAGGCACTGCCGTCGATGAAAAGACATTGCGCCTCGTTCCCGTTCAGCAGGCCGGTGTCGCCGGACCCCGGCCCGGGGCCGACCACGACGGTGGGTGCCGGCCCCAGTGTGGTGATACTTGGGTTGCCGTTATCACCAAAGGCGGTCACGAAATCGCAGCGGTCCCCGGTGCTGTGGTTGTCGGTGGGGTCAATGTCGAGGATGTCGACGGTAAGGTTGTCGACCTGAAACGCGACGCCGCCGGAACTGGCCGAGACGCTGGCGGTGATCCGGTCATCGCCGCGCCGCCCCGCATTCGGCGCGGCATCGCCCACGATGACAAGCGAATCGACACCGCCGCCCAGAACATTCACATCGTCGGGCGTGAAGATCGGATTGCCCTGCGCATCAGTGCTATAGGGGCGCAGATTGCCGGTGATCTCGACCGTCGTGTCGATCTCGAAACCATATTGGTCCGACAGAGTCCGCAACAAAGGCCCGGCAAAACCTGCGGGCCAATCGAAAGTGGACCAATCGATCGAGAAATCCCCGGCATCCGCGGGAGAGGAGGAGACGGCAAGCGTGGCACAAACGGCGAGGGAGACACCGCGCAGCGCTTTTCGGTTAGAGAGACGTTTCACAATTCACCTTTCGGTCCGAACCGGAGAACCCGCGCAACGAGGCCCCCAGCGAGAATACGAACAAATATCTACCGGACATTTATCGCGAATTGTCGTTGCCAATGCGAAGGTGCGTCCGGTCAAAGCAGATGCCGCTGCGGATAGCGCGATATACTTACGGATAGGTGAAACAGCTCTGGCCAGATCGCCAAATGCGCCCCCGGTCTTCCCCCCGAGGGGAGGGACGGGGAAAACCGGTGGGGCGCATCGCTGCAAAGCTATCAGGGAGCCGCTCCCTGGGGTAGGGGAACGGGCAGCAGCTCCCGAGAAGGCCCGCGTCGTGAAGCATATTTTCAGGCGAAACGGTCGAAATGAACCGGTTGCCAGCTTGGGACGCGGTCATTGGTCTGGTCAATGACGCCTTCGTGCAGACCCGTCTATCGGCGGGCATAACTAACTATAGGTCGCGTCTCGCATCGTTGCATCTGGGCCGGGGTATAATCGGACTAGTCTTAAGGATAGGTTTCCGCCGCCCCGCTCAACGGACTTGTCAGAGGTCAAGCTGCGCCTTCATCGCCGCCAGCGTCGCGTCGCAGGTGGCGGGCAAAGCCTCAGCCAGCGCGCGGGCCTCTTCGTCCTTGTCGGTCTTGCAGGCGGTCTCAATCTCTTTGAGCAGGCCGTGCAGCCGGTCGGCGCCGAGCATGCCGCACATCCCGGCCATGGCATGGGCGCGGGCCTGTAGGTCGGGCAGAGCATCGGCTGCCATCAGATCGGGCAGATCGGTCGCGACTTGTTGGTCGAGCTTTTCCACCCGCTCGCGCAGTTTCTCCGCGCCCAACAGGTCGAGCAGATCTGCGATTTGTTGTTCGTTCAACAGGGGCCGTTTCGCGGATTTCGCCTGTACCGATGTCTGGGCGCTGGCCAAACGCTCGGGCAGAGCCTGCTCCGGCATCACCGCGCGTCCCGAAAGCTCGCGCAGCTTGGCGCGTAGTACCTTCATATCCAACGGCTTTTGCATGAACCCCGACATCCCGACGGCGCTGAACTCCGCCCGTTCTTTCGGCATGGCATGGGCGGTCACGGCGATGATCGGTGTTTCGCGGTTGGGGCCCTCGCCGGAAAGAATCGCCTTGGTCGCCTGAATGCCGTTCACCTCGGGCATGGAGATATCCATCAGGATCGCATCGAAGGGCGCATCTCCGGCCAGTTCGATCGCCTCGCGCCCGCCGGTGGCGAGGGTGACGTCATGGCCAATCTTCTCAAGCATCGCCTTGATCAGCTCGCGGTTGATCTCATTGTCGTCCACCAGCAGAAGGTTGAGCCGCTGGGCCGCCGCGGGTTCGGCAGGCTTTTGCGGGTCGGGGGCCGCATCGCAGTCGATCTCGGCCAGATCGGCAAGCTCTACCGGCAGGCGCAGGGTGAAACATGTCCCCTCCCCCACGGTCGACTCGCAGGTGATCTCACCCCCCAGACGTTTGACCAGACGGCGCACGATTCCAAGCCCCAGACCGGTGCCCCCGGTGCGGCGCTCATACCGGCTGTCGAGCGAGACGAAATCTTCGAAAATGCGGTCGATATCCCCCGCCGGAATGCCAGAGCCGTCATCTTCGACCTGAAGGTGAAATTCTTCCCCCTCCGTGGCGGATTTGGCGAACCACCCGCGCAAGGTCACATCGCCGCCGGGGCTGAACTTGATCGCGTTGCTTAAAAGGTTCACCAAAATCTGCTGGATCGCCCGCGGGTCTGTGACAATGGCCTTGTCGTCTAGCTGGGTCAGATCAAGGTGCAGCCGGGTGCCCCCGGCCTCGGCCAGAGGGTCCATCGTGTTGATGATTCCCGCCATCAACACGGTCATGTCACAGGTCTGACGCACCTGCTCATAGGTTCCCGCCTCACTGCGCTCAATGGCCAGCACATCATTGATATGGCCCAACAAAATCTCACCCGAGGTCATCGCCGCATCAAGGTATCGCTTTTGCTCATCATCAAGCCGGTCATCTTGCAGTAGTTGCAGGGCCGAGATCACACCATTGAGCGGCGTGCGCATTTCGTGGCTCATCATGGCGAAGAAACGCGATTTTTCCTGATAGGCGTCAAGGGCTTCATCCCGCGCGGCGATGATCTCGGCCTCGCGGAGGCGCTTTTCGGTGATGTCCCGAATATAGGCGATAAAGAGCGACCCCTGCCCCATCGGCGATTGCGACACGGACATCTCGACCGGGAAAATGCGCCCGGCGTGGTCGATCATCTCAAACTCGCGGCGGCCCTTGTCGGCGACCTCCGTCTCGCCGGTGATGCGGAACCTTTCAAGCCGCTCGCGGTGCATCGTACGGTCAGCCGGGGGGATCAAAAGGCTGATATAGTCCCTGCCCTTCGCCGCCTCATGGGTAATGCCGAAGATCTCTTCGGCGGAGCCGTTGAAATCTTCGATCTCCCCCCGCTCATTGATGACGACGATCGCGTCGAGCGATGCCTGAAGGGTGGTCGCAAGGCGCAGGTGGTTTTCTTCGACCAGTTGCGATGTGCGGTTCAACCGGCTGGCCTGCCGCGAGAGGCGGTAGACCGCCCCGACCAAGGCAAGGGTGACGATCAAGACGATCGCCGCCATCACCTCGATCAGCCGCACGATCTCATGGCGTTCGTTTTGGGACAGCTCGCTGGCAATGGCGATGGAGGCGAGGGCAATCTCGCGGGGCACGTCTTCGATGCTGCGCAACATGGCGTCGATATCGTCCAATGCCGCGATCAGTTCGGCGTCGGACCCGTCAATCGCGGGCAGGAACCCGTCCAGCAGGGCCCGTAACTCACGAATCTTCGGTTTGGCCTTTGCGTTGTTGCGCACCCGTTCGGCCAACAGAACGCGGCTATAGAAGATGTCGAACCTTTTGCGGAACTCGTCCAACGCTTCGGGCGTGGCGGATTTCGCCTGCGCCAAGGCGCGGTCGGTCTTGAGGAATTCGATCTCGATCTGCGTAAAGACCCATTCAGCGTGGTCTTGCTGCGCACTGTCGAGCGCCTGAATCCGGTCCCAGACGTTATAGGCCAGATAGGCGGCGATGCTCATCCCCAGCACTAGGATAAGCATCAAGACCTGTCGGCTTCTTGCGCGCGCGGGCCCGAATTTTCCTGCGTCGTTCATCCAAGCCCTCTGCGCCATTGTCAGTTACTCGACACTAATTCGGTCAAGCTGCCAGATCGACCGGCTGTAGACCAGTTCCGTCTGATAGGCGATGTCGCTGTCATAGGGGTAGACCACCCAAAGCGGCCCCTTGTCCCGGCGCGACATCTCCTCGCCATTGGTATGGTAGGCGATGATCGGCCCGTCTTCGACGGCGTCGGACATGGGGATTTCCACCGCATAGTCATTGATCGCCGTCGCGGTGATGGTGCCTTCTTCGACGTTCAGCGTCTCAAAGAGGTCTTTCAACGACACGCCTTCGAATGCCTGCGTGCCATCGGTCCAGATCGTCGTCGTCTCAAAGCTGGAGACAGGCATTGATTTGAGATCTGAGAGAGTGAAGCTATGGGTTTCCTCGGCCAGCGTCACTTCGAGCACGGCCTCTTCGTCTTGGGCGGCAACCGCCGACGCAAGGCCCAGAGAGAGAGCGGCCGCGGTGATGGTCTTGCTGAGGTACTGAAAGGTCATGTCAAATTTCCTTATCTGGCGTTGTGACCTGACCATACCCTGCCCGAATGACAGGCGCGAAGGCGCAGAAGCGCATCCCCCCTATACCAAAGGATAGGTGCGCCTGTCCCCGCGCGGCCCGCATTGCCATACCAAAGGATAGCGGCGCATGCCTTTGCCCCCCTTTCCCCTTGGGCTTTCATCTTTCTTTTGGAACGGGCACACTCTACCAATTAGAGAACGCCGGCCATTTTGGCTTCAGGAGATCTATTATGTCTTTGCGTATTTTAATTGCAGATGATCACGACATGGTCCGAGAGACCATCGCCATGTTCCTTGATGCGGATGGGGCCACCGTCACCGAAGCGGCAAGCGATCTGGCCGGAGCGCTGGACAAGATCAAATCAGAGCCGCCCTACGACCTGGTGCTGCTGGATTATACGATGCCCGGCATGAAAGGCTTGCAGGGTCTGCAAACCGTTCTCGATATCAATGAGGGTCGCCCGGTCGGGCTGATCTCCGGCACCGCCACCCGGCTCATTGCTGAACAGGCGCTCGAAATGGGTGCGATCGGCTTTCTGCCAAAGACCCTGCCCGCCAAGTCACTGGTCAACGCGGTGCGTTTCATGGCGGCGGGAGAGACCTATGCCCCGGTCACCTTCATGTCTGGCAAGGACAATCCCGAAGAAACGGATTTCGAGAAATCCCTGTCCGAGCGGGAGCGCCAAGTTCTGCGCGGATTGATGAACGCGCAGTCCAACAAAGAGATCGCCCGCGACCTCGATCTGCAGGAAGTAACGATCAAACTGCATGTCAAAACACTTTGCCGAAAACTGGACGCAAAGAATCGGACCGATGCGGCGATCATTGCGCGCGACGCGGGCTTCGTTTGAGGCCCGTTTCACACCCCTGAACCACCCCCGGCATCGGCCCAGCGCGTGTGCTGTAGCGCCCCCCGATTTCCCTCTGAGCGTAAACCATAATCGCCCGCCTCGTGCGGGCGTTTTTGCGTTCGGCCTATAGCTGCCCGCGACGAATCAAAGATTCGGAAGCCCCATTTTTCCCAGCAAAATTAACCATCTGCGGAGCCCGCGCCCGGCCCCATTTCCGCGCCAAATGATAGGCCGCGGCGCGACCTGATAGGGCCACCTATCCTTTCGGCTAAGCGCCTGACCACAGGCTCAGCGAGTTAACCCTTCGCTCAGATGATATCGGTATCCGGTTCCCCGAAGATGAGAACAGGACAACGCAATGAGCGTGTCCGTTCATTGCAATCGCCGGCTCTTCACCGGCCAACAAGGGAACTACTAGATGCGTATCCATATCTCCCAATTGTCCAAGACACTCATCGCGAGCACGGCTTTGTCGCTCGCGGGTTTCGCGGCTGCCGCCGACGCGCTCACGAGCGAATTCTCCTTCCGCGTGGTGGAAACCAATGCCGAGGGCGAAGAAGTCCTCGTTGAGCGTGAGACGGTCCGCCCGGGCGAGGTCATCTCTTATGAGCTGCGTCACCAGAACATGACCGACGGCGCCATGGAAGGGCTCGTCATCGCCGCGCCGGTCCCTGAGGGCGTCTCTATCACATTGGGTGCCGAAGTGACCTCTGTCGCCGCGGTCTTTGAAGTCCAGGCCGAGATGGACCCCGAACAGGAAGGGCTGGAATGGTCCACTGTTCCCGCCATCCGCAAGGTCATCGATGCCGATGGCAACATGACCGAAGAGCCGCTTCCTGAAGAGGCTGTCGCCGCCGTGCGCTGGACCCTCTCCGAACCGCTCGAAGCAGGCGATTCCGCCTTCAACAGCTACCGCGTGCGCCTGAACTAATCCCGGCGCCTCTCTCTCCACTCTCTCTCCAACTACTATAGAACTAGGGAATATTAACGTGAAACACCAAACAACCTTCCTGCGCTCCGTAAGCGCCGTTGCTCTGACCGCCGTGATCGGCACTGTCGCTTTCGCGGCACCCGAAGCGGGCTCTGTCATCGGCAACCAAGCCGTGGCGACTTATACCAACGCCGCGGGCGACACGATCACGGTAACCTCCAACACCGTTGAGACAGTCGTTCAGCAAGTTGCCGGCGTCACCCTGACCTCCGACAACACCGAAACCATCGCCCCCGGCGGTAAGGCGTTCCTGCCGCACATCATCACCAACGATGGTAACGGCCCGGATGCCTTCGCACTGACCGCGGTTGAGACCAACAGCGGCACGCTCGACACCTCGCAGCTGGTCTTCTACCCCGACGCCAACATGGACGGCGTGGCCGATAGCGCCACCCCGCTGACCGAGACACCGACCCTCGCCCCCGGTGAGCAGTTCGGCATCGTGATCGAAGCCTCCGTCGCCTCCACGGCCACCGGTTCCGACACGATCACCGTGACGGCGGCCTCGACCCTCGACGGCACCGTGCTGAGCACCAACACAGACACGCTGACAATCTCCAACGACGCGATTGTCGAGTTGGTCAAATCGATGACCGCGGACCCGGCTTCGGGCGGCAACCCCAATATCATCGACGCAGGCGATACGGTAACGATCACGCTGACCTACTCCAGCACCGGTCTGGCCGCGGCCAACAACTACTCTGTGCAGGACGTGCTTGATGGCCGCCTGACCTATGTGCCCGGCTCGGCCCGTTGGTCTGACTCCGCCACACCGCTGGACGATAACAACGGCTCCACCGTGGTCGACACGACAAACGGCTCTGGCGAGACCATCGCTTGGGACTATGACGACGCGCAGAACGTCAACTTCCTGATCTCCTCTGTCGGTTCTGGCCGCTCGGGTGAGGTGACGTTCCGTGCCGTGATCGCGGATACCGCCAACGCGGGCATCATTACCAACGTGGCGACCCAGGACGTTGACGGCGTGGCCTTCCCGCCATCGAACACCGCCTCTGTCACCGTGGACAACCAATATGCGGTTGCGGTTGCCGATACGGCGATCAACTCCAACGGCACGGCCAACCCGGCGATTGCCTCGGCCACCGACGATGACGCGGCCAACAACGATGTCGTCACGGAATCCGGTGATGTCTATCAGGGCGGCACGATCCGTCAGGAATTCGTGCTGACCAACCTCTCCAACAGCCCGGACAGCCTGACCCTCGACGTGACCAATGGCGACTTCCCGGCTGGCACCACCTTCCGCTTTGTGGGCGCCGACGGTATCACACCGGTGGTCGGCTCTGTCGGTCCCTTGGGTATCGGTGACAGCGCAAAGGTGACCTTGATCGCCACATTGCCAACCGATGTCGCACCGACAGCCACCACCAACTACACCGCCGTCATCACAACGACCTCGGACAACTCCGGCGTCAGCGATGTGTCGACCGCCGAATTCACCGGCGCGGTTCTTGCGGCTTCGGTCGATCTTGAGAACGCCGTCGTCGGTTCCGAAGGCGATGGCGCGGCACCGACGAACGGTGGCAACCCATGGGTCACCCAGTCGACAGACCCGGGCGCACCGGTTGTCTTCGAGATGCTGGTCGAAAACAACGGCCCCACCTCGGACAGCTTCAACCTGTCGCTGGATCAGGCCCTGCCCGCAGGCTGGACGGTTGAGTTCCAGCTGCCCGACGGCTCGATCGTGTCGAACACCGGCACCATCCCCGCAGGCGCATCGCAGGCCATCCGCGCCGTGATCACGCCAGCCGATGGCGCCCTGCCGGGTGACACGCTGGTCGACGTCGCGGTCGTCTCTTCCGTCTCGGGCCAAGGTGACCGGATCGTCAACCAAGTCACGGTCAATGAAATCTATGACGTGAAGATCATCGAAGACCAAAGCGCGCAGGCTTCGCCGGGGGGTATCGTGGACATCCTCCACACCATCTCGAACGAAGGGAACGTGGCCATCACCGAGGCGTCGATCACGCAATCGGGTCTGACCAACTTCTCCGGTGCGATCTTCTGGGATCAGAACGGCAACGGCGTGATCGATCCGTCCGAACCGGTGATCGACAACTTCGATGACCTGACCGACGGTGTCTCGCCGGGTGTCAACGGCCTTGCCCCGGGCGACAGCATCTCGCTGATCTACCGTGTGCAGACGCCTTCGACAGCCACCCAAGGTGTGTCCGAAGTCGGCACCATCACCATCAACAACACGTTGAACGGTGTCGGGACCGATATCGACCAGACCAACAACGCCGTCGAAGACCGCGTGGTCATCATCTCGGGCGATGTCACACTGAGCAAGTATCAGTACATCGACGCGGGCTGCGATGGCACCGTGGGCACCTTCACCAAGACACGTCTTGATGTCGAGCCCGGCCAGTGCATCCGCTACATGGTCGAAGCCGAGAACACAGGTGCCTCTGCGGCGGACAATGTGATCATCACGGACGCGGCCCCGGCCTATACCGCGATCACGGACTGTGGCGGCGCCTGCCCTGAAAGCCTGTTCCCGGGCACCAGCACGGCCACCGTCACCTCGACCAACGTATCGAGCACGCATGGCACGATCCTTCCCGGCGGCTTTGCCCGGGTAGAGTTCACCGTGCGGGTCGACGACTAAGCGACCTCTCGGGCGCCCCCGGGCTGAGCGATGCTCTCCCGGGGGCGCCCCCTCCTCCCCCCGTTTCCGTCTCCCCCATTTTTCACTCCCTTCCCAGGGATCGCAACAGGAGCAAGCTGATGCGCAGTTTCCTTATGTCTAAAGCCCGCTCGGCTCTGGCCCTGATCAGCGCCTCCGCACTGGGCCTGAGCCTTCTGCCCCAGACCGCCACCGCCGCCCCGGCCCCCGGTGGGTCTTTCATCCGCAACGTGGCAGAAGTCAGCTATTTCAACACCTCCCTTGGCATCATGGAACGCGTCTTCTCGAACCCCGTGCGGGCCGAAGTCGCCGCGGTTCCCGGGCTGGAAGTGACCGGCTACTCCGACCTTCTGCTGACCCGCGGTGCCTTTGGCCGTTACCATTTCGACGTCATCAACAGCGGCAACGTGCCGCTTTCCACATCGGTCAGCATCGGCGAGCAAGGCAGCGCCAGAATGATGTCGCGCCAATCGCTCTTCCCTGACCTGAACGGCAACGGCCTGATCGACACCGAAGACCGCGCCTTCGATATGTCCGCGCCCTTCATGCTCGCCGTGGGCGAGCGGTTGCAGCTGATCTATGAATTCCGCATCTCTGCCGAGACCCCCGTAAGCACCCATTTCGCCAGCATGTTGACCGCATCTGCCGTGACCGAGGATGGCCAAAGCCTGACCGACGACGCGATGGGCGTCTCGCGGGTTGAGGAAGGCGGGCTCGAAGTCTCGAAAGAGCAGGTCGTCGCCGAGAGTGACGCGGGCGCGCTCATCACCTACACCCTGCGGCTGCGGAACGACTCCGAGCGGGACGCCTTTGGCTACCCTGAGATTGAGGGCCAGCCGATCGTTATCGATGGCACGCCCCGGACCGGTGTCTTGCTGCGCGATGCGATCCCGCTGAACACCGTGTTCCACGCGGTGCAGGATTCGGGCACCATGACCGCGCTGGTTCACATGCGCGGCGCGCCTGACCACCACTATGTCAGCGTCGCCCCGGCCGGGCTTTCCCATGACGTGGATGCGGTGGCCTTCTTTCATGAGGGCGACTACGCCGTCGGCCATGCGACCGATCCCAGCTTCTCGGTGCGGGTGCCTGCCGACTTGGGCAAGGTAGAGGTGCAGAACACCGCCTCGGCCTTTTACAACAACCAAGAAAGCACCCTGCTCTTGGCCTCCAACACCGTGGTCTATGACCGCGATACAGAGACGGTCGGCACCTTGGTCTTTGAACACCCCCAGACCGGCGCGGACCAGCCCTATGGCACGCCGGGCAGCGACACCCGCCTGCGCCTCACCTCGGGCGCCTGCAACATCAGCACCGAAGTCGACAGCACGGCGGTGACCATCCGCAGCATGCTGACCGGCGATGTGGAAACCATCATCGCGACCGAGACTGGGGCCAACACCGGTGTCTTCCTCACCCCCGCCCTGCCGATGGCGCAGATGTCGCCCGCCGTGGCCGGGGATCAGGTTATGGCCACCGACTTTGGCGATAGCTTCATCGCGACAGCCTCTTGCGACAGCGCGGTGCTTGAGGACGATCTGATGATCAACCCCGGCAACTTTCTGTTCAACTCCGTCACCAACGCCCCGATTGACGGCGTGGCCGTGGCGCTTGTCGATGCCCGTTCGGGCAACGAAATGGCCCGCACCCAGACCGACCAGCGCGGCTTTTTCACCTTCTCCGAAATGCCCGAAGGCGACTACCGCTATGCCGTGATGGACGCGCCCGCATGGATCTTCCCCTCCGCGCGTCTGGACTATGCCGGTATGGGCCGCAATGTGATGGATGCCGGTTGGGGCCGCGCGTTCAGACACGCAGGCGGCGCATTGTTCGTCTCCGACATCCCGGTTGATCCGAATTATGGCACGCCGCTGGCGCTGGACAAAGCCGCCGACCTCGACCGCGTGGGTCACGGTGAATTTGTCACCTATACACTGAGCTTCACCAACAACATGCACCAAGCGCTGATCGGCGGCGAAATCCTCGACCGGCCCGCCTATGGTGTGAACTACGTGCCCGGCACGGTGACCCTCAACGGAGAACCGCTGGACGATCCGCAAGAGATCGGCAATGGCGATCTGCGCTTTGACCTGGGCATGCTTGAGCCGCTGTCGAGCCATGAGCTGTCCTATGTGATGCAATTCTCTGCCGCCGCCCGCGAAGGCCGCAACGAGAACAGCGCGATCCTGTCGGGCCGCCAAGCGGGCACCGGGACGCTGCAACAATCGCAGACCGCGCGCGCCATGGTCCGGCTCGACAATTCGGGTGGTGTCTTTGCACGCCAAGGCACCGTGCTGGGCGCCGTGTTCATGGATTGCAACGGCAACGGTCTGCGCGACCGCGTTGAGGAAGAGCCCGGCATTCCCGGTGTGCGCATCGTGACCCAAGAAGGGCTCTTTGTGGTGACCGATATCAATGGCGCCTATTCGCTAAACGGCATGCGCCCGGTCACCCATGCCTTCCTCGTGCAGCCCGAAACCCTGCCTGCCGGAACCGCGGTGCAGGTGACCCGCGCCAACGATCTGCGCCGGGGTGGCTCGCGCATCGTGCCGCTGAAGAAGGGCGAGTTGCGGACCGAGAACTTCGCCGTGGCCCAATGCACCCCCGAAGCGCTTGAGGAAGTCGGCAAACGCCGCGACCATTTCGCCGGCAAACGTCAGACCCCCGGCATGAATTCAGCCGATCTGCCGATCGACGGCCAGCGCAGCAGCACCCGCTCCGTGCGCGGTGAGGCTGGTATCGCCACCACCACCCAGCTGACCCCCGGCATGATCGCGGCACAAAGCGAAGAGGCCGGGCGTGAACCCTCCTCTGTCGCGCAAGCGGCGCGTGCCTCGGCCCAGCGTCAATCGCTCGACAGCATGATCCAGAACCTCGATAGCGCGCCGGGCTTTGTCGACTTTGCCGAAGACACCGCCGTCACCCGCGCCACACAGAACATCCGGATCAAGGGCAAGGCCGATCTCACGCTGTCGCTTCTGGTGAACGGGCGCGAGCTGGGCGGCGACCGGGTGGGCGAACGCACCAATCTGGCGAAAAACAATGTGCAGGCGCTGGAATATGTGGCCGTGAAACTGGCCTCGGGCGAGAATGTGCTGACGCTGGTGGGCCGTGATGGTTTCGGCATCGAGCGTGTCCGCAAAGAGCTGCGCCTGACCGCCCCCGGCAAACCTGCCCGGATCGAGATCCTGATGCCGGAAACCGCTTCGGCCAATCCCGCCTCGGTGGTGCCAGTCGTGGTGCGGGTGCTCGACGCCGGGGGCCGCCCGGTGCCCGCGTCGGGCACCGTGACCCTCGCCGCTCGCCGGTCGCTTTGGGATGTGACCGACATCCGCAACAGCGCGCCCGGCGTGCAGGCCTATCTCGACAATGGCGAGGCGACCTTCAACCTGATCCCGCCGCAGGCCTCCGGCCCCGATCTGATCACCGTGCGCTCCTCCTTTGGCGAGGCCGAGGCGCGGGTGACCTTCACCCCCGACCTGAACGAACGTGTGCTGATCGGTGTGATCGAAGGCGCGGTTTCGCTGAGCGGCGATGCGGGCAATGTTATCGAAGAAGACCGCATCAGCGCCTTCGAGGACACCACCACCGGGATCCGGGGTGAGCTTTACCTCAAAGGGGTGATCCGTGGCGATGCCCTGCTGACCCTGCGCTACAGCTCGGACCGCGACACCGAAGACAGCCTGTTCCGCGACATCCGGGGCGAGGAATACTACCCCGTCTACGGCGACAACTCCGAGCGCGGTGCCGATGCGCAATCTTCGTCGAACCTCTTCGTCAAAGTGGAAAAAGGCCGCTCCTACGTGCTCTACGGCGATATCGCCATCGAGCCAGAGGCCAGCGCGCTGAAACTGGGCGGTCTGCAACGTGTCGCCACCGGCGCCAAGGGCCACTGGGAGAACGACCGCGTTTCGGTCACCGTCTTCGCAGCCCGGACGGCGCAGGAGCAGCAGATTCAGGAAATCCGCGGGCGCGGTGTCTCCGGCCCCTATGACCTTGACCTGAGCGGCTATGTGCAGGGGTCCGAGCGGGTGGAGATCCTCGTGCGGGACGAAGACGGCGGCGATATCCTCTCGGCCACGCCCCTGCTGCGCGGCACCGACTACCTGCTCGACTTCTTCCGCAACACCATCACCTTCGACAGCCCGGTGCGCCAGTTCGACCTAGACGGCAACCCCGTGTCGATCCGCGTGACCTATGAGGTCGAAGCCGAAGGTGCCGAGGCCTACTGGCTCTACGGTGGTGAAGTGAACTATGCCCTGTCCGAGCGGACCTCGATCGGCGCCCGCGCGGTGCATGCCGACGCCCCCTTGGGCAACGCGGCCCGCCAGCGGATGCACTCTGCCTACCTCCAGCACGAAGACCGCCAAGGCGGGCTGTGGGAGGCCGAGGTGGCCCGGTCGGAGAACGCCATGGGCGACAAGGACAGCGCCGCACGCCTGTCCTATGAGCTGAAGACCGAAACCCGCCACTTCGCTTTCGAGGCGATCCACACGGGCCGCGACTTCTACGCTCAAGGCGGGTTGGCCCGCCCCGGCACCACGCAGGTCCGTCTGCGCTATGGCGAAGAGATCGACCGGCGCAGCGACATCGCCTTCGGCGCGGAATACACCCGCGACCGGATCAACGACAGCACGCGGCTGACCGTGGATGCGATCTATTCCCGGCATCTGAGCAAGACCCTGCGCGGCGAGATCGGCCTTGAGTACAGCCGGGACCGCACCGCCAGCGGCAGCGAGACCGAGACCGCCCTGATCCTGGGCGCGCATTGGACCCCAGCGGCCCGCCCCGGCACCGTGATCGAGGCCAAGCTACGCGCACCTCTTGGTGGCGACGCCCCCACCGAACTGACCCTCGGCCTGTACGACGAGCCTAAGAACGGCTGGCGCGTCTATAACGAGATCGAGCTTCAGTTCGGCAGCGACGCTCTGGTCACCCGCGCGGCCTATGGTTTCACCTATACGATGAACGAATGGGTCACTGGCCGTACCGAGATGACCAAAACCAGCGGCACCAGCGACACCACCATGGTGCAGGGTCTGTCGGTCGATTGGGACCTCAACGAAAGCACCAACCTGCGCGCCGACCTTGAGCATTCGCGCAACCTTGAAACCAATGACGGAGAGCTGACTTCCTTCGCGATCGGCACAAGCTGGGAATCGGCGGATGGTGACTGGGTCGGCGATGCCGAGCTGGAAACCACTTGGGAAGAAAGCGGCAAGACCCATTACGCCAGCTTCGGCATCGCGGGCAATGTCACCCCTGAGCTGACCGTTCTGGCCCGCAGCCGCGCCGCGCTTGACCGCCGCGAGGGCGAGAACTCCCGCCGCATGCGCACCCGCATCGGGGCCGCTTATCGCCCCAAGGACAACGCCCGCCTGGATGTGCTGGCTTGGTACGAGCACCGGCTGGAAGAGAAACACGCCAGCACGGAAACGCATCTGTGGTCGATCGACGCGAATTACGAGATCGACGCCGACCTGCGGATCAACGGCAAATATGCCGGCCAGTACCAGAAGATCGGCACCAATGCCGGCGCGCGGGCCAATACCGCCACGCAATTGATCCAAGGCGGTCTGAACTACGAATTTGGCGACGACCGTTTCCAACTCGGCCTCAACGCCACGCATCTGTGGGACAGCGAGGGCAATTCTTCCAACGGGATCGGCGCCGAATTTGGCTTCACCCCGCGCGAAGGTGTCCTGCTGGCGCTCGGCTACAACAAGGCCCGTGGCCGGGTGGCAGGGCAAAGCAGCCTCTATGACGAAGGGTTCTATTTCCGGTTCAACCTGCTGTTGGACAACTCACTCTGGACCCAGTTCGACCAGTTCCTCGGAAGCTGACCGGGAGACTCAGCCCCGAGGGAGAGCCACGTTCCAAGCGCATCTGGAACGTGGCTCATTTCTCTTTCAGAGCGCGGCGTCGCTCCAAAGTCGACCCGGCCTATTCCAAGTGCCGGGCCGACTATCCTTTCGAGACGCTAACTAGCTGTCCGCATTAATGAAATATCGATTTTGGAGGCGCATGATCAGGGACAACGCAAACCTCCAGCCCGATGGGAAACTCCGATGAAAAAGCTCGCTGCCAGCACCGCCTTTTGCCTGATCGCCGCCACCCTCTCCGGCGCGGCAAATGCAAATGATTTCGCCCGTTTCGACAGCCGCAAGATCGCCGTCACCGGCCTGAACTTCGCCCTGTCGCCCTCCGCCTCGGATGCGCGGATCCACCTCAACCGGGGCATGATCCAGACGCCTGTCAAACATGCTCAGCCCCCCCGCAAACTGACCCTGCCCCCGCGCGGCGGCCCATCGGCGGCGGTGCGCCATGTCATCGCCTCTGCCGAGGCGGGCGCGAAAGGCTATGACGCGGTGCAGCATGGGGCGCGGATCAAGCCGCCCAAGCGCCCCACAAGCATGACCATCGGCGAAATCTATCGCTGGATCAAGGCGACCCCAGGCCAGCCCCATGCCATCGGGCGCTACCAGTTCATCCCCAACACTTTGAGAACGCTCGTCGCCGAAGCGGGGCTGAGCAAGAGCGACCGGTTTACCCCACAGGTTCAAGACCTGCTGGCCGATCTATTGCTCGAAGACGCGGGATTTACTCCCTTCATGAAGGGCAAGATCAGCCGCCATCGTTTCATGGAAAACCTCGCCCGCATCTGGGCCGGGCTGCCCACTTCGACGGGCCGGTCCTATTATCACGGCCATGCGGGCAACCGGGCTGTCATCACTTGGAACGAATTCGACAGCCATATGAAAAGCATCTTTGAAAACACGGCGCGCGGCACCTCCTGACCGCGCGCCCCACTCTCTTCTCCCTCTCTCCGTCTCCCTCCAGGCCAAAGCGCGCGTATTTTCGCCGCTTTGGCCGCCTTTTTAGCTGCGGCGCTGCATCTCGCGCGGCATTTCCGAGAAGATTTCAGGCCCATCGGCGCGTAGGATCACGATCTCTTCCAGACGCACGCCGAATTTGCCTTCCAGATAGATGCCTGGCTCGATTGAGAAGACATTGCCTTCGGCCAGAACCGCATCGGAGTTCGCGGCGATATAGGGCGGCTCATGGATGTCGATGCCAAGGCCATGGCCGGTGCGGTGCAGGAAGTGTGCACCATAGCCCGCCTGCGTGATCACATCGCGGGCGGCGCGGTCGATCTCGCGTGCCGCGACGCCGGGGCGGGCAGCATCAAGCGCGGCCAGTACTGCCCGCTCGACCGTGGCGAAAACCTCCTCATACTCGGCATCCGGCGTGCCGAAAAAGCCGCTGCGGGTCATGTCGGAGGGGTAACCGTCTAACCGGCAGCCGGTGTCGATCAGCACGGCCATGCCTTGGGCCAATGCCGTATCGCCGGGGTAGTGATGCGGGAAAGCGCCAGATTCGCCGAAACAGACCGAGCAAAATTCAAGGTGCGCGCCGTTGGCTTTGTAGTGGTCCTGAATCAGCGCCACGACCTCACGCTCGGTGATGCCTTCTTTCAACGCGGCAAAAGCAGCCTGAACGGCACTGTCGTTCAGCAGATGCGCGGCTTTGATCGCGGCATATTCTTCGCTGTCCTTGCTGGCGCGCAGCAGGCCGACGGTGTCATCGGTAAAGCGGCGTCGCGGATGATCGAGCGCATCCAGTAGCCGCAGGGCGAAATCGGTGCGCATGGTCTCATCCAGCACCACCGAGAGCCCGGGGGCCGTAGCGCCGCAGGCGTCGAGCAGTTCGGTCAAGGCGGCCTCCGGCCCCTGATCGTCGCTCCATGCGTGGAATGGCAGATCGGTGTCTTTGCGCGCGGCGGCGGCGTTCAGGGCGGGCATCAGAAACCCTGCGTAATCGGCGCTGACCAAGAGCATCACCGGGCGTTCGTCGCCATGCGGATGCACACCAGAGAGCCACGCCATATGGCTCGACGGGCCGAGGGCAACAAGATCGGTGCCCGTCTCGGCCATGCGCGCACGCAGGTTGGCAAGGCGGGTATCGAAGGGGGAGGAAGCGGACATGGGCAAAGACCTGGGTATTCAAAAAGGGGTATTGGGATGCGCGGGCCGAGGGGAGCCCCCCGGCCCGCGCAGGGATCAGGGAAGCGGGATCAGCCCTTTTCCACCAACCGGTAGAAGACGAAATCCGATGTCGCGCCGTTCACATAGCCGGTCACGTCATCGTCCATCGCCACCTGATAGGCGGCTTGGAACATGATCACGATGGGCGAGTCCTTTTGCACCTTCTGCTGAAGGTCGCGGTACATCTCGAGCCGCTTTTCCGGGTCGGCTTCGGACAGCGCCGCCATGGTCTGCTTGTTCAGCTCTTCCGGCACGGCCCACGCGTTGCGCCATGTGGTGGTCGCGGCATAGGAGTCGTCGGAGTTGTCCGAGTTATAGGCAAAAGCCTTGGCATTGGAATGCGGGTCCATGAAGTCGGGGCCCCAGTACAGCAACATCGCCTCGTGGCTGCGCTCACGGTACTTGGTGATGACCTGACTGCCGGTGCCCGGCAGGATTTCGAAGTTAATCCCCGCGTCGGCAAAGCTCGCCTGAAGCGACTGGGCCATGTCGGTGAACGGCGCCGCGTTGATCACGTCGAGCGAGACGGTGATCGGCGTCTCGATCCCGGCATCGGCGAGGATTTGCTCTGCCTTTTCAGGATCGTAGGTGAAAGGCGTCTCGTCGAACGAGCCGGGGAAGCCCTTGGGCCAGAAGGCCTGATGCACGTCCATTTGACCTTTGATGATCGAATTGGTCATGCCTTCGTAATCCACCAGATAGCGCGCGGCTTCCCAGACGGCGGGCGGGGTCAGGCTTTCCGTCTTTTGGTTGAACGACAGGAAATGCACCGCCGCCTGCGGGTAGGTTTCGACCTTGATCTCCGCGTTGTCGATCGAGGCGATCTGGTCCGGCGTCAGGTTGCGCGCGAGGTCGATATCGCCCTTCTCAAGCAGCAACTGCTGGGTGGCGGATTCGGCCACATGGCGGATGATCACGCTGTCGATCTCGGGCGCGCCGTTGAAATAGCCCTCATTCGCGCTCATCCGAACCATCTGCGCGGGCGCATAGCGGTCGAGCTTGAAGGGGCCGGAACCGGCGGAGTTTTCGTTTAGCCAAGCATTGCCCATGTCGCCGTCGACTGCATGCTCTTTCACCAGCACGCTGTCGACGATGGAGGCGGGACGCGCGGCGAGCACGTTCAGCACAAAGGCCGGGGAGAAGTCGCCGTCGTATTTCACGGTGACGGTATTGCCCTCGGCCGTGACCATCTGGTCGATGTTCTCAGCCGTCCAGCCCAATTGGGTCAGGATGAAGGCCGGGGTGAGGTTCAGTTTGATCACGCGTGCGAAAGAGAACAGCACGTCATCCACAGTCACCGGGTTGCCGGAGGCGAATGTCGCGCCGTCGCGCAGGGTGAAGGTGATCGTCTTGGCCTCGGCATCGGCTTCCCAGTCAGAGGCCAGACCGGGTGCGAGCACCGTGGTGTCTTCGGCGTCATATTGCACCAGACGGTCGTAAAGGTTGGTGACCAGCTCGCCGGAGGTGAACTCATAAGCCTGCGCGGGGTCGAGCGCCACGATGTCGTCGATATTCTGCGCCACGACAAGCACGCCTTCGGGCGTATCGGCCAAGGCCAGCGGCGCGGCCAAGGGCAGCGCCAGCGCGCTTGCCAATAGGGTTGATCTAAGTGTTTTCATGGTTGTCTCCTTGTTGGATCGTTGAAGTTGGAATGTCATTTGCCCAGCGCGCCTAGGCTTTCTTGATCAGTTCAGGCAGCTCGATGGCCCCTGCCCGGTTCAGCACCGTCAAGGTGCCGGTCCAGAGGATGCGCGCAGTCGTGTCGGTTCGGTTTGCCCAAGCATGGGGAAGCTGGCCGCTGTAATGCAGACAGTCGCCCGCGCTCATGCGGAATTTCTGCCCGTCGAGGGTCTGCTCGATCTCTCCCTCAAGGACAAAGACCATCTCCTCGCCCTCATGGCTCACCGTCTCGGATTCGTAGCCGGGCGGGACGTTAAGCAGATAGCTCGACAGTTCTGCGCCCGGGAAAGTGGCGGCAAGGCTTTCATAGGTCAGTGATGAATTGGCCAGCGCGAACTGCGTGCGCTCATTGCCACGGGTCAGCCCGTCCGAGGGTTTGGGCGCGGCGATAAAATACTCCAAAGCCACATCCAACCCATCGGCGATCTGCGCCAACGTGCCGAGCGACGGCGTGGCATTGCCCCGCTCCACCTGACTGAGATAGCCCATCGACACGCCGGATTTGTCGCAGAGCATTTGCAGCGTCATCTGCATTTGCTTGCGCCTTTTGCGGATCGCGGCACCGAGGTTCGGCTCGGGCTTGGCTTTGTCGCGCGGCATCTTGGTCATCTCCCCTGTTCTGTGCTGACGTTACAAAAAATTATTTTGTCTGGCAAAAAAATTTTTGCAAATGGCGAAATTTGTTTTATGCACAAAGCATCCAGAACGGTGCCACCGCACCCTGAGGCCGCATGTCGGCGCAGGAAATGGCTTGCTTATCAATGGCATCGGCGAAGGAAGGGAGGGCGTGGCCCGTGAATACGAATATGACAAAAGCCCGCAGGCTGGCGCAGGGGGTCTCCTCTCTCGGCGGTTTTGCGGTGGTGACCCTGCTCACCTTCATCGGGCTGATGGCGATCACATTTTTCATCGGGCGGGTCATTCCGATTGATCCGGTGCTGGCCGTGGTCGGCGACCGTGCGACCCAAGAACAATATGACGCCGCCCGCGTGGCGATGGGGCTGGACCGGCCCCTGATCATGCAATTCTTCTCCTATGTCGGCGATGTGTTCCAAGGCGACCTCGGGCATTCCGTCTCGACCAACCGGCCCGTGGCGCAGGACCTTGCTCAGGTCTTTCCCGCCACGCTTGAGATGGCAACGCTGGGCATTCTGATTGGCATCGGCCTTGGCGTGCCCTGCGGTGTCTGGGCCGCCGCGCGGCAGGGCACTTGGGTGGATCAGATCATCCGCGTCTTCGCGCTGCTGGGCTACTCGGTGCCCGCCTTCTGGCTGGGGCTTGTCGGGCTTGTCATCTTCTACGCCAATCTGGGTTGGGTCGCGGGGCCGGGCCGTGTCGATATCTTTTACGAAGGCATGGTAGCGCCGCGCAGCGGGCTGATGCTGGTGGATTCGGCCCTTGCTGGTGAGTGGGACATCTTCTGGAACGCGCTGGATCACCTGATCCTGCCTGCCGCGATCCTCGGGTTTTTCTCGCTCGCCTATATCGCGCGGATGACCCGCAGCTTCATGTTGGACCAACTGGGGCAAGAATTCATCACCACCGCGCGGGTCAAGGGCGTGGCCGAATGGCGGGTGCTTTGGGTGCATGGGTTCCGCCCGATCCGCGTGCCGCTGATCACCGTGATCGGCCTGTCTTACGCCGCCCTGCTGGAAGGGTCGGTGATGATCGAGACGGTCTTTAGCTGGCCGGGCATCGGGAACTACCTGACCGTGGCGCTGCTCAATGCCGATATGAACGCCGTGTTGGGGGCGACGCTGGTGATCGGCGCGGTCTTCATCCTGATCAACAAACTCTCGGATGTGCTCTACCGCATCCTTGACCCGCGCAGCCGCTAGGAGGCCGTCATGACCACTGCAAGAAACTGGCTTTTGGACGACTCCCCCGCCTCGAAATTGCAGGCGAATATGGGCAACGCCTATCGCATGCTGCTGCAATTGCTGCGCAATCCGCTAGCGGTGGTGGGGGCGGTGATCCTGCTGATGCTAATCCTCGCCGCGCTGTTTGCGCCTTGGATCGCGCCGCAGAATCCGCTGGGACAGAACCTCGACGCCCGCCTGTTGCCCCCTTCGGCGGCGCATTGGATGGGCACGGATGAACTGGGCCGCGACATTTTCAGCCGCGTGATCTATGGCGCGCGGATCACCCTGATGATCGTGGCCTTGGTCGCTGTCATCGCCGCCCCGCTGGGGCTGCTGATCGGCGCGATCTCGGGCTATTTCGGCGGCTGGACCGACAGGGTCTTGATGGGGGTGACGGATGTGTTTCTGTCCATGCCCAAACTGATCCTCGCGCTGGCCTTCGTCGCGGCCCTCGGGCCGGGGATCGAGAATGCCATCATCGCCATCGCCATCACCTCATGGCCCGCCTATGCGCGTATCGCCCGGGCCGAGACGCTGACCTTCCGCAATTCCGAGTTCATCTCGGCCATGCGCCTGCTCGGCGCGTCGCACGGGCGGATCATCACGCGGCACGTGCTGCCGCTGTGCACCTCGTCGATGATCGTGCGGGTGACGCTGGACATGGCGGGGATCATCCTGACCGCCGCGGGCCTTGGCTTTCTGGGCCTCGGCGCGCAGCCGCCGCTGCCGGAATGGGGCGCGATGATCTCGCGCGGGCGGGCCTTCATCTTGGATCAATGGTGGGTGGCGACGATGCCCGGCTTTGCGATCATCCTTGTCTCGCTCGGCTTTTGTTTTCTGGGCGACGGGCTGCGCGATGTGCTCGACCCCAAACAAGGAGGCAAGTCATGACCGCGGCACTGCTGGAACTTGAAAACCTCACCGTCAGCTTCCCCACCCCCAAGGGCCGGGTTGAGGTAGTCAAAGGGCTGTCCTTCACCCTCGGTCGCGAACGGCTTGGGATCGTCGGCGAAAGCGGCTCGGGAAAATCCATGACCGGGCGCGCGATCCTGCGGCTTGTGCGTCATCCGGGGCGGCAGCAGGCCGATGTGATGCGCTTTGACGGGATCGACCTACAAAGCCAGTCGGAAAGACAAATGCGCAACCTGCGAGGGGCGCGGATTTCGATGATCATGCAGGACCCAAAGTTCTCGCTGAACCCGGTGATGACCGTGGGTGCGCAGATCGCCGAGGCGCTGCTGACCCACGAACGCCTCGCCCGGCGCGATGTGAAGGCCCGGGTGATCGAAATGCTGCAATCGGTGCGGATCAATGAGCCCGAGCGGGTGATCGACCTCTACCCGCATGAGGTCTCGGGCGGCATGGGCCAGCGCATCATGATCGCCATGATGCTGATCCCGCGCCCCGATCTGCTGATCGCGGACGAGCCAACCTCGGCGCTGGATGTCAGCGTGCAGGCGCAGGTGCTCGACCTCATCGACGAGCTGGTGCGCGACCACGGCATGGGGCTGATCTTGATCTCCCATGACCTCAACCTCGTAGCGCGCTATTGCGACCGGATCCTTGTGATGCACGCAGGTCAGGTGGTGGAAAGCTGCGCCGCCGCCGACCTGCACAAGGCCAGCCATCCCTATACCAAGGGCCTTTTGGCCGCGGTTCCGAAAATGGAAGAGACGCGCGATGAACTGCCCGTCCTCGACCGCAGCGCATGGAGCGGCACATGAGCGCGATTACACTCAAGAACCTCGACATCTCCTATGGGCAAACCAAGGTGGTCACCGGGGTGAATATCGACGTGGCCGAGGGCGAAAGCTTTGCGCTGGTGGGCGAAAGCGGCTCGGGCAAGTCCACGGTGCTCAAGGCCATCGCGGGGCTGGCCCCCGATTGGACCGGTGAGATTTCCGTGCTCGGCCAGCCGCGTGGTCACAAGGTGGACCGCGCCTTTGCCGGGCAGTGTCAGATGGTGTTCCAAGACCCCTATGCCTCTCTCCATCCCCGCAAGACGGTGGACGGCGTGCTGTCCGAGCCGCTGATGATCCACGGGCTTGGCAATCGCAGCGCCCGCGTGGTGGAGATGTTGCAGGCCGTCGGCCTCGACAAACGTTTCCGCTTCCGCTTTCCGCATCAGCTCTCCGGCGGGCAGCGGCAACGGGTCGCCATCGCGCGCGCGCTGATGCTTGAGCCCAAGGTGATGCTGCTGGATGAGCCGACCTCAGCGCTGGATGTCTCGGTTCAGGCGGAGATCCTCAACCTGCTGAAACGGCTGCGCCGCGAACAGGGGCTGACCTATCTGATGGTCACCCACAATCTGCCCGTCGTCAGTTTCATGTGCGAGCGCATGGCGGTGATGAACAAAGGCCGCGTGGTCGAGATCGCCCCGTCCAGCGCGCTGCATGACGGCAGCTTTACCGATCCCTATACCCAAGCCCTCTACGCCGCCTCGGGCGGCAATCCAGACCGCAAGGAAGCCCCATGACCGATACCACCGACGCAATGCAACGCTTTCAGACAGCGCTTGAGCAGGCGACCACCGAGACACAGGCCTTCGACGCGCTCTGCGCGCTGACCAAGGCCACCGTGGGGGCCAAACTCTTTACCGTGATGACCGCGGATATGGACGCGATGCTGGCGCGGCGGGTCTATACCGACGACGCCGAGAATTACCCAACCTCCGGCACCAAAGAGATCACCATCGACACTTGGTTCGAACAGGTCCACGGGCGGCAGGAATGCTTTGTCGCCAACACCTTGGCCGATATCGACGCGGTCTTTCCCGATGCGGAACTGATTGGCCGTTTGGGCTGCGCCTCGGTCGTGAACCTGCCGATCATCATCGGCGGCAAGATGGTCGCCACGGTCAACATCCTGCACGAAGAGGGCTACTACACCCCCACCCGCGTGGAACAGGTCAAAGCGCTGCTGACCCTGCCTGCCATCGCCACCATGGCCGTGGTGCGGCAAATGGGCTGACGCCCGGAGCGGGCGCTGCCGAAAGAAGGCCGTCGCTAAAATGCGGCGGCCTTTTTGACTTGCGGCCCCGGCCAAAGGCCGCCACCATCCCGGCCAAGACGGAACCCATCGGGCATCGCTAAGGTTAATCTTATGAACATGCCCTAGGAGGAATGGCTCATGTGGACTTACGAACTTTTGATCCTGATCATGGCCGCGGTGGCGGCACTGGCATTCATGGCCAAGCAACGCCCCCAGCCTCGGAAGGTCCGCGCAATCGCGCCCCGGCCCCGCGCGAACAGATTGCATAACCGCCGGTATTGAGGCGTCATCGCGGTTAGAAGCGCCCCGTTACGGGCCCCCCCGCTATTCCGCACTCGGCTTTCGGCCCCCGTCCTTGTCTCCCCGTCGGTTTCCGCCATGATGCTGGCAAAACCGGAGGGAGCCGACCTTGGACACCATTGAATATTTCTATTCCGCCCATTCCGCCTACGCCTATCTGGGGCATCGCAAGCTCTTGGAAATTTGCGCGGCCCGCGGTGCGCGGCTGGTGCATCGCCCCTTTGACCTCAACCCCGTGATCGCCTCAAGCCGTGTGGACCACTTCCGCGGCTTCACGCCCCATTACATCGACTATTTCTTTGGCCGAGAGATCGAGCGTTGGGCGCAGTATCGCGGGCTGGAGGTTCTCAACCACCGCCCGACCCATCACGACAACCCGCTGAACCTTGCAAACGGCTACCTGATCGCCGCCGCTCAGGCAGGGCGGGATGTCGACGCGCTTTCTTTCGCGATTCTTCAGGCCCATTGGCGCGATGATATCGATCTCGCGAATCCCGAGCATCTGCGCCGCGCGACTGAAGCGGTCGATCCCGACTGCGACGGGCTGATTGCACGGGCGATGGAAGAGAATGTGCAGGCAATCCACGCGCAAAACACCAAAGAAGCTATCGCCCGCGGCATCTTTGGCTCGCCCAGCTATTTTCTGAATGGTGACATGTATTACGGCCAAGACCATCTGGAACTGATGGACCACGCCTTTGACCAGCCCTACCGCGACACGGGCTTCTACAACCCGCCGCGAGACGGATAAGACGCCCACAAGCGCCGTGTTCTTCAATTTTGGGTAGTGGCGGACCGAGGAGGATTCGAACCCCCGACCCCCTGATTCGTAGTCAGGTACTCTATCCAGCTGAGCTATCGGTCCACTGAGCGGGGGTTTAGTCTTAGCCCCGGGGAGTTGCAAGCCCTCGTTTCAAGGAAATGCAATTTTCTTCAAAAATCTACAGGGCGCCGTCCCCCTTGGGGAGTGTTATGTCAAAAACCGTACCTTCCGGCCCGCTGCTGCGCAGCGCGAGGCTGCCACCGTGGCCACGCACCAGTTCGGAGGCGATTACCAGCCCCAAACCGGAGCCACCCTTGCGCGCCCCGCCCTGGAAGGCGGTGAAGAGATGCTCCCGCGCTTTGGGCGGCAGGCCGGGGCCGGTATCGCTGACGGTGATGCACCATGCCTCGCCCATATCCTCGGCCCGCAGGTAGACGTCGCCCGGTTTGCCGGTGGCGGTGATCGCCTGCCGGGCGTTACGCATGAGATTTGCCAGCACGCGGTACATTTGTTCAGGATCCGCACGCACGGTGAGATTCGCGGGAATATCAGCGGCAAAGCGCACGATGCTTTCGGGATCGGCAAGGCGTTCGCCGTCGATGACCTCTTCCACCAGTTCTTCGAGCGGCATGAGCGTCAGCGTCGGCCCCGGCTCTTCGGCCTTGCCGAAGGCCAGCGTCGATTCGCATAGGTGTACCGCCCGGGTGATCGACCCCACAAGCTTGGGCGCCATGCGTTTGACGGTCGGGTCTTCGGACATTTCGATCCGGTCGGTGAACAGCTGGGCAGAGGTGAGGATGTTGCGCAGATCATGGCTGATCTTGCTAACGGCGCTGCCCAATTGGGCCAAACGCTCTTTCTGTTTAAGCGCCTGCGTGAGGTCGGTTTGCAGCTTCTGAAGCGCCTCTTCGGCCTCGCGCAATTCGGTCACGCTGGCGGAAGGCTCGATAATCCGCCGCGCATCTTCGGGTGCGGCGGCATAGCGCTGCATATGCCCCGCCACCCGTTTGATCGGTTTCAGCAGCAAGGCCCGCATGGCAAAGAACAAAAGCACCGCCGTGATGACCGAGATCACCGCCGAAAGGATGAGGATGCGAATCCCGTAGTCGAGCATGGCGACACGCATGGGCGCTGTCTCCATCGTGACCTCAATCAGCAGCCCCGCTTCGCGCACCGGCGCGCCGATCACTCGGACCACCTCATTCCCCGGGCGGAACAGCCGCAGCATCGCATCCCGGATCAAGATCGTCGCCGAGGCATCGCGCAGATCATAGGTCTGCGACACCATGCGCGGCATGGGCGACGCCAGCACCAATTGCCGCGCCTCATCCCGGCGCAGCACCACATTGAACACCTCGGCGTTGCGCAGCAGTTCCTCTTCCAACTCCGGGTCGAGCATGTCGTCGGCCAAAAGCGCCAGCGAGGCGATCTGCGCCCGCTCCAACCGGGTCAGCATATATTCCTCGCGAAACCGCGCGATGGAGGGGACAAAGATCAGCACTTCGGCCAGCATCACAAAGATGGTGGTGAGGATCAGCAGGCGGCCAGAAAGCGAGTGGATCATGGGCGATCTCAGGGCAAGAGGCGCTGCACGGCGCGCACCACCGTTTTGACCAGAGCGCTTTCGAACAGGCGCGGGCTGAAATAGGCCCCCGCCGCGCGTTTGTTAATCTCCGAGATCGTGGGGTAAGGGGCAACCATAGCAGCAATCTGGCTCATCTTCATCTTATTGACCAGCGCAAGCGACCACAGGGTGATCAATTCGCCCGCCTGATGGCCGACGATACTGGCCCCCACCGGGCGGCCCTTGACCACCATCACCTTGATGAACCCTTTGGTCTGACGCTCGGCAATCGCGCGGTCGTTGTGGTTGTAATGGAACCGCACGACCTCCAGCTTGTCGCCATGCTCTTCGCGCGCCTGCGCTTCGGTCAGCCCCACCTGCGCCAGTTCCGGCGCGGCATAGGTGACCCATGGAATATGGTGTAGCTTCGTCTTGCTCGGCAGGCCAAAGAGGATTGAGCGGATCACCACCCCGGCGTGATAGCCTGCCACATGGGTGAATTGCAGCCCGCCTGCCACATCGCCGATGGCATAGACCCGGCGGTTGCTGCTGCGCAGGCTGTCGTCGACCTTGATGCCTGCCTTGGTGGTCTCCACCCCGGCCTTATCCAGATCAAGCCGGTCGATGTTGCTCTTGCGCCCCACGGCCATCAACAGATGCGAGCCCTTGATCACGCGGCCATCCTTGGTCTCGACCGTGATCGCCCCCGCCGCACCGCTGACCTTGGCCGCATCGCTGCCTTCCTCGAAAACCACCCCCTCGTCCCGCATGGTCTGCAACACCACCTCGGACAGCTCGGGGTCATCCTTGCCAAGCGCGCGGCTGCCTTCGATCACGGTGACCTTGCAGCCCATCCGCACATGCGCCTGCGCCATCTCAATGCCGATGGGGCCGCCACCGATGATGATCAGATGCTCGGGCTTCTCGCGCAGATCAAAGAGGGTCTCATTCGTCTCATAGGGCACATCCTCCAACCCCGGAATCGGCGGCACCAGCGGAGAGGAGCCGGTGGCCACGACGATGCGCCGCGCGGTGATGATGGTATCGCCCGCCTGCACCTCTCTATCGGAAATGAAATGCCCGTATTCGCGGATTACCCGCACGCCCAAGCCCTCGAACCGTTCAACCGAATCGACCGGCGCGATTTGCGAGATGACATCGGCCACGTGATCCTTGGCGGCGGCGTAGTCGACCACCCCGGCGGCAGCCTCCACCCCATATTGCGCGCTGTGTTGCTGGGTATAGGCGGTCTTGCCGGTCTTGATCAGCGCCTTGGAGGGCACGCAGCCATAGTTCAGGCAATCGCCGCCCATCTTGTGCCCTTCGAGCAGGGTCACATCCGCGCCCATCTGCACGGCCCCCGCTGCCACCGACAACCCGCCAGAGCCTGCGCCGATGATCAGAACGTCGGTCTTGATACGGTTGGTCATTTCAGCAGATCCTTCTTCCCGGTAAATGTCTTGATCGCCACGGGCAGCAGCGACAGCACGCAAAGGCCCAGAATGGGCAATAGAATATGCGGCTCGAAAATAATCCCGAGGTCGGGCGACTCACCCCGGGCGAAAACCGCACCTAGCCCTGCGCCCACCGAGGTAAAGACCAAGGCCCCCGGCATGATCCCGAAAAACGTCGAGATCACGAAGCGAAACAGCGGCACACCGAGAAAGGCCGGCAGCAGATTCGCGACAAAGAAGGGCACCACCGGCACCAGCCGGATAAAGAAGAGCATCGACCACTGGTTGTCGTCGATCCCCGCCTTGATCTTGCGCACCATGCCCTCAGAGGCGTCCATCCGGTCTTTCAACCGTGCGCCAAGGCCCCATTGCGCGGCCAGAAAGATCACCACCGCGCCCAAGGTCGCAGCACTGACGTTATAAAGCACGCCCGGAAACAGCCCGAAGAGGAAGCCGCCCGTCAAAGTGGCCACCGTGGCCCCCGGCAGGGAAAAGGCCACGATCACCACATAGGCGGCGACAAAGACCAGCGCGGTCAGCAGGTAGTTGCTGTCGCGAAAGGCGATCAGCGCCTCGCGATTGTCACGCAGCGCGTCAAAACTCAGGTAATCGCGCAGGGTAAAGGCCCCGATGGCCGCGATGACGGCGATCAGCGCAAGGGGCAGATAGCGCATCAGCGCAAGGGGCAGATAGCGCATCAGCGCGGGTTTACTTTGGTCATTGCGGCTCATTTTCACACTTCCTTGGGCCTACATCAGACCAATTTCGCTTTCCTCAATGATGGCGTGAAGCGGGGCGCGGGAACAGGCTCCTCACGCGCGCTTGATGGGACTTGTGCGGGAAAGGGCGATTTTGCAAAGTTACGGGGTGAACTGAAACAATTCCGGCCCCGCAAACCGGCATTTTGTTGCAAAGCGCGGTTTTTCCCTATCAGGGGGTTTGACTTGCGCGTCCCGCCGCATTAGAGGACGGGCTTGAATTGACGCTGGCCGCGGTGGAACCTTCAAGTGATTCCGTGCCCAGCCAGCTTTAGATGGAGACGGAGCGATGAAACGCACCTTTCAACCCTCGAACCTCGTGCGCAAGCGGCGCCATGGTTTCCGCGCGCGCATGGCCACCAAAGCCGGCCGTAAGATCATCAACGCACGCCGCGCACAGGGCCGGAAATCGCTGAGCGCATAAGCGCCCTCGATCTTCGGAACCAGAATATGACACCGCCGGAGGCACCCTTGAATGGCACTTGCGCCACGAAGGGGAACCCTGCCCCGGCGGTTTCTCTGCGTCTGGAGACCCTGACCAAACGGGCGGATTTCCAACGTGCCAGCCGCGCCAAACGCGTGGCCACCCCCGGCTTCATTCTACAAATGCGACCCCGCCGGGAGGATGAGCCCAGCGCGGCGCCCATTCGCGTGGGATTCACCTGTTCCAAGAAGGTCGGCAATGCCGTGGCCCGCAACCGCGCCAAGCGCCGCCTACGCGAGATCGCGCGGCTCACCCTGCCGCAGGCCGGGCGCGCGGGCATGGACTATGTCTTTGTCGGGCGGCGCGAGGCGACAGCCACCCTGCCCTTCGACCAATTGCTCGCTGATCTGGCCCGCGCGCTGGATATTCTGCATGGGGTCCGAAAATGACTCCCCTGGCCGCGCTTCTTGCCCTGCCGGTGCGCGGCTATCGGCTGATCTTCAGCCCATGGGTCGGGCATAACTGCCGCTATCAGCCCACCTGCAGCGCCTATGCGCTGGAAGCCTTACAAAAACACGGCGGGCTGCGCGGCGGATGGCTGGCCGCCCGCCGGATCGCGCGCTGCCACCCTTGGGGGCAAAGCGGGATCGACAACGTTCCCGATTAGCGCCGCGCTTGCGGCAAAGGGGCAAAATGCCCTAGGTGAAGCCAAGCTGATAGTGAGAGACCGACGATGCTGGACGAAACCGACGAGATTCACCCCCTCTTTGCCGGTGCACCGCAAAGCACCGAGTTCAAGAAACTGCGCAAACGCATCGTCCGCATGACCCGCGAGGCGATCGATCAATACGGCATGGTGGAGCCGACCGCCCAAGGTGCGCCCAAGCCGAAATGGCTGGTCTGCCTGTCAGGCGGCAAAGACAGCTATACCCTGCTGGCGGTTCTGCATGAACTGCAATGGCGCGGCCTGCTGCCGGTCGAGCTTTTGGCCTGCAATCTCGATCAGGGGCAGCCAAATTTCCCGGCGACCGTGCTGCCGGAATTCCTTGAAAAGATGGGCGTGCCGCATCGCATCGAATATCAAGACACCTATTCAATCGTGATGGACAAGGTCCCTGCCGGGCGCACCTTCTGCGCGCTCTGCTCCCGCCTGCGCCGGGGCAATCTCTACCGGATCGCGCGGGAGGAGGGCTGCTCTGCCGTGGTGCTGGGGCACCACCGGGACGACATCCTCGAAACCTTTTTCATGAACCTTTTCCACGGCGGACGACTGGCGACCATGCCGCCCAAATTAGTTAACGAGGAAGGCGATCTTTTTGTCTACCGCCCCCTCGCCCATGTCGCGGAAAGCGATTGCGAGCGTTTTGCCACGGCGATGAACTACCCGATCATTCCCTGCGATCTCTGCGGCTCGCAGGACGGGCTTCAGCGCCAACAGGTAAAGGCGATTCTCGACGGGTGGGAGGCCAATAGCCCCGGTCGTCGCCAAGTCATGTTCCGCGCGCTGATGAACGCCCGCCCCTCGCATCTGCTGGATCCCAAGCTTTTCGACTTCGCCGGGCTCATGCGGAACATTGAGGGTACGGAGCAAGAACAATTTTAGATAATAATCCGCAAAAAAGCGGGTTCTGTTAACCCACAGCACACCCTAAAGGCGATATCCCTCCCCCGTCAGCGCAGGCATTGCGCGTACTGGGAAGGGATATCGCGATGGCAATTCACCGGCTTTCCGGGCTCACGCAGCTGCGGCAGTCGTTCGCCGCTTTGCTCAGCGGTCAGGCCGCTTTGGCCTTCCTCCCCGCGCTGACGTTGCTGGCCTTTTGGATCGGCGGCGAAATGGCTCTGATCGCCGCCTCCGCTGCGCTGCCGCTTCTTTTCCTTGCGGGGCAGCGCTTTAGCGGGAATTCCCAGGCACACCAAGACGCGCTCGGCGGCATCCTACAGCGCAGCGCTTTTGAGGAGCTGACAGAACAAGTTTTTCAAACCGCCCATTCGCGGGGGCGTTTGTCGGCCACATGTTTCATCGCGCTCGAAGGGCTTGACCAAATCATCGAACGCCACGATCAAACCGCCGCCGACACGGTCCTGCGGCAAAGCGGCGAACGATTGCAGGGCGCCCTGCGCGACGATGATCTCATCGGCAAGATGGGAGAGGCGCGGTTCGCCGTCTGCACCGCCCCGGTCCGACAACTCGATCTTGAGCTTTGCATTCAACTGGCGGGGCGGCTGCAATCCGCCTTGGAAAAACCGTTTTTCGTCGACGGGGTTACGATCTACCTCACGGCCTCCGTCGGCTTTTGCCTTAACACCCGCACCCCGGGCGGGGATGGCGCCGCATGGCTTGCCGCCGCCGCCACCGCCCTGCGCAGTGCGCAGCGGCGTGGCCCCTCCTCCATTCGCGCCTTTTCCGACCAGATGCGCCGGGAAACCGAAAGCCGCGCCGAACGGCGCGAAGAGGTCGCGCAGGCTTTGGACAGCGGCCAAATTCAACCATGGTTCCAGCCGCAAATCTCAACCGACACAGGCCAGATCACCGGTTTTGAAGCCTTGGCGCGCTGGAACCATCCGGTACAGGGCATGATCCCCCCTTCGGATTTCCTGCCCGCCGTCGAAGAGGCCGGCCTGTTGGAGCGTTTGGCCGAAGTCATGATGTACCACGCCTTCGCCGCCCTCAAAGCTTGGGATGGGTCCGGCACCGTGGTGCCGCAGATCGGGGTGAATTTCGCCGGGGGCGAACTTGCCAACCCCCGGCTCATCGACAAAATCACTTGGGAGTTGGACCGGTTCGACCTGCCCCCCGACCGGCTCGCGATCGAAGTGCTGGAAACCGTCGTCGCCTCGACTGCAGACGATGTGATCACCCGCAATATCAACGCCCTGCGCAAGCTCGGTTGCCGCATCGATCTTGACGACTTCGGCACGGGCCATGCCTCCATCGCATCCATCCGCCGCTTTTCCGTCAGCCGGATCAAGATCGACCGCTCTTTCGTCATGAAAGCAGATCGCGACCCCGATCAACAGCGCATGATCAGCGCCATTCTCACCATGGCCGAACGACTGGGCATTGAGACCCTCGCCGAAGGTGTGGAAACGGTGGGGGAGCATGTCTTACTCGCCCAACTCGGCTGCGACCATGTGCAGGGATTCGGCATCGCCCGCCCCATGCCCTTTGAGCAAACACTCGATTGGATCGCCCGCCACAACGCGAAACTGCAAGACGTGCCGCGCATCATGAATGGGCGTGCCACCTAGCGGGCTCTGTGCTTAGCACCGGCCCGGGGCATTAAGCGACGGTGGTCGCGACTGCCGAAGAGGTTGGAGGCGAAGGAGAACACCCCGCGCCCCGAAGTACGGCCACACCCTCCGCCCCCTGCCCCGTTCAATGCCGGGGCCACCGCTCCCCCGCAACCGCCCCCGGCGAAACTCCGCAAAACCCATGCCAGATGGACCAAAACCACCCTGCATCCCCCTTCATCCCGCCCGATTCCACTTGACCTTTGGCCCCGCACTCTGTTGAACCCCCGTGATATTCAAAGACATCAGGTGGCGGTCCCCATGGACGAACAGAACAAGAATCTCATCCTTGCCACGGCGCTCAGCTTTGCCGTCATCCTCGTGTGGTTCCTTCTGTTCCCGCCCCCTGAAGCCGACCCAGCATTGGAACCCGGCAGTGAGATCAGCGAGACTGTCGAAGGCACTTCTGTTCCCGCCTCCACCGCCGATACCGCTGCCGCACCTGGCACGGAAGATGGCGAAGGCGCCGCCCCCGAAGGCCGCCGCGCGGCACTGGCAGCAGCGCCCCGCGTGGCAATCGCGACCGACAAGGTCAGCGGCTCCATCTCGCTCATGGGCGGTCGGATCGACGATCTGAAACTGAACGATTACCAAACCACGCTCGACGCGGATGCCGAAATCGTGACCCTGCTCTCCCCCGAAGGATCGAGCGATGCCTACTACGCGCTGCACGGTTGGGCCGCCGGTTCGGGCCTCGCCCCCGATTCCGTCCCGGGTGTCGACACGCTTTGGACCCTGAGCGAGGGCGAAACGCTGGGCGTCGACAGCCCCGTGACCCTCACTTGGGACAATGGCGCCGGGCAGGTCTTTACCCGCACCATCTCGGTCGATGACCAATATATGTTCGACATCACCCAGAGCGTGACCAACAACGGCGAAGGCGCGGTGAACCTCGCCCCCTTCGGCATGATCGCGCAGCACGGGCTCCCCGAAGACCTGAAAAGCTTCTTCATCCTGCATGAAGGCGCCGTGGCCATGGCCAATGGTGAGCTTTCCGAAGTTGATTGGGACGATATCGCCGAAGCCGATGTGAACAGCACCTGGGGCCGCCCCGCCGTGGTCACCGAAGGCGTTACCGAGGGCTGGGTCGGCTTTACCGATCACTATTGGCAGGCGGTGCTGATCCCCGATGCGGGCGAAACCTTTGAACAGGCGCTCACCTATGATCCGCGCGCGGACACCTACCGCGCCTTCACCCGCCAGCCGACCCGCTCGGTCGCGGCAGGCGAAAGCGTAAGCACCTCCAGCAAGTTTTTCGCCGGCGCCAAGGAATGGGAAACCCTTCAGGATTACCAATCCTCCGGTGTTGCCAAATTCATCGACAGCATCGACTGGGGTTGGTTCTTCTTCCTGACCAAGCCGATCTTCTGGCTGCTGCATGAGCTGAACAAACTTATCGGCAACATGGGTGTCGCCATCATCGGCCTGACGCTGCTGATCAAGGCTGTCCTCTTCCCGCTGGCGTACAAATCCTACGTCTCCATGGCGCGGATGAAAGAACTTCAGCCCGAGATGGAAAAGCTGAAGAAAGAAGCGGGCGACGACCGTCAGAAAATGCAACAGGGCATGATGGAGCTCTATAAGAAGAACAAGGTGAACCCTGCTGCGGGCTGCCTGCCGATCCTGCTGCAAATCCCGATCTTCTTCTCGCTCTACAAGGTGATTTTCGTCACGATCGAGTTGCGCCACGCGCCCTTCTTTGGCCCGTTCCAAGACCTCAGCGCGCCCGATCCGACCTCGATCATGAACCTCTGGGGCCTCTTGCCCTATGCCGCGCCCGAGCCGGGTTCGATGCTGGCGCTGATCTTCATCGGCATCCTGCCGCTGCTCTTGGGTATCTCCATGTTCTTGCAGCAAAAGCTGAACCCGGCGCCCACCGATCCGACACAGCAAATGATCTTTGCGTGGATGCCGTGGGTGTTCATGTTCATGCTGGGCGGTTTCGCGAGCGGCTTGGTGGTGTACTGGATCGCCAACAACACGATCACCTTCACCCAGCAATATTTGATCATGCGCAGCCAGGGTTACAAACCTGACCTCTGGGGCAACATCAAAGGCGGCTTCAAACGCACGCCCAAGAGCGCTGCCGCCAATGCGGATGCCAAGCCCAAATCGGGCAAGTCGAAAAAATGATGCAGGTCACCGCGCTCAACCGGCATCCGCTCAAGGCCCATGGCCGCGAGACGGTTGAGCGTGTGACCCTGCGCGCCGGGCAATCCATGCCCTACGACCGGCTCTGGGCCGTGGCCCATGACGCCTCCAAAGCCGCGCCCGGAGACTGGGCGCGGTGTTTAAATTTCACCCGGGGGGCCTCTTCGCCGCAGTTGCAGGCGATCACGGCCAAGCTGGATGAGACGACTGAGATGCTCACCCTGCGCCACCCGACGCGCGGCGAAATCACCTTCCACCCGGATCGCGAACAGGCGGCTTTCCTCGACTGGGTGCGCCCGCTGGTGGCCGAAGGCCGCGCTGCCCCGTTGGACATCCTCCGCCTTGATGGCCGCGGCTATACCGACAGCGCGGAGCCGACGCTGTCGCTCAACAGCCTCACCTCCCATCGCGCGGTCGAAGAATTGGCAGCTGCCCCGCTGCAAACCGCCCGCTGGCGCGGCAACATCTGGTTTGACGGCGCCGCCCCTTGGGCCGAGTTCGACTGGCTGGGGCGGGACCTGAAAATCGGCAAAGCACGGCTGCATGTGTCCAAACGCATCACCCGCTGCCTTGCCACCACCGTCAACACCGACACCGGCGCGCGCGACGTGGACACGCTCGCCGCGCTCGACCAATTGGGTCACCGGGATTTCGGTGTTACCCTGACCGTCACTAATGGCGGAGAGATCGCCGTGGGCGACGAACTGGAGCTGATCTGATGCAAGTGAACTACACCATCGCCGAAGAGCCCGACGCCTCGAGCGCCGAGAAGGGCCGGATGCTTTTCGCCGGGGAGACGACATTCGTCAAAGGCGTGGTGGCGATGGATGGGCTGCCGCCCCCCGACCGGATGGAGGTCTGCTTTGCCGGTCGTTCCAACGTCGGGAAATCGACGCTGATCAACGCGCTGACAGGGATGAAAGCGCTGGCACGGGCGTCGAACACACCGGGCCGGACGCAAGAGATTAACTTTTTCACCGCCGGGGAAGAGCACTACCTCGTCGACCTGCCGGGCTATGGCTATGCCAATGCGCCGCTGCCGGTGGTCGAGAAGTGGCAGCGCCTGCTGAAACAATACCTCTCGGGCCGCCAGACCCTGCGCCGCGCCTTCGTGCTGATCGACGCGCGCCATGGTGTGAAGAAGGTCGATGATGAGATCATGTCTCTGCTCGACAGTTCCGCCGTCACCTTTCAGGTCGTGCTGACCAAAGCCGACAAGGTCAAAGAGGCCGAGCGTGAGAAGATCCTGAAGCAGGTGAAGGACGCGCTGAGCAAACACCCCGCCGCCTACCCGGAGATTGTCGTGACATCTTCGGAAAAGGGCTGGGGCATCCCTACGCTGCGTGCCATCATCGCCACGCTGGTATAGCACCTCCCGCCGCTATCGGCTTCCCATGGGTCAACAGATGAGAACGCAAGACATGAACCGCGACTGGATCGCCACCGCCCAAACCCTCAGCCAAGCTCTGCCCTTTCTGCAACGCTACGCCGATGCCACCGTGGTCATCAAACTGGGCGGCCATGCGATGGGCAGCGACGAAGCGATGGACGAATTCGCCCGCGATGTCGCGCTGATGCGGCAGGTGGGGGTGAACCCGGTGATCGTCCATGGCGGCGGCCCAATGATCAACGACATGCTGGCGCGGCTGAACATCAAGTCCGAATTCGTGAACGGCAAACGGGTGACCGATGCCGCGACCATGGAAGTGGTCGAGATGGTGCTTTCGGGCCTCGTCAACGCGCGGATCGTGCAGGCGATTTCAGAGCAAGGTGGCCGTGCGGTTGGCGTTTCGGGCAAAGACAGCGGCCTGATCGTTTGTGAGCCTGAAGACCCCGCTCTAGGCCTCGTGGGCAACCCGATACAGGTCAACCCGCGCATCCTGCGGGACTTTGCCGACAAGGGCATCATTCCCGTCATCGCGCCGCTCGGCATGGGCCACAGGGGGGAGACCTATAACATCAACGGCGACACCGCCGCTGGCGCCATCGCGGGCGCGCTGGAGGCCGACCGCTTGCTGTTGTTGACGGATGTGGCGGGCGTCAAGGACGGCAACGGAGAGGTTGTGACCGACCTCACAGCGAGCCAGATCAACGAGATGATCGCCGATGGCACCATTGCGGGCGGGATGATTCCCAAGGTGCAAACCGCGCTGGACGCGCTCGAAGGCGGTGTGCGGGCGGCCGTCATCCTCGACGGGCGCGCGCCCAATGCCTGCCTGTTGGAGCTTTTCACCGAACACGGGGCGGGCAGCATCATTCGCAAGGGCTAGGCCCAAAGCGCTTGCCCCCTGCCCCTGCTTCGCGCCTATGATGGGTCGAGCAGTGAAAGGAACGACATGCGCCGCCTGATCCTGATGCGACACGCGAAATCGGACTGGTCCCATGGGACCAGCGATCATGACCGCCCCCTGAACGCCCGCGGGCGCGGGGCGGCCCAAGCCCTTGGCAATTGGCTGCGCGCAGAGGCGCTGCTGCCTGATGCGGTGCTCTGCTCAACGGCGGCCCGCACCCGCGAAACCTGCGCCCGCTTGGCGCTGCCTGAGGGCTGTCAGGTGGAGCACCTGCGCGAACTTTACCTCGCCGAGCCTGATCAGATCATCACCAGCCTGCGCCAGCGCGGCACAGGCAACACCTTGCTGCTGGTGGCGCATAACCCCGGCATCGCCGCTGCCGCCGCAGGGCTGTTGCAGCAGCCGCCCGAACAGGAAGCCTTTGATCGCTACCCCTCGGGCGCGACGACGGTGATGGATTTCGCGGTTGAAAGCTGGGCCGAGGTGGCCCCCGGCAGCGGAGTGCTGCACGCCTTCACCGTCCCCAAACAACTGGTTTGAAACGCAAACGCCCCGACCGAATGGCCGGGGCGCATGTTTTACCTTGATCCGATTCTCCCGGTTCAGTGCCCGAGAATCTGGCTCAGGAACAGCTGCGTGCGCGGGCTTTGCGGGTTGTTGAAGAAAGCCTCAGGCTCGTTCTGCTCAACAATCTGGCCTTCGTCCATGAAGATCACCCGGTTCGCCACCTGACGGGCAAAGCCCATCTCATGGGTCACGCAGAGCATGGTCATGCCCTCTTCGGCAAGCTCGATCATCGTGTCGAGCACCTCCTTGATCATCTCGGGGTCGAGGGCCGATGTCGGCTCGTCGAACAGCATGACCCGCGGGCGCATGCAGAGCGAACGGGCAATCGCCACACGCTGCTGCTGACCGCCCGAAAGCTGGCCGGGATACTTATTGGCCTGATCGGGGATCTTCACCTTTTCGAGGAAATGCATCGCCGTTTCTTCGGCTTCCTTCTTGGGCGTCTTGCGGACCCAGATCGGCGCCAGCGTGCAGTTCTCAAGGATCGTCAGATGCGGGAAGAGGTTGAAGTGCTGGAAACACATGCCGACCTCTGAGCGGATCTTGTCGATGTTCTTGAGGTCCGAGGACAGAAGCGTGCCGTCGACCTCGATGGTGCCCTTTTGATGCTCTTCGAGCGCGTTGATGCAGCGGATCAGCGTCGACTTGCCCGAACCCGAAGGCCCGCAGATCACGATCCGCTCGCCCCGATGCACGGTCAGGTTGATGTCGCGCAGCACGTGGAAGGCCCCGTACCACTTGTTCATGTTGTCGATGCGGATCGCGACTTCGTCGGATACTTTCATTTGTGCGGTCTCAGCCATGCGAGAACCCTCCCTTAACGATGGTCAGTCGCAAGACGGCGTTCCAGCCACTGCGAGTATTGAGAAATGCCGTAGCAGACGATGAAGAACAGCACGGAAGCAAAGAGGAAAAGCTCCCAGTAGACGCCGTTCCAGTCGGTCGAGGCGAGGATCGGTCCGCGGATCATGCCGATGATGTCGAACAGCGAGATCACCGAGACCAGCGTGGTGTCCTTGAACAGGCCCACCGCGATGTTGACGATGCCCGGGATCGAGATCTTCAGCGCCTGCGGCAGGATGATCAGCCGCATCGCCTGCGGGTAGTCGAGGCCAAGGCTGTCGGCGGCCTCGTACTGGCCCTTCGGCAGCGCGGCGAGGCCACCCCGGATCACTTCGGCGATATAGGCCGAGGAGAACATGGTGATCATGATCACAACGCGGATGAAGAGGTCAACGCCTGAACCCGGCGGGAAGAAATAGGCCAGCATCACGTTCGCCACGAACAAGAGGGTGATCAGCGGCACGCCGCGGACGAATTCGATAAAGACCACGCAGATGCCCTTGACGATCGGCAGATGCGACTGCCGGCCAAGCGCCAGCGCGATGCCGATGGGCAGCGACAGCGACACGCAGGTGATGCCCAGCATCATGTTGAGCATGAAGCCACCAAGGTCACGGCTGGGGATCGCTTGCAACAGTGGCGAGGCGGGGCGCAGCGCCTCGCCAATAAAGCCGCCGATATACCAGACGATCACCGCAGCGACGACGCCGCCCGCCAGCGCCATGGCAAAGCTTTTCTGCACCAGGCGGCTATAGACGACATAGCCCGCCACGACGCCCAAGAGCGCGAAGATCGGCCCCCAGATCGGCCCGCCCCAGATCAGCCAGAAGGCGAGGAACGGGTAAACGCCGGTGAAAAGCAGCAGCTTGCGCGGCAGGTCGATGAAGAGCACGGGGGCCGCGGCGAGGAACAGCAGCACCAGCGCGAGGGTGGGACGCCAGTATTGGTCGCTGGGATATTTGAAGCCAAAGAGCAGTTGATGCCAACGCTCGCTCAGCACCGAGAAACAGGCCCCGGTCGCCCCGTCCAAAATCTCACGACATTCCGACAGGCTGCTCGCCGACCAGACGCCGTTCAACAGCCACGGCAGAGAGCCCGAGACCAGAAGATACAGGAAATAGAGCGCCACAATCGTCAGGATCGCATTCGCCCATGTCGGGAAAAGGTTGTCCTTCACCCATTTCAGCGGGCCGCCGACCTTATCCGGCGGAGCCGCCGGCGGCAGCGAGGTTTCACGCACGAAGGCGATGGATTCAGCATGTGTGTCTGACATGGCTTAACGCTCCTTCAGCTTCGTTGCGTTGTTGTAGACGTTCATCACCATGGAGATGCCCAGCGAGATGACGAGGTAGAAGAGCATCAAAAGAACGACGCATTCAATCGCCCGACCGGTCTGGTTCAGGGTGATCCCGCCCAGCGTCGCGGTGATGTCGGCATAGCCCACAAGGATCGCCAGCGAGGAGTTCTTGGTGATGTTGAGGTAGTTCGAAATAAGCGGCGGGATGATGACGCGCAGCGCCTGCGGCAGCACCACAAGGTTCATGATCCGGCCCGACCGCAGGCCCAAGGCGGCAGCGGCTTCGGACTGGCCCTTGCTGACCGCCTGAATGCCCGCGCGGACGTTCTCGGCGATGAAGGCACCGGTGTAGATCGACAGGGCGAACCACAGCGCGATCAGCGGCGCGCCGATCTGGATGCCGCCGCGGAAGTTGAAGCCCTTCAGCGCGGGGTAGTCGAGCCCGATCGGCATGCCCATGATGAAGAACATGATGATCGTCGGCAGCAACAGGATCGCGACCGAAGGCCAGAGCATCGGCAGCAGGCGACCGGTGTCATAAAGCAGCTTGGTCGCATAGCGGCGGTAGGCAAAGACGCCGATCACCGAGGCGACAAAGGTCGCCACCACGATCATCGACCCCGGTCCCCAGACAGGCCCCGGGATATAGACGCCGCGGTTGGTAAATGCGAAAGATCCCAGCATCATGCTCGACGCCGGATCGTCGCCCCGGAAGGCCGACGGCGCGGGCATCGCGGCGGTCATGATGGTGTAGATGATCAGGATCCAGATCAGCACCGGGATGTTGCGGAAAATCTCGACGTAGCCCGCCATGAGCTTGCGGACCAGCCAGTTGTTCGACAGGCGCAGAACCCCGGCGATGACGCCAAAGATCGTGGCCGTGACACAGGCAAGGAAGGACACCAGCAGCGTGTTGATGATCCCGACCCAAGCCGCCTGAAGGTTCGACGATTGGCTGGTATAGGGGATCAGCGTCTGGTTGATGTCATAGCCCGCCGGATTGCCGAGGAACTGGAAAGAGATGTTCAAACCGGCGGCGCGCAGGTTCGCGGCAAGGTTCGATCCCAGATACCAGATCGCCGTGACCAGCAGCGCGAGCGCGATCACCTGAAAGGTGATCGACCGATAGCGGGTGTCGCTCAACAGCATAGATGGCCGGAACGACGCCTTGGGAGGGTCGGAGAATGTCGTCATGTATGTATCCCTGTGTTCCGGCTTGTTTTTTATCGGTGCATTTGGCGCACCTTGGCCGAATCATTTTTGGTCGTAGATCGATTTATCTCGATCGTGGGTTTTTATTGTCTCGTTGGGGTTCCGTCAGTCGTTTTTTGACCGTTCTTCTTGTCAGTAGGGAGCTTTTGTTGGCCAGAGGCAGGCAGACCCACCGGCCAGAGGCGCAAGGGGCGCAGGAATTCCCGCGCCCCTCGCTTCGCTATTTAGCGGAAGGGCGGTGCGTAGAGCAGGCCACCGTCTGTCCACTGGGCGTTCAGCCCGCGTGCCAGACCGATCGGTGTCTCTTCGCCGATGTTCTTGGCAAAGATCTCACCGTAGTTGCCTTCGGCCATGATGGCGCGCTTGGCCCAGTCGGCGTCGAGGCCGATCATCTCACCCAATGTGCCCTCGGTGCCCAAGAGGCGGGCAACTTCGGGGTTGTTGGTATTGCCGGTCATCTCTTCGATATTGGCCGAGGTGATGCCCAGTTCTTCGGCAGCGATCAGCGCGTTCAGCACCCAGCGGGTGATGTCGCCCCAGTCGTTGTCGCCGTGACGGACCAGCGGGCCCAGCGGCTCTTTCGAGATGATCTCGGGCAGCAGCACGTGCTCATCGGGGTTCTCGAAGGTTGCACGTGTCGCGGCAAGGCCGGAGGCGTCGGTGGTGTAGGTGTCGCAGGCACCGGCAAGGTACTGCTGCTGGCCTTCGGCGTTGGTTTCAACCGGAACGGGCTCGTAGCTGATGTTGTTCTTGCGGAAGAAGTCCGCGAGGTTCAGCTCGGTGGTGGTGCCGGTCTGGATGCAGACGGTCGCGCCGTCCAGATCCTTGGCCGAGGAAACGCCGAGCGCTTTCGGGACCATGAAGCCCTGACCGTCGTAGTAGTTCACGCCGATGAAGTCGAACTTCAGGTCGGTGTCGCGGCTGAAGGTCCATGTGGTATTCCGTGCGAGGAAGTCGATCTCGCCCGAGGCCAGCGCGGTGAAGCGGGTTTTGCCGGTTGTCGGCACGAATTCCACGGCGTTCTTGTCGCCCAGAACGGCGGCGGCAACGGCACGGCACACGGCCACGTCGAAACCTTCCCATTCGCCGTTGGCGTTCGGCGCGGCAAAGCCTGCAAGGCCTGTGGTCACGCCACAGTTCAGCTTGCCACGGGCCTTGACGTCATCAAGCGTGGCGGCACCAGCAGCGCCGGCCGCAAGGCCAGCGACGGTCAGCGCGCCAAAAATTACGGTTTTTTTCATTTTTACCTCTTCCTGATAGTCCGCCACGTTCACTGGCGGTTAATCCGACGCCAGATGACGCCGAAAGCGATCTTGTGCAGGGTTTCCCCTGCTCAATGAAAAGCAGTGTGGGCGGATTCAGGTTTGAAGGTCAAGGGCGCGATGGGCAAAATCAGGGCGGGTTTTCACATCGAGTCGCAAAGCTTTTATCAAGTTAAGCAGCTTTGCAAAGCACTATTATTGCACATGCATGTAAAAACGCCTGCCGCTTGATTTTGGCCTCTTGCTCGGCCACGTCATCGCGCCCCCATTGCTCGGCCTGCCATGTCTCATCCAGCCGCGACAGGGCCCAAATCTCCTCGGGGTCAAAGGCCTGTTCGAGCGCGGCAAAGCCAAGGATCAGTGAGCCGGTGAGGCTCACAAGGTCATGAAACGCCGCCAGTTCAAAGGGATCGAGCGCCGCCGTCCGCCGGTGCAACTCGGCCAGGGCTTCGGGCGCTTGCGGCTCATGCATAATGCCCTCCCGCGTCTCCAACCGCACGCCAAGGGTTTGCGCCGCCCAGTCCAGCATCGGATCCCACTCAGCCGCTTGCCGGGCGACCAAACCTTCGGGGCTGTCGGCGCGGTAACACAGAAGATCGCTGTCGCCATAGGCCGCGAGCATCTCGACGACCTCGGTCTTTTGCATCGCGACCTTGTCGATCGCGGCATTGGCGGTCTTGGTCACCGGCATGGTACGCGGGTCGATCTGTTTCTCCTGCGCCTGCCATTCGGCTGCCACGGCCTCGGCCATGGCGCGGGTCGGCAGGGTCAGCGGGCGCTTGGCCGGGGTTTTCACCCGGCGGCCGTCCAACTCGACGGTGAAACCACCTTCGACCGCGACCACAGCGGCGTCTTTCCAAAAGCGTTTGGCTTTCCAGTCACTCATGCGGGAATGCTCCAGATTTGTTCCAGCAGGGCGGGCAGCGCCGCGAAATCCTCGACCAGATGCGCGGCGGCAGCCAGCCGTTCCGGGCCGTGATAGCCCCATTTGACGCCGATCCCGGTCACCCCGGCAGCGGCGGCCATGTCCATGTCGAAAGAGGTATCGCCGATCATCACCGTGGTCTCAGGCCCTACCCCGGCATCGGCCATCGCCTGATGGATCATCGACGGATGCGGCTTGGAGGGATGAAAATCCGCCACCTGCTGCGTGATGAAAAGACCCTCCAGCCCGTGACCGGCGATCAGCTTATCCAACCCGCGTTTCGATTTGCCCGTGGCGACGCCCAACAGCACCTCCGGCTTTGCGTGAAGACGCCGCAACGTCTCAACCGCGCTGGGGTAAAGCGGCGAGGATTGCGCCACCCCCGCCTCGGCCCGCAGGGTCATATAGGCGGCCTTATAGGCCTCCACCATCGCAAGGTGATCGCCGGTTGGGCGTGTGGGCGCCAGCACGGTCATTGCCACATCAAGCGACAGGCCGACGATCGACAGGATCTCGGTCCGCGTTGGCGCGGGTGCCTCCACAGCCGCAAAGGCCGCCGTCATCGCCGCGACGATATCGCCTTGGCTGTCGACCAGCGTGCCGTCGACGTCAAAAATCACCAAACGGAGCGGTTTGCTCATTGCAGCGACTCGAAAGGGTCTTCTTCGGCCAGATCTTCGGTCCAACCGAAGGTGTCCCAGCTATGCGCCATATGGTCGGGCAGTTCGGCGGTGATCGTCACCACCTTGCGCGTGTGCGGATGTTCGAAACGCATCATCCGCGCGTGCAGATGCAGCTTCTTCGAGATGATCCCGCCCAGTTGCGCGCCCCAGCCGTCGCCGAGGTTCTCCTGCCCCGAACCGCCGTATTTGCCGTCGCCAACGATCGGATGCCCGATCTCGGCCATATGCGCCCGCAGCTGGTGGGTGCGGCCCGTGACCGGCTCCATCGCCACCCAAGACGCGCGCGAGCCGACGCGGAACAGCGTTGCATAAAGCGTATGCGCGCGTTTCGCGCCCGGCGTGTCGTCCATGTCGCGCGGGTGTACGGCGATCATCTTCTCGCCCTCGCCCTTGCGGCCATGGCCACCGGCTTTGACCAGACCGTATTTGATCTCCCCCAGATAGGGCGTGGGCACGCCCGCGACGATGGCCCAGTAAATCTTGCGGGTCTCGCGGTGCCGCATCGCCGCCGTCAGCGCCTTGGCCGCCGCACGGGTCCGCGCCAAGAGCAGCACGCCCGAGGTGTCGCGGTCGAGCCGGTGCACGAGGCGCGGCTTTTCCTCGGCATCGAAAATGAGCGCTTCGGACAGCGCGTCGACATGGCGGTCGGCCTGCCCCGAACCGCCCTGCACCGCCAGCCCGGCGGGCTTGTTGAGCGCGATGACGTGGTTGTCGCGGTAGATCACGCAGTTGCGGATCATCTTTGCATCCGCCTCGGTGATGCGTGTCCGCTTGGGCGGCGGGGGCGGCGCGGCATCGGGCAGCGGCGGCACGCGCACCTGCTGGCCCGCCTCGAGCCGGGTATTCGCCTTCACCCTGCCCCCATCGACGCGGATCTCGCCCTTGCGGCACATCTTCTCGATGAGGCCCTGATTGATCTGCGGAAACATCCGCTTGAACCAGCGGTCAAGCCGCTGGTCGCCATCGCCCTCGGCGACGGTCACTGTCTGTACGCGGCTCATGCCAATACCTCTCGGGCCAACCAGAGGCCCAGCAAACAGGCGGCCAGCGACAAGATCACCGAGGCCCCCACATATGAAAATGCGACAGCGGCGCGGCCTGCCTCAAGCAGGCGCAGCGTGTCGAGTGAAAACGCCGAGAAGGTCGTGAAGCCGCCCAGAAGCCCGGTCATCAGGAAGGGCAGCAGCAGCGCCTTGTCAGCAAACGTGACCCAGACCAACCCGATGGCGAGTGAGCCCGCGACATTAACGGCAAGCGTGCCCAGCGGGAAGCCCACGGCCAGACCGACAAGGTAGCGCAGACAGGCCCCCAGAGCGCCGCCGAGCGCCACCATGATCAGTGTTTTCATCATCGACACCCCATCGCGCCTGCGCGGCCCGGAGTCAAGTTTTCCGCTTGGCGCGCAGCCCGGCGAAGTAATCCTGCCGCTTTTTCAACTCCCGCTCGAAACCGCGCTCGACCGGCTCGTAGAGGCTGGGCCGCTCCATCGTGTCGGGGAAGTAGTTCTGGCCTGAGAACCCGTCCTCGGCGTCGTGGTCATAGGCATAGCCCGAACCGTAGCCCTGCTCCTTCATCAGCTTGGTGGGCGCGTTCAGGATATGTTTCGGCGGTGGCTCCGACCCGGTGCTGCGCGCCAGACGCCGCGCGCCCTTGTAGGCTTTGTAGACGGCGTTGGATTTCGGCGCGAGGCAGATGTAGGTCAGCGCCTGCGCGATGGCCAACTCCCCTTCGGGGCTGCCGAGCCGCTCATAGGTCTCCCATGCCTGCAGGCAGAAGGCCTGTGCCTGCGAATCGGCGAGGCCGACATCCTCCACAGCCATGCGGGTGATCCGCCGCATCAGGTAGCGCGGGTCCTCGCCTCCCTCCAGCATCCGGCCCAACCAGTAGAGCGCCGCGTCCGGGTCCGAGCCGCGCATGGATTTATGCAGGGCCGAAATGAGGTTGTAATGCGAATCCCCCGACTTGTCGTATTGCGCCGCGCGGCGCATGAGGCGTTTCGACAGGCCCGCCTTGTCGAGGGGCGCGTCGTCCTTCCACGCGGTCACCTGCTCGATCAGATTGAGCAGCGCCCGCCCGTCGCCATCGGCCATCTCCAGAAGCGCCTCGCGCGCCTCGGGTTGCAGCGGCAGGGGCTTGCCCAACTCGCGCTCGGCCCGCTGCGCCAAGCGTTCCAGATCGTCATGCGGCAGGCGCTCCAGCACCAGCACCTGCGCGCGGCTGAGCACAGCGGCGTTGAGTTCGAAACTCGGGTTCTCCGTGGTGGCGCCGACCAGAAGGATGGTGCCATCCTCCATATGCGGCAGGAAGCCGTCCTGCTGTGCCTTGTTGAAACGGTGGATCTCGTCGACGAAGAGCAGCGTTCCCTGCCCTTGACGGCGGCGCATCTTGGCCGCGTCAAAAACCTTGCGCAGTTCCGGCACGCCCGAGAAGATCGCGCTGATCTGCACGAAATGCAGATCGGTCTCATCCGCCAAGAGCCGCGCGATCGTGGTCTTGCCGACGCCGGGCGGCCCCCAGAAGATCAGCGAAGACAGCGCCCCGGCGGCCAACATCACCGAAAGCGGCGCATCGGGGCCGAGCACTTTCTCCTGCCCGATCACCTCGCCAAGCGACTTCGGCCGCAGCCGGTCGGCCAAGGGACGGTGGCCGCCCTCTTCCGCCTTTTCCGTCTCTCCGAACAAATCCGCCACGCTACCCCCTGAACCGCAGCGCCATGCGCCGGTCGCCCCGTTGTATCACCATCTGGATGCGGCGCACCTGCCCCGAGAGCAGCGCCACGAGGGCGGCGGTATCTTCCACCGCCACGCCGTTGATCGAAATGATCACGTCGCCATCGCTGAGCCCCACGCGCGGGCCAAAGCGCCCGGCGTCGAGCACCACGACGCCCGCGCTTTCCAAGGGCAAGTTCATCTCGGCAATGACCGCCGGGTTGATCCGCGCCGCTTTCAACCCCGGCAGCAGGCTGCGCGCGCCCAAGGTGACCTCGGCCCGGTCCGGCACGTCGGGCGCTGCGATCAGGGCCACGGTCACCTCCTGCAGCCGCCCCTCGCGCATGACGCCCACGCGCGCGGAATGGCCCAGACCTGCCACCGACATGCGGTAAATCATCTCGGCGGGCGTGTTCACCGGCTGGTCGTCAACGCTGACGATCACGTCGCCGACCTTCAACCCCGCGCCGTTGAAGGGGCTGGCGGGATGCAGCCCGGAAACGATGATCCCGCCCGGACGGTCCAGCCCCAAGGGCCCCGCCATGTCGGCATCGACCGGCTGGCCCGAAAGCCCCGCCCAGGGGCGCTGGAAAGCGGTCTCCCCGGCGCGGGCCTGTGCGACGAAGGCGGCGACCAGATCGGCGGGAATGGCGAAACCGATGCCGTTGCTGCCGCCTGAGCGGGTGAGGATCGAGGTATTCACCCCGATCAGACGCCCGGACATGTCAATGAGCGCCCCGCCGGAATTGCCGGGATTGATCGGCGCGTCGGTCTGGATGAAATAGCCCTGCCCGCCCCCGCCTGCCGCGCCAGAGCGCGCCAGCCCCGAGACGATCCCGCTCGAGACGGTCTGCCCCACACCGAAGGGATTTCCGATGGCCAGCGTCAGCTCGCCCACTTCTACCGCGTCGCTTTCGCGCAACTCGAGAAACGGCAGGTCCTCGGCCCCTTCGAGCTTGAGGATCGCCAGATCGCTGTCGGCATCGCCCAGAAGCACCCGGGCGCTGTACTCGCGCCGGTCGTTCAGCACGACGCGGATGTCGGTGGCGGTACCGACGACATGGTAGTTCGACACGACGATGCCGTCGGCGGAAAGGATCACGCCGGAGCCGAGCGAGTTCTGCACCCGGGGCCGCTCGGAGAAGGGATCGCGGAAGAAACGCTCGAAGAAGGGGTCGGCCTGCAGCGGCGTGCGGCGGGCCTTGGTGATGGTGCGGGCGTAGATGTTGACCACCGCCGGCGCGGCCTCTTTGACAAGCGGCACAAAGCTCAACTGCATCTGCGCGGCGGAGCTTGGCACCTGCTGCGCCATCGCGGGCGCGGCCAGTAGCATGAGGATCAGGGCAAGGGTTCTCATGCCCCAGATATGCGCAGGGACTGAGGCCGGTGCAACTGCGTTTTCCGTCACTCTCCCCTGCAAAAGAAAAGCCCCGCCGAGGGCGGGGCTTTCCAAATAACGACGGCGGGGATCTTATTCCGCCGCTTCTTCCTCGGCCAGACGCGCCTTGTCGGCGGCACCCTTGGCGTCGCGGTCGCGGTCGACGAATTCGATGATCGCCATCGGCGCCATGTCACCATAGCGGAAGCCGGCCTTCAGGACGCGGACGTAGCCGCCCTGACGGTCCTTGTAGCGCGGGCCCAGAACGTCGAACAGCTTGGCGACATACTGGTCTTCTTTCAGCTTCGACGCAGCCTGACGGCGGGCGTGCAGGTCGCCGCGCTTGGCGAGTGTGATCATCTTCTCGATGATCGGCTTCAGTTCCTTGGCTTTCGGCAAGGTGGTCTTGATCTGCTCATGCTCGATGAGCGAGCCTGCCATGTTCGAGAACAGCGCCTTGCGGTGTTCATGTGTACGGTTCAGGCGGCGGTATCCACGTGCGTGACGCATTGTCTTACTCCAATCGTGATGCCCTCTACGGGCGGTTTTGCTTTGTCTGGCCCGCGATGCGTGTCACGAGCTCTCCTTGGGGCATGCACCCGGTCGTAACGGCACCCGATTTCTTTAAAAGAAATCGGCTCCGGAAACTTTGAAAGTTTCCGGGCACCGTATCTTAGAACGAATCCTCGAACTTCTTGGCGAGGTCTTCGATGTTCTCTGGCGGCCAGTCCTCGACGTCCATGCCAAGGTGCAGACCCATGCCCGAGAGCACTTCCTTGATCTCGTTCAAGGACTTGCGGCCGAAGTTCGGGGTGCGCAGCATCTCGGCTTCGGTCTTCTGGATCAGGTCGCCGATGTAGACGATGTTGTCGTTCTTCAGGCAGTTCGCCGAACGGACCGAGAGCTCCAGTTCGTCGACCTTCTTCAGCAGCAGCGGGTTGAACTCGAGACCGTCGTCGTCGTCCTGACGGGACGCCGATTCCGGCTCGTCGAAGTTGACGAAGATGCCAAGCTGATCCTGCAGAATGCGCGCGGCGAAGGCCACGGCGTCGTCCGGCGTGATGGAGCCGTCTGTTTCGACCTTCATGGTCAGCTTGTCATAGTCCAGCACCTGGCCCTCACGGGTCGGCTGCACGTCGTAGGAGACCTTCTTGACCGGCGAATAGATCGCGTCGATCGGGATGAGACCGATGGGCGCATCTTCCGGCTTGTTCTTGTCGGCGGAGACATAGCCCTTGCCGGTGTTGACGGTCAGCTCCATGTAGACGTCCGCACCATCGTCGAGGTGGCAGATCACATGCTCGCGGTTCAGAATCTCGATGCCGGCGGATTCGGAGATGTCACCGGCGGTGACGACGCCCGGACCCTTCGCGGAGATCGACAGGCGCTTGGGCCCTTCGACTTCCATGCGCAGGCTGACGCCCTTGAGGTTCAGGATGATGTCGGTCACGTCTTCGCGCACACCGGCGACGGAGGAGAACTCGTGCAGCACGTTGTCGATCTGCACGGAGGTGATCGCCGCACCCTGCAGCGAGGACATCAGCACGCGGCGCAGCGCGTTGCCGAGGGTCAGACCGAAGCCCCGCTCCAGCGGTTCGGCCATGACGGTCGCCTGACGGGCCGGGTCATTGCCCGGCTTGACGTCAAGCTGTTGCGGCTTGATCAATTCAGCCCAATTCTTGTGGATCATGCGTCCCTCCATCCTTGTTTGTGCCTCATGTCCAAATGACACAAACGCTCGAGGTTTCTGAAAAGCGGTATGGGGCCGCACGCAAGGCGCGACCCCATGTAAAACAATCCCGGCTTAAACGCGGCGGCGTTTGGGCGGGCGGCAGCCGTTGTGGGCCATCGGGGTCACATCACGGATCGAGGTGATGTTGAAACCGGCAGCCGCCAGAGCGCGCAGTGCGGATTCACGACCCGAACCGGGGCCTTGCACTTCGACTTCCAGCGTCTTGACGCCGTGATCCTGAGCCTTGCGGCCTGCATCTTCTGCGGCCATCTGAGCGGCATAGGGTGTCGATTTACGCGACCCTTTGAAGCCCATGGTGCCAGCGGAGGACCAGGAAATTGCGTTGCCTTGAACATCCGAGATCAGGATCTTGGTGTTATTGAAGCTCGAGTTCACATGCGCCACACCTGCGGCGATGTTCTTGGAGACCTTACGCTTGGTGCGTGTCTTATCGCGTGCCATTGATCGAACCCTCCCTTATTTCTTCTTGCCAGCAATGGCCTTCGCGGGGCCTTTGCGTGTGCGTGCGTTGGTATGGGTGCGCTGGCCGCGAACCGGCAGGTTGCGACGGTGGCGCAGGCCACGGTAGCAGCCGAGGTCCATCAGGCGCTTGATGTTCATCTGCGTGTCACGACGCAGGTCGCCTTCGACGGTGTAGTTGGCGTCGATGTGCTCACGCACGGCCAGAACTTCGGCGTCGGACAGTTCGTTAACCCGGCGGGTCTCGTCGATGCCGACAGCTTCGCAGATGGCCTTGGCGGAGGAGCTGCCAATACCGGTGATATAGGTGAGGGCGATGGGAACCCGCTTTGCAGTCGGGATGTTTACGCCGGCAATACGTGCCACGTTAGCTATTCCTTTTCGTTGCGGGTCCGTGATTCCAGACCCTTTTTTCACAACACAAGCCCGAGGCAAAGGGCCATCGGGCTAAGGCTGATCAGGTGATCTTGCGGGGTTGGGCGGAACCCTTGCCGCAATTTGATTCTCTTACGAGATAGGGGTGACTATGAGGTTTTGCGCAGGGCGTCAAGGCCCGCACAAAACTCTACGCTGCTCGGCCGCGCGAAGGCAAAGGACAGCGCCCCCTGCCCCGCGCCGCCGGGAAATCACTTGTCGAGAACCTGCGCAATCGCGCCGCGCACTTCTTCGATCTGGCCCAGACCGTTCACGCCGCTGAGCATGTCTTTGGCATAGTAGTAGCCGATCAGCGGAGAGGTCTGTTTGTAATAGGCCATCAGACGGGTCTTGAGGCTTTCCTCATTGTCGTCCGCGCGGCGCTTGAACTCGGTCCCGCCGCAGTTGGTGCATTTACCATCTTCGGGGATCGGTTTGGTCAGGTCGTTATAAACCTCGCCACAGCTTGCGCAGGTGGAACGCGCGGTAATGCGCGCGACCAGCGCCTCATCGTCGACCTTCATCTCGATCACGGCGTCGAGGGTCTGGCCCTCTTGCGCCATCAGATCGGCCAGCGCATCGGCTTGCGCCAGCGTGCGGGGGAAGCCGTCGAAGATAAAGCCGCCATGCTCGGCCTTGTCGGTCAGCTTTTCGCGGATCAGGCCAATTACGATCTCATCGGTGACAAGCGCGCCGCGGTCCATCACGTCGGCCACGATCTTGCCCATCTCCGTACCGCTGTCCTTGGCTTCACGCAGCATGTCGCCGGTAGACAGCTGAACCATGTTGCGGGTCTCGACCAGATGACGTGCTTGGGTGCCTTTGCCTGCGCCCGGAGGCCCGAGTAGGATAATATTCATCGACGTACGGGGCTCCGTTTCTTGCGTGTACCTTTGCCTTTGCCCGCGCCCTTGCCGCGCAGCTGAGACTTCTCAAGCAGACCTTCATACTGATGCGCCAGCAGATGGCTCTGAACCTGTTGGATCGTGTCCATGGTGACCGAGACGACAATCAGCACCGAGGTGCCGCCGAAGTAGAAGGGAATCGCGAACTGGCCGCGCAGAATCTCGGGCAGAACACAGACCGCCGCCAGATAGGCCGAGCCGAGGACGAGGATGCGGTTGACCACATACTCCAGATACTCAGCCGTGCGCTTGCCGGGGCGGATGCCGGGAACAAAGCCGTTCTGGTTCTTCAAGTTGTCGGCCACGTCATCGGGTTTGAAGCTGACGTTGAAGGTGTAGAAATAGGCGAAGAAAACGATCATGCCCACGAAAAACAGCAGGTAAAGCGGCTGGCCGGGGCCGAAGTTCGCCAAGAGCCAAGACATCACCGGGCTGGTAGAATTGCCCGAGAAGGTGCTGACGGTGACTGGCAGCAACAGCAGCGAGGAGGCGAAGATCGCCGGGATCACGCCCGCCGGGTTCACCTTGATCGGCAGGTGGCTGGTGCCGCCATCGTACATTTTCATGCCGACTTGGCGGCGGGGGTATTGAATGTGAATCTTGCGCAGCGCGCGCTCCATGAAGACCACGAACATGATCGTCGCGATCACCATGACCAGCACGCCCACGATCACGGCGGGGCTGATCGCGCCCGATCGGCCCGAGGCAAAGAACTGCGCGATGGCGGCGGGAACCTCGGCGATGATGCCCACGAAGATGATCAGCGAAATGCCGTTGCCGATGCCGCGTGCGGTGATCTGCTCACCCAGCCACATCAGGAACATGGTGCCGCCCACGAGGGTAATCATACAGGCTGCGATGAAGCTAAAACCCATCTGGCCATCGGCGACGATGTCACCGGCCTGAAGGCTGACCGCAAGGCCGTAGGACTGCAAGGTCGCCAGCGCCACGGTGCCGTAGCGCGTGTATTGGTTGATCTTCTTGCGCCCCTGCTCGCCCTCTTTCTTCAACTGCTCCAGCGCAGGCACCATGGAGGTCAGCAGCTGAACGATGATCGAGGCCGAGATATAGGGCATGATGCCCAGAGCGAAGATACCCATCCGGCCAAGCGCGCCGCCGGTGAACATCGACACCATGCCGCCGATGCCTTGGCCTGCGCTCTCCATAAAGTCACGCAGCGCGCCACCGTCGATGCCGGGAACCGGAATGAAGGTGCCAAGGCGGTAAACGATAAGCAGCCCGAGCGTGAACAGAATCCGGTTGCGCAGGTCTGTTGCCTTGCCCAATGCGGACCAGCTCGTGTTCGCGGCCATGTTTTCGACGGCAGATACCATGAGGGGTCTCTTCTCTTGTTGCGAAAACGCCGCCCGGGCCGTTTTCCGGCGGGCGGCGTTCGGGAAAACTTGAGGCTATGTAAGCGGCTGGCGCGCCGCTCACAAGCCTTAAGGCCGCTTTACTCGGATGCCTCGGCCGCCTTGGGGGCGGTCACGGTCACCTTGCCGCCTGCCTTCTCGACCGCCTCGATGGCGGACTTGGAAGCGCCAGCGACGTTCAGGTCGATCTTGGAGGTGATGTCACCCTTGGCCAGAACGCGGATACCGTCCAGCTCACGACGGACCAGACCGGACGCGACCAGTGCTGCGGCGTCGATGGTGTTACCCGAGTCTAGTTTCTTCGCATCGATGAATTTCTGGATCAGGCCCAGGTTAACGACAGCGAAGGATTTGCGGTTCGGCTTGTTGAAGCCGCGCTTGGGCAGACGCTGGTAGATGGGCATCTGGCCGCCTTCGTAGCCGTTGATGCTCACACCCGAGCGGGACTTCTGACCCTTGATACCACGGCCACCCATTTTACCCTTGCCAGAGCCGGGACCACGGCCAACGCGCATACGCTTCTTGGCTGCGCCTTCGTTGTCGGAAAGTTCGTGCAGTTTCATGTCGCTTCTCCTTATGCCGGAAATGGCCCCCAGCGACGGGAGTGGCCAAACGCGGCGTTGCGATTCCATTGCGACCCAACACGGGCCACCGGGGGCGTATAGGGGATGGCGGGCGGCGTGACAAGGGGGGCATGGCGCCTAGCGCTTTTTGCGCAGCCACGAGGGCCAGCGCCTGCCCGTGGGGTGGCGATCTTAACGGCTATCCGACCCACTTCATGGCGCAGCAATAGTGTACGCTAACAAGGTCGTGCCCAGCCCCACCAAATCGCCAGCCCGCCGGTACGCGCAGGCGATGGCCCGGCGCCTTTGGCTCGATTCCGGGCCTGCGGCCCCGCAAAGCGACGCCCCCTGCCACACAACGTAAAACGCCTCGCAGTTTCCTGCGAGGCGCTTTCGTAGGGGTGGTCTTCCACCCTACCGCTGAAACCTAGCTTCAGCCTTTCTCTTCAACGATCTCAACCATATGCGAGACCTTGTTGATCATGCCGCGCACGGAAGGTGTATCTTCCAGCTCACGGGTGCGACCCATTTTGTTGAGGCCGAGGCCGACCAGCGTTGCGCGCTGTTTGGCGGGGCGGCGGATCGGCGAACCGACCTGCTTGATTACGAGTGTCTTGGCCATGCTTATGCCTCCTCAGCCACTTGAGCGGAGGACTCTACGTTGTCTTCACGCTTGGGCAGAATGTCAGCCACTTTCTTGCCGCGACGCTGCGCGACGGAACGGGGCGATTGCTCTTTCTTCAGACCGTCCAAAGTGGCGCGGATCATGTTGTAGGGGTTCTGCGAACCGACCGATTTGGACACAACGTCTTTCACACCCAACATCTCGAACACGGCACGCATCGGACCACCGGCGATGATACCGGTACCTTCAGGTGCTGTGCGCATGATGACGCGGCCAGCGCCGTGGCGACCATGCATATCGTGGTGCAGGGTGCGGCCTTCGCGCAGTTGAACGCGGATCATCTGACGCTTGGCTTGCTCGGTCGCCTTGCGGATGGCCTCGGGCACTTCTTTCGCCTTACCCTTACCAAAGCCGACGCGGCCTTTCTGATCGCCCACGACCACGAGTGCGGCGAAGCCGAAACGCTTACCACCCTTAACGGTCTTGGACACGCGGTTGATCGCGACCAGACGGTCAGCGAATTCCGGGGTCTCGTCGCGTTGGTTGCGGCGGTTGCCCCCACGGTTGTCATCTCTTGCCATCTGGCATCTTCCTTTTTCTGTGGCCTTATGCGGCCCTTAGGATCAATCCTGGTGGGCCGATGGCCCCCGGATCATCGAGAGGGCCAACCGGGCCCTCTTCGCAGGAAAGCTATGCGCGGGGCATAGCCTTCGTATGAAAGGAGGTGCGTGGTTGCCCACGCACCGCACAATCAGATCTTCAAACCGCCTTCACGCGCGGCGTCGGCCAGAGCCTTCACCTTGCCGTGGAAGAGGAAGCCGCCACGGTCGAAGTATGCTTCTTCGACGCCGGCTTTCTTGGCACGTTCGGCAATCGCGGCACCGACTTTGGTCGCTGCTTCGATGTTGTTCTTGCCGACAACGCCCAGATCCTTCTCCATGGAGGAGGCGGAAGCCAGTGTCACGCCGTTCACATCGTCGATCAGCTGGGCCGAGATGTTCTTGGACGAACGGTGTACCGACAGGCGAAGACGCCCGGCGTTGACTTTGCGGAGTTTGTTCCGAACGCGCATGCGGCGCTTCAGGAACAGCTGTCGTTTGGTATTTGCCATCAATCCGTTCCTTACTTCTTCTTGCCTTCTTTGCGGAAGATGAACTCGCCCTTATAGCGGATGCCTTTGCCCTTATAGGGCTCGGGCTTGCGCCATGCGCGGATGTTCGCGGCAACCTGACCAACGAGCTGTTCGTCGATGCCTTCCACAACGATTTCGGTCTGCTTGGGTGCCGTCACGGTCACGCCCTCGGGCGCAACGTAGTCGACATCGTGGCTCAGGCCGAGGTTCAGTTTCAGCGTGTTGCCGTTCATGGCCGCACGATAACCAACACCCTGGATTTCAAGCTCTTTCTTGAAGCCCGTGGTGACGCCGGTCACCAGGTTTTCGATCATGGTGCGGGACATGCCCCACTGCTGACGGGCGCGCTTGGACTTACCGCGCGGTGTCACAGTGATTGCGTTGTCTTCGACCGCGAGGCTCACGTCATCAGTGGCACGGAAGCTGCGGGTGCCCTTGGGGCCCTTCACTTCGATGGTCTGACCGCTCACCTCTGCCGAGACACCCGAAGGCATAGCGACTGGTTTCTTACCGATACGAGACATTGTCTTCTCCTTAGAATACGGTGCAGAGCACTTCGCCGCCAACATTGGCAGACCGTGCAGATGCGTCCGACATCACACCTTTGGAGGTGGAGACAATCGACACGCCGAGGCCCTGACGGACGACGGGAATGTCATTGACGGCCATGTAGACGCGGCGACCGGGCTTGGAAACCCGCTTCAGCTCGCGAATAACAGGTTCGCCTTCGTAGTACTTGAGGCTGATCTCGATGGCGGGGTGGCCATCGGCGCCCGTGACTTTTTCATAGCCGCGGATGTAGCCTTCGTCGGCCAGCACGTCCAGAACCCATGCACGCAGCTTGGAGGCCGGTGTCATGACAGTGGATTTGCCGCGCAGCGAAGAGTTACGGATGCGTGTCAGCATATCTGCGATAGGATCGTTCATCTGATGCGCTCCTTACCAGCTCGACTTGACCATGCCGGGAATCTGGCCGGAAGAGCCAAGGTCCCGCAGCGCGATCCGCGAAATTTTCAGTTTACGATAGTAGGCGTGCGGGCGGCCCGTCAGCTGGCAACGGTTGTGCAGACGCACAGCAGAGCTGTTGCGCGGCAGTTTCGCCAGTTTCAGGGAAGCGCGGAAACGCTCTTCCATCGGTTTGCTTTCGTCGCTCACGATCTCTTTCAGAGCCGCGCGCTTGTCAGCGTACTTCTTAACCAGTGCTTCGCGCTTCTTCTCGCGCTCAATCATGGATTTCTTAGCCATTTCTAATCCTTCCCGCGCTTATGAATTGAAGGGCATGTTGAATGCTTTCAACAGCGCCTTGGCTTCAGCGTCGGTTTTCGCCGTGGTGGCGATCACGATGTCCATACCCCAAGTCTCGTCAACTTTGTCGAAGTCGATTTCGGGGAACACGATATGCTCTTTCAAGCCCATGGCGTAGTTGCCACGGCCGTCAAAGCTCTTGCCCGAGATGCCGCGGAAGTCGCGGATACGGGGCATTGCGATCGTGATCAGACGATCAAGGAATTCGTACATACGGTCGCCACGCAGGGTGACTTTCGCACCCAAAGGCATGTCCTCACGCACGCGGAAACCAGCGATGGATTTCTTGGCCACGGTTGTCAGAGCCTTCTGGCCTGCAATCGCGGTCAGGTCTTCCTGAGCCGACTTGGCTTTTTTGCTGTCGCGCACGGCTTCGGCACCGCAGCCGATGTTCAGAACGATCTTGTCCAGCTTGGGGATCATCATGTCGTTCTTGTAGCCGAATTCCTCTTTCAGGGCGGCGCGGATCTTCTCGCGGTATTCGGCCTGAAGGCGGGGTGTGTAGGTTGCGGTATCAAGCATCGATCACGTCCCCCGTGGTCTTGGCAAAGCGCACTTTCTTGTCGCCTTCGATTTTGAAACCCACGCGGGTGGCTTTGCCATTGGCATCCACCAGTGCGAGGTTGCTCAGGTCGATCGGCATCGCCTTGGGGATGCGGCCGCCTTGAGATGTCTGTGTCTGGCGCGTGGCGCGGATGGCGATTTTCACGCCGTCAACGATGGCCTTGTTCGATTTGGGGTCAACGGACGAGATGGTACCCGTCTTGCCTTTGTCCTTGCCGGACAGGACGATGACCTTGTCACCTTTGCGAAGTTTAGCAGCCATGATTACAGCACCTCCGGAGCGAGCGAGATGATTTTCATGAAGTTCTTCGCGCGCAGCTCACGAACGACCGGCCCGAAGATACGGGTGCCGACCGGCTCGTTGTTGTTATTCAAGATAACAGCGGCGTTGCGGTCAAAGCGGATGGCGGTGCCATCTTCACGACGAACTTCTTTGGCGGTGCGAACGACGACGGCCTTGCGGACGTCGCCCTTTTTCACACGACCACGCGGGATGGCTTCCTTGACCGACACGACGATGATGTCGCCGACGGACGCGTATTTACGCTTGGAACCACCCAGGACCTTGATGCACTGAACACGGCGCGCGCCGCTGTTGTCAGCAACATCCAGGTTGGTCTGCATCTGGATCATTTGGTTTCTCCCGACCTTCTGGGGGGCGATGCGGCCCTCATCCCAGGGTTTCGTTTAAGGGGCTCAGGCCTCGGCTTTGTCCGAAGTCAGAACTTCCCAACGTTTGGTTTTCGACTTGGGGGCACATTCGATGATGCGCACAGTGTCGCCCACCTTGAACGTGTTGTTCTCATCGTGAGCCCGGTACTTTTTGGACTTACGGATGGTCTTTTTCAGAACCGGATGCGTAAAGCGGCGCTCTACGGAAACGGAAACTGTTTGTGCGTTGGCGTCCGATGTCACGGTGCCTGTAAGGATACGCTTGGGCATGTTTCAGGCTCCTATTATTCGGCTGCCGCAGCAGCGGCTTTCTGGTTCAGCACGGTGTGGACACGGGCCACGTCACGCTTAACAGTCTTCAGACGTGCGGAATTCTCAAGCTGGCCGGTGGCCTGCTGGAAACGCAAGTTGAAGGATTCTTTTTTCAGGTTCACAAGTTCGTCGCGGAGCTGGTCCGGCGTCTTGTCGTGCAGTTCGCTGGCTTTCACGGCCTCTTCCTTTCAACATCACCAGTAGGCCCCTGTCAGGGTGACCATGATTCTGGTGGAGTTCATGATGAAAGGTGCCAATACGCGTTGAGGTCGCACATGGCAACCCCCGTTGGCCCGCATCTGCGCTTTTGGCGCAAATAGGCTGGCGATAGGGGTATGTTCGGCGTAAGGAGGAGCCATGTCAAACATCAAATCGCTTTTCGCCACCCGCCTCTATCACGCCGCCCTGTCGGAACACGGCAAGCCCATCGACACCGATGAACTGGCCGCCTCCTGCTTCTCGATTGCCGAGGATGACGAGGCCGGTCAGGACTGGTGCGAAGAGAACGGCTATGCGGGCTACACCTCATATGCCTCGCTGGACGACTTGCCCTACCGGTTTCCGATCTTTAAGGATTTGGTCAAATCGCTCGACAAACATGTCGCGGCCTTTGCCAAGGACCTCGAATTCGATCTTGGTGAGCGTAAATTGGTGCTCGACTCGCTTTGGCTGAACATCCTGCCCGAGGGCGGCATCCACACCTCGCATATCCACCCGCATTCGGTGATTTCAGGCACGACCTATGTGACCATGCCCGAGGGCGCCAGCGCGATCCGTTTCGAAGACCCACGCCTGCCGATGATGATGGCTGCGCCGGGCCGGATGAAGGACGCGCGCGAGGAACTGCGGCCTTTCATCTATGTGGCCCCCGAAGCGGGCGACGTGCTGCTGTGGGAAAGCTGGCTGCGGCACGAAGTGCCGATGAACATGATCGAGGAAGATCGGGTGTCGGTCAGTTTTAACTACGCCTGGGAGAGCTGAGGTTCGGCACCTGCGGCCTGAGTCCGGGCCGGGGTGGCCATGACATGCTTCTTGCCCTGATGGAAAACTTGCCCGACAGTTGATCGCATTTAAAAGGTCATTCGCGTCGCCATGTTTCTCCGCATCCTTCTCCTCGCCTCTGCCGCCGCCACGGCTGCTGCTTTCACAAACCCTGCATTCCGCGACCTGCTGCTCATCGCCCTGCCCTGCGTCATCGCCAGCGCGATCCTCCTCCTGCGATCACTCCGCCGGGGGCGCAAAGACTGGGTCATCGTCGACGGCTCCAACGTCATGTTCTGGAAAACCGGAGCACCTGACATCCGCGCCGTACGCGAGGTGGTGGACGCACTCCGCGCGCGCGGACAATCCCCTTGCGTGGTCTTCGACGCCAACGCGGGATACCGCCTCATTGGCCGGTACCAACACGACAAGGCGCTGAGCGACCAACTCGACCTGCCCGCAAGCCGCGTGATGGTCGTGCCGAAGGGGACGCCCGCCGACCCCTACATTTTGAAAGCGGCCCGCGATCACCGCGGCCGGATCGTCAGCCGGGACCAGTTCCGGGATTGGAGCGAGGCCCACCCCGAGATCAGCACCCCGGGCCATCTGGTGAAAGGCGGCTACCGGGGCGGGAAACTCTGGCTCGCACTGGACCGCGAAGACTGACAAAGCAAAACCCCCGCCGATCGCTCGACGGGGGTTTCTTTTCTCTCAGCCGCCCCTTGCGGGGCTACGGGCTTACCAGTCCTCGCGGACCACAACCCGGGTCTTGATCGGCAGCTTCATCGCTGCCAGACGCAGGGCTTCGCGCGCCACGTCTTCGCCGACACCGTCGATCTCGAACATGATGCGGCCCGGCTTGACCTTGGCGGCCCAGAAGTCGACGGAACCTTTACCTTTACCCATACGAACTTCGACGGGCTTGGAGGTGACCGGAACGTCCGGGAAGATGCGGATCCAGACACGGCCCTGACGCTTCATATGACGCGTCATGGCGCGGCGTGCCGCTTCGATTTGACGGGCTGTAACCCGCTCCGGCTGCAGCGCCTTCAGGCCGTAGGTGCCGAAGTTCAGGTCAGACCCGCCCTTCGCCAGACCCTTGATCGAGCCTTTGAACTGCTTGCGGAATTTAGTACGCTTTGGTTGAAGCATTTCTCATTCCCCCTTAGCGACGACCGCCGGCACCGCGAGGTGCTGGGCCGTCTTGGAGTTCCTGTGCCTTGCGGTCACGCGCGGCGGGGTCGTGTTCCATGATCTCGCCTTTGAAGATCCAGGTTTTGATCCCGATGATGCCGTAGGCGGTGGACGCCTCGACATGCGCGTAATCGATGTCGGCACGCAATGTGTGCAGCGGCACGCGACCTTCGCGGTACCATTCGGTACGCGCGATCTCGGCACCACCCAGACGACCCGCGAGGTTCACGCGGATGCCCAATGCGCCCATGCGCATGGCGTTCTGCACGGCACGTTTCATGGCGCGGCGGAAAGACACCCGGCGCTCCAGCTGCTGTGCAATGCTCTCACCAACCAGATGTGCGTCGAGCTCAGGCTTGCGGACCTCAACGATGTTGAGGTGCAGTTCCGAGTTGGTCATCTTGGCAATCTTCTGGCGCAGCGTCTCAATGTCCGCGCCTTTCTTGCCGATGATGACACCGGGGCGTGCTGTGTGGATCGTGACGCGGCACTTCTTGTGCGGACGTTCGATGATCACACGGGCAACACCGGCCTGGTGGCACTCTTTCTTGATGAAGTCGCGGATTGCGAGGTCTTCGAGCAGAAGATCACCGTAATCCTTGGTGTCGGCGTACCAGCGGCTGTCCCAGGTGCGGTTCACCTGAAGGCGCATACCGATCGGATTGACTTTGTTACCCATCAGGCTTGCTCCTCAACTTGACGCACTTTGATCGTGATCTCGGCAAACGGCTTGATGATCTTGCCGAACCGGCCACGGGCCCGCGGGCGACCGCGCTTCATGGTCAGGTTCTTGCCGACATAGGCCTCGGCCACGATCAGCTCATCGACGTCCAGGTTGTGGTTGTTTTCCGCGTTGGCGATGGCGGACTGAAGGCATTTCTTCACGTCCTGCGCGACCCGCTTCTTGGAGAAGGTGAGGTCGGTCAGCGCCTTGTCCACGGACTTGCCACGGATGAGGGCAGCAACCAAGTTCAGTTTCTGCGGGCTCGTACGAAGCATGCGCAGCTTTGCCATTGCTTCGTTGTCTGCCACGCGGCGGGGATTCTTATCCTTGCTCATGGCTTATTTCCGCTTCGCTTTTTTGTCGGCGGCATGACCGTAGTAGGTCCGAGTCGGGGAGTATTCACCGAACTTCTGACCGATCATTTCTTCGCTGACGTTGACAGGAATGTGCTTGTGACCGTTGTAAACGCCGAACGTCAGACCCACGAACTGGGGCAGGATCGTGCTGCGGCGCGACCAGATCTTGATCACTTCGTTACGGCCGCCCTCACGGGAAGCCTCTGCCTTTTTGAGGACATAAGAGTCGACAAAAGGACCTTTCCATACTGAACGAGCCATTGATTAACGCCCCTTCTTCTTGGCGTGACGCGAGCGGATGATAAGCTTGCTGGACGCTTTGTTCTTGTTGCGGGTCTTGGCACCCTTCGTCGGCTTACCCCAAGGAGTAACCGGGTGACGACCACCAGAGGTCCGGCCTTCACCACCGCCGTGCGGGTGGTCGATCGGGTTCATCACCACACCACGCACAGAAGGACGGATGCCCTTGTGACGCATGCGGCCCGCTTTACCGTAGTTCTGGTTGGAGTTGTCGGGGTTGCTGACGGCACCAACGGTGGCCATGCATTCCTGACGCACGAGACGCAGCTCGCCGGAGCTCAGACGGATCTGAGCGTAGCCACCGTCACGACCCACGAACTGGGCGTAGGTGCCGGCGGCACGGGCGATCTGACCACCTTTGCCGGGCTTCATCTCGATGTTGTGGACGATCGTACCGATCGGCATGCCCGAGAAAGGCATCGCGTTGCCGGGCTTGATGTCCACTTTGGCGCCGGCGATGATCTTGTCGCCGATGGCCAAACGCTGCGGGGCCAGGATGTAGGCCTGCTCGCCGTCTTCGTACTGGATCAGTGCGATGAAGGCTGTGCGGTTGGGGTCATATTCGATCCGCGCGACAACAGCGGACATGTCCAGCTTGTTACGCTTGAAATCAACGATACGGTAGAGGCGCTTTGCACCACCACCTGTACGACGCATTGTGATTCGTCCGGTGTTGTTCCGGCCACCGGATTTGGTCAGACCCTGAGTAAGGGCTTTGACCGGGCGGCCTTTCCACAGCTCCGAACGGTCGATCAGTACCAGTCCACGCTGGCCTGGCGTCGTCGGTTTGTACGACTTGAGTGCCATGTTCTCTGTCTTCCGTTTGCTAGGCACGCTCGCACCGAGGTGAAAGCGCGTTGGTTATAGGGCCCCGAAGGTCCCCTGTGGGAGTGGTGGATGGGTTTAAATCTCTTGCGAGGCAGGCATCCCAACCACCGGGATCGTTCAAATAGCCAAACCCCGGACGAATCCGGGGTCTGAGCCGATGTGGCGACGTAACAGGTTCGCAACAGCCCGTCCAGTGGGCATGGCGAAAATCCTCTCCCCTGCCCCGCACAAAAGAAAAGAAGGCGCCGAAGCGCCTTCTTCTATTGGTTTAGCAGTTACCCAAAGTGGGTATTAGTCAAGGCCAATGCTCTCGGCCAGACGCATACCGGGGTCGAGGATTTCAACTTCGGCTTCGTTGAATTCCGGCATGCTTTCCAGACGCTCCTCGGTCACGCCGGGGACGATGACTTCGTCTTCACGCATGATCAGCTTTTCAACCGGAATGGCGACTTCGTTTTCGCCCATACCAAGGAAACCACCAACGCCGATGATCGCAACAACGGTGTCGCCACGGACGCCAATGAAGTCGATTTCGCCAACATCTTCACCGGTCTCGGTGGCAACGCTGCGGCCAGTCAGTTCTTCGGCGGTCAGGTTAAAGATCGGCAGACGCTGCACGTTCTCCTGATAGCGGGCACGGTCTTCTTCGGCCATATTGCCCTGCTCGTCCGCGTTGAAGTCTTCCATCAGCACGCGCGCTTGCTCTTGCTCGACATCGATCTCTGCGCCTTCGGCACCCTCAACGTTGACCTGAGGTGCTTCGGCTTCTTCGACGACGACATTCGCGTCTTCACCCTGCTGCACGTTCACGTCGGCTTCTTTCTGCTCGACATCCACTTTCGCTTCGTCGGACTCGGCCACGTTCACATTGGCTTCGGCCTGCTCGACGGTCACGCGAGGCTCGGCTTCTTCGATGGTGACTTTCGGCTCGGGCCGCACGAATTTCACGACGGGTTCGGGCTGCTCCAGATCAACGATCGGCTCGCCTGTATCCACGTCAACCTGCGGCTTCGGCACCTGCACGGTCACGACCGGCTCGGGGATGCGCACGGTGACCTGCGGCTGCGCCTGCTCTACGGTGATGATCGGGGCCTGCTGCTGCACGCGAACGGTCGGCTCGGGAACGGCGACGTTCACTTCGGGCTGGCCCTGCTCAACGGTCACAACGGGTGCGTCCTGCGAGACGTTCACATCGGGCTCGGGAACGGTCACGTCAACTTCGGCGTCTTCCTGCTCGACAACCACTTGGCCGCCAGCAACATTCGCGGTCGCGGCTGCGCCACCTTCGACTTCGGCTTCCATCTCGGCTTCGACTTCGGCATTGCGCTCGATGGTCTCTTCGACGTTCTCTGTCGCATCCTGCGCCAGAACCGGAGCGGCCGCAAAAAGGGCAACGGCGGATACGCCAGCCATGAGTGTTTTGGTATAGATCATTAGGTCTCTCCCGTGTTCGTTTACGATAAGTGAGGCGCGCAGCACCCCGTCTTCCACGGTGAGACAACCGGCAGCTTTCTGCTCTGTTCCAAGAAAATTGATGGCTTTTTTTTCGGAACTTTATCGGGGTCGCCGCATGATTGAACGAGCGGTCGAGAGGATCGCGCCAAGGTAATGACAGCCCTCCAAATGCAAAGACCCCCGCCAAAGCGGGGGCCTAGATCATAGCCAAATCCTGCTTCTTCAGGCGACCCGGCGCGCCTGCGCGAAGGACAACAGGCGCTTGCTTTTCTCATCCCACAGATGCAGCCGCGCATTGGCGAGGCTCTCGCGGATGGTCATCCGGTTCCCCTCCGCCAAGGCGACATGATCGCGCAGCACTTCCGGCAGGCGATAGAAGGGAATGCGGCTGTAGAGGTGGTGCACATGGTGAATGCCGATATTGGCGCTCAGCCACTGCAGCGGGCGCGGCAGGATGTAATGCGAAGAGCCGTGAAAAGCCGCATCATGCAGGTCCCAAGCGTCGTTCTCCTCCCAATGGGTCGTCTCGAACTGGTGCTGCACATAGAACAACCACATGCCCGCCGTGGCCGCCAGAAGGGTGCTGGGCACGAAGATCAGCAGAATGGGCATGATCCCCCCGAAGTAGAAGATCACCGCAAGTGCTACGAGGATCGTCAGGTTGGTGCCCATCGCGCTCAGCCAATAGCGTGTCTGCGCCATCAGCCCCAGCGGGACGCGGTTCTGCACGAAAAACAGATAGCTCGGCCCAAGACCGAAGAGCACGATCGGATTACGGTAGAGGCGATAGTGCAAACGCCCGAACAGCCCGAGCTCGCGATACTCCGCCACGGTGAGTGTATGGATGTCGCCGATTCCGCGACGGCCAAGGTTCCCGGCCGAGGAATGGTGGATCGAATGGGTCCGTCGCCAGACATCATAGGGCGTCAGCGTCAGCACCCCCAACACGCGGCCCACCCAATCGCTTGTGCGACGGCTGCTGAAAAAGGCCGCATGGCCGCAATCATGCTGGATCGCGAAGAGCCGCAGCAAGAAGCCCGCGTTCACCAGCGAGATGGCAAGCGTCAGCCAGCCGCTGATTGAGAGCGCCCACCAAGCGAGCGCCCATAGGAGGATGAAGGGGCCAAGCGTGATCGCCAGTTCAAAACTGCTGCGCCATGTGCTCGGCTCGCGGTAACGGGCCAGCACGCGCACCCAGTCGCGCGCGTTCGACACGTCTGCAGACGCGCCAGAGGTAGATTTTTCGTGGGACATGGACCTGCTTTTTGTCGTTACCCGAGGTCTTGTAGAGGAAAGCACGCCGCAAGCAACGCCCGCGTCACCCTTTGCCGTTACGTCGCGGCATTTAGGCTGGAAACAGCCTGCTTTGGGGGGAGGGTTGAGCCTGTGGCTAGTCCATGGCCGGGGTGGCATTCATGCTCCGAGGGCCAGCGCCTGCCCGCGGGTCGGCGATCTGACGGACCTTGGTGCCACTTTATGGTTCAACCGAGATGTGCTTTTGCGAGGTCACGTCCAGCCTCACCAAATCGCCTACCCGTCCGGGCGGGCAGGCGATGGCCCGGCGCCTGCGGCTTGTTCCGGGCCCCGGCGCATCCCCGAAACGAAAAAGGCCCCCGCAATGCGGAGGCCTTTTCCAAATGTCTAACCGGAAATCAGAGCCCGGTGGAGACGTCGATTGTGTTGCCCTCTTCGAGCGTCACATAGGCCTTTTTCACGTCTTTGCGGCGGCCCATCTGGCCCCGGAAACGCTTGACCTTGCCTTTGGTGATGGTCGTGTTCACGGCCTTCACCTTGACGTTGAAGAGCGCCTCGACGGCCTCTTTGATCATCGGCTTGTTGCTTTCGATCGCAACTTCGAAGACGACGGCGTTCTGTTCGGACGCCATGGTTGCCTTCTCGGTGATGACCGGCTTGCGGATCACGTCGTAGTGTTGATGCTTAGCGCTCATTTCAGGCGTGCCTCCAATGCTTCGATCCCCGCTTTGGTGATCACCAGAGTGTCACGCTTGAGGATGTCATAGACGTTTGCGCCCATCGACGGCAGGATGTCCAACCCATCGATGTTGCGCGCGGCCTGTGCGAAGTTCTCGTTGACCGAAGCGCCATCGATGACCAGCGCGCGTTTCCAGCCCAGGTTCGAGACCTGCTTGGCCAGAGCGGCGGTTTTGCCCTCGGAAGTTGCTTCGTCGATGATGACCAGCGAACCGGCTTTTGCTTTGGCGGACAGCGCGTGGCGCAGGCCCAGCTTGCGGAACTTCTTGGTCAGCTCGTGGCCGTGGCTGCGCGGGGTCGGACCCTTGTAGATACCACCCTTGCGGAAGATCGGCGCGTTGCGGTCACCGTGGCGTGCGCCGCCGGTGCCCTTCTGGCGATAGATCTTCTTGGTCGAGTAGCTGGTCTCGGACCGGGTCTTGACCTTGTGCGTGCCCTGCTGCGCGTTGTTACGCTGCCAGCGCACGACGCGGTGCAGGATGTCGGCACGCGGCTCCAGGCCGAACAGGGCTTCGTCCAGGTCTACGGACCCGGCTTTGCCACCGTCGAGTTTGATGACATCGAGTTTCATGCGTCACCTTCTTTCTTGTCAGCGTCGGCATCGGAATTGTCGGCATCCGAACCTTCAGCTGCGATTTCGGCTTCTGCGGCTTTCAACGCTTCAGCTTCCTGTGCGGCTTGCTCTTCGGCCAAACGCTTGGCTTCGGCTTCTGCCTCTGCGGCGGCTGCGGCGGCGGCCTCTTCGGCGGCTTTCGCAGCTTCGTCAGCGGCGGATTTCAGAGCGGCGGGCAGGATCGCATCTTCGGGGAACGGTTTTTTGACCGCATCCTTGACGGTGACCCAGCCACCTTTGGAGCCGGGAACGGCGCCTTTGACCATGATCAGGCCACGCGCGCTGTCCGTCTTGACGACTTCGAGGTTCTGCGTGGTGACACGGGCAGCACCCATGTGACCGGCCATTTTCTTACCTTTGAAAACCTTGCCGGGATCCTGACACTGGCCTGTGGAGCCGTGCGAACGGTGGGAGATCGACACACCGTGCGAGGCGCGCAGACCGCCGAAGTTGTGACGCTTCATCGCACCGGCAAAACCTTTACCGATGGAGGTGCCCGCAACGTCGACATACTGACCGGCGAAGTAATGGTCAGCGGTGATTTCCTCACCGACGTTGATCATCGCGTCCGCGTCGACGCGGAATTCGGCCAGCTTGCGCTTGGGTTCCACTTTCGCCGCGGCGAAGTGACCACGCATGGCTTGGCTTGTACGTTTGGCTTTCGCCGAACCGGCACCGAGCTGAACGGCGGTGTAGCCGTCACGGTCCGCGGTGCGCTGTGCGACAACCTGAAGCTTGTCCAACTGAAGAACGGTCACAGGGATCTGCTTGCCGTCTTCCATGAACAGCCGGGTCATGCCGACTTTTTTTGCAATAACGCCTGAGCGCAACATATGATTACCCTCCCGGCTTTACGATTGCAGCTTGATCTCGACGTCCACGCCAGCGGCGAGGTCGAGCTTCATCAGCGCGTCCACGGTCTGGGGGGTCGGATCGATGATATCCAGCAGACGCTTGTGCGTGCGGATTTCAAACTGGTCACGGGATTTCTTGTCGACGTGGGGGCCACGAAGAACGGTGAATTTCTCGATCTTGTTCGGCAGCGGAATGGGACCGCGAACCGAAGCGCCTGTGCGCTTGGCGGTGCTGACGATTTCCTGAGTGGAGGCATCGAGCACCCGGTAGTCAAACGCCTTCAGGCGAATGCGGATGTTCTGGCTTTGAACGGCCATATGCATATCCCTTGTTTTGGGATTCTAACGGATTGGAGGAAGCAGGCTCATCCGGCCCCCTCTTCGCGCCTTGGTAATAAATCAAACGGGGCGCGTCTGACGCACCCCGGTTCGATGCGCGTCCTATAGGGGGAATCAAAGCAAGTGGCAAGAGGGTTCTAAAAACCCCCGTGTTTTTAGAACCAGTGCGCGAAGTCACGCCGCCCCGGCGTGACCGCGCACCCCGTCAGCGTTCGATCACAACCGGAAAACGCGCCGTCCCCTCCGTATCAGGCGCACTCCGTACCCCCTCCCGCCAACGCAAAAGGCCGCAGCAAACGCTGCGGCCTTTCGATTCCTTCAGACGTCAGGCTTGAGAGCCCGATCCAAAATCACTCAGTGATTTTGGAAACGACGCCCGCACCAACAGTCCGGCCACCTTCGCGGATCGCGAAGCGCAGGCCGTTTTCCATAGCGATCGGTGCGATCAGCTCAACGCCGAAGGACACGTTGTCGCCGGGCATGACCATCTCGGTGCCTTCTGCCAGCTGAACGGTGCCGGTCACGTCAGTTGTACGGAAGTAGAACTGCGGACGGTAGTTTGCGAAGAACGGCGTGTGACGGCCACCTTCCTCTTTGGTGAGGATGTAGGCTTCGGCTTCGAACTTGGTGTGCGGTGTCACGGAACCGGGCTTGCAGAGAACCTGACCACGCTCAACGCCGTCACGCTCAACGCCGCGCAGCAGGGCGCCGATGTTGTCGCCAGCTTCACCCCGGTCCAGCAGCTTGCGGAACATTTCCACGCCGGTGCAGGTGGTTTTCTTGGTGTCGCGGATGCCGACGATTTCGATTTCGTCGCCGACGTTGATCACGCCACGCTCGACACGGCCGGTCACAACGGTACCACGGCCAGAGATCGAGAAGACGTCTTCGACAGGCATCAGGAAGGGCTGGTCCACGGCACGCTCAGGTGTCGGGATGTAGGCGTCAACTTCGGCCATCAGCTTCTTGATCGACTCTTCACCGATCTCGGGCTTGTTGCCTTCCATCGCCGCCAGAGCGGAACCTGCAACAACGGGGATGTCGTCGCCGGGGTAGTCGTAGGAGGACAGCAGTTCGCGGATTTCCATCTCGACGAGCTCGAGCAGCTCTTCGTCGTCGACCTGGTCAACTTTGTTCATGAAGACGACCATGGCGGGGATGCCAACCTGACGGCCGAGCAGGATGTGCTCGCGGGTCTGGGGCATCGGGCCGTCGGCCGCGTTCACAACCAGGATCGCGCCGTCCATCTGCGCCGCACCGGTGATCATGTTTTTCACATAGTCAGCGTGGCCGGGGCAGTCGACGTGGGCGTAGTGACGGTTCTCGGTCTCATACTCAACGTGCGCGGTCGAGATGGTGATGCCGCGGGCCTTCTCTTCGGGCGCGCCGTCGATCTGGTCATACGCTTGGAAGTCACCGAAATACTTGGTGATCGCCGCGGTCAGCGTGGTTTTACCGTGGTCAACGTGGCCGATCGTGCCGATGTTGACGTGCGGTTTGGTGCGTTCAAACTTTGCCTTTGCCATGGTGTTGGCTCCTTTTGGTCTTTCTCAATGGTGTATGCGCAGCACACACCCAACGATTTGGGTCGGCGCGCGGTTTCCCACGCGCCGATTTCCTTAAGCGAACTTGGCCTGAATCTCGTCCGAGATGTTCTGCGGCACGGGTTCGTAGTGGTCGAACTGCATGGTGAAGTTCGCACGACCCGACGACATCGAACGCAGGGTGTTGATGTAGCCGAACATGTTGGCCAGCGGCACGAAAGCGTCGATCGCGATGGCGTTGCCGCGCGTATCTTGACCCTGCACCTGGCCCCGACGAGATGTCAGGTCACCGATGATGCCACCGGTGTATTCTTCCGGGGTCACAACTTCGACCTTCATGATCGGTTCCAGCAGCTTGGCGCCAGCTTTCTTCATGCCTTCACGCATACCCATACGGGCGGCGATTTCGAAGGCAAGAACACTGGAGTCCACGTCGTGGAACTTACCGTCGATCAGGGCAACCTTAAAGTCGATGACCGGGAAGCCCGCCAGCGGACCCGAGTCCAGAACCGACTTGATACCCTTTTCCACGCCCGGGATGTATTCCTTGGGAATGGCACCACCGACGATGCGGCTTTCGAAGGAGTAACCTTCGCCCGGCTCGGTCGGCGTCAGGATCATCTTGACCTCACCGAACTGACCCGAACCACCCGACTGTTTCTTGTGGGTGTAGGTGATTTCGGCTTCGCGGCTGATGGTCTCGCGATAGGCAACCTGAGGCGCACCGATGTTCGCCTCGACCTTGAATTCGCGCTTCAGACGATCGACGAGGATGTCGAGGTGAAGTTCGCCCATGCCCTTCATGATGGTCTGACCGGATTCCAGATCGGTCTCGACGCGGAAAGAGGGGTCCTCGGCGGCCAGACGGGCCAGACCTGCAGACATCTTTTCCTGGTCGGCCTTGGTTTTCGGCTCGACCGCGATCTCGATCACCGGATCGGGGAAGGTCATGGTTTCGAGGACGACCGGATCGTTCTGCGCGCAGAGCGTGTCACCGGTGGTGGTGTCCTTGAGACCCGCCAGCGCGATGATGTCGCCCGCGAAGGCTTCTTCGATTTCTTCGCGGTTGTTGGAGTGCATCATCATCATACGACCGACGCGCTCTTTCTTACCCTTGGTCGAGTTCAGAAGCGTGTCGCCCTTGCGCAGAACGCCCGAGTAGATGCGGGTGAAGGTCAGCGAGCCGACGAAGGGGTCGTTCATGATTTTGAACGCAAGGCCCGAGAACGCCATGTCGTCATCCGCGCGGCGCGGGATGTTGCGGGTCTCGGTCTCGTCGCCCGGCTTGAAGCCCATGTAGTCGACAACGTCCAGCGGGCTGGGCAGATAGTCGATCACGGCGTTCAAGAGGGGCTGAACACCTTTGTTCTTGAAGGCGGAGCCACAGAGAACGGGGATGAATTTGATGGCCAGAGTACCCTTGCGGATCAGGTCGCGCAGGGTGTCGACGTCGGGCTCGGCCCCGTCCATCAGGTAGTTTTCCATCGCCTCGTCGTCCATCTCGACCGCGGTCTCGATGAGCTTGGCACGCCATTCGTCGGCGGTCTCTTTCAGGCTATCACGGATCTCGCGCTGTTCCCAAGCGGCACCGAGGTCTTCACCGGCCCAGACCCATTCTTTCATGGTCACGAGGTCGACGATGCCTTCCAGCTCGTTCTCTGCGCCGATCGGGATCTGGATCGGAGCAGGCGTGGCGCCGGTGCGGTCCTTGATCATGTGCACGCAGTTGAAGAAGTCCGCGCCGATCTTGTCCATCTTGTTGACGAAAACGATACGCGGCACCTTGTAGCGGTCAGCCTGACGCCAGACGGTTTCGGTCTGCGGCTCAACACCGGCGTTGGCGTCGAGAACGGCAACCGCGCCGTCGAGAACGGCCAGCGAACGCTCAACTTCGATGGTGAAGTCAACGTGGCCGGGGGTGTCGATGATGTTCATCCGGAACTTGGTGTCGGATGTCGCATCGGCTGTGGGCTCTTCCTGACGCTGCCAGAAAGTGGTCGTCGCGGCGGAGGTGATGGTGATGCCGCGCTCTTGTTCCTGCTCCATCCAGTCCATGGTTGCGGCGCCGTCATGCACCTCACCAATGTTGTGGCTTTTGCCGGTGTAGAACAGGATGCGTTCGGAACAAGTGGTTTTACCGGCATCGATGTGAGCCATGATGCCGAAGTTGCGGTAGCGTTGGAGCGGATAGTCGCGTGCCATGGGGCTGCTTCCTCGAAAATATCAGTACGAACGGATCGCGCCCGAAACCGGGCGCGACGTTGAGATTACCAGCGGTAGTGGCTGAACGCTTTGTTCGCGTCGGCCATCTTGTGCGTATCTTCGCGCTTTTTAACAGCGGTACCACGGGACTGCACAGCGTCCAGCAGCTCGCCGGCAAGGCGTTCTTCCATGGTGTTTTCGTTACGCGCACGGGCGGCTTTGATCAACCAGCGGATCGCCAGCGCCTGACGACGCTCGGGGCGCACTTCGACGGGCACCTGATAGGTGGCACCACCAACGCGGCGCGAGCGCACTTCGACGGAGGGCTGGATGTTTTCAAGTGCTTCGTGGAACACTTCGATCGGCGCGCGCTTGATCTTGTCTTCGACGCGGGTCATCGCGTTGTAGACGATACGCTCGGCGACAGATTTCTTGCCGTCGATCATCAGGTTGTTCATGAATTTGGTGAGAACCAGATCACCGTATTTGGCGTCTGGCAGGACTTCGCGTTTTTCAGCGGCGTGGCGGCGTGACATGTCAGTGTCTTCCTCTTGGCGGGTGATGGGGCGTGGCCCCACCGAACATCGGGTGGAACGGCGGGGGCGGCCCCACCGGTGCGAGATTACTTCGGACGCTTCGCGCCGTACTTCGAACGACGCTGCTTACGGTCGTTCACGCCCTGCGTATCAAGAACACCGCGCAGGATGTGGTAACGCACACCCGGAAGGTCTTTTACGCGACCGCCGCGGATCAGCACCACGGAGTGTTCCTGAAGGTTGTGGCTCTCACCCGGGATGTAGGAGATCACTTCGAACCCGTTGGTCAGGCGCACCTTGGCAACCTTACGCATCGCCGAGTTCGGCTTTTTCGGTGTGGTGGTGTACACGCGTGTGCAGACGCCGCGCTTTTGCGGGCACTCCTGCAGGTGCATGGATTTCGAACGTTTGACTTTCGGCTGCCGCGGCTTGCGGATCAGCTGTTGGATCGTTGGCATTCCGGTTATATCCCCGTATCGCTCAGATTGTGTACACGGGGGATCCCCCATGCGGCTAATTTCGGTTACTTCATGCGTCCACAAAGCAAAATGACCGCAACGTTCCCGTACCGAGGAAAACGACGCGGTGGGTTAACAGAGGATCGGGCCAGTAGTAGGCCGGATCGTGACCACTTCAGTTATGAATTCGGACTGGCAGAGCGGCCTCCACCTCCGAGATAGCGGGCGTATAGAGCGTTGCGCGGGGCCTGTCAACAGGTGGGCCCCGGTCGGGTCGCGGAGGTTTGCCGGGTGATGGCCCGGCGCCTGCAGCTTGCTTCCGGGCCCGGGCCGCACATTCCACCCTTGCCACGCCCCTGCCTGGCTCGCCATAGTCCGGCGAAGGACAAAAGGAAATCTCCATGCAAGCGATCGGCCTTTGCCGCTTTTCCTACCCGGCTCTGGGCGGCTTTCAAGTCGGCCACGAGACCACCGAGGAACGCATCGCCTATCTCTATGACGCGGCCCGGCTCGAAGAACGTTTCCGCCTGCTCGAAACCGTCGCCCTGCCCTGCCTGAAAGCGCAGACAGACCCGGACTTCTCTCTCGTCTTCGTCATCGGCGACCAGTTCCCCGAGCGCCACGCCCGACGCCTCGAATCGTTGCTGGCCGATCTGCCGCAGGCGGTTATTCACCGTGAGCCGCCGCGCAATCATCGGGAGGTGATGAAGGAGGTGCTGAACGCCGCGCGGATCAACCCGGCCGAACCCTGCCTGCAATTCCGCTACGACGACGACGATGCGTTCTCGGTCGACTTCATCGCCCGGCTGCGCCAAACGGTCGCGCAAAGCGCGGGTCTGCTGAAAGGCCAGCGCTCCGTCGCCTTTGACTGGCCCAAGGGCTACATCGCGGAATTCGGCCCGCAGGGCATCCGCGCCGCCGAAGTGTACCGCCCGCTCAACGTCGCGGCACTTGCGATGTATGTGAAGGGCGGCAGCCCACTCACCATCATGAACTTCGCCCATGAGAAACTGCCGCGCTTCATGCCCTGCGTCAGCCTGCCCGATGCGGCGATGTTCGTGCGCAGCCACAACGGCTCGAACGATTCGCGGCAAGGGCTGGCGCGGCATGTAGAGGTGGCCCCGCTGGATGCCGAAGGCGAAGCGCTGTTTCAGGAACGGTTCGCCATCGACCAAGCTCAGGTGCGGCGCGTCTTCTCGGCCTGAACTTTTAACTTCCGCTCACGGTAGAGGGTGAAGACCCCCGTGGCCACCACGATCCCCGCGCCGATAAGCGTCAAGGCCCCCGGCCAGTCACCAAAGACGACCCAACCCAGCAAGAGCGCCCAGAGCAGGCCGGTGTAGCGAAACGGCGCGATGAAGCCGATATCGCCCACCCGCATCACTTGGATCGAAAAGAAATAGCCGCCTAACACAAAGACCCCTGAGCCGCCGATCAGCGCCGCGACCGAGGGCGTCACCGGCGCCCAAGGCGCGCTCAGCGACGCCAAGCCCGCCGCCGTCATCACCGACAGGGCGGTCACGAAAGTCACGGTCATCGAGGGTACCGCCGGTGACAAGGCGCGGGTCGACAGGTCACGGACCGTCACGCAGAGCACGGCGATCAGAACGTAGATCGACCAGATATTGAACCCTTCCGCCCCCGGTTTGACGATTAACAGCACGCCGCAGAAACCAATGCCGATGGCGACTAAACGCCGCCAGCCGACCGCCTGCCGGAACACCAGCGCCGCCGCCAGCGTCACCGAAAGCGGCACGACCTGAAGGATGGCGGTGACATTCGCCAAGGGCATGTTGAACAACGCGGTGAGAAAGAAATATGCCGCCGCGATCTCGGCCACCGAACGCAGGCCGATGACCTGCCAGTCCCGTGCATGAAGCCGAAAATCGATCCGACCAAGCTGCCGACTAAGGGCCAAGATCAGCACCGAAGTCGTCACCCCGCGCAGGAACAACAGCTGAAACAGGGGCAGCGCCCCGTCGGTCATTTTGAGCAGCGTGTCGTTAAACGTGAAACAGGCCATCGAGGCGATCATCAGCAGCGCGCCGATGGTATTGGGGGACATGAAAGCGCTCCGGGAAAAATGGTGCGGCTTATATCACTGCCGCCCCCGAATGACTGGCAGCGGCTACGGGGGCTGTCAAGAACGGCGGCCCGCCCCGCCCAGATCGGCGCGCTCTACTGGTTCGAAGCCTGCGCCACCGGCTGCTGCTGGCTGGCCAGCAGATTGCGCACCGTGCTGCGCAGCAACCCCGGCTCGACCGGCTTTTGCATCACCGTCGCCGCCAGATCGCGGAAGGCGTCATAGACCTCAAGATCGCGGGTGCGCCCACTGAGAAAGATGATCGGCGTCCCGGCGATGGCCGGCTTCTCGCCAAACCGATGGGCCAGCTCCAACCCGCCCATATCCGGCATGGAGATATCGCTGATGATCAGGTCAGGCTTGAGATCATCGACCACGGCCAGCGCATCGCGGGCGTTCAGGCAGGAGACAAAGCTCAGCGACCTGTCGTCGGAAAAGATCATCTTGACCAGTTCCAGAACGATCGGGTCGTCGTCGATATGTAGAATGCGGGACGTCATCAAAGCACCTTACGACGGTTAAGCTTCTGCAAACCTATTCGGACTATGTGGCGGATATAAGGCTTTGGCCTCAGAAACCAGCCCCCCCGGGGCGGTGTCTAGCCGCGGCATTTGCCCACCCCATAAAAAAGCCCCCGCAGCGTCACTGCGGGGGCTTTTGTTTTTCAATGCGGTGCTGCGATCAATCGAGGCTCTCGTCGTCACCGACTGGCGTGTTGAACACATCGCCACCGACGATGTCGTCCTCCACAGAGGCTTCCGGGGCGGCCAGACGGGCGGCGGCTTCGGCCTCTTCGCGGCGCGCTTCGATCACGACATTGTCGCGGTCTGTCGCCACTTTGCGCATCGCCTGCGTCGCGCCACCGGTCCCGGCGGGGATCAGACGGCCCACGATGACGTTCTCTTTCAGACCGACCAGCTTGTCCCGCTTGCCCTGAACCGAAGCTTCGGTCAGCACGCGCGTTGTTTCCTGGAAGGACGCGGCAGAGATGAAGCTGCGGGTCTGCAGCGACGCCTTGGTGATGCCCAAGAGGATCGGTTCGCCCTTGGCAGGACGGCCACCTTTCGACAGGGCCTTCTCGTTGGCCTGATCGAATTCCTGCTTGTCGACGTGTTCGCCCTTGAGCAGCGTGGTGTCGCCGCTTTCCTGGATTTCCCACTTCTGCAGCATCTGACGCACGATGACTTCGATGTGTTTGTCGTTAATCTTCACACCCTGCAGGCGGTAAACGTCCTGCACCTCGTCAATCATATACTCGGCCAAGGCCTCAACGCCCATAATCGCGAGGATGTCGTGCGGCGCGGGGTTGCCGTCCATGATGTAGTCACCCTTCTGCACGAAGTCGCCTTCGGCCACGGGGATGTGTTTCCCCTTGGGCACCATGTATTCAACCTTCACGTCCGGATCATCCGAGCTTTCAATCGCGATGCGGCGCTTGTTCTTGTAGTCCTTGCCAAAGCGGACATAGCCGTCGATTTCCGCGATGATGGCGTGGTCTTTGGGGCGACGTGCCTCAAAGAGTTCGGCCACACGCGGCAGACCACCGGTAATGTCCTTGGTTTTGGCACCTTCACGCGGGATACGCGCGATGATGTCACCGGCCTGAACTTGCGTCTGGTCTTCGACCGAAAGAACCGCATCGACCGACATCGGATAGGTCACCGGGTTGCCCGCATCGTTGCGGACCGGTTCACCATCTTCACCCACCAAGATGATCTCGGGCTTGAGCTCGTTGCCCTTGGGGGCCGCGCGCCAGTCGATCACGATCTTCTGGGTCATGCCGGTAGCTTCGTCGGTGTCTTCCTTGACCGCGATGCCCGACACCAGGTCGACGTATTTGGTCGTGCCGGGTTTCTCGGCAATGATCGGCAAGGTGTAAGGGTCCCATTCGAACAGCTTGTCACCGCGCGCCACGTCGTCGCCTTCTTTGACGTGCAGCTTGGTGCCGTAGCCGATCTTGTGGCTGGCCCGCTCCTCACCATTCTCATCGACGATCAACAGCTTCATGTTCCGGCCCATGACGAGCACTTCACCAGCGCTGTTTTCAAGCGTCTGTGCGTTCTCGAAAGCGACCTTGCCCGACTGGCTGGCCTCAAGGAAGGACTGCTGACCACCCTGCGCAACACCGCCGATGTGGAAGGTCCGCATCGTCAGCTGTGTACCGGGTTCACCAATCGACTGGGCCGCGATGATGCCGACGGCCTCACCTTGGTTGACCAGTGTGCCGCGTGCGAGGTCACGGCCATAGCACATGGCGCAGACGCCCTCTTCGGCATCACAGGTCAGCGGGCTGCGGATCCGTGCGGACTGCACCCCGGCTTCGTCGATGGCATCCGACATGCGCTCGTCGATCAGCGTGCCTGCGGGCACCAGAATATCCTCGGTGCCGGGCACCAGAATATCATCCGCCGCAACACGGCCCAGCAGACGCTCGGCCAGCGAGGAGACAACCTCACCATCGTTGACAGCCGCTTCGGCGGTGATCGCGGTTTCGGTGCCGCAGTCATGCTCGCGCACGATGCAGTCTTGCGCCACGTCCACCAGACGGCGTGTCAGGTAACCGGAGTTCGCTGTTTTCAGAGCGGTATCCGACAGACCTTTCCGCGCACCGTGGGTCGAGTTGAAGTACTCGAGAACGGTCAGACCTTCTTTAAAGTTCGAGATAATCGGCGTCTCGATGATGTCGCCATTCGGCTTCGCCATCAGGCCGCGCATCCCGCCCAGCTGTTTCATCTGCGTGACCGAGCCACGAGCACCGGAGTGAGCCATCATGTAGACCGAGTTCGGCTCTTTCTCGGAACCGTTCTCATGGTGAGTCACGGCGGAGATGGAGCCCATCATCGCCTCGGTCACCTTGTCGTTACACTTCGACCATGCATCGACGACTTTGTTGTATTTTTCGCCCTGAGTGATCAGGCCGTCCATATACTGCTGTTCGAAGTCCTTCACCTGCTCGCGGGTCTCTTCAACCAGCGGCCATTTGGTGTCGGGGATCAGCATGTCGTCTTTGCCGAAGGAGATGCCCGCTTTGAAAGCTTCGCGGAAACCCATGGTCATGATCTGGTCACAGAAGATGACCGACTCTTTCTGACCGCAGTAACGGTAGACGGTGTCGATGACCTGCTGCACTTCTTTCTTGCGCAGCAGACGGTTGACCAGATCAAACGGCGCTTTGGCGTTCAGCGGCAGAAGCGCACCAAGACGGATACGACCGGGGGTCGTGTCAAAGCGCATCATCACTTCGTTGCCTTCAGCGTCGATCTGTTTGATCCGCGCCTTGATTTTCGAGTGCAGGTGAACCGCACCGGCGTCGAGGGCGTGCTGCACCTCGTCGACGGAGCCGAAGACCATGCCTTCGCCAACCATGCCTTCACGCTCAAGGGTCGTGTAGTAAAGACCCAAGATCATATCCTGCGACGGCACGATGATCGGTGCGCCGTTTGCAGGCGACAGAACGTTGTTCGTGGACATCATCAGAACACGCGCTTCCAACTGGGCTTCCAGCGAGAGCGGGACGTGAACAGCCATCTGGTCACCGTCGAAGTCGGCGTTGAAGGCCGAGCAGACCAGCGGGTGCAGCTGGATCGCCTTGCCTTCGATCAGGACGGGTTCAAACGCCTGAATGCCCAGACGGTGCAGCGTCGGCGCGCGGTTGAGCATGACGGGGTGTTCACGGATCACCTCATCAAGAATGTCCCAAACCTCGGGGCGCTCTTTCTCGACCAGCTTCTTGGCCTGTTTCACGGTAGAGGACAGACCTTTGGCCTCGAGCCGCGAGTAGATGAACGGCTTGAACAGTTCGAGCGCCATCTTCTTGGGCAGACCACATTGATGCAGCTTCAACTCCGGGCCGGTCACAATGACCGAACGGCCTGAGAAGTCGACGCGCTTACCCAAAAGGTTCTGACGGAAGCGGCCCTGTTTGCCTTTCAGCATGTCCGAGAGCGACTTCAGCGGGCGCTTGTTGGCACCGGTGATGACGCGGCCACGGCGGCCGTTGTCGAAGAGTGCGTCGACCGATTCCTGCAGCATCCGCTTTTCGTTGCGCACGATGATGTCGGGCGCGCGCAGTTCGATAAGACGTTTCAAACGGTTGTTCCGGTTGATCACGCGGCGATACAGGTCGTTGAGGTCCGAGGTCGCAAAGCGGCCACCATCCAGCGGCACCAGCGGCCGCAGTTCTGGCGGGATCACCGGGATCACGGTCATGACCATCCACTCGGGACGGTTGCCGGATTCAAGGAAGCTCTCGACCACTTTCAGACGCTTGATGATCTTCTTGGGCTTCAGCTCGCCTGTCGCCTCTTTCAGATCGGCGCGCAGGTTCTCGGCTTCAGCTTCAAGGTCGATCGCCGCCAGCATCTCGCGGATCGCTTCGGCGCCGATGTTGGCGGTGAAAGCGTCCATGCCATAGGCGTCTTGTGCGTCCATATATTCTTCTTCGGTCATCATCTGACCGTATTGAAGATCGGTGAGGCCCGGCTCGATCACCACGTAGTTTTCGAAGTAGAGCACGCGCTCGAGGTCACGCAGGGTCATGTCCAGCATCAGACCGATGCGCGAGGGCAGCGACTTGAGGAACCAGATGTGCGCCACCGGCGAGGCCAGCTCGATGTGGCCCATACGCTCACGGCGGACCTTTTGCAGCGTGACTTCCACACCGCATTTCTCGCAGACGACGCCGCGATACTTCATGCGCTTATATTTGCCGCAGAGGCATTCGTAGTCTTTGATCGGGCCAAAGATACGCGCGCAGAACAGGCCGTCACGCTCGGGCTTGAACGTACGGTAGTTGATGGTTTCCGGCTTCTTGATCTCACCGAAGGACCAGCTCAGGATCCGCTCGGGCGAGGCCAAGGAGACCTTGATTTCGTCAAACGCTTTTTGCGGCGTCAGCGGGTTGAACGGGTTGTTTGTCAGTTCCTGGTTCATTTTCAAATCCTTGAAAGGGGTGCGTTGGGAGTGAGGGGTGCCGTTTTCTTTGAAAGAAAACGGCCCGGAATTTTTAAAAAATTCCGTCTATGCCTCACTCATCCTCCTCCGCATCCAGGAGTTCCATATTCAGGCCGAGGCCGCGCACTTCCTTGACGAGAACGTTAAAGCTCTCCGGAATGCCCGCTTCGAAGTTATCCTCGCCCTTGACGATGCTTTCATAGACCTTGGTCCGGCCCGCGACGTCATCCGACTTGACGGTCAGCATTTCCTGCAGGGTATAGGCGGCGCCATAGGCTTCCAGAGCCCAGACCTCCATCTCACCGAAGCGCTGGCCACCGAACTGCGCCTTACCACCCAGCGGCTGCTGTGTGACGAGGGAGTACGGCCCGGTCGAACGCGCGTGGATCTTGTCGTCCACCAGGTGGTGCAGCTTCAGCAGGTACTTCACGCCGACGGTCACCGGACGCGCGAACTGCTCGCCTGTCCGACCATCGAAGAGCACCGACTGACCGGAGGTGTCGAACCCGGCCCGCTTGAGGCTGTCGTTCACGTCCGCTTCCTTGGCACCGTCAAAGACGGGCGTAGCAATCGGCACACCGCGGCGCACGTTGCCAGCCGCTTCGAGCAGCGTGTCCTCGTCCATGCCGCTGATGCCTTCTTCGTAGACATCATCGCCATAGGCCAAGCTCAACGCTTCGCGCACCGGTGTCAAATCACCCGAACGGCGGTACTCTTGCAGCGCCTCGTCAACATTCAGGCCCAGACCGCGTGCGGCCCAACCCATATGTGTCTCGAGGATCTGACCAACGTTCATCCGCGATGGAACACCCAGAGGGTTGAGGCAGAAGTCGACCGGGGTACCATCGGCGAGGAACGGCATGTCCTCCATTGGCACCACTTTCGAGATCACACCCTTGTTCCCGTGACGACCGGCCATCTTGTCGCCCGGCTGCAGCTTGCGCTTCACCGCCACGAAGACCTTGACCATCTTCATCACGCCCGGGGGCAGGTCGTCGCCACGGCGGACTTTCTCGACCTTGTCCTCGAAACGTGCATCCAAGGTCCGTTTCTGGATCTCGTACTGCTCGTTCAGGGCTTCGACGATCTTGGCGTCATCCTCGTCCTCGAGAGCCAGCTGCCACCACTGACCGCGGGTCAGGGTTTCCAGCAGTTCCTCGGTGATCTGGCTGTTCGCCTTCACGCCTTTCGGGCCTTTGACGGCGACCTTGCCAAGGATCATATCCTTGAGGCGCGCGTAGATGTTGCGGTCAAGGATGGCCAGCTCGTCGTCCCGGTCACGGGCCAGGCGTTCGACTTCCTCACGCTCGATCTGCAGCGCACGTTCGTCTTTCTCGACGCCGTGACGGTTGAAGACGCGGACTTCGACGACGGTGCCGAAGTCGCCCGGCTTCACCCGCAGCGAGGTGTCGCGCACGTCCGAGGCTTTCTCACCAAAGATGGCGCGCAGAAGCTTCTCTTCCGGCGTCATCGGGCTTTCGCCCTTCGGGGTGATCTTGCCGACGAGGATGTCGCCCGGCTCCACGTCCGCACCGATGTAGACGATGCCCGCTTCGTCGAGGTTGCGCAGGGCTTCCTCGCCGACGTTCGGGATGTCGCGGGTGATCTCTTCTGGCCCGAGCTTCGTGTCACGCGCGGCGACTTCGAATTCCTCGATGTGGATCGAGGTGAAGACGTCGTCGCGGGAAATCCGCTCGGAGATCAGGATGGAGTCTTCGTAGTTGTAGCCATTCCACGGCATGAAGGCGACGACGACGTTCTTACCGAGCGCCAGTTCCCCCATGTCGGTCGACGGACCATCGGCGATGACCTGACCCTTGGTGACCTTCTCGCCCACTTTCACCAGCGGACGCTGGTTGATGCAGGTGTTCTGGTTCGAGCGCTGGAACTTGCGCATGCGGTAGATGTCCACGCCCGCGTCGCCCAGCTCAAGGTCTTCGGTGGCCCGGATCACGATACGCGAAGCATCGACTTGGTCGATGATACCCGCGCGGCGTGCCGTGTAGGCAGCGCCAGAGTCGCGTGCCACGACTTCTTCGATGCCGGTGCCGACGAGCGGTGCCTCGGCTTGCAGAAGCGGAACCGCCTGACGTTGCATGTTCGAGCCCATGAGAGCGCGGTTGGCGTCGTCGTTTTCGAGGAACGGGATCAGCGATGCGGCGACCGAGACCAACTGCTTCGGGCTTACGTCGATGAGGTCCACGTTCTCGGTGGGCGCCAGCGTGTAGTCACCGGACTGACGGGTCGAGACCATCTCGTTCACGAACTTCATGTTCTCGTCGAGGTTGGCGTTCGCCTGCGCCACGGTGTGACGCATTTCCTCGGTCGCGGACATGTAGTGCACTTCGTCGGTGACGGTGCTGTCTTTGACGACGCGGTACGGCGTTTCGATGAAGCCGTATTTATTCACGCGGGCAAAGGTGGCCAGCGAGTTGATCAGACCGATGTTCGGACCTTCCGGCGTTTCAATCGGGCACATCCGGCCATAGTGTGTCGGGTGCACGTCGCGCACTTCAAAGCCCGCACGTTCACGGGTCAGACCACCCGGCCCAAGCGCCGAAAGACGACGCTTGTGCGTCACTTCCGACAGCGGGTTGGTCTGGTCCATGAACTGCGACAGCTGCGAGGAGCCGAAGAATTCACGCACCGCAGCCGCGGCGGGCTTGGCGTTGATCAGGTCCTGCGGCATCACGGTGTCGATCTCGACCGAGGACATACGCTCCTTGATCGCGCGCTCCATGCGCAGCAGGCCGACGCGGTACTGGTTTTCCATCAGCTCGCCGACCGAGCGCACACGACGGTTGCCAAGGTGGTCGATGTCGTCGATGTCGCCACGGCCATCGCGGAGGTCCACCAGCGCCTTGATGCAGGCGACGATGTCGTCACGGTCCAGCGTGCGCTGCGTGTCGGGCTTGTCGAGCGCCAGACGCATGTTCATCTTCACGCGGCCCACGGCGGAAAGGTCGTAACGCTCGCTATCGAAGAACAGCGTGTCGAAGAGCGCAGACGCGGCCTCGACGGTGGGCGGCTCGCCCGGGCGCATGACGCGGTAGATGTCCATGAGCGCGGTGTCGCGGTTCATGTTCTTGTCCATCGCCATGGTGTTGCGCATGTAGGGGCCGACGTTGACGTTGTCGATGTCCAGCAGCGGAATTTCGGTGATGCCGGCGTCGATCAGCTCCTTCGCGGTGCCGCCGATCAGCGTCCCGTCCTTGTCGTATTCCAGCGTCAACTCGTCACCGGCCTCGACGTAGATCGCACCGGTTTCCTCGTTGATGATGTCACGCGCGACGAACTTGCCGACGATGTGGTCGAACGGCAGCAGCAGTTCCTTGACCTTGCCTTCGTCCAAGAGCTTCTTGACCGCACGGGGGGTGACCTTCTTGCCGGCCTCGAAGAGGATCTCGCCAGTGTTGGCGTCGATCAGATCGTAGGTCGGACGGGTGCCGCGCACGCGGTCGGGGAAGAAGGGCGCAACCCAACCCTTGTTCTTCTCCAGCTTGAAGGTGACGGTGTTGTAATAGGCATTCATGATGCCTTCTTGGTCCAGCCCCAGGGCATAAAGCAGGGTCGTCACCGGCAGCTTGCGGCGACGGTCGATGCGGGCATAGACGATGTCCTTGGCGTCGAACTCGAAGTCCAGCCAGGAGCCGCGGTAGGGGATAATGCGGCAGGCGAAGAGCAGCTTGCCCGAGGAGTGGGTCTTGCCCTTGTCGTGGTCAAAGAACACGCCCGGGGAGCGGTGCATCTGGGAGACGATCACACGCTCGGTGCCGTTGACGACAAAGGTGCCGTTCGGGGTCATCAGGGGCATGTCACCCATGAAGACGTCCTGCTCCTTGATGTCCTTGACGGACTTGGCGCCGGTGTCCTCGTCCACATCGAACACGATGAGGCGCAGGGTCACTTTCAGCGGCGCGCTGTAGGTCATGTCGCGCTGCTGGCATTCTTCAACGTCGTACTTGGGCTTTTCCAGCTCGTACTTGACGTATTCGAGTACCGAAGTCTCGTTAAAGTCCTTGATCGGGAAGACCGACTGGAAAACGCCCGTGATCCCCTCACCATCGGTGGGGGTCTCGGCGTCGCCGGAATTCAGGAACAAATCATAGGAGGATTTCTGAACCTCGATGAGGTTCGGCATCTCCAGCACTTCGCGGATCTTGCCGTAATATTTACGCAGACGTTTCTGGCCAAGGAAGGATTGTGCCATGTGTCGTGTCACCTTTCGTGTCTCTCGCCGAGCGCATCAACCACCGGGGCCGTGGTGCGCGCCCATAAGAGCGGAAAATCCGGGTCAATTCTTGGAATGCGTCCCACTGCACCCCTTCCGACCTTGGACCTCTCCAGAGAAATGCTCCCGCGGGGAACATTCGTCAAAACAGGTCAGGCTGGACAGGAAAATTCCCGTCCAGCCCTTGTTCATGCGTGGTGCGTGAGGACACGCACCTCTGGCTTAGGCCAGCTCGACTTCGGCGCCAGCTGCTTCCAGCTTGCCTTTGATGTCTTCGGCTTCGGCTTTGTCGACGCCTTCTTTGATCTTGCCACCGGCTTCGACCAGGTCTTTGGCTTCTTTCAGGCCGAGACCTGTGATGCCGCGGACTTCCTTGATCACGTTGATCTTGGATGCGCCGGCGTTCTTCAGAACGACGTCGAATTCGGTCTTTTCTTCTTCGGCAGCGCCACCTTCAGCAGGGCCGGCCATCATCACTGCGCCGCCAGCGGCGGGCTCGATGCCGTACTCGTCTTTCAGGATGGTTTTCAGTTCTTGTGCTTCAAGCAGAGTCAGACCAACGATGTCTTCTGCCAGTTTTTTCAGATCAGCCATGTTTAGCTCTTTCCGTTACGATATGTGTGTTCCAACGCGCGTGTTCAACCCGTGCGCCAGTTTGACGATTTGCCTTACGCAGCCGCCTTGTCCTCGATGGTGGACAAGATGGATGCGATGTTGCTTGCAGGTGCGCCAATGGCCCCGGCGATGTTCGAAGCAGGTGCGCCGAGCATGCCCGCGATGGAGGAGATAAGCTCCTCGCGCGAAGGCATTTTCGACACGGCTTCGACACCGGCGGCGTCCAACGCGTTCTCGCCCATTGCGCCGCCGAGGATAACAAGCTTGCTGTTTTCCTTGGCGAACTCCTGAGCAACCTTGGCCGCAGCCACAGGATCCTCAGAATAGGTCAGAACGGTCATACCCGTCAGAAGGTCAGCAATGCTTTCGCATGGCTTGCCCTCAAGGGCGATCTTGGCGAGCCTGTTTTTGGCAACACGCACGGCCCCACCGGCTGCGCGTGCGCGCGCCCGAAGGTCCTGCATTTCGGCAACTGTCAAACCGACGTAGTGGCTAACCACAACGACGCCAGAGCTTTCAAAGATTTGGCCGAGTTCGTCGACCAACTGTTCTTTTTGTGCTCTATCCACAGTTTCACTCCAAATTTGGGGGTTGCCCCCCGGCTCAGTTCAGGATGCGGTCTTCTGCACCCCATTCGGGTCCAATGTCAGGGTCCCGGCCAAAACCGCCCGAAGGCAGGAATTTCCGGTTTCCCATCTCAGGAAGGAATTATTCAGGCCAAAGCCCAAACCCTCCGTCTCGGACAGACGCGCGGACCGATCTTCTGGTCCTTGCGTATCTGGCAACCGAAGCCGCCAAATCTCGGGTCGTAAGGTGGGAGGCTGGCCCCCACCCACGGGATCACTCGGCGGTCGCGTTCTCGACAGCGACCGACACGCCCGGGCCCATTGTGGAGCTCAGGTTGATCTTTTTCATGTAGGTGCCCTTGGCACCGGCCGGCTTGGCTTTGGACACGGCGCCGACGAAGGCACGGATGTTCTCAACCAGCTTGGCTTCGTCGAAGGACAGCTTGCCAACGCCTGCGTGGACGACACCGCCCTTTTCGGCTTTGAACTGCACTTCGCCACCCTTGGCCGCTTTCACGGCGTCAGCGACGTCCATGGTCACGGTGCCAACCTTGGGGTTCGGCATCAGGTTGCGGGGGCCAAGCACTTTACCCAGACGGCCAACGATCGGCATCATGTCGGGTGTCGCGATGCAACGATCAAAGTCGATCTTGCCGGACTGCACGGTTTCCATCAGGTCTTCTGCGCCAACGATATCTGCGCCCGCCTTTTCGGCTTCTTCAGCTTTCGCGCCACGGGCGAAGACGGCAACGCGCATGGTTTTGCCGGTGCCATTGGGCAGGCCGACAACACCGCGGACCATCTGGTCCGCGTGACGCGGGTCAACACCGAGGTTCATCGCGATCTCGATGGTTTCGTCGAACTTCGCGGTGGCGTTCGCTTTGATGAGGCTTACTGCTTCTTCAACGGTGATCTCTTCTTTGCCAGCAAAAGCTTCACGGGCGGCGCGGGTGCGTTTTCCAAGTTTTGCCATCTTACTTCACCTCGATGCCCATGGACCGGGCGGAGCCCAGGATGATTTTCATCGCCGCTTCCACGTCGTTCGCGGACAGGTCGGCGGCTTTTGCTTCTGCGATCTCGCGCAGCTGCTTGGTGGTCACGGTGCCGACGGTTTCACGCGAGGGCGTTTTCGCGCCGGAGTTCACCTTGGCAGCTTTCTTCAGGTAGTAGGACGCCGGGGGCGTCTTGATGTCCATGGTGAAGGACTTGTCCTGATAGTAGCTGATCACGGTGGGGCACGGTGCGCCCGGCTCCATGTCTGCGGTCTTGGCGTTGAACGCCTTGCAGAATTCCATGATGTTGATGCCGCGCTGACCGAGGGCGGGACCCACGGGCGGGGACGGGTTTGCTTGACCCGCTTTAACTTGCAACTTCATCGTACCGACGAGTTTCTTGGCCATTGGCCTTCTCCTTTCAACACCCTTGGGGCGCGCCCCGCGGGTTCTTCGTTGCGTGGTCCGGGCCTAGACGCCGCGGCGCCCGTCCCTCCCACAATGACCGACACCCTCAGATGCCGGGATGGCGGGGTGTACCCCGCCGCACACTCAGACCTGCTTGTTGACCTGAGTGAATTCCAATTCAACCGGGGTCTCCCGGCCAAAGATCGAGACCGAAACCTTGAGACGCTGGTTCTCGTCGTCCACCTCTTCGATCATGCCGTCGAAATCCTCAAACGGACCATCGGCGACCTTCACTTTCTCACCGACCTCAAAGTGGATCAGCGTGCGCGGCGCTTCTTCGCCTTCCTGCACGCGACCCAGGATCGCCTGAACCTCGGCATCGCGCATTGGCATCGGGCGGCCCTGCGGGCCAAGGAACCCGGTGACGCGGTTGATCGAGTTGATCAGGTGATAGCCCGCGTCGGACATTTCCATATGCACCAGCACATAGCCGGGCATGAAGCGACGCTCGGTTGTCACCTTCTTGCCGCGCCGGACCTCGATCACCTCTTCGGTGGGCACCAGCACTTCGTCGATCTGGTCTTCAAGTTCCTGCTCGGCCACGGACGCGCGGATCTGCTCGGCGATCTTCTTTTCGAAGTTCGACAGGACACTGACCGAATACCACCGTTTTGCCATCTGAACTCTGGTCCCTGTCTTGCCATGCGGGCTGCCCCGGCATGAAATTCGTCAATCAACACGGGGGCCAAGCCCCCGCAACATCTGAACAAAAAATCGGCGCGCAACTCGAATCGCCGCACGCCCTTTTCAGGTCAGGTCTGCGCAATAGCCCGCGCAGACGCAGGTTTCAAGGGTGTAAAGATAAAATCACCCATGCGGGCGGTGCTCAGCCGAACATCCCAAGGATCTGCTGCAAGCCGCCGCGGATCAGGATATCGACAATTGCAAAGAAAACAGCTGTCAGCGCGGCAAGGATAAAGACCATCACCGTGGTCAGCATCACTTCGCGCTTTGTCGGCCAAACAACCTTTGCAACTTCGGTGCGAACCTGCTGGATGAACTGAAGCGGATTGGTGGTGGCCATGACATCTTTCCCTGTTGCCCGATTGGGCGGATGTAACGGGTCCGCCCCCTAGTTTCAAGACGTCTTCGCGCGCGCCTCAGGCTTCCGGGTCGCGCAGACGATCGAACCGGCGGTCAAGCGCCGCGTCATGCCGCGCCTCTGCCGCTGCCATCTCGCCAAAGTCAGGAAGATACAGCCCGTCGACGGTGCCTTCGGGGAATCGGTCGAGCACGGCGTCCCATTTCATGGCGAAAGCATCCAAACGCGCATGAAGCGCCGCCGCACGCTCGGGCCGCCGCGCGGCATACCAGCGCCCAAGCGCCATCGCCCGTTGCCAAAACCCGTCGTAGCCAAGGGCGAGGAAGACCCCCAACACGATAAACACAGTGACGAATACCACGCCGAACACCAACCAAGGGCGTAGAACCACCGCCAGCGCCAGAAGGCTGAGGATCACCGCCCGGGCCGGAGGACGTTTCGCAGTACGCTTACGGCGCGATGGCTTCCTGATATCAACTTCTACGGCCTCCGGCTCCGGCAAGTCCGGAAAAGCCACGCGCCCCGACCGCCGAGGGGCCACCGGGGGCTCTGCCGCTCCCGTATCGGCGCGTGGGTTCTTAGCACTCTGTGCATCTGCCATGACGTTCCGAATCGCAGACATCGCGGCGGGGTCCAAGTCGGACGAAGAAGGGGCAGCCTTTTCAATGGGGGGCGTCATATCAGTCTCTCTACGCAGTTGCGAAAGAGTTACCGAACTATTGCGCCAAGTGAAGGGCGGAAAATAGACAGTTATTGGGCATCACTCCCCCCGCCAACGCAAAACCGCCGCAGCATTGAGCTGCGGCGGTTTTGTCATTCTGATCATCGTAGAGAGATACTGTAGTCTAGGAACTTATTAGGTTTGGCGATGACCTACTCTCCCACGTCTTAA